>NZ_JAAMFN010000046.1 GCF_013376095.1 Arthrobacter sp. SDTb3-6 | reverse complement strand
AGGAAGCGGCGGGCCCGCTACGGCCGGCCCGCCGCAGCTCGACGCAAGCCAAATCAGCCACCAGGGGAACCTTCATATGACCATCAAGCTCGGCGTCATCGGCGCCGGAATCATGGGCACGGACCACGTCACCAACCTGGCCACAGCCATCAGCGGCGCCGCCGTCAGCCACGTCGCGGACATCGACGGTGACCGGGCGGCGTCCGTGGCGGCTGCGGCTGGGGCCCGATCCACCACTGACGCACGGGAACTCATCCGCTCTACGAAGGTGGACGCCGTCGTTATCGCCTCCCACGACTCAACGCACGCCGGGTTCATCCTGGACTGCCTGCAGGCCGGGAAGCCGGTGCTGTGCGAGAAGCCGCTGGCCCCCGGGGTGGAGGAGTGCCGGGCGGTGGTGGCTGCGGATGAGGAAATTACGGCCACGACGGGACGCTCGCTGCTATCGCTGGGCTTCATGCGCCGCTTTGACCCAGGTCACCGGGAACTGCGCCGCTTCGCCGCCTCCGGCGAGGCGGGGCAGGCGCTGATGGTCCATTGCGTGAGCCGCAACACCGGCTCCGCGCCGGACGCGACCACGGCCTCCGCCGTGACCAACTCCGCCATCCACGAACTCGATTCCATCCCCTGGCTGCTCGGTTCCCCCATCGCCGAGGTGGCCTGGCTCGCCGGAAAGCGTTCGACGGCGGCACCCACGGGCCTGCACGACCCCGCCTTCATCCTGCTCCGCACGGCTGATGGCGTATTGAGCACCCTGGAGCTGTTCCTCAACGCACAGTTCGGCTACAGCACCCGGTGTGAGGTAGTGGCCGAGCGGGGCACCGCATCCCTGGCTGAACCCGCGCTGGTTGCCACCAATGCCGCCGGCACGCGCTCCACACCCTATCCGGAGGACTGGCGGCCGAGGTTTGCCGACGCCTACCGCCTTGAGCTGCAGGCCTGGATCCATTCCCTTCAACGCGGTGAATCATCGCCGCTGGCCACCGCACGGGACGGGCTGCGGGCGGCACAGGCCGCGGAGGCGCTCATCCTCGCCGCACGCCATGCCGGCACCTTTGTCCCGGTCGACTACTCGTGACGGCCGAGGACGCGACAACGCACACGCCGCCCGCCAAGACCAGGGTGCTGCCGACGGCCCGCGTCCCGGACTCCATGGACGCACCCGTCCTGCGCTGGGGCATCTTGGGCCCGGGCTGGATTGCCGAACGCTTCACGGAATCCGTCCGGGCGCACACGCGGCAGATAATCGCCGCTGTCGGTTCCCGGTCACCGGGGCGTTCGCAGGCGTTTGCGAAAAAGTTCGACGTTCCTGCCGCCTTCGGCAGCTACGAGGAACTGGTTCAATCCGACGTGGACGTTATCTATGTGGCCACGCCGCACAACTTCCACCACGCCGCAGCCGTACTGGCGCTGGATGCCGGCAAGCACGTACTCGTTGAAAAGCCCATCGGCGTCAACGCGGCACAGGCCCGGGACATCCGCGACCGCGCCGATGCTGCCGGGCTGTTCGCCGCGGAGGCGCTGTGGACGGCTTTCCTGCCCAAGTTCGACGTTCTCCGGCAGCTTCTCGACGACGGTGCACTGGGCCGAGTGACAACAGTCCTGGCCGAATACGGGGAGCACTTCGAACCGGGCCACCGCATCTTCAACCCCGCCCTCGCCGGAGGTCCCCTGCTTGACCTGGGCACCTACCCTCTGGCGCTCATCACCGACATCCTGGGCGAGGCCGTGCAACTCGCCGCTGTCGGGACGGACCTTGAGTCGGGCGTCAACGGGCAAATATCGGCCGTCATGGCCTTCAGTGACGGAGCCCAGGCGGTGGTAAACACGCAATTACACAACTTCACGCCGACCAGCGCCAGCATCGTCGGCACGGCCGCAACCCTGACTTTTGACGGCAGGTTCAACATGCCCGGCGGCTTCAGTATCCACTATCCGGACGGGACGGTCCTGCGCCACGAGGAGCCCGCGGGCGCCCACTTCGAGGGGTTGCATCATGAGGCGGCAGCCGTCGCATGCGCCATCCATGCCGGGCGGACGGCTGTGGCGCAGCGAACCCCTGCCGCCTCGATCCGCACCCTGGAGCTGGCCGACCGCATCCGCGGCCAGCTGGGCATCAGCTACCCGGGGGAGTAGGCGCCGCGGTGGTCCCTCCTGGCTCCAGCCACGGGGAAACCACCGCTTCCCGCACGGGCCCACCGGCGATCCGATCCACTGCGGCGGCAACGGCGGCTTCTGCCAGTGCCTGGCCGTCCTGTCCGATGCTCGTGAGGTTGATGTGCTCCAGCCGCGCCATGCGCGAGTTGTCATAACCCACCACCGACAGTCCGCCGGGCACGTCCAGCCCTGCCGTGCGGAAGGTGTCCAGGGCTCCCAACGCGCTGCGGTCGTTGAAAACCACGACGGCGGTGGGCGCCCCGGCGGCACGGCCCTTGGCGGTCCCCTCCCGGGTGTCATGCCCCGTACCTGCCCGGGCACCCATCGCGGCGAGCAGTTCCCGGGCCGCACGGGAGCCATCGGACTCCAGCGGGCCGCCATGGAAGATTAGCGGAGGAACGCCCTCTGCCGCCATGGCCTGCGCGTACGCCAGGCGCCGGGCCGCGGACCCGACCGCCTCCCCTCCGTCCAGGTGGGCGATGTGCCGGTGCCCGAGCCCGCGCAGGTGCCGGATTGCCAGCCGGATTCCGGCAGCCTCGTCGGTGTGGACACTGCTGACGACACCGGCCCGGGGGCCTCCCGGTGCATCGAGCATGGCCACGACAGGCACGGGTGTACCGGCCAGCCGGGCCGCAGGGGTGGCGGGGGAGATGACGATGGCTGCCTCGACCCCAAGATCCAGCAGCGATTCCATGGCCTTTTGCTCGCTGCGCCTGGGGCCTGTGGCGCTGAGCGTGACCGCGTAGCCACGGGCCCCGCCAGCCACGTAAAGCAATTCGACGAGCTCCGCGTGGAACGGTTCCGTGACGTTGAAGACAACACCCAGCAGCCGGGTCCTGCTGCTGCGCAACAGCCGGGCCCGGGTGTCCGGGCGGTAACCAAGATCCCGCGCCACGTCAAGAACACGTGCCCGCGTGGACTCGCTGGCCCCGGCCGCGCCGCGGATGACGATCGAGACGAGGGCGCGGGAGACACCCGCCGCTGCGGCAACGTCAGCCATGGTGGGGCGTGGGGCGGCTGTCATGGGAAGTCCCGGGATCCGGCAATCATCCGGCCAGTTTAGTGGATCGATCTAGTTTTTTGTCCCGGATCGTGTAAAACTTGATCCACAGCGCTTCTAGATCGATCTAGTCGGCAATTCACATGCTGCCGGCGTGCTTGCCGGCACTATCGAACGGACTGAACAATGACATATCTGCAACCAACACCGGCCGTGGACTCCCGGCCCGTCCGACTCGGACTCATCGGCGCCGGTTGGATTGGCGCCTTCCATGCCGAAAGCGTGGCCCGCCGGATTCCCGGCGCGGTGCTGGAGGCGGTGGCGGACCCCTTCCTTGACAATGCCCGGGGCCTGGCGGACCGCCTGGGGGTGGCCAAGGTGACCGTTGATCCTGGCGACCTGTTCACCGACCCGGCCATCGACGGCGTCATCATCGCCAGCCCGGTCCGCTTCCACGCGCAGCTCATCTCTGCGGCCGCACGCGCCGGAAAGCACGTGTTCTGCGAAAAGCCGGCGGGTCTGGACCTGGAAGAGCTGGATGCCGCGCTGGCCGACGTCGGGCGGGCGGGTGTGAACTTCCAGGTCGGCTTCAACCGCCGCTACGCCGAGGACTTCCTGGCCGCCAAGCGGGACATTGACTCCGGCGTGGTGGGCACGCCCCAGCTGCTGCGCTCGCTGACCCGGGACCCCGGCACCGGCAGCATCCCCGGCGCAGCCAAGACCCCGCCGTGGACAGTCTTCATGGAGACGCTCATCCACGACTTCGACACCCTGAACTGGTTCAACGCGGGCGCCGAGCCCGTGCAGGTGTACGCCGTGGCCGACGCGCTCGTGGAGCCCGCGTACAAGGACCACGGCTTCCTGGACACGGCTGTGGTGACCATCCGCTACGACAACGGCGCGGTGGCCGTCGCCGAAGCCAGCTTCAGCGCCCTCTACGGCTATGACATCCGAGGCGAGGTGTTTGGCTCCAAGGGCATGGTCCAGGCCGGGCGCAGCACTGAAACCGCGGCCCGCCGGTACACGGCCGCAGGACTCTCCGCCGACACCCCGCGACTGAACATCGAATTGTTCAAGCAGGCCTACACTGACGAGCTGGCAGACTTTGCCGCCGGCATTGCGGGCCTGCCGGAGATTGTGGGAAAGGGGACCACTCCCGGCGGGGCCGACGCGCGCCGGGCGCTGGCCACCGCACTGGCGTGCATTGAATCCGTGCGCACCGGGGCGCCGGCCGGCGTCGCCCGCCCCGCCCACGTGGCGGGTGCCTGATGCGGCTCGCTGTCTGCGCGGAAATGGTCCACACGGGGCTGCCGTTCCCGGAACGGGTGCGCCGCATCCACGACGCCGGGTTCGACGTCGAGATATGGGACCCGCGCACCAAGGACATCAAGGCGCTCAAGGCAACGGGTGCCGTCTTTTCCTCCATGACCGGCTACACGTCCGGCAGCCTCGTGGACCCGGACAGCTGCGAGCACGTGGTGCGGACCGCCGCCGAACTCATTCCCACCGCCGTCGAGCTGGGAATCCCGCGCATGGTGGTCCACTCCGCCGAACTCATAGACGGCCATGCCGCCCGCCCCGTCCACCGGTCCTCGGGCCGCATGTGGCTGACCGGTGCCCGCACGCTGGAGCGGCTTGGTGAACTTGGCGCCAGGCATGGGATCACGTTCTGCCTGGAAAACCTCAACACTGTCCTGGACCACCCCGGCATTCCGCTGGCGCGCGCCAAGGATACCCTTTCGCTGGTAGAGGCGGTGGGTCACCCCAACGCGAAAATGATGCTGGACCTCTACCATGCCCAAATGGGGGAGGGGAACCTGATCGAGCTGGTCCGCTCCTCCCTGCCCCACATCGGCGAGATCCAGGTGGCCGACGTGCCTGGCCGCTGCGAACCCGGCACAGGCGAGATCAACTACGCCGCCGTGCACCGGGCCCTGGCCGCCGCAGGCTATGGGGGGACCGTGGGCATGGAGGCCTGGGCGCGGGGAGACAGCGACGAGGCATTGGCCGCGTTCCGGGCCGCGTTCACCACCGCCGCCGGGTAGCCGGCGGCCGTCCGCGCCGCAGGGCAGGCAATGCGCTCCGGGGAGTCATGGTTCCCGGGGCGCATTGCCGTCTCCGTGAACAGGCGCCCGAGCCAACCCTGGGCACGGCCCGCTTAATTTGATAATATGACAGGACAAACTATCAAAGGAGCTGGAAAATGCCGCTGGTACGCATAGACGTCAACGAAGGCCGCGCGCCGGAAGGATTGCAGGGCGTCAGCCGCGCCATCCACGATGCCATCGTGGCTGAATTTGGCATTCCGGAACGGGACTACTTCCATGTCATGACCGAGCACAAGGCGGGCCAGATCGTGGCCCAGGATGCCGGTTTGGGCTTTGGGCGAAGTGGCGATGTCGTCATGATCCAGATCTTCACCCAGCAGGGCCGCCCGCAGACGGCCAAGCGGGCGCTGTTTGCCACCATTGCGGCAAACCTTGCCCGCGTGGGGGTGGCGGGCGCGGACGTGTTTATCGGTTACAGCGAAAACATCGCGGACGACTGGTCTTTTGGCTTTGGCCGCGCGCAGTACATGACGGGCGAACTTGCCGTCCCCGCACCTTCCGCAGCGTAGCCGCACGGCCGCGCCGGCCCGCTTTGCCCGGCCAAATATTGATTAATGTTCTTATGTCAGAACAAACCTTTGACAGGACATGATTTTTCATGCAAAGTAGTACATGTGCCGATCATCACATGGGAGGCGCATGGCGGGACGACCATCCTGCATCTCCTGCTCCAAGGCGCGTTCCCCAGTGAAAGGTCCTTTTGATCATCGTGAGCCATGACTTGCTTACCATCGGGCGCATCAGCGTCGACATCTACCCCAACGACGTTGGCATGGGTCTGGAAGATGTCACGTCCTTTGGAAAATACCTGGGTGGATCGGCCACCAACGTTGCCGTCGCGGCGGCCCGCCACGGCCGCAAGGCCGCCGTCATCACCCGCACGGGCAACGACCCCTTTGGCCGCTACCTGCACCGCGAACTGAAGAAGTTCAACGTGGATGACCAGTTTGTCCTGCCGGTGGCGGAACTGCTGACCCCCGTCACCTTCTGTGCCATCAAGCCGCCGGAGGATTTCCCGCTCTACTTTTACGGCCGCCTCCCCACAGCACCGGACTGGCAGATCGCCGCCGGCGAGCTGGACGCCGCCGCCATCAAGGGCGCCCGCGTCTTTTGGTCCACAGTGACCGGCCTGTGCCAGGAGCCCAGCCGCGGCGCCCACCTGGCCGCCCACCTGGCCCGCCCCCGCACTGAACTGGCAGAGGGCCAGTTCACCATCCTCGACCTGGACTACCGCCCCATGTTCTGGGACTCCGAGGACGCGGCCCGCGAGCAGGTCGCCAAGATCCTTCCCCACGTCACTGTTGCCATCGGCAATGACAAGGAATGCGCCGTCGCCGTGGGCGAAGGAACGCCCGACGAGCAGGCAGACCGCCTGCTGGCCGCGGGCGTCGAGATCGCCGTCGTCAAGCTGGGGCATGAGGGCGTCATGGCCAAGACGGCCACCGAGCGCGTTGTCTCGGCCCCCGTCCCCGTCGAAACAGTCAATGGCCTCGGCGCCGGCGACTCCTTCGGCGGAGCGTTCGTGCACGGGCTCCTGGCCGGCTGGCCGCTCGCCCAGGTGCTGGACTATGCCAACGCCGCTGGCGCCATCGTCGCGTCCCGGCTTTCCTGCGCCGACGCCATGCCGACGCCGGAAGAGGTCACCTCGCTGCTGGCCAAACGCGGCCAGCTGGTGCCGGGGGCCGTTCTCCCCGGACATGCCACGGAAGGCGCACTCAAATGATCACCCCGATGACCGCCACCCCCGCAGCCGGCGTGGACAACGACCCGCGCCGCTACGCCCACCTGACGGCACTGCGCCTGGAGGACCCGGCCGCCGTCGCACGGGCCGCCGCGTCCCGCCGCCGCCACCCGGGCGTGAAGTACGGCACGCAAAACTTCATTGTTGCCGCGGACCACCCGGCCCGCGGCGCCATTGGCGTGGGTACCAACCCGACGGCCATGGCTGACCGGCTGGACCTGCTGGACCGCCTGCAGCTCGCCTTGGCAAACCCGGCCGTGGACGGCGTCCTCGCCTCCCCGGACATCATGGACGACCTGCTGCTGTTGGGGGCCCTTGAGGGAAAGCTGGTGTTTGGATCCATGAACCGCGGCGGCCTGGCCGGGCTCGTCAACGAGATCGACGACCGCTTCACCGGCCACACCGCGCAGGCGCTGGAAGCCCTGGGCGCCGACGGCGGCAAGATGCTCACCCGCATCTGCCTCGGCGACCCGGACACCGTCGCCACGCTTGAGGCCACGGCCAAGGCCATTGATTCGCTGGCCGAACGCAGGCTCATCGCCATGGTTGAGCCGTTCCTGTCCGTGCGGGAGAACGGCAAGGTCCGCAATGACCTCTCGACCGACGCGGTCATCAAGTCCGTCGCCATCGCCTCCGGCCTGGGCTCCACGAGCGCCTACACCTGGATGAAGCTGCCCGTCGTGCCCGAAATGGAACGCGTCATGGCCTCCACCACCATGCCTACCGTGCTGCTCGGCGGGGACCCCGACGCCGGAGCCGATGAGGTATTCGCCAGTTGGGGCGCGGCACTGGCCCTGCCCGGGGTCCAGGGCCTGACGGTCGGCCGCACGGTGTTGTACCCGCAGGACGGCAATGTTGCCGGGGCAATCGCCACGGCCGCATCTCTGCTCACAGGCCAGCCGTCCCTGAACAGTCCTTCCACGAGCCCGCAGGAGTAGCCCCATGGCAACAGCAACACGCACAATGACAGTGGCCCAGGCCGTGGTGGAATTCCTGGGCAGGCAGTACGCGGTGGACAAGGTCGGCGCCCAGGAGTACCGCGGCCGGCTCATCCCGGGCATGTTCGGCATCTTCGGGCACGGCAACGTGGCCGGTGTGGGCCAGGCACTGAAGCAGTACCAGCTCAGCGACCCCGCCCTCATGCCCTACTACCAGGGCCGCAACGAACAGGCACAGTCCCACCAGGCCGTCGGCTATGCCCGCCATACCCGCCGCCGGGCCACGTTCGCCGTGAGCACCTCGGTGGGTCCGGGTTCCACCAACCTGCTCACCGGCGCCGCCCTGGCCACCACCAACCGGCTCCCGGTGCTGCTGCTGCCCAGCGACGTTTTCGCCACCCGCGCGGCGGACCCTGTGCTCCAACAGCTCGAACGTCCGGACGCGTATGACGTCTCCGTCAACGACGCGTTCCGGCCGCTCTCACGCTACTTCGACCGCGTCTCCCGCCCGGAGCAACTGTTCTCTGCGCTCCACAATGGCCTGCGCGTGCTGACCGACCCGGCGGACACCGGCGCCGTCACCATTTCGCTTCCCCAGGACGTGCAGGCTGAGGCGTTTGAGGTTCCGGAAGAGTTCCTGGCGCCGCGCGAGTGGCGCATCCGCCGCCCGGAGGCCGACGACGACGACATCCGCCGCGCCGCAGATGCCATCCGAAACGCGAAGAACCCGCTGATTGTCGCCGGCGGCGGAGTGCTTTATGCCTATGCCGAGGACGAGCTGGCCAAGTTTGCCGACGCCACGGGCATCCCGGTCGGCAACACCCAGGCCGGCGTGGGCGTGCTGCCGTGGAACCACCCCCGTTCCCTGGGCGCCATCGGCTCCACCGGCACGACGGCGGCCAACGCCATCGCGGCCCAGGCCGACCTGGTCATCGGCATCGGCACGCGCTATGAGGACTTCACGACGGCCTCCCGCACGGCGTTCCAAAACCCCGGGGTGACGTTCATCAACATCAATGTCACGCCGCTGGACGCATACAAGCACGGCACCGCGCTGCCCATCGTCGCCGATGCCCGCAAGGCGCTCGTGAAGCTCAACGCGGCCCTGGGCGGATACCGCGTGGGCGCCGACCTGGAACACCAGGTCGCCGGGCAGAAGAAGCGCTGGGACGCCATCGTCGACGAGGCCTTTGACACCCGATACACCCCGCTGCCCTCGCAAAACGAGATCATCGGCGCCACCAACCGCGCCATGGACGCCGCCGACGTGGTCATCTGCGCGGCCGGCTCCCTGCCCGGGGACCTGCACAAGATGTGGCGCATCCGCGATCCCTTCGGCTACCACGTGGAATATGCGTACTCCTGCATGGGCTACGAAATCCCCGGCGGCCTGGGCGTCAAGCGTGCCACCCTTGCCGAGGCGGCCGGCGGCGGAACGAAGCGCGACGTCGTCGTCATGGTGGGGGACGGCTCCTACCTGATGATGCACACCGAGCTGGTCACGGCCGTCGCAGAGGGCATCAAGCTAATAGTGGTGCTGATCCAAAACCACGGCTACGCGTCCATCGGTGCCCTGTCCGAACAGCTTGGCTCCCAGCGCTTTGGCACCAAGTACCGCACGCTTGACGCCCAACACCACACCTTCGACGACGGCGAGAAGCTCCCGGTCGACCTGGCCCTGAACGCCGAGAGCCTGGGCGTGAAGGTCATCCGTGTGACGCCGGGGGAGAACGTGGTGGCCGACCTCGAGGCCGCTGTCACAGCCGCAAAGGCGGCACCGGAGGGCGGCGGGCCGGTGCTCATCCACGTCGAGTCCGACCCTCTCCTGGACGCGCCCAGCTCCGAATCCTGGTGGGACGTGCCGGTCTCGGAAATCTCCGACCTGCAATCCACCCAACAGGCCTACACCACGTACACCGAACACAAGGCCCGCCAGCGCACGCTGCTGGGCTGAGATCCCCCTAATCCACACCCTTCCCCTCGACCACCCACCAAGGAAGAATCCCATGACTGACACGGCAACACGGACCTGGACCACCATCAAAAACTTCATCAACGGTGCCGAAACTGCCGGCACGAGCGGCAAAACCCAAGCCGTGTACAACCCCGCCACCGGCGCCGTGTCCGCACAGCTGAGCCTGGCCAGCCGCGAGGACCTGGACACCGCCGTGGCCGCTGCGAAGGCCGCAAGTGAAATCTGGGGAGATTATTCGCTGGCCAGGCGCACCGCCGTCTTGTTCAAGTTCCGCGAGCTTGTCGCCTCCCACGTTGACGAACTGGCCGCCCTCATCACCGCCGAGCACGGCAAGGTCCTCTCGGACGCGGCCGGGGAGATCGGCCGCGGCCTGGAAGTCATCGAGTTTGCCTGCGGCATCAACCAGCTGCTCAAGGGCGCCTACTCGGACCAGGCCTCCACCGGCATTGACGTGTTCTCCTTCCGCCAGCCCGTGGGCGTGGTGGCCGGGATCACGCCGTTCAACTTCCCCGTCATGGTGCCGCTGTGGATGTGCCCCATCGCCATCGCCACCGGCAACGCGTTCATCCTCAAGCCCTCCGAGCGCGACCCCTCCGCCCCGATGCTGCTGGCCAGGCTCTGGCAGGAAGCCGGGCTGCCCGACGGCGTCTTCCAGGTGCTGCACGGCGGCAAGGACACTGTTGACGGGCTGCTGACGCACCCGGATGTGGACGCCATCTCCTTCGTTGGCTCCACCCCCATCGCCAGGTACGTGCACGAGACCGCCACGGCCCACGGCAAGCGCGTCCAGGCCCTGGGCGGTGCCAAGAACCACGCGATCATCCTGCCCGACGCCGACATGGACAACGCCGCCGACCACCTCTCCGCCGCCGCCTACGGCTCCGCCGGCGAGCGGTGCATGGCACTTTCCGTCGCGGTCGCCGTCGGCGGTGCCGCAGACACCCTGCTGGCGAAGGTCCGCGAACGGGCAGAGGCCATCAAGGTGGCCGAGGGCACCGACGCCGATGCGGACATGGGGCCGCTGATCACGGCCGCCTCCAAGCAGCGCCTGCAGAAGATCGTCGGTGAAGCAGCCGACGCCGGTGCCACCCTGGTGGTCGACGGCCGGGACTTCACCGTCCCCGGCAAGGAAGACGGCTACTGGGTTGGCCCCACGCTCCTGGACGGCGTGTCCGCGGACATGAGCGCCTACACGGAGGAAATCTTCGGCCCGGTCCTTGCCGTCATGCGCGTGGAAACCGTGGAGGAGGGCATCGCCCTGATCAATGCCAACCCCTATGGCAACGGCACGGCGATCTTCACGTCCTCAGGCGCCAATGCCCGCAAGTTCCAGCGCGGCGTGCACGTGGGCATGATCGGCATCAACGTCCCCGTCCCCGTGCCCGTGGCGTACCACTCCTTCGGCGGCTGGAAGAACTCGCTGTTCGGCGACAAGCACATCTACGGCGAGGAAGGCGTGGCCTTCTACACCCGTGCCAAGGTCGTCACCTCCCGCTGGCCCGAACCACAGCACGAGTCCGGTGCGTCATACAACTTCCCCTCCAACTAACCTCGGTGGTTGGGCGTGTAGAACCCCGGGTTTCCACACGCCCGCCCGCCGGCATCCTGGAAAGCCAGCCATCATGACTGAAAACAAATTGACCATCGGCACGGCGCCGGACTCCTGGGGCGTCTGGTTCGCCGACGACCCGAAGCAGACCCCCTGGGAGCGTTTCCTCGACGAGGTGGCCGAATCCGGGTACAAGTGGATTGAGCTGGGCCCCTACGGGTACCTGCCGTCCGATCCTGCCCGCCTGGCCAAGGAATTGGCGGATCGTGACCTGAAGGTCACCGCCGGCACCGTGTTCACGGCCTTCCACCGGGGCGCTGCCCAGTGGGAGGAAGCGTGGGAGCCCGCCCGCAAGGTGGCCGAACTGACGGCCGCCATGGGCGGGGACAACGTCGTCGTGATTCCCGCCATGTGGCGCGACGACGTCACGGGGAACGCAGTGGAGAGCGGCACCCTGGACCCCCGGCAGTGGCAGGACCTGTTTGACGGCCACAACAGGCTGGGCGAGGTCCTGCTGAAGGACTTTGGACTCAAACAGCAGTTCCACCCCCACGCAGACGCACACGTCGGCGGCCAGGCGGACATTGAGCACCTGCTGGCGCAGACCGACCCGGAACTGCTGAACCTGTGCCTGGACACCGGCCATGCCGAGTACTGCGGGGCCAGTTCCCTGGAACTGGTCCGCAAATACCCCGAACGCATCGGATACCTGCACCTGAAGCAGATTGACCCCGACGTGCTGGCCCGCGTCAACGCCGAGAACCTGACCTGGGCCGCGGCCAACCTGGCCGGGGTCATGGTGGAACCGCCCAACGGCCTGCCGGACCTGCGCGCCGTGATCGAGGCCGTCGAGGCGCTGGACAAGCCAATCTTTGGCATTGTGGAACAAGACATGTACCCCGTTGCGTTTGATGTGCCCATGCCCATCGCGAAGCGGACCCGCAACTATTTGCTCAGCTGCGGCTCCAGGACCAGAGTTAACTAGCAACGTCCCATGACTGGCGGGGTCCCCAACCGGCCGGGCCCCGGAACCAGCCACGCCCGCGTGTGCCGGCAGGTTCCGCTGCCAGCCGCCGGGGACAGGCCGGGCCACAGACAAGAAAGAAGAAGCACATGAGCGAAAAACTTCGCGTCGCCGTCATCGGGGCGGGCCGCATGGGGGCGGACCACATCAACCGCCTGCGGGAGAGAATCAGCGGGGCCGAGGTGGCTGCCGTCGTCGACATTGACCTGGCACGCGCAGAGGCCGCCATCAAGGGCATCCCGGGAGCGGTGGCCCTGGCCAGCGCCGAGGAGGCCCTGGACAACGGCGACGTGAACGCCGTCCTGATCGCCACCCCCGGCTTCCTGCACGAGGACATCCTGTTCAAGGCGCTGGACCGGGACATCCCCATCCTGTGCGAAAAGCCCCTCACCCCGGACGCCGAAAGCGCCCTCAAGGTGGTCCAGGCCGAGGCCAGGCTGGGCCGCAAGCGCATCCAGGTGGGC
This sequence comes from Arthrobacter sp. SDTb3-6, assembly GCF_013376095.1. Lineage (GTDB taxonomy): Bacteria > Actinomycetota > Actinomycetes > Actinomycetales > Micrococcaceae > Specibacter. The sequence continues at coordinate 15,053 of NZ_JAAMFN010000046.1, read as the reverse complement.
TTCATGCGGCGCTTCGACAGTGAATACGCCGCCCTGCGCGGAATCATCACCGAGGGCGGCCTGGGCGAGCTGCTGGTACTGCACCACCAGCACCGCAACCCGGACACCCCGGCCGGATTCACCAACGAGATGCTCATCAACGATTCGGTGGTGCACGAATTTGACGCCATCCGCTTCTTCACCGGCGAGGAAATCACCTCCGTGCAGGTGCGCCTGGGCAAACCCACCCGCAACGCCCCGGCGGGCCAGCACGACCCGCAGCACGTACTGATCGAGACGGAATCCGGCGTCCTGGCCGACGTCGAAATTTACGTCAATGCCCGCTTCGGCTACGAGGTGGCCACGCAGGCCTCCTTTGAGGACGGCATTGTGAACATCGGCAGTGACGGCGGTCCGTACGTCCGCACGCAGGGCCGCTGGGGTGGCCGGGTCACCCCGGGCTTCGAGGAGCGTTTTGGCGCCGCCTACGACGTCGAGGTCCAGGCGTGGGTGGATGCTGCCCTGCGCGGGGAGATCGGCGGGCCGTCCGCCTGGGACGGCTACGCCACCGCCGCCTGTTGCGAAGCGGGGGTCGAGGCGCAAAAGACAGGCGGCAAGACCGCCGTCGTGCTGGCACCCAAGCCCGGCCTCTACAGCTAAGTGCCCGGGGAGTGGCGGCACGCCGCCACTCCCCGCACCATTTAACGCAGATTTATCAACGCATTGGAGTGAAGTTTCGTGAAGATTGCCCTGGACCCCACGCCGTTCCACCACAGCCACGGTCTGTTGGAGTTCCCGCAGCTCGTGGCGGACCTCGGGTACAAGTACATGCAGCTGACCCCGCACCCGGATTTCATCCCGTTTTACAACCATCCCAAGGCCGACGACGCCCTGGTGGGTGGGCTGAAGAAAGCCGTGGCGGACGCCGGGATCGAGATTGCCTCGGTTCTGCCCGTGCTGCGCTGGTCGGGTCCCGACGAGGATGCCCGCGAGGCTGCAGTGCGCTACTGGAAGCGTGCCATCCAGATCGCCGTGGACCTGGGCGTAAAGACCATGAACACCGAATTCAGCGGCCGGCCCGAAAAGGCCGAGGAGTCTGAACGGGCCTTTTACCGCTCCATGGAGGAACTGCTGCCGATCATCGAGCGCGAGGGCATCGACCTGCTGATCGACCCGCACCCGGACGACTTTGTCGAGGAGGGGCTGGCGGCCATCCGCATGATCCGCGGCGTCAACTCGCCCAACGTGGGCCTGGTCTACGTGGCCTCCCACAGCTTCCACATGAAGGATGCCCCGCTGGAGATCATGCGCGCCGCCGGTGACAAGCTGCGGCTGGTACATGTGGCAGACACCATGGACCACCATGCCTCCCACGGGCTGCGCTACATCACCAACCCGCCCGGCAACCCCGTTCGCGTGCACCAGCACCTGAAGATTGGCGACGGCGACGTGAACTGGGATGAGTTCTTTGGCGGACTGAAGGAGATCGGCTTCCTCGACCGGGCGGACACCGTCATGGTCTCCAGCGTCTTTGCCGAGGACGACGACGCCGAAAACGTCTCGCGCTACCAGCTTGCCACGATCAACAGCTATCTTGCGGGCGCCCTGGGCAGGACCACCTCATGAACACCCTCCCGGAACAGCATTCCGTACGGCCGGCTGCTGCCGTGCGGCCGAACCCCCGGAAGTTCATGCGCAAGGTGGCGCTGTTCTCCACCTTCGGCGGGCTGCTCTTTGGCTACGACACGGGCGTCATCAACGGTGCGCTGCCGTTCATGCAGCGCGACCTGGGGCTGACCCCGTTGGCGGAGGGGCTTGTCACCTCCACCTTGCTGCTCGGTGCCGCCCTTGGTGCCATTAGCGCAGGGCGGCTCTCCGATCGCTTCGGCAGGCGCAAGACCATCATGGGCCTGGCCATCGTCTTCATTGCCGCCACCATCGGCTGTTCCGCCGCACCCTCCACCGAGATCCTGGTGCTGGCCCGCACAGTCCTGGGCCTTGCCGTCGGCGGCGCCTCGGTGATCGTGCCGGTGTACCTGGCCGAAATGTCCCCGGCCGCCCAACGCGGACGGATCGTGACCCAAAACGAGCTGATGATCGTGACGGGACAGTTCCTGGCGTTCACTTTCAATGCCCTGTTGGGCAACCTGTTCCCCGACGCCGGCCACATCTGGCGCTACATGCTCGTCATTGCCACGCTGCCCGCCGTCGTCCTGTGGTTCGGCATGCTGGTGCTGCCGGAAAGCCCTCGCTGGCTGGCTGCCGGTGGCCGCTTCGACGACGTACTTGACGTTCTGCGCAAGGCCCGTGAACCCTCCGAGGTCAACGCCGAGTTCGATGAGGTCCGGGAGGCCGCCCGCGAGGACTACCAGGCCAGGATGGGCACCGTGAAGGACCTGGCCGTGCCGTGGATCCGGCGGATCTTTGTCGTGGGGCTGGGCATGGCCGTCATCAACCAGATCAGCGGCATCAACGCCATCATGTACTACGGCACCACCATTCTCTCCTCTTCGGGATTCGGCGACCGGGGCGCGCTCATCGCCAACGTGCTCAACGGCGTTGTCTCCGTCCTGGCCGTCATCGCCGGCATGTACTTCATGACCCGGCTGCCGCGTAAGTTCATGCTTGTCACGGGGCTGACCGGTACGGCATCGTCGCTGTTCGCGCTCTCAATGGTGTCCATGCTGGTCCCCGAGGGCCTGCTGCGCGGCTACCTCGTGCTGATATGCATGGTCGTTTTCCTGGCGTTCATGCAGGGGTTCATCGGCTGTGTCACCTGGTTGACCATGTCCGAAATTTTCCCGCTGCATGTGCGCGGAGTGGCCATGGGCATCTGCGTTTTCGTGTTGTGGATCGTGAACTTCCTGGTGGGCTTCTTCTTCCCGCAGCTCGTGGCCGGGATCGGCATCTCCGCCACGTTCTTCATCTTCGTGGCACTGCAGATTTGTGCCATCATCTGGGTCAGGAAGGCCGTTCCGGAAACCCGGGGAAAGTCCCTGGAAGAGCTCGAACACCTCTTCAAGTCCGCCGTCTGACACTAATCGATGCAACTGTAAAGGATCTGCGCATGAAAACCATCACCCTGGGCCTGGTCGGAGTGGGGCGCATCGGCGTCATGCACGCCAGCAACATCGCCGCCCTCAACGAACTGCTGGCGCCTGCCGTCCAAGTAGAGCTGAAGCTCACCGATGTTGCTGTTGACCATGCCCGCACGGTCGCCGCCAATCTCGGGGCCGGGTTTGTGCCCTCCGTGGAGGACCTGCTGGCGTCCGGCATTGACGGGCTGCTGATCGCCACCGGCACCGCAACACATCCGGGGCTGATCAGGGCCGGCGTCGACGCGGGCATCCCCGTGTTTTGCGAAAAGCCCGTCGGTGTCAACGTGGCCGAATCCCTGCCTGTCCTTGACTATGTGCGGGAAAAGGGTGGCACCGTCCAGATCGGCCACCAACGCCGCTTTGACGCCGGCTACCTCGAAGCCAAGCGCGCCTACGACGCCGGCGAGCTGGGTTGGATCCATTCCCTGCGGGCCATCACGGGGGACATGACGCCGCCGCCGGTCGAGTTCCTGGCCACTTCCGGCGGGCTGTTCCGCGACTGCTCCGTGCACGACTTTGACATCCTGCGCTGGCTCACGGGCCGGGAGATCACGGAGGTTTACGCCAAGGGCTCCAACAACGGCGACCCCGCCATCGGCGAAGTGGGCGACGTGGACACCGCGTTGGCCGTGATCACCTTCGACGACGGCACCGTCGGCACGGTTTCCGCCACGCGCTACAACGGTGCCGGGCACGACGTCCGCCTGGAGCTCCAGGGTTCGAAGGGGTCTGTCATGGTCGGCCTGGACGGGCAGGCGGCGCTTAAGTCCGCCGAGGCCGGCATCAGCTTTCCCTCAGGAACCCCGCACCAGACCTTCGCCGAGCGCTTCGAGGCCGCCTACGTCAGCGAGTTGCAGGCGTTTGTGGAGCTCATCCAGGGCCTGCGCCCCAACCCGTGCACGCCCGAGGATGCGGTGGCGGCGTCCAAGGTGGCCGACGCCGCCCAGGAGTCCCTGCTCACCGGCGCGCCGGTTCGGGTGGCCCTGTAGCCCCGGCAACCGGGCCTGTCGGGACCCCGGTTTCGACTAGCCCAATCACCGTAGGGCCGGGTTCCATCAGCGGCCGAAGGGCAGCCTCGGGTCGATGTCGGCGCCATCCCAGGTCTGCCGGACCCAGCCGTGGTGGGGGTCGTCGCTGATGAGCCACTCGCGGACGGGGCCCGGGCCGGCCATGACGTTCAGGTAGTAGAGGTCGTAGCCGGGCGCGGCCATGGCGGGGCCATGCCAGCCATAGGGGACCAGGACGGTGTCACCCGTTCGGACCTCGGCGTTGACATCGATGGGCCGGCCATCCGAGGCGTAGACACGCTGGTAGCCGATGGCGTCCGCGTCGGACGGGGCGGGGGATCCGGTGGCGACCCGGGTCTCGAAGTAGTAAATTTCCTCCAGCGCCGTCTCGCCGGCCTTTTCTTCGTCGTGCTTGTGTGGCGGGTAGGAGGACCAGTTGCCGGCCGGGGTGATGACCTCGCACACGATGAACCGGTCCGCCTCCAGCGCCGCGGGCGTGCCAAAGTTGTGTACCTGGCGCGAGCAGTTTCCGGCGCCGCGCAGCTCCACCGGGATTTCCGCGGCCGTGACGAGCCGGGTGGGGTAGTCGTTGCGGGCCGGTGCCGTGGCGATGGCGACGCGCCCGCCGTCGGCCGAGGCAATTTTCACTGCCTTGCCAACACCCGAGTACAGGACGTCGGACGGACCGGTGAAGACATTCCCGCGGCCGGCCAGCTCGTAGGCGGTGCCCTCCACCGTGGCGGTGAACGACCCGCTGAGCGGGATGACGATCCGTTCCTCGGCCGCAACGGGCAGGTCGACGGCGGCGCCCGGGGCCAGTGTGGCCACCTTCAGGCCGGTGTGGGCCCAGCCGTCCACGGCCAGGGCGGAATCAGAGGTGCCGAGTGAGACGTCCCAGTGGCCGTCGCGGGCAGAGCCGAGTGGATAAACCCAATTGGTCATGAGGTTCCTTCGTCAGTTGTGTCAGTGCTGCCAGTGGTTCCTGCGGTTCCCGTGGGGTGGGGCTAGCGCTGTACGAGGGTCATTTCAAAGCTGTATTGGTCAGCGCGGTAGACGTGGCGGCCGGTTTCCACCATGCGCCCGGTATCGTCAACGGCGGTGCGCTCCATGGTGACGAGGGCTGCGCCGGGGGTCGTTTCCAGCAACGGTGCCTGGTAGTCGTTGGCAATCATGGCACCGATCCGCTGCTGGGCCAGGCGGAAGTTCACGCCGCCGTTGCGCAGGATGCCGTAGAGGCCGTGGTCGGCCAGCCCGGCCTCGTCAATCTCCACGATGTCGTCCCGCACCCAGTTCTCCATCAGTGCCAGCGGCTTGCCGTCAACCAGGCGCAGGCGGGTGAAGTGGTACACCGAGGCGCCCTTGGCCAAGCCGAGCTTTTCCAGGATGGCGGGGTCGGCCTCGTGGTGCGAAAACGTCAGGACGTCGGTGGTGGGTTTGCCGCCGTTGGCACTCAGGTCGTCGAACAGGCTGGACAGTTCAAGTGGGCGCCGCACCTGGCTGGCCACCACCTGGGTGCCCACACCGCGCTTGCGCACCAGCAGGCCGGCGCGGACCAGCTCGTCCATGGCCTTGCGCATGGTGGGGCGCGAGAGGTTCATGGCCGCTGCCAGGTCAATCTCGTTCTCCAGCTTGCTGCCCGGGACGAGGGTGCCGTCATGGATGGCGTTCTCGATTCCCTGGACCACCTGGTGGTAGAGCGGCACGGGCGAGGAGCGGTCGATGTTCAGGTTGAGCGAGTTGGCCATGGTGGACTCCTTGGGTGATGCCGATGGGACAGCGGAGGCACTGGTGCGGCACGGACAGCTGTTCCTTATCATCCTATTGTCAGGACAAAGTAATTGCAAGGGTCATGTGCGGCCCGAGCCGGGCTGCCGTGGGGGCGGGGCCGTGGTTTTCCGGGGGACAAGCGTCGGCGCGAACCCTTCAGGCAGGGCATCGACGGGCACGCCGGCGAGCCTGTCCAAGAGCAGGTTCGCCGCCGCCGCACCAAGTCCGGTGCTGTTGGGATCCACGGACGTCAGGCCGAGCAGTGGCGACGAGGCCAGGTCGGAGTTGTCGTAGCCGACCACGGACACGTCCTCCGGCACGCGCAGTCCACGGTCGATGATTTCCTCAATGGCCCCGATGGCTGACAGGTCGTTGTAGGAAAACACGGCAGTGGGTTCCGGGCCGGGACGGTCGAACAGTTGGGCCGCGGCACTCCGGCCGCCTGCCCGCGTCATGGGCGCCTGCACAATGGACGGTTCCAGCCCGAGCCGTGCCATGGCCTGCAGGTAGCCTTCGCGCCGGCTCGGGTAGGGGACGTTGTCCGGTTTGGAAAGGTGGGCGATCCGCCGGTGGCCCAGTCCGTACAGGTGGTCAACGGCCAAGGCGGCGCCGGCGACATCGTCTGTGTGCACAAAGTCGATGCCGGGCACATCAATGTCCCGGCTGAGCACCACAGTGGGGGTGCCGTGCAGCATGGGAAGCAGCTTTCCCGGGTCCCCGATGAACCCGGCCAGGATGATGCCATCCACGCGCAGGTCCACAAGCGACTTGATGGCGGCGCTTTCGTCGTCCGTGTCGGTGGAACCCACGGCGACCATGAGCTGGTGGCGGCTGTCGGCAATCCGGCGGGCAACGCCGTCGTACATGTCGGCAAAGGCGGGGTTGTGCAGGTCCAGAAGGAGCAGCCCGAGTGTTTGGGTGCTCCGGCTGGCCAGGCGGCTGGCGAGCCGGTTGGGCGTGTAGCCAAGGGTTTCGGCCGCCCGGTGCACCGCGGCGCGCCGGGCGGCGGAGACGTTGGGGGCGCCGCGCATCACGAGTGAGACGAGGGCCCGGCTCACGCCGGCTTCCCTCGCCACCTCTTCCATCGTGGCCGACCGGCCGCCGCGCTCCCTTGCAGTCACACATCCAACTATGTCATTGACGGGCCATCTGCCGTTCCATGGCCCGGTGCAGCGTGTTGGCTGCGAATTCCAGGCCCTCGATCCGGCCGAGCTCCACGTCCTCGTGTTCGATGTTTACGGCCATGTCCGGGTCGACGGCGTGCAGCGCACCCAGGAAGCGGGCCCAGAAGTCCCCGCCGTGTCCGCGTCCGACGGCGACAAAGTCCCAGCTGGAATTCTTCGGCCACTCGTTCACGTAGTGGTCCCCGCCCAGGTTCACACGGTCCTCGTCCGCGCGCAGGCGGCGGAAGCGGTCGTCGAGCACGCCGTTGATGCGGCAGTTGTCGTTGATGCGGGTGTCCTTTGCTGCCGCATGGAGCACCAGTTCGCCCAGGTGCCCGACGGCGGCAACCGGGTCGATGCCCTGCCAGAACAGGTGGCTCGGGTCCATTTCGGCACCGATGTTGGTGGCACCTGTCCGCTCGACGAGCCGGATGAGGGTGGCGGGGTTGAACACCAGGTTTTGCGGGTGCATTTCAATCGCCACTTTCGTGCCGTTATCGCGGGCCTTGGCGTCGATGTCCCGCCAGAACGGTACGGCCAGCTCCCATTGGTGGTCCAGGATGTCCAGGTAGCCGCTGTCCCAGGGGTTGACCACCCAGTTCGGTGCGGTGGCCCCGGGATGGCCTCCGGGCAGGCCGGACATGGCCACGATGCGCTTGATGCCGAGCAGGCCGGCCAGTTCGGTGGCCCGCTGCAGGTCCGCGGCGTGCTTCCCGCCCACTAACGGGTCTGCGTGCAACGGGTTGCCGTTGACGTTCAGCCCTGTCAGTTCCACACCGGCGTCGGCGAAAAGGCCCAGGTAGTCATCGCGGGCGCCTTGCGAGGACAGGATGTCGGCCACGGGCAGGTGCGGGGTGCCGATGAACCCGCCGGCGTTGATTTCGGCACTTTTCAGGCCAAGGTCCCCGATGACCTTCAGCGCCTCTTCGAGGCTGCGGTCGTGCAGGATTGCGGTGTAGATGCCCAGTTTCATGGGAGGCCTTTCAGCGGGTGGTGGTGTTGGGGTGGGCTGCGGGTCAGGCGGCGGCGGGTCCGTTTGCCCCGTCCACGGTTCGGAAGTGCTGCTCCAGTTCTTCGAGCGAACGCCCCTTGGTTTCCGGGACGAACTTCAGGACGAAGCCCAGCGAGATGAGGTTGACCACGACAAACAGGCTGAACGTGCCGGTGGAGCCCAGCGCCTGGTTCACGATCGGGAACAGGAAGGAGATCACGGCGTTGACCGTCCAGAGGGCGAAAACGGCAATGCCCATGGCGAAGCCGCGGATGGCCATCGGGAACAGTTCGGAGAGCAGCAGCCAGACGCATGTGCCGATGAAGCACTGGACGAACGCGACAAACAGCATCATGGCGGCCAGGATGACATAGCTGACCAGGTCGGACTGTGGCAGGAGAAAGACGACGGCGAGCAGGGCCTGGGCGCCGACCACGCCGCAGAAGCCGATGACGAGCATGCGCCGGCGGCCGATGTAGCCAAGCAGCCAGATGCCCAGCACGGTGGTCAGCACCGACGTGACGCCGACCGCGACAGTTGCCACCAGTGAGGCACTGACGCCCAGCCCGCTCTTTTCCAGGATGGTCGGTGCGTAGTAGTTGACGGTGTTGATGCCGGTGGCTTGTTGGATGATCGCCAGGCCAACTCCGATCCACAGGAGCCGGCGCATCCATGGGCTCGCCTTGAGGTCCTTCCAAACGTGGCCGCGCTCGGTGCGGGCGGTCCGGGCCGAGGCGGCGATCTCGTTGAATTCCCGCTCGGCCTCCTCCGGGGTCCGGCTCAGTTGAAGTATCCGCCGGCTGTCGGCAAGCCGGTCGCGCAGGGCGTACCACCGTGGCGATTCGGGCAGGGCGAGCATGCCTGCCAGCAGGGCGATGGCTGGGACGGAGGCAACGGCCAGCATGATGCGCCACACCTCGTTGTCATGGATCAACGCATCCAGGAGCGCGTTGATCGCAAAGGCCAGCATCTGGCCGGTGACGATCATGAGTTCATTGATGGTGACCATGCGGCCGCGCAGGTGGGTGGGCGCCATTTCCGCCAGGTACAGCGGGCAGGTGACGGCGGCCGCGCCGACCCCCAGGCCGAGGATGATGCGGAAGGTGACCATGACGGATACGGTGGGGGCCATGGCGCAACCCAGTGCGCCGATGAGGAAAAGCCCGGCACAAACCAGCAGTGTCCCGCGGCGTCCCAGCCGGTCCGCCAGGCGGCCGCCGGCCAGGGCGCCGAGGGCGGCGCCCGGGAACAACAGGGCGCTGACCACGGTGGCTTCCTGCACGGCGTTCATGTTCAGGGCCGTGTTCATGTACAGCAGGGCGCCGGAGATGACCCCGGTGTCATAGCCGAAGAGCAGCCCTCCCAGCGTGGAGATGACGGTTAATCGGGCGAGATAGCCACGGCGCCGGGAACCTGTCGACGTGAAATTTTGGGTTCGTAATGACATCTTTGTCTCTTTCGATTGGCGGGCGGCATGTTGCCCCAACGAATTTTGGACCGACGCGCCCTGCCTACTCAACGGCGGCCGTGTGTGTGGTGCGCGTCACTGGATGGTTCAAGATTAGAGCGCTCTAATTCCTGTGTCAATAGTTGATCTTAATGTCAGGACAAATATGGCGCTACGCCCAGGCGGTGGGAACAGTCAGCCACTTGTGCATCCGGTTTGTACAGCTTGCACGGGCAGGATGGCCGCGGAGGGAGGGGCCGGAACCATCAACGACCAGCACCAGCCGGGGAACCCAAACGGGACGCGGGTCGTGTCAGACGTGTGGGGAAGCGCAAAATTCCAACGGGTTTTCACCGGCCCGGTCCTCCCTTCCAGCGCTGCCGGCCCGTGATGGAGGTCTGGATGGTGAACGGCGTTGGGCCCAGCCACGCCAATGGCCACGGCTGTCGAAGCCGTTGACGGCTAAAGGTTGAGGCAGTTGGAGCCGGCAGGTGCGGCCGGACGGCGCTGTAGCCGGACGGTGCGGTGGAGTCCGGGGGCGGCGCTGCGCCAGGCTACGCTCCGGGCCTGGCTGTCAGCCGCAGGACCACGGCCTCCGGGCGGCAGGCGAAGCGGAAGGGGGCCGTGCGGGAGGTGCCGATGCCCCCGGAGACGTTGACCGGCGTCGTGCGTCCCCCGGCGCTCCAGTCATGGAGGCCCTTGGCGCGCCAGGTGGGGAGGTCGCAGTTGGTGACGAGGGCGCCGTAGCCCGGGATGCAGATCTGGCCTCCGTGGGTGTGGCCGGCCAGGATGAGGTCGGCGCCGTCGGCCGTGAAATGGTCCAGCACGCGCTGGTACGGGGCGTGGGCCACCGCAATCTTCACGTGCGGGGCCGTGTGCTGGTTGGCGGAGCCGCGGGGCCAGCCGGCGTAGCGCTCGCGCCCCAGGTGGGGATCGTCCACGCCGCTGAAGTCAAAGCGGATGCCCGCCAGCGGGATGGATTGGGCGCGGTTGGCCAGGTCGACCCAGCCGCCCATGCCGAAACCGGCATGCAGGGACGCGGTGTCCAGGACGTGCGGGTGGCGCTTCCCCTGGTCGGAGAGTTTCGAAGGGCCGCCCAGGTAGGCGAAGGGGTTCTTGAACCTCGGGGCAAAGTAGTCGTTGGAGCCCGGGACAAATACGCCGGGAAATTCCATCAGCGGGCCCAGCGCGGCCAGCAGCGGCCGGATCGCCTTCGGGTGGCTGAGGTTGTCGCCGGTGTTGACCACCAGGTCCGGCCTAAGCCGGGCCAGCCCGCGCAGCCAGGCCGCCTTCTTGTGGTCGCCGGGGGAGAAGTGGATGTCGGAGACGTGCAGCACCGTAAACGGCTTCGTCCCGGCGGGCAGGATGGCCAGGGACTCCTCCCGGATGGTGAACCAGTTGCGCTCAATCAACGCCCCGTACGCCACGCATCCGGCACCGGCGGCCGCTGCCGCCCCCGCCGTCCAGCCGAGGGCGGTGAGGCGGGGGTGGTGGGTGCGTTGGGTGCTCATGGTGTTGGCCACCTAGTCCTTCTTCTTCGGATCTTTCGGGGCAGGGGTCTTGGTGTCCTTTTTGTCCGGGGTGTTTTTGGTGTCCTTTGTGTCCTTGGTGTCCTTTGTGGCGCTGGGCGGCGGCGTGGCAGCAACGGGGTTGAGCATGCTCGACGGCGGCTCCGGGAAGGCGCCGGTGTCGTAGTTGCCGGCAATGGCGTTCATGTAGCCCTGCCAGGCCTTGCCGGCGTAGGTGGCGCCGTCAACGTACGGGATCCTCTGGCCGGCGATGAGCAGGTTGTTGTTGGACCGGTTCTTGTTATCGGGGCTGCCGACCCACGACGAGGTGACCAGGCCCTTGGTGAAGCCGGTGGTCCAGGTCTGCTGGGAGTCGTTCGTGGTGCCCGTCTTGGCACCGGCATGGTACCGGAGCGGGATCTGCCAGCCGGAGCCGTTCACCAGCACCTGCTGCAGGGTGTGCACGACGCCGGCAGCCACCTCGGGCTTGACCGTCTGCCGGCAGTTGGCGCTTGGCACGGGGAACTTGTCACCCTTGGAGTTGGTGATGGAGACCAGCGCGATGGGGTCACAGTGCACACCGCCCGAGGCGAAGGTGGCGAAGGCCGTCGCCATGGTGAGCGGGGCCACCTCGCCGCTGCCCAGCAGGCTGGAGACGTTCGAGAGGTCGTACGGCTTGTTCGGGTCTGCGCCCAGGTGGATGCCGGCGGCGGTCATCATCTTTTGGATGTTGCACATGTCCAGCTGGGCGGCCTCGGCCACGGTGGCGGTGTTCAGCGAGAGCACCAGGCCCATGTGCGCGGTGATGGGGCTGTAGCGGCCGTCTTCGGCATTTTGCAGGTCCTTGGAGCCCGGGTAGTTGTTGTCATAGATGCCGGTAGACACGCCACAGGAATTGCGCCACGGGAAGCCCACGGGGTACTTGCGCACCGAGGCATTGACGATGTCATTGATCTTGTGGCCCGAGTTGAGCCACTCGGCGTAGGTGAACGGCTTGATGGTCGATCCGACGTCAAAGCCGCCGGAACCGCCGAGGGAATTGCCGTTCTTGTCGAACTTGTCCACGGTGAAGTTGTAGTCGGTGCTCCACTGGCCCTTGGGCGCGTTCAGTTTGGTGTTTTGCGCCATGGCGAGGATCTTGCCGGTCTTGGGCTGGACGGTGACCAACGCCTGGCCCACCCTGTCCGGGTTGTTGTCCATGGGCGTGAAGTTGGCGAACTGGGCCTGGGCTGCGTCCTGCAGTTTCGGGTCCAGCGTCGTTTTGATGGTCAGGCCGCCTTGTTCCAGCAGCTTCACGCGGTCCGTCTTGGTCTTGCCGTAACGGGGGTCGTTGGCGATCAGGTTGGTGACGTAGTCACAAAAGTATTCGGCGCGCGCGGCCGTGGTGCAGCCGTTCTGGTTCGGGTGGATCTTCAGGCCGATCCTGGTCTTGACGGCGGCGTCGTACTGCTTCTGGTCGATCATTTTCTGGTCGAGCATGTTGGCGAGCACCATGTTGCGCCGGGAGACCGCGTTGTCCGGGTTGACCACGGGGTCGTAGACGGTGGGGCTGTTGACCACGCCCGCCAGCAGCGCGGCCTGCGGCAGCGTCAGGTCCTTGGCATGGACGCCAAAGTAGTACGAGGCAGCGGCTTCAACGCCATAGTTGCCGTTGGCGAACAGCACCCAGTTCAGGTAGCCCTGCAGGATGTCGTCCTTGGAGTACTTCTTCTCCATGGCGATGGCAAGCTTGATTTCACGGACCTTGTCGCCGATCTTTTTATCGCCGCCGAGCTTGATTTTGTCGAACTCGCCATTGGCGGCATAGGTCTGGATGATGACGTTGTTCACGTACTGCTGGGTGATGGTGGAGGCACCCTGGCGCCCGCCGCCCCGCACCATGGACGCCACGGCCCGCATCAGGCCCTTGGTGTCAATGCCGCCGTGCTTGTAGTAGCGCGCGTCCTCAATGGCGATGATGGCGTTCTTCATGAACGGGGAGATGTCGGCAAGCTTGACGGTGGTGCGGTTCTGGTTGTAAAAGCTTGCCAGCTCGGAACCGTCGGAGGCCAGGATTTTTGAGGACTGGGCCGGCGCACCCACGGTCATTTCAGCAGGAATCTGGTCAAAAAAGTCGATCGAGGAGGTGGCGGTGCTGCCCGTCAACGCCACGGCGGGGGTCATCAGCCCGGCGACCAGGACACCACAGATTGCGCTCACGCCAAGGAAGAGCACGAATTTTCCAAGGGTTGTGGCGGTATCGAAAATGGGGTGTTTTTTTGCCGTCATTTTCCCAGTTTACCGGCAGGGACTACGCTTTGAAGCATGACCAAATGGGAGTACGCCACAATTCCGCTGATTATTCACGCCACAAAGCAGATCCTCGACCAGTGGGGCGAGGACGGCTGGGAGCTGGTCCAGGTAGTGACCGGTCCGGACGGCAACGGCCTCGTTGCCTACCTGAAGCGGGAGAAGGCCTAGCCATGGAAACCACGCAGACCCAAGGGAAATCGCGCATTGAGGCGCGCCTGGCCGAGCTGGGCCTGGCCCTGCCGGCCGTGGCAGCACCCGTTGCCGCCTACGTGCCCGCCGTGGTGAGCGGCAACCATGTCTACACCTCGGGGCAGCTGCCCTTTGTTGATGGCAAGCTCACAGTGACGGGCAAGGTGGGCGCGGAGGTTTCCGCCCAGGACGCAAAAGGGCAGGCAGCAACGGCGGCCATCAACGCGCTCGCAGCCGTCAAAAGCGTCATTGGCGACCTGGACCGCGTGAGCCGCATCGTCAAGGTGGTCGGCTTCGTATCCTCCGACCCCTCCTTCACCGGCCAGCCCGGCGTCATCAACGGCGCCTCCGAGCTGCTCGGGGAAGTATTTGGCGAGGCGGGAGTGCACTCGCGCTCCGCCGTCGGGGTTGCCGTCCTGCCGCTGGATTCACCGGTCGAGGTTGAGTTGATTGCCGAATTTCAGTAACGCCCCTGCGGGCCCCCGGCCCGCAGGAAAGCGGATTTTTCCGCTAAACGCCGATCAGCGTGAAGCCGCGCAGGCTTGGGTTGACTTTGGCGAACGCACTCCCAGCAAGCCCCGCTCCGCCTCTTCGGTGGTGCTGTTGAAGGACAGCCCCGGCGGATTGCAGACCTTCATGACCTACCGGCCCGGCAATTCCCCGCTGGGCCTGGTGGCCTTCCCCGGCGGGACTGTTGAGCCCGCGGACGACGACGTCACCGACTGGGCGGGCCCCTCGCCGGCGCAGTGGGCCAAGAGCATGGGCGCCCCCGACGCCGAGACGGCGAAGCGCCACGTGGTGGCCGCCATCCGCGAATTGTTTGAAGAGGCCGGCATCCTGCTGGCCGGGCCGGACGCCTCGTCCCTCGTCGAGGCCGTTTCCGGGCCGGAGTGGATGAAGGAGCGGGAGTCCATTGCCGCGCAGGACAGCACCTTCTCCGGCCTGCTGGAACGGCGCGGTCTGGTGCTGCGCACGGACCTGCTCAAGCCCCTGAGCCACTGGCTTAGCCCGGACTTCGCCCACCGCCGCTTTGACACCCGGTATTTTGCCGCCGCCGCACCCGTGAACCAGGAACCGCAGCTGCTCGCCAGCAAGGGCGTGTGGGGCCGCTGGGTCTGCGCGGCGGACCTCCTCGCGGACCGGGCCGGTTCCGCCCTCGGCGACGAGATCGGCCAGGAAAACACTGTGGGGCTGCGACTGGGGGAGCTGGTGGTTCCCGGCGTGGAAATCATCCTCGAAAAGCTCGGCGCGGCGCGCGGCTGCATCGCATACCTGAACCACAAGCGCCCCGTGAACGAATACCAGCCCGCCCTGGTCACCGAAGAAGACGGCACCTTTGAGCTGGAAGTCCAGGCCGCCCCGGCGTCCGAAGGTGCCGCCTGCCGCGAACGCTGACCGCCCACTACAGACGCTCCCGCGCGAGTGGGGCTGTTTTGGCGGACGCTCCCGCGCGAGTGGGGCTGTTTTGGCGGACGCTCCCGCGCTGCTCATTATTGGACCGCTGCCGCCTGCGGGAGCGTTTGTGAAAAGCGCCCCGTTTGCAACCGGGCGTTGAGGAAATGTGCCCCGGTTGCGCGGGAGCGTTGGTGGGGGAGGCAGGGACGACGACGGC
>NZ_JAAMFN010000045.1 GCF_013376095.1 Arthrobacter sp. SDTb3-6 | reverse complement strand
GGCCAGCGCAGCACCGAGCCCCGCCACAGTCCCGGCCCGCACATGGCGCCAACCATACGCAACAGCCAGCGCGCACAAGTCCACCCCATGCGGCGTACCAAAGTAACGTTCGACGGCGGCGGCATAGTCGGGTGCCCCGGCCAGCCGGCCGTGCTCCAGGACGGAGAAGATGCCGCCGCCGGCGTCGTTGAGGACGATGAGCTGGATGTCCGGTTCCCGTTCGCCGGTGCCCAGCAGGAGCGCCCCGGAATCGTGCAGGAATGTCACATCGCCCAGCAGCACACGCGTGGGTGTTCCTGTGGCGAGGGCGATTCCGGTGGCGGTGGAGACGGTGCCGTCGATGCCGGCAAGGCCGCGGTTGGCGAACACCCGGCCCGGGCCACCAGCACCGTCGGGGCCGGCGGGTGCGGGCCGGCCGGCGAGGTCGACGTCGCGCACGGGGTTTGACGACCCCAGCACCAGATTGTGGCCCAAGTCCTGTCCGGGATCCTGCTGGAAACGTTTCCACACCTGGCGGGCCACGGCGGGGCCGCTGAGTGTGCCCGGGCGGGCCGTCTCGGCCAGGACGGCGTCCAGGCGTTGTTCGGCGGTCCGGGCCGCGTCCTGCCAGGCTGCCAGCCAGCCGTCGGGTCCGAACCCGGCAAAGCCGACCAGCTGGTCCCATTGCGTCAGGACCAGTTCGGGGCGCCGTCCGGCTTCAAACCAGGCCACCGGGCGCGGCAGGTACAGGGCCCGTTCCAGGTCCGTCCGGGCCAGCAGCCGCGCCACGGGACGCGACAGGGTGGGGCGGCCAAAGACCACCACGCGCTCCATCGGCCAGGCGGACTCCGGTCCGAACTGCTCCAGCAGCATCCGGTAGGGGCCGACGGCGTTGGGGCCGAACCGGGCGTTGGACGACGGCTCGGCCAGGAGGGGCAGGCCCAGGGTGCGGGCAAAGTGTTCGGCGGCGGGCCCGGCGTCGTGCCCGGCCAGGACCACGGTGCGGTGGCTGGCGGAGGGCCGGCCGATCTCCGGGGACCCGACTTGGCGGGACCCAGTGGTTTCGACAGGCTCAACCAACGGCGCAGGCTCAAGCAGCGGGGCAGGCGCAGCCAGCGGCGTGGCGTCAACCGCCGGCAGCAGCCGTTCCCATTCGGAGCCGTCGAGCGCCGGTGTGAGCGGGTCCCGGAAGGCCAGGTTCACCTGGGCGGGCCCGGCCGGGATGCCCTCGAGGCGGCCGCGGGCGGCGCTGAGCGCCGTGGCGATGGCGGCCGTGGGATCGATTCCGGCGGCGACGTCGGTGGCGAACCGTACGTGCTCGCCAAAAAGGTCCAGCTGGATGGTGGTCTGGTTGGCGCCCGTGCCGCGCAGTTCCTCGGGCCGGTCTGCGGAGAGCACCAGCAGCGGCGTGCCCGAGTGGTTGGCTTCCATGACTGCCGGCATCAGGTTGCCCACCGCGGTGCCGGAGGTGGTCAGGACCGCGGCCGGGCTGCCCGACCCCTGCGCCAGGCCCAGGGCGGTGAATCCGGCCACGCGCTCGTCGATCCGGACGTAGGTGGTGAGCCTGCCGTCCGCTTCCGCCTCCGCCAGGGCATAAACAAGGGGTGCGCTGCGTGATCCGGGCGCCACGACCACGTGCCGCACGCCGGCGTGTTCCAGTGCATCCACCACGTATCGGGCAGCGTCCATTGAAGTAAGTAAAGCCACGCCACCATCTAACCACCCGCACCGGGTCTCGACAGGCCCGGCCAGCCGGCGCACGGTCTCGACAGGCCCGGCCACCGGGGGCCCGGCCTACAGCAGGGCGTGGCAGCGACGCAGGCGCTCCAGCCACCAGTCGCGACGCTCCGCCGGTGCCGCGAAGCGTTCCAGCAGCGCCGGGTCCGCTGCGACGTCGCGCACGGCAATCCCCCCGTCCGCGGCCACGAGGCTGTCTGCGGAGACGTCCCCGGCCATGAGCGAGACAGTGCCCAGGCCGCACGCGTAGGGAAGTTCGGGCAGCGCGGCCGCCAAGGCCAGGCCCGCACGGATCCCCACCGAGGAGTCCAGCGCGGAGCTGACCACCGCCGGCAGCCCGGCCTCAGCCACAATCCCCAGCGCCTGCCGCACGCCGCCGAGCGGCGCGGCCTTGACCACCAGCAGGTCCGCCGCGCCGGCACGGGCCACGGCCAGCGGGTCCGTGGCCTTGCGCACGCTTTCGTCCGCGGCAATCAGCACGGTGCCGGACAGGGCACGGCGCACCGCGGCCAGCTCCGCGACGGTGGCAACGGGCTGTTCGGCGTATTCCAGCCCGAAGACCGAAAGCATTTTCAGCGCCCGGACGGCCTGTTCCACGTCCCATCCGGCGTTTGCGTCAACACGTATCCGTGCGTCGGGCAGCAGGTGCCGGACCGCACCCACGCGGGCGGCATCCTCGCCCAGCGACTGGCCGGCCTCGGCCACCTTGACCTTGACGGTGTGGACTGCGTCGAACGCCCCCAGGACGGCCGGCACCTCCGCTGCTGAAACGGCCGGAACCGTGGCGTTGACCGGAATCCAGTCCCGCATGGACTGCGGGTACCCAGCCCAGCCTGCTTCCACGGCTGCGGCGAGCCACCGGGCAGCCTCCGCGTCGCGATACTCCACAAAGGGGGAAAACTCGGCCCATCCCGCCGGACCCTCCAGCAGCAATACCTCCCGTTCCAGCACCCCGCGGAATTTCACGCGCATGGGGAGGGTGGCAACGCGGGCGGAAGCGAGCAGTTCTTCGAGGGCGACCATGGCCATTACTTTAGCGCCAGGCCGGCATTGCCACGGCCCGAAAGTACGGCCAGCTGCCTTTCATGTATCTGTGGGAACCTAGTCAGGATGAGTACGCATGCACCACGTTCCCCCCGCGGAAGCAGCCTGCCCCGACGCACCCGCATCCATTCTGCCCCGTTCATCGCGGGAGCCCTGGTCTCCCTGGCCGGGCTGGTGGCGTGCTACAAGTTTTTTGTTGACAGCACCGTGGGGCAGTTCATGGACGAATCCGCACTGGTCCAGGCGAAGGTGGCCCAGCGGTTCATCGGCCTGCCCGCTGCGGGGGTCCTGGACCTGCTCCCGGCCACGTCAGTGGTGATTGCCGTCGTGGTGGTGCTTTTTGTCACGCTGGCCCGGCGCCGCTGGAAGGCCTCCGGCGTGGCCGTTCTGGCCATGGCGGCCGCGAACCTCAGCACGCAGCTGATCAAGATCGGGCTGCCGGACCGGCCCTTCGTCGGAGTGCAGACCCTGACGTTGAATTCGCTGCCGTCCGGCCACAGCACCCTGGCGGCAAGCGCGGCGGCGGCGGTGTTTTTGGTGGTGTCCCCGCGCTGGCGGCCGTCGGTGGCGTTTGTGGGCGGCAGCTACGCCGTTGTTGCCGGGGTGGCCACGCTCATCAACCAGTGGCACCGCCCGGCCGATGTCATTGCTGCCTTCTTCGTGGTGGCCTTCTGGACCTGCCTTGCCGCGCTGCCCATACTGCGCACCGGCAGCGCCTGGAACGTGTGGCCCGGCCCGGGGCACCACTGGGCCTCCCGCCGGTGGTGGACCGGCCTGTCCGCGGTGGTGGCCGTGGCCGCCGCTGCCTCCACCGCGCTGGTCCTGCGCGCCGTGTCCACCCACCCGCACGACAGCGTCATCAGCTTTTTCCTCGCCGGGGTGGGACTGATCGTGGTGGCCGGCTACAGCCTGACCGTCCTGGGGACGTTCCTTCTCACGCTGCAGGTACGACGCCGGTCCCGCCTTTAGCCCCCTGTCTCCGGCGCCGCCGTGGTTGGCGGCCGCCGTTTACAACACCGTTCACAGCGCTGCAGCGAGCGGCTCCCAGAAGTAGCTGAAGTCCTCGCCGGGGCCGGCCATGGCCCGCTGGGTGAACAGGACGCCGATGAAGTCGGCGTCGGGATTGACGTAGGCCGTGGTGCCGGTGCCGCCGGTCCAGCCGTAGCCCCCGGGGGCCGTCCAGGAACCCCGGCGGGCTGTGTCCACGGCGATCTGCCAGCCCCAGGAAATGCCCGGTCCCATCAACTCCGCCAGGCCCTGGCGCTGGGTGTCGTTGAGCTGGTCGGAGGTCATGTGGCGGCGCTGCTCGGCCGGAACCAGGGTGTCCCCCGCAAGCGCGGTCAGGAACGCCAGGTAGTCGGGAACCGTGGAGACCAGCCCCGAGCCGAGGGATTCAAAGGCGGGCTGGCGCGAGAACAGGCCGTCCGGCGGGTCCAGGACTTCCAGTCCGCCGGGGCCCGGCCGGTAGGCGGTGGGCAGTTCGGCGGGGTCCCCGAAAAAGCCTGTGCCGGCCATGCCCAGCGGGTCCGTGATGCGTTCGGCCAGGATCTGGCCCAGGGGTGCCTGCCCGGCCCGCGCCAGCAGCACCGAGAGGAGGTCGCTGCCGGTGTGGTACTTCCAACAGGCGCCCGGCTGGTGCTCGAGGGGAAGCTTGGCCACCCGGTGCATGAATTCCTCGTGCGTCATGGACGGGGGAAGCGGGCCGGGCTCAATCCCGGCATCCACCAAGGCCCGCCCCAGCGGCGTGTTGCCGAAAACGGCCCCCATGCCATGGGTCAGGGTAAGCAGGTGCCGGACGGTGATGTCGCGGTCGGCAGGGACGGTGCTGTCCAGCGGGGCATCGGGGCTGGTGAGGACACGGGGGTAGGCCAGCTCGGGCAGCCACACGTCGGCCGGGTCGTCGGGTGCCAGCGAACCGTCGGCGATCATGGAGGCGGCGAGCGCACCGGCCACGGGCTTGCCCAGCGAGGCGATCCGGAACGGGCTGTCGGTGCGCATTGGCTCCGGCCTGCCCAGCGTGCGCACGCCGGTGGCAAAGAATTCTGTGGTGCCGCCATGCCGGATGCCGGCCACCATCCCGGGCGCCCACCCCGACTCCACCTTGTCCGACAGGGCCTGCCACACCGTTGTGAATTGAGCGCTCATAGTCCCATGATTCGCGCCCTGCCCCGTGCCGTCAACAGCTTCGGGATGCCTGCTATTCCGCGATGTCCTCGGCCCACAATTGCGGGTGCTCCTGCTGGAACGCCTGCATCATCTCCACGCAGCGCGGGTCGTCCAGGACCTCCACCACCACCCCGCGCGAGCGCAGGAGCTCGAATTCACCCGCAAAGGTCCGTGCCTCGCCCACCACGACGCGCGGAATCTTGAACTGGATGATGGTCCCGGTACACATGGCACACGGCGCCAGCGTGGTGTACAGGACGGTGTCGCGGTAGCTGCCCTGCCGGCCGGCGGCACGCAGGGCCGACATTTCCCCGTGCGCTATCGGGTCCCCGTGCTGGACCCGTTCGTTATGCCCGACGGCGATGACCTCGCCGCCGCGCGCCAACGTAGCGCCGATGGGAATGCCGCCCTGGGACAGGCTTTCCCGTGCCGCCCGGTAGGCGGCCTCAAAGGCGGGATCGGGCACGGCGGGGTTGGTCATTGCGGCATCAGTCATGGTGGCGTCCTTGGCTCCGTAGCGGTTTTCCCAGACTACCCCGCTACCGAGCCAGGGGCTTGTTGCGCGGCACCCAATAACCCAGCACTGCGGCCGCCGCCAGCCCCAGCAGTCCCGTCGCGGCAACGCCGAAGGACAGTGTCACGGCGGCGGTGAGTCCGGAGAGGATGACGGGGCCGCTGGAGGCCCCGGCATCGGCGAGGAAACGCCAGATCCCCAGAAACTTCGGGCGCCCGTGCCGGGGCGAGTAGTCGGCGCCCAGGGTCATGATCAACCCGGAGCCAATGCCGTTGCCGAAGCCGATCAGCAGGGCCGCCAGCAGCAGGGAAACGGCCCCGGTGGTCAGCGGCATGAGCAGCAGGGACACGCCCATGAGCACCATTGACGGCACCGCCACCCAGATGCGGCCCTTGTGGTCCATGACCTTCCCGGCGGGGTAGAACACCAGCATGTCGATGGCGCCGGAAAGCCCGTAAATAATGGATGTCACGGCCGGGTTCAGGCCCAGGTTGTCCGCCCAGAGCGGCACCACCACCTGGCGTGAGGCGCGCACGGCACTGACCAGCAGCACGCCGACGCCCACCGTCAGGAACACCTTGCGGTGTGCCGCGACCAGCGAGCGCACCGTGGGGGCCGGGCCGGCCGGCGTCGTGCCCGGCTCGCTGACCAGGTCCGGCAGGCCCCAGGCCACCGCCCCGGCACCTGCAACACAGACGGCCGCCACCCAGTAGGCGCCCGCCAGGCCCACCAGGTGGATGGCCAGCGCACCGATGAACGGCCCGGCAAACAGGCCGATCCGCCCCACCCCGCCCAGCGTGGACATGGCGCGGGCGCGCAAGAGCGGCGGCACGGCCTCGGTCAGGTAGCTTTGCCGGGCCAGGTTGAACACGGCGGCCGCGGCACCGATCAGGAACACGCCCAGCCCGAAGAACAAGAGGTTGCCGGCGAACACGCACAGCAGCATGGCGGCCAGGCTCAGCGTCGCGGCCCCGACCATGCCGACACGTTCGCCCAGCCTTGCCGTGATGATTGAGGCCGGAATGTTGCTCACCAGTGAGCCGACTCCGATCAGCGAGACCACCAGGGCCGCAGCGGCCAGGGACGCGCCCATGTCCCGGGCGCTGAGCGGGATGACGGGCAGGATGGCGCCCTCGCCGATGCCGAACAAAAAGGACGGCCCAAACGCAGGGACGGCGATGGACCACAGGCTGAAGTCACCGGGATTGGCTGTTTTGCTCACTGCCCCCACTTTAGTCCCGGCGGCCAAATTGCATGGCGGCCGGAATCCCCGGCGGCCGGTCCGCCAGGCAGCGGCTCATGGGGACCCCTGTCAGGCCAGGCACCCGCTCAGTGCCGGGCCGGCGGCCTTGTGCGGAGGTACTCGTGCAAGCCGGGAATGGCGAAGGCCACTCTTCCGTGGCCGGCCGGTTCGATCAGTCCTGCGTCCAGGAGCCGGGTGCGGTAGTTGGCCACAAGGTTTGAATTGGCCTCCAGCCGCCGGCCGATATCGTCGGCATATGCCGGCTCGTCGACCTTGGCCATTGCCTGCAGAAAATCAAGATCCTTGGCTGATGCAATGGCGAGCGCTGCCTCTCTGACGGTGCGTGCATGGCGTCAATTCTTCCTTCGCCATTTTCAGCTTTACGCCACAGGAAATAGCCAACCAGCTGGATCAGGAAAGGGTACCGCCAGTTGCCGCCGCGGCCTGGCGCACCAGGGCCGGAGCGATGGAAAGGGAAGCTTCCTTGAATGTTTCGGCAAAGGAAGATGCCACTTCATGGACGGCGGCCGCGTGGAGGTCAAACTTGTCAGCACGGCGCAGGAAGGTTGCCACGCCTTCGTTGAGCAGGTCAGCGACGGCCGCCGGCAGCCCCGCGAAGACCAGACCAATGGGAAGCCGGTCCTGAATGAAGTGCTGGACATTGGCGGCCAGTGGGGCCAGCTTAGCCCGATCGGCGGCATGGATCTCGTCAACGGCAATAAACCGGCCGGTGCCGTGTCCGTCCAGAAGACGGAGCGGCTGCTCACCAATATTCCGCCAGGCCACCTGACGTGCCGGAGGCAGCTGGGTGGTGATGCTGAAACCGGCAGCGGCGATGGCAGTGACGCGGCGTGCCGGCGTGCCGTCACCGAGTTCGTCCGCGCCCTGGGGCATGGCTTCACGGAGCCGGGCCATGCCCCCCGTCGCCGTCTCCGCGATGACCGCCCACCCACGCTCACGGGCAACATCGTGGACCTCACCGGGCATGACGGTCTTTCCGATGCCGCGCGCCTCGGTGAAGATGGTCAACAGTCCCGGGGCGCCGGATCCAAACCGCAAGCCATGGCTGAATTCGTCCAGCAACCCCGCACAGCCAATAATTTGAGGCGGTGTGGCGCCGGCCGAAGGGCGAAACGGATTGTCCACGCAACCATCCGTTGTGAGTCCTTGTGAGTTCCGACCCAGCCAAGCAGGCCCAGCCCGGGACTCTGGCGTGTGAAGTCCGGCAGGTTTAGATTGGAAGCCGTGGAACGCCAGTCATCCGCCGCGCCGCACCGCGGCCCCTCTCCTGCTTGGCTGGCGGCTGCCTACGTTGTCCTGGGCGGCTTCATGGTGCTTGAACGCTTCGCCCGCAAGCGCGGCCGGGCCTCCAGCCTGGACCCTTCCGCCGAAGACCGCGGCACAACCCGCATGATCGTGGGCGGCTTCATGGTGGCAGGTGTGTTGCCCCTGCTGCTCCGCCCGGTCCGGCAACGCCCGCTCCCCCGCAGCGCCGGAGCCTTGGGGCTTGCCCTCGAGGCGGCCGGCTTGTGCCTGCGCCTGTGGTCCATGCGCACCCTGGGCGGTTCGTACACCAGGACCTTGCAGACCAATGAAAATCAGCAGGTGGTGGACACCGGCCCCTACCGGGTGATCCGCCATCCCGGCTACCTGGGTTCGCTGCTTGCCTGGACCGGCTGCGCCGTCGCGTCCGGCAGCGTGCCAACGGTTCTTTCAGTGGCGGGGCTTTTGGCGGCCGCTTATCGGCGCCGGATCGGTGTGGAGGAAGAACTGCTCCGCCGCAAACTGCCCGGCTACGCGGAATACGCGGGGCGCACCAAGAAGTTGGTGCCTTTGCTCTGGTAGGGCGTCCCCATGCGCGCCGCCCTTCAGCCCCCCTCAGGAGCCGGCCTCCATGGCGTCCGCCATCCGGGCCGCATGTTCCGCCGCCACGGGCCTGCCGTGGCCGGGCACCATGGCCGGGTACTGCGCGCCCATGCCGGCCAGCGTCCGCAGCACGCGGATCCACCCGGCGCGGTCCGCGTCCTCGAACTGCGGTTCGGCGCCCTCCTCCAGGACGTCCCCGGTGAAGAGCACACCGGGCGCACCCACCATGAGGTCCCCTCGGGTGTGGGCGGGGCCCAGCGTGAACAGTGTGGCGGAGACGCCGCCAAGGTCCAGTCCCACAGGGTCCGCGTCCACCAGCCGTGTCGGCAGCACCAGCTCCGTGCCGGGCTTGTCCCCCGCAGCCATTTCAGGCTCGACGCCGGACACGGCCTTGCGCTGGGACTCCCCCGTCGCTGCCATGTCCCGCCGGGCGGCGGCGTGCGCCCAAAAGTCGGCCACGCCGTCGGCCCGGAAGAAGGCGTTGCCAAAGAAATGGTCCCAATGGGCATGCGTGTTGGCCACCACCAGCGGCAGCGGCGTCAGGGAACGGACGGCCGCCAGGATTTCCGCGGCGTGCCGGGGCCCGCAGCCGGTGTCGACGACGAGGGCCCTTTCGGCGCCGATGACCAGCCCGATGTTGACCAGCGCGCGGGCTGCATTGCTGGGCAGCACGTGGCTGGGGCCGCCAAGGTGCTGCCAACCGGCCCGCCCGGTTTGCCGGGCCATGCGTCCTCCTCCGCTGCCAAGGCACTGTGCCTCAATGCTGGGCCTCAATGCTGGCGCCTTATAAATGCTGTCGCCTTAAACTGCTGCCTTGAACTACAGCATGGCCCGCCCCGCCACAGGGAAGCAAGGCGCGGGGACGGGCATGACCCGATTGCACGAAGCCGGACATTGTGACAATATATGCGCATGAACGCAGATAAGAAGGTATGCGGGCGTTCCCCCGACGGGGAATTTGTCGAGCTCGCCGTGGAGGTCTTTTCCATGCTCGCCGACGCCACCCGTGTCCGCATCATCCTCGCACTGCGTGGGGGTGAACTGTCCGTCAGCAACCTGGCCACCGTGGTGGACAAGTCCCCGGCCGCCGTGTCCCAGCACCTGGCGAAGCTGCGCCTGGCCCGCATGGTTGCCACCCGGCAGGACGGCCAGCGGGTGTATTACCGGCTGGAAGACGAGCATGCCAGCCAGCTGGTGAATGACGCGATCTTCCAGGCCGAACACTCCCTGGGCGGCACGCCGCGCCACCACCATGAACACGATGCGGAGCAGCCATGAACACCACCGAACGCCCGGACGCGCCCGTGGCACGACACGACCACGACCACGACCACGACCACGACCACGACCACGACCACGACCACGACCACGACCACGATGGACACTCCCATAAGCACCACACTGGTTTCAAGGGGTGGCTGTTCGAGCTCTTCGTCCCACACACCCATGACTCCGCCGATTCGATCGACGACGCCCTGGAGTCCAGCGTCCAGGGCGTGCGGGCGCTGAAGATCAGCCTGTTCCTGTTGCTTGGCACCACCGTCCTGCAGTTCCTGGTGGTGCTCATCAGCGGTTCCGTGGCGCTGCTGGCGGACAGCATCCACAACTTTTCCGACGCCCTCACCGCCGTTCCGCTGTGGATCGCCTTCATCCTGGGGCGGCGGGCCGCAAACCGGCGCTACACCTACGGGTACGGTCGCGCGGAAGACCTGGCGGGGCTTTTCATCGTCGCCGTCGTGGCACTCTCGGCCGTCGTCGCGGCCTGGCAGTCGATCGACCGCCTGGTCCACCCGCAGCCGTTGCACAACCTGTGGTGGGTGATCGCCGCCGGCCTGATTGGCTTCGCCGGCAACGAGGCCGTGGCCGTTTACCGCATCCGGGTGGGCCGGCAGATCGGTTCCGCCGCCCTCGTGGCCGACGGCGTGCACGCCCGGATCGACGGCTTCACCTCGCTCGCGGTGGTCCTGGGTGCGGGCGGCGTGATGCTCGGCTTCCCGCTTGCCGACCCGATCGTGGGCCTGCTCATCTCCGCCGCCATCATCGTCCTGCTGTGGGGGACCGTGCGCAGCATCGGCCGCCGGCTCATGGACGGGATCGAGCCGGAGCTGGCGGACACGGCCATGGCGGCGCTCCGCGGGACCTCGGGCGTCGTCGAGGTGGAGCGCCTCCAGCTGCGCTGGGTGGGACACCGGCTGCAGGGCACGGCAACGGTCACCACCCTTGACGGGCCGCTGTCAGAAGTGGAGCACACCCTGGACGAGGCCAGGCACCGACTGGGACATGCCCTGCCGAAGCTGGACGACATGGTCATCCAGGCAACGGCCGCGCACGCCTAAAGTTCGGCCAGGGCGGCAGCGGGGTTCTCCATGGCGTCGGCCACAAAGCGCAGGAAGCCGGCCGCCACTGCCCCGTCGCAGACGCGGTGGTCAAAGGCGAGCGTCAGCTCCGTCACCTTCCGCACGCGCAGTTCGCCGTCCACCACCCAGGGCCTGTCCACTATCCGCCCCAGTCCCAGCATGGCCGACTCCGGATAGTTGATGATCGCGGCCGAGCCGTCCACGCCAAACACCCCGTAGTTGTTGAGGGTGAACGTGCCGCCGCTGAGCTGGGCCGGCCCCGCCTTGCCGTCGCGGGCGGTGGCGGCCAGCCCGCGGATGGCCCCGTCCAGGTCCCGGGCGCTGCGGCCCTGGGCGTTGCGGAGCACCGGGACCACCAGGCCGCGGTCCGTTTGCGCCGCGAATCCGAGGTTGATGCCGTCAAATTCGACGACGGTGTCCGTGCCGTCCACGCTGGCCAGCTGCGTGTTGAGCTGCGGGAAGCGGGCCAGCCCCGCCGTGGTGAAGCGGGCAACGAACGCCAGGATGCCGGGCGCGGAACCGTCCCGGGCCTTCAGGGACGCACGCAGTTCCACGAGTGCCGTGGCATCCACGTCCACCCACACGGTGGCCTCGGGAATCTCCCGTCGGCTCCTGGCCAACGCTGCGGCCGCGGTCTTTTTCACACCGGTCAGCGGCGTCCGCGAAAGCACGCGCAGCCCGGTCCGGGCGTCGACGGTTTCCCCGGATGCGGCCGGGGCGATGCCGCCGGCCGGCGGCGCCGCAGCCGGAGCCAGCGCCGCCTCCACGTCCCGGCGCAGGATGAGCCCGTCCGCGCCGCTGCCGGGAATGTCCGCCAGCGACAGGCCGGAGTCGTGGGCCATCTTGCGCACCAGGGGCGAGACCACCAGCTGTGCCCGGCGCTGCGGTACTCGTGCCCCGGCGGCCGCAATGGCGGATTCCTGGTTCATGTGGTGGTGGCGCGATGGCCGCGTCCGCCCCGGGCCGCCATGCCCTGAGGTGCCGTAGCCGATGAGCACGTTGCCCGATCCGGCCGCCGCCACGGGGGCCGGGGCCTCCGCGCCGTCGGAGGGCGTCGGGGCCCCTGCCCAGGGTGTGGTGGGCACCGCCGCCACGGGGGCCGGGGCCTCCGCGCCGTCGGAGGGCGTCGCACCGGGAAGCGCAATGGAAATCAGCGGCTTGCCGACCTCCATCGTGTCGCCCTCGGCGCCGTGGAGCGTCGCCACCACACCTTCAAACGGTGAGGGGACCTCCACCACTGACTTCGCGGTTTCCACCTCGGCGATCGGCTGGTCGATGTGGACGGCGTCGCCCTTGGCCACCAGCCAGGTGACGAGTTCGGCCTCGACCAGGCCTTCGCCCAGGTCCGGCAGCATGAAGACCTGCAGGCTCATGATTCCTCCCACTGGAGTGAGTCGACGGCGTCCAGGATCCTGTCCACGCCGGGCAGGTAGTGCTTTTCGAGCCGGGGCGCCGGATAAGGGATGTCGAAGCCGGTCACGCGCAGCACGGGGGCCGCGAGCGAGTGGAAGCAGCGCTCCTGGATGCGGGCGGCAATCTCGGAGGCCATGGAGGCGAAGCCCGGGGCCTCAGCGATGACCACGGCCCGCCCGGTGGAGCGGACGGCGGCACTGATGGTCTCGTCGTCGTACGGGACCAGGGAGCGGACGTCAACCACCTGGAGGGAACGGCCCTCGGCGGCGGCGGTCTCGGCAGCTGCGAGCGCGGCCGCCATGGACGGGCCGTAGGAGATCAGGGTGGCATCGGTGCCCTCGCGGGCAATCGCGGCACGGCCGATGCTGCTCGGGGCGGGGCTGCCGGCGTCGTACCGG
Organism: Arthrobacter sp. SDTb3-6; assembly: GCF_013376095.1. Lineage (GTDB taxonomy): Bacteria > Actinomycetota > Actinomycetes > Actinomycetales > Micrococcaceae > Specibacter. The sequence continues at coordinate 15,392 of NZ_JAAMFN010000045.1, read as the reverse complement.
GCCCGCAGGGCATCCAGGTCCACGGTGTCCTTGGAGAAGTACAGCTTCTTCGGCTCCATGAACACCACGGGGTCCGGGGAGGCGATGGCGTCGCGCAGCATGATGTAGGCATCCGTGACGGTGGACGGCGTCAGCACCGTCAGGCCGGGGGTGTGGACGTAGTAGGCCTCGGAGGAGTCGCAGTGGTGCTCCACCCCGCCGATCCCGCCGGCGTAGGGGATGCGGATGACCAGGGGCAGGCGCACCCGGCCCTTGGTGCGGTTGCCCATCTTCGCCACATGGCTGGTGATTTGTTCGAAGGCGGGGTAGGCGAAGGCGTCGAACTGCATCTCGACGACGGGCTTCATGCCGTTGACGGCCATGCCAGTGGCCATGCCGACGATGCCGGACTCGGCCAGCGGGGTGTCGAAGCAGCGGTCTTCGCCGAAGCGGCGCGTGAGGCCGTCGGTCACGCGGAAAACACCGCCCAGGGTGCCGACGTCCTCGCCAAACACCAGCACGGACCCGTCCGCCGCCATGGCGTCGGCCATGGCCAGGGTCAGCGCCTTGGCAAAGGTGATGGCCTGCACGCCGGAGAGTTCGGCGTGCACCGGCTCGGCGGCGGGGCGGCCTGCCGGGGCCGGGCCGGAGGTGGGCTGGTGCGCCATGGTGGTCATTGGTGGGCTCCTTCCAGGGAGGCGGCCGCGAGCTCGTCCGAGAGCTGTCGGGCCTGCTCGCGCAGCTGCGGGGTGGGCTCGGCATAGACATGGGCGAAGAGGTCCGCGGGGTCCGCGACGGTCTCGGCGTTGAGCCCGTCGCGCAGCACCTTCGCGATGGCCTCGGCGGCGGCCGAGATCCGTGCGGTGTCTGCAGCGGCCAGGCGCCCGGCGTCGCGCAGGTACTTTTCCAGGCGCAGCAGCGGGTCCTTCGGGACCCACTGCGCCACTTCCTCCGGGGTGCGGTAGCGGGTGGCGTCGTCGGCGTTGGTGTGCGATTCCATCCGGTAGGTGTGCGCCTCCACGAGTGCCGGACCGCCGCCGTTGCGGGCGCGTTCGACGGCGTGCCCCACCACTGCCAGCAGCGCCGCGAGGTCGTTGCCGTCCACCCGCTCGCCCGGCATGCCGTAGCCCACGGCCTTGTGCGCCAGGGACGGTGCCACGGACTGGTGGATGAGCGGGACCGAGATGGCGTACTGGTTGTTTTGGATCAGGAAGACGACGGGGACGTGGAAGACGGCGGCAAAGTTCAGGGCCTCGTGGAAGTCGCCTTCACTCGTGGAGCCGTCGCCGCACAGGGCCAGCACCACGGTGTCCTCGCCGCGCAGCTTCGCGGCATGGGCCACGCCGACGGCGTGCAGCAGCTGGGTGGCGAGCGGCGTGGTGGGCAGGGCCGTGTTGTACCGGTGCGGGTCAAAGCCTGAGTGCCAGTCCCCGCGCAGGGATTCAAAGGCCTCCATGGGGTCCACGCCGCGGCCCAGCACGGCCACCGTGTCGCGGTAGGTGGGGAACAGCCAGTCCCCGGCGCGCAGGCACATGTCCGCGGCCACCTGGCAGGCCTCCTGGCCGGTCGAGGACGGATATACGGCCATCCGCCCCTGCCGCACCAGGGCGTTCGCCTGGTCGTTGATGCGCCGGCCCACCACCAGGCGTTCGTAGCCGTCCACCAGCGTGTGCGGGTCCGGGAGGTTGTACGTCTCCTTGTAGTCCGCGTCGGGCGCCGCCGAGCCGTCCGGGGCGATGAGCTGGACCGGCGTGGCCGATGGCAGCAGGTAGCTTTCCGGACAGTCGGCATTGCCGGTGTATTCGATGAATTCCGGATGGTTCGTCATTGGATTTCCACTCCTCCCAGGGAGTTTTGCGGCCCCGGCGCGCCCGCCGTCGCGGGGTGGCGGCGCGGTTCGCCAGCGTGAAGATGTTCCGTCCTTCAAGTATGCGATTGCCTGGCTATTTGTATCCATCACTTGTGCGATGTGTGGAAAATCCGGAACTGAAGCCGTAGTCTTGAAGACGAAAGTGCATTGTGACGTGCATTACTGGCACAGCCCGTCTCACGGCCCCGCCGGCGACGCCCCGTGACCCCAGCGAAGGAACCCCATGCCAGAGCACCCCGCCGTCCCGCTGGACGAGGTGGACCGCAGGATCATCGCCGAGCTGGTCGGCGACGGACGGCTCTCCGTCACCACCGTGGCCGAGCGTGTGCACATCTCCCGCGCCCATGCCTACTCCCGCATATCCCGGCTTACCTCCACCGGCGTGCTGACCAGGTTCACGGCCCTGGTGGACCCGGTGAAGGCCGGGCTGAAGTCCTCGGCCTACGTGACGCTCAAGGTCAGCCAGCATGCGTGGCGTGAGTTGAAGGAGGCGCTGCGTGCCATCCCGGAAGTGGAACATATTGCCCTGGTGGGCGGGGACTTTGACGTGATCCTGCTGGTCCGCGCGGAGGACAATGCCGGCCTGCGCCGGGTCATTTTCGACCAGCTCCAGTCGATGCCCGGCGTTCAGGACACCCAGACGTTCCTGATCTTTGAGGACCTGGACAACCGCTGAGCGGGCGCCGGGCGCGGCCAAGCCATGAGTATGCCGTGAATCTCGAATCCGCCATTGATCTTTGGACCGTTCGGGCGCATTCTGGTGCGGGTATAGCGATCTTGGGAGCATGCCATGGCAGCGTTGAAAGCACCCGTTCCATCCGCCGGCGCCAGGCCGGGGCTTAAACGCGAGATCGGGTTCATCGGTCTCCTCTGGGCCTCGACGGGTTCCATCATTGGCTCCGGCTGGCTGTTCGGGGCCAAGGACGCCCTGCAGATCGCCGGCCCCGCCGCCCTCATCTCGTGGGTCATTGGCGGCATTTGCATCCTGATCCTGGCACTGCCCCATGCGGAGCTGGGCGGCATGTATCCGGTTTCCGGCGGCACGGCACGCTTTCCGCACTATGCCTTTGGCGGCGCCGTGGGCGCATCCTTCGGCTGGTTCTCGTGGGTGCAGGCCGCCACGGTGGCCCCCATCGAGGTCCAGGCCATCATCAACTACGCCGGCCACTACAACTTCGCCAAGTCGTGGCTGGTCATCAAGCAGACGGCCGCGGGCCCGCAGCCCACGCTGACGGGCAGCGGTTTGACGGTCGCCATCCTGCTGATGGCCTTTGTCACGGCCGTCAACTTCCTGAGCATCAAGAAACTTGCCAACGTCAACAGCGCCGCCACGTGGTGGAAGGTCGGGGTGCCGCTGTTGACGATTTTCATGCTGGCCGTCTTCAATTTCCACCCCGGCAATTTCACCGCGTCCAACGGCTTTGACCCGGACGGCGTCAAGGGCATCCTGTCCGCCGTGTCAACGGGAGGCATAGTCTTCGCGCTGCTTGGTTTTGAACAGGCAGACCAGCTGGCCGGTGAGAGCAGCAACCCCAAGAAGGACATCCCGCGGGCCGTCATCGGCGCCACGGTGATCGGCGTGATCATCTACCTGCTGGTGCAGTTCGCGTTCCTGGTGGCGCTGCCGTCCTCGCAAATTGGCACCACCTGGGCCAACGGCGTCTACACGGCCATGACGGGCCCGTTCGCCGACCTCGCCACGCTGGTGGGCTTTGGCTGGCTGGCCTCGGTCCTCTACATTGACGCACTCATATCCCCCGGGGGCACCGCACTGATCTACGTCACGGCGTCCTCCCGGGTTTCCTACGGGCTTAGCCGCAACGGCTATGTGCCTGTGGTGTTTGAAAAGACGAACAAGTCCGGCGTGCCCTGGGTGGGGCTGATCGCAGCCTTTGTCATCGGCTGCATCTGCTTCCTGCCGTTCCCCACCTGGCAGTCGATCGTGGGCCTGATCACCAGCGCCAGCGTCCTGATGTACGCCGGGGCGCCACTGGCCCTGGGGGCGTTCCGCCGCAGGCTGCCGGATGAGGACCGCCCGTACCGCCTGCCCGGCGCCAACGTCATGTCCCCCCTGGCCTTCATTGTCGCGAACCTGCTGATCATGTGGACGGGCTGGAACACGGACTGGAAGCTGGGCGTCGCCATCCTGATCGGCTACGTCATCCTCGTCGGCAACCGCCTGTTCAACCTGAACCCGCTCAAGCCGCAGATGGACTGGAAAGCCGCCCAATGGCTGCCCGTCTACCTGGTGGGCATGGGCCTCATTGTCTACGTCAGCGACTTCGGCCCGCTGGCGCATCCGTGGTTCCCGCTCTACTGGGACATTGTGGCCACGGGGGTGTTCAGCCTGATCATTTACTACTGGGCGGTCCATGTGGCGCTGAGTACGGAGGAGATCAAATCCATGGTCAACACCGTGGTGGTTGCTGAAGAGGAAACCCTCACCGAATCCTCCTGACGCCGGGAGCAATGGGGGCTAGTACTACGCCGCCGGGGATGCGGCAGGTCCCAGGTCCGGCCTGTCCCGCAGTTCCAGGGCGGTCCCGAGGCGTTCCAACTCAAGGACGGTGATTCGGTTGGTTCCGGGACGCAGCACCGGAGCCGGAACGTAGAGCGTGACTTGCGGGCCGGTCTCCCAGTACCGGCCTAGCAGGAACCCATTCGCCCAGGCGAAACCCTTACCGAATCCGGGCAGCGCAAGATGGGCATCTGCCGGCGCTTCGAGGTGGAATTCGGCAGTTGCGAATCCGGAGCCGGATGTGTCAGCCACCGCAGTGGACGTCGGGGAGGACAGCCCCTTTAGCCTGTCCTCATCCAGATCCTCAAGCGGAACCGTGCGCTGCTCCCAATGGAAGACGTACCTCCGGCCCACCAGGACGCCGCCCAGGATGCCTTTCCCCTGTCCCAGCAACGGACCGTAGTTGATGCGGCCCTGGTTTTCGACCAGGACCTCGAGCTTGACTGGCCTTCCCGTGCCCATGAGGCGGACGACCTCGGCCCCTTGCGCATCGTCCAGGACACCCGCGAAGACGCCGTCAACCCAAAGGTAGGCTCTGTCGTGCAGCCCCCTGATCGTGATGGTGGTTTCCGCCGCGGGCAGCACGGCGCTGGCGCTATAGAGCACCAGACCCCGGTCGAGACCGAGTTGCTCAAAGCTGAGGGGCCGCACACTGTTTATGGCCTGGTGGGAGCGGACGAAGTCCAACAGCTGGGCTCCGTGGCGCACGGCCAACTCTTGATGTGGCACCACCGCCGCCGGCTTCAGGAGCTCATCAGGGAGGGGCTTGAGTTCCTTGCCTGCTGCGGCATGGTACTCGGCGCGCATCGCATGGTATTTCTCGGTCAGGGTTCCGTCTTCGGCAATCGGCGCGTCCGAGTCGTAGCTGGTGACGGTGGGCTGCAGGACCCGGTCGTAGTTGCATCCGGAGCTGAGCCCGAAATTGGTGCCACCGTGGGCCATGTACAGGCAGACGGAGGCGTCCAAGGCCAGCATCGTGCGCACCTCGCCTGCAGCTTCTGCCGCGTCCCGCGTGTGATGGTGCTCGGTCCAGTGGTCAAACCAGCCGTTCCAAAATTCCACGTTGAAAAAGGGCTCGCCGGGACGGCGGCGCTTCCAGGTTTCGATCGCTTCGTCGCTGCGGCTGCCCAGGGTGGCCGTGGCCCAGGTGTCCGGCAGGGCGCCGCCGTCCAGGAAGTAGTCCGTGCCGCCGTCAGCGGTGAAGAGCAGCTCCGTGACGCCGCGTTCTTGAAGCGCCTGCCGGTTCCAGCGCAGGTACTCACGGTCGTCACCGTAGCTGCCGTATTCGTTCTCCACCTGAACGGCGATGATGGGGCCGCCCTGGCTGGCCTGCAACGGGGCAAGCTCGGGAAGCAGTTGGTCAAACCAGGTTTCCACGGCGGAGGTGAAGACAGGTTCGGAGCATCGCAGCCCGATGCCCGGCACGGCCGTCAACCAGGAAGGAAACCCGCCGTTGTCCCACTCGGCGCATATGTACGGTCCGGGCCGGACGATCACGTCGAGCCCGGCCCGCTGGGCCAGCCTGATGAACCGGCCAACGTCCCGCCAGCCGGAAAAATCCGGTGCTTGTCCGGATTTGGGCTGATGGAAGTTCCAGGCGATATAGGTGTCAAGGGTGTTGGCGCCCATGGCGGCCAGGCGTGCGATCCGGTCCTCCCACTGCTCCGGATGCACGCGGAAGTAGTGGATGGCTCCGGCCAGGATCCGGTGCTTGTTTTCGCCGCGGAAGAGCTGGCCCCTGCGGATGCCCAGCGTCGGTTCACGCGATTCCGCTGCAGCCAGGCTTCCCCGCGCCGCGATCCCGGATGCCCGACTCACGGTTCCACAGCAATCCGGGCCGGCTGGCCGTCCCGGAAGTAGTCCAGCAGCTCGGCAGGAAGGTCCGGTACCTCGCGGGCGGAGCCGTCTCCGCGCAGGGATTCGGTGGCCAGCACCCCTGCGGCCACGGCCTGCCGGGCAGCCACCGGACTGGTACGGGTCCGTCGGCCGCTGCGGACAAAGTCCAGGAATTCCACCATGAGCAACGGATCCGCCCCGCCGTGGCCACCCTCGCCGTCGCCGATCATAACCTTCCGGTCCGGCTCGCTGAAGCCGTCCTGGCTCCTGCTGGTCCACACATAGATCTGCCCGCCCGGGCCGTCACCAAAGTTCTCGATCCGGCCCCTAGTGCCGATGACCGTATAGTTGCGCCAGTAGTCCGGGGTGAAGTGGCACTGCTGGTAGGAAGCCAGCACACCGTTGTCCAGCACCATCTGCATCATGGAGATGTCCTCCACATCGATGACCGGGTTCAGGTCCGTCTGCTCGGTCGGCGGCCAGTTGTCCACATTGAACCAGTCCCCCATCCGCCGGTCGCTGTTGTCCCTCCGACTGGCCACACCGCCGTAAACCGCGAGGTCCCCGACCGCCGAGACCCGACTGGTGTAGCCACCGGCGAGCCAGTGGATGACATCAATATCGTGCGCACCCTTCTGCAGCAGCAGGCCGGTGGTGTTGGCCCGCTCGGCATGCCAGTCCTTGAAGTAGTAGTCCCCGCCGTTGCCCACGAAGTGCCGGCACCAGACGGCCTTGACCTCCCCGATGGCGCCCTCCTGGATCAGTTGGCGCATCTGGACGACGACGGGCATGTGCCGCATGTTGTGCCCCACATACAGCCGGGTCCCCGTCTCATAGGCGGTCTGCAGCACCAGATCCGCGGCCTCCAGGGTCACGTCGAGCGGCTTCTCGCAGAAGGTGGCGATCCCTGCCTTCAGGGTCCGCACCGCTACCGCGGCATGCTGGTTGTCCGGGGTCAGCACCAGCACTGCGTCCAGCCCGGCGGCCAGAAGCACCTCCAGTTCACCGGTGACCTTCGCCGTCGGAATCTTCGCCGCGGCATCCGCCCGGCCCCGCTCGCTGACATCGCACACCATCGTGACCTCCGAACCAGCGCCCGGTTTGTGCACGTGGCGCCATAACCCCGAGCGCAGCCCGAAACCGACGATCCCGACCTTCAAATCCCTTGTATCCACTGCCTTTTCATTCCTTCTGTCGCCACTATCCGCCGCCAAGCCTGGCCTGCGGAAACCTGCTGATCGCTAACTCTGATCCTCTAACTCTGCTCATGGGAACCGCCGCCGGAACCCTGACGGAGCGGCGCGGACTCCCGGGCAAACAGCTGCCAAGGGAATTCCAACACCTCCGGCTCCCCTCCTTCGCCCTTGGCCCGGTCCAGCAGCAGCGTGGCCACCGCGTCGAAGAATCCGGCCGGTCCCACCGAGCTGAGCGAAGGTGTCATCCGTTCGCCCTCCACCGTGTTGCCCACCCCGATGATGTCGATGTCCCGGCCCACGGTCAGGCCCATTCGCTGAGCGGCGTTAATGGCGCTCATGGCCGCGAAGTCCGTGGTGGCGTAGATGGCCGTGGGCCGCTCCGGGTTGGAAAGCAGGCGCACCGCCGCGTCATAGGCACTGGCCGGGAGGACCTCGTAGCTTTCCACGTAGTCCTCTCGCAGTTCCAGCCCGGCGTCGGCCAGCGCCTCCACGTAGGGCAGGTAGCGGGAGGGGCGCTGCGGGTCGATCCCCCGACCTGAAGTCAGGCAACCAATCCGGGTGTGGCTGCGCAGCAGGTGCCCCATCGCCAGCCCGCAGCCAGGCAATGCCAGGGAACGGATCACGTCAAATCCGGCCGGCTCCAGCACCTCGCTGAAAACGACTAACCGGGTACCCCGCCCGGCCAACCGGAGCAGGTCCTCCCTGTGGTCGGGCGGAACCGCGTCGATGAACACGGCATCCGCGTCGTGGCTCTGCAGGACCTGGGCCCAGTCAGCATCAGCCAAGATTAGCGGGGTGATGCCCAGCGGGGCTGCCCGCCGCTGGACGGCTTCAATGACGGCCAGCGACCACGGGTCCGAGAGCATGGTCAGGGACAGCAGCACGGTGTTGGTCCGGCCGGTCCGGATGGCCCGGGCGGCAGGGTTGGGCTGATACCCCAGACGGTCCGCCGCCTCGCGGACCCGCCTGATCGTCGCCGGCGAAACCCCCGCCCCGCCCTGGACACCGCGGCGCCCCGAAAGCACATAGGAGACGGTCGCCGTCGACACCCCCGCCTCGCCGGCCACGCTCCGGATGGTAGCCCGCATCGGTTCCCCCAATCTCTGCTGTTGTCCTGTTTGCAGGTTACTGTAACTGCGCCGGAGTTGCCCGCCTGATCTACGCGCCGAAGACGGGAACGTCCGACGGAAGCGCCTTCTGGTACTCCTCGCGGATCTTGTCTCCGCCGCCGTCCTTCCAGCGTTTGAGGGCGTCCTTGAAGTCGGAGACCTTGGCCCGGCCGGTGATGATGTCGATGGTCTTGTCCGTGATGATCTTGGTGATCTTGGAGCCGACCTTGGAATTCGTGTCCGAGTAGGTGCCGTTGGTCGGATTGCGCCAGGCGAATTCCAGCAGTTTCTGCTCCTGCTGGTAGATGTACTTGGTGTCGTCCGGGAACGCGGGATTGAAGATGACATTTTCCGGGCTGGACATGATGTTCAGGGCGCTGGCCAGGCCCGGAATGTCGGTCTGCCCTGATTCGGTCATGACCGGGTTGCCGTTGGGATCCAGGGTGAAGTCCTTGCCCAGCTCGCCGTAGTTCTTCTGGAGGTACTCGACGCTGCCGAACGGCGCGGACAGATAGTTGATCAGGGCCAGCAGTTCCCGGATCTTGCCCTCGTCGGTCTTCTTGAACGGAGTGAAGCCGACGGTGCCGTAGCCCATGTCGTAGGTGGGCTTGGTCTTGCCGTCGAAGCCGAAGGGAATCAGGATCTCCGTCTGGGCGTTCTTGTCCAAATTTCGGTAGCGGGCAATGTTGTGCGGGCCCACAATGACCTGGGCGGCGACGCTGCCGTTGACGATCCGGTTCGAGATGTCTGTGGCGTTGGCGTCCGGGTAGAAGCAGCCGGCGGCGAAGAGCTTCGCCGCATATTCCAGGCCTGCCTCATACTGCGGGGTTTCGTAGCGGTTGGTCAGGGTGCGGTCCTTATTCACCGCCCAGCCGTTGGGCGCGCCCAGCCACTCGGTGATCATGTGCAGCATGTTGATGTACGCCGGCTCCAGGGCGTACTTGCCCTCGTTGGGCCGGGTGAGTTCCTTGGCTTTCTGGAAGAACTCGTCGGCGGTGGACGCGGTCAGGCCGCCGACCTGTGCCCAGGTGCTCTTGTTGCCGGCCATGACCTGACCGAAGGGAGTGCTGGGGATGGGTGCGCCCCAGATCTTGCCGTTGACGACGGCGGTCTTCCACGAATCCGGCTTCAGTGCGGCCAGGTTGGGGTACTCCAGGACGGCATCCCCCGAGAGGTATTTGGTCAGGTCCTGGAATTTGGCTTCCAGCATGGGTCCGATGTTGGGGATGCCTTGGTTCGGCGGAACCCACATCATGTCCGGCAGCGTGTCACTGGCCAGGATCGTGGCAAACTTGGCCGGGTAGCCGTCGCCGACGTCCTCGGCAATCTGCAGGTCCAGGGTGCCGCCCAGCTTTGCGTTGAGCCGCTGCCAGAACGGATTGTCCGCCATGGCCGGAGACATCGTCTCGAACGTCTCCGTCAGGCCCGTGACCGTGCCCTTAAGCGGCGGCGCCTTTACCGTCTGGACGGGGCTCGGCATCTTCAGGAAGCCGGCCTGCAAACCCTTGGCGTTACCGGCAAATTCCGCAGTGATGCCGGTGAACTCCTTGTACGTGGGCAGCTTTACGTCGGCCGAGGCCGCCGCTCCGCCGCCGGAGCCCGAGCCGGAGCTGCCGCAGCCGGCCAGCGAAGCCCCCATGGCTACCGCGGTCACGGACAGCCCCGCGAGGCCTAGGAAATTACGCCGGCTGACGCCGGCCTGGGAGGTGCGGTTCATCGCATACCCCTTTCTGGGTTATCCCTTGATGGCGCCGGTGATGACGCCCTTGTTGAAGTGCTTCTGGAGGAACGGGTAGACAAGGAGAATGGGCAGCAGCGCCACCACCACGATGGCCATCTGCATGGACTGCGGCGGCGGGGCGGACGCGATGCCCAGCTGATCCGCCAGCCCACCGCCCTGCACCACGTAGTTGCGCAGCACCAGCTGGACCGGGAACTTGGTCTGGTCATTGATGTAGAGCATGGCGTTGAAGAAGGCGTTCCAGAATCCGACCGCATAGAACAGTCCGACGACGGCGACCACGGCCTTGGAGAGCGGCAGCACAATCTTCCACAGGATCTTGAAATCCCCCGCGCCGTCGATCCTGGCACTTTCAACCAGCTCCTGCGGAATGTTCATGAAGAAGGAGCGCATCACCACAAAGTTGAAGGCTCCGAAAATGCCAGGCAGGATCAGCGACCACAAGGTGTTCAGCAGCCCCAGTTGCTTGACCATCAGGAACATCGGGATCAGTCCCGGGGCGAAGAGCAGCGTGAACAGCACCAGCAGCAGGACCGGGCGGCCGAAAAGCACGGGACGGCTGGTGGCGTATGCCATCGTGATCGTGACGAACAAAGCCAGCAGGGTGCCCACGGCCGTCACGACCGCACTGACCCCCAGCGCCCGGAACATGAACGATCCGCTGAAGATGGCTTCGTAGGACTGCAGGGTCGGATGCGTGGGCCACAGGACGTAGCCGCCGGCCTGCACCAGTTGCTGGTCATCGGCCAACGAGGTGGAGACCACCAGCAGGATCGGCAGCACAATGGACAGCGTGATCAGCCCCAAGATGACGCCCTTGATGCACTGGTAGAGCGGCGACGCCGGTTCCTTCCAGGCAGGCCGGTTAGGGTTGAACGTCAGGCCTGAGCGTTTGCGTTGGGACAGTTTCCGATTGGACTGTTTGCCCTGGGATGGCTTGCCGCTGGGCGGCGTGCCGTCCGAGGCATTCCGGACTTGTGCGTTTATTGCCATGACATGTCTCCTTGGATGGCTGGCGTCCTGGCCGGGCCGGGAACCTAGCCGACCTTTTTCGAAAAGATTCCGGGTTCGCCCATTCGGTGGGCCACCTTATTGGCTGCGAAGATCAGGATGGCCCCCACAACTCCCTTGGCCAGGCCGGCCGCCGCGCCCATGCTCCAGCCGCCTCCCACCACCCCGGCAAAGTAGGTGAAGGTGTCCAGCACTTCGGACGCTCCAGGGCCGACGGCGTCGTGCTGGAGCAGGAACTGTTCAAAGCCGACGCTGAGGATGTCCCCGATCCGCAGGATGAGCAGCAGGACGATGATGGACCGCAAGCCAGGCAGCGTGATGTGCCACATCCGGCGCCAGCGGCCGGCACCATCCGTCGCGGCTGCCTCATAAAGCGAGCCGTCAATGCTTGCCAACGACGCGAGGAAGATGATCATCGCCCAGCCCGCGTCCTTCCAGACCAGCTGGACGGTGGCCAGCAACGGAAAAGTATCCGGATTGGTCATGAATGGGATGGCCCCCAGGCCCAACTGCCGCAGCTCGTTATTGACCAGGCCGGCACCTCCCAGCACCTGTTGGAACAAGGCGATGACCAGGACCCAGGAGAGGAAGTGCGGCAGGTAGACAATGCTCTGGAACCACCGCCGGATCTTGGTGCTCATCAGCGAGTCCACGATCAGCGCCAGTCCCAGCGGCACCGGGAAGAACAGCACCAGCTGCCACAGCGCCAACACCAGCGTGTTCCGCAGGGCAACCCAAAAATCGGGGTCGAAATAGAGGTCCACAAAGTTTTGCAGCCCGACCCAGTCGCTGTTCAGGATCCCCAGGAATGGCTGATAGTCCTGGAACGCGATGACGTTGCCCAGAATCGGAATGTAGAAGAACAGCAGCAGGAACACCAGCCCGGGGACCATCATCAACAGCATCTGCCGGTCCCGTTTCCAGCGCACCCTCAGGCTCTGCCTGCCGGCGGCGCTCTTCCTGGCCTTCCGTGCGCCCAGGGGTTTTCCCGGAGGCCTTGAAGCCACGCAGTACGGCCGGGACGGCGCTTGCCGTTCCTCGCTCGTGGTCGAGATCATGCTCTCTCCTCTTACCTTGGGTGACGCCCATCGCTGTGGCCTGCATCTCGTTAACCGTTTAATAGACCATAAGGGAAGACGCGCCATAGTGCAATATGATGATTGAATAAAGCAATATCAATCATTATTATTCATATGGACCCTGCGGTGACGGCATGACTGGACTACCATGAAGGCAAAAGGAGCCCTCTTTGGCCACGGCCCGAGGCGGGATCAAACCAGAAGTCAAAGACCGCAGATGAGAGTTCGCATCAGCTTGGCCGGTGCGGCCGGAGGGAGAAGCCATGGGGCAATGCTGCAGGCCGCCTGCCCGCGATGCCTGGCGTGAGGCCGCGGCGCCTCAGAGTGGCGCAGGAGATTCGGGACCACCCAGTCACCCAGGTCTCGCACACCCATGCGCTGGCCTACTGCGCCTCGGCCGGCCGGCGCCTGCCCACCGAGGCGCAAAGGGAATTTGCCGCCGGGCCAGCCTGGCGCAGGCCCGCTACCCCTGGAGCGACGAGTGGGCGCCGGGGGCGTTCCGGAACACCGCTGCAACATTTGGCAGGGCTTGCCCCAGGTCCGCCGGCGGCAGCTGCGGCTTCCGGACGGGGGCCCCGAAATTTCCCAACGACGGCCCTGAACGTGGAATGACGCCGTCGTGACACGTCCCAATGTGATCCTGATCTGTGCCGACGAGTGGCGCGGAGACTGCCTCTCTGCGGCGGGGCACCCCCATCTGCAAACTCCGCACCTGGATGAGCTTGCGGCAGCCGGGACTCGGTTTGATCATGCGTATTCCGCAACTCCCACCTGCGTTCCGGCGCGGGTGGCCCTGTTCACAGGGCAGTCCCAGGAGCGGCACGGCCGGGTCGGCTACCAGGAGGGCATTCCGTTCGAGGTGGCACACCCGGTCACCCTTGCCGGAGAGTTCCGCAAGGCGGGCTACCAGACCCAGGCGGTCGGGAAGATGCACGTCTATCCGGAACGGAGCAGGGCCGGTTTCGACGACGTGATTCTGCACGACGGTTTCCTGCACTTTGCCCGTCGGGAGCACAAGCTCAATTTCAGGTTTTTCGACGACTATGTGCCCTGGCTACGGCGGCAGCCCGGGGTGGGCCCGGATGAGGAGTATTTTGACCACGGGGTGAACTGCAACTCCACTGTAGCCCGGCCTTGGGACAAGGCTGAACGGCTGCACCCGACCAGCTGGGCGGGAACCCAGGCCATCGACTGGCTGTACCGGCGCGACCCCACCCGACCCTTTTTCCTGTACCTGTCCTTCCACCGCCCGCATCCACCCTACGATCCGCCGGCCTGGGCTTTTGAGCAGTATCTGGACCTGCCTGCCTTCCGGCGCCGGCTGGGGAACTGGGAACACCATTATGATCGGGTGCGGACCGACGGCTTGCACCAGGCCGCGTTCGGCACACTGTCCGAGGCGGTCACACACCGCGCCCGTGCCGGCTACTACGGGCTGATGGCCCACGTTGACCTGCAGATCATGCGGCTGAGGGAGGCCCTGACCGGGTTCGGGCTGGCGGACAATACCGTCATCGCCTTCACCAGCGACCATGGAGAGATGATGGGGGATCACGACTTCTACCGGAAAGCCGTTGGCTACGAGGGCTCCGCCCGGATACCGTTCATCGTTGCTGCTGCACCCTCGGATGGCGGTGCGCTCCGGGGGGCCGTCGCGGACCAGGTGGTGGAACTGCGCGACGTGATGCCCACCCTGCTGGAACTGGCCGGCCTGCCCGTTCCGCCCGAGTGTGACGGTAAGTCCCTGGTTCCAGCACTCCGCGGCGAAAACGGTCTGCCGGTCCGCCGGTGGCTGCACGGCGAGCACGTCTATTTCGGGCAGTCCCTGCAGTGGGTGACGGACGGCCACGTCAAATATCTGTGGGCTTCGGGCTGGGGTACGGAGGAGCTCTTCGATCTGGACGCGGATCCGGAGGAACTGGAAAATCTGGCTGCGGACCCTACGCACGCGCACCTGCTGGAGCTGTGGAAGTCCCGGCTGGTCCAGGATCTTACCGGCCGGGAAGAGGGCTTCGTCAGCGATGGCCGGCTGGTCACGGGCCGGGCCGTTGTGCCCATCCTGACGCATACCCGGCTACGACTCGAAGCGGCCCGTTAGCCCAACCGGGGGCCCGTCTCCCAATGATCTGGCTGTTGCATCGGCAGGATGAAGGAATGAACCCTCGCTACGCCGTGTTGTCCGATGCCCAGTGGAAGCACATTGCCCCGCTGATGCCTGAGTCCGAGGGGAAGTTGGGCCGTCCGTTCAAGGATCACCGCCTCATGGCAGAGGGGATCATCTACCGGTACCGGGCCGGTATCCCGTGGCGGGACCTGCCGCCGCATTTCGGGCCGTGGCAGACGGTCTGGAAGCGCCACCGCGGCTACAGTGGCGACGGGACCTGGGACAAGGCCCCGGCCGCCCTGCTGACCCGGGCGGATGCCGCCGGGCTGATCCATTGGGAGGTGTCGGTGGATTCCACGGTCCACCGTGCCCACCAGCATGGCACCAACCTCCCCCGCCACACAGGGGGACCCATCGAATGACAAGAATCTGCTCGTGGAGCCTGCCGATCACGCCATCGGCCGCTCCCGCGGCGGCCTGACCACCAAGATCCACGCCCTGGTCGACGGTAATCAACGCCCGCTGGTCCAACTCCTTGGGCCGGGCCAGGGCGGGGACTCGCCCATGTTCGAGAACCTGATGGAGGCCCTGAAGGTCGAAAGGGAAGGCCGCGGACGGGCACGCACCCGCCCGGATCGGGCCATGGCCGATAAAGCCTACTCATCCAAAGCGATCCGGGCCTACCTGCGGGAGAGGCGCATCGAGTGCGTCATCGACGGAAAAGGAGGACCAGAAGGCCAACCGACAGCGCAAAGGCTCCGCTGGCGGCAGGCCGGTCAGCTACGACAAGGAAGCCTACAAACGCCGCAACGTCGTCGAGCGCAGCTTCAACACGCTCAAGCAATGGCGGTCCCTGGCCACCCGGTATGACAAGCTCGCCCTCACCTACCGCTCGGCCGTCGTCCTGCAGGCCGTCGCCATCTGGAGCGCAGCATTAGGAGACACGCCC
>NZ_JAAMFN010000044.1 GCF_013376095.1 Arthrobacter sp. SDTb3-6 | reverse complement strand
GCTCCCCGTCAAGTCATGCAAAAACTTCGGCGCCGCCGCCCGCGACAAAGGCCACAGCCTGGTCCCGACACCCCCGGCCGGAATAACGGCAAAAAATTTGTCGAGCGGGCTGGTCCCAGGCTGGACGGAGTCGTCCCGTGTTGGCGTATTCATCACTGCCCAGCCTAGGCGATGCACGCGCGAACGCCGTGATTTGGCGGAAAATCCCACCCTTTGCGTGCCGACGGGGCGCCCCGGCGTCGCCGCAGGGATGGGTCGAGGGCTGCACAAACGGGCATTACACCATCAATTTGTCCGCCCCCTGTGATCTTTGCCATGGGGCAAGGAGCGCCTAAGTTGAATATGCTGTAAGCGAAGCCTAAATTTAGGCAAAGTTATGAGTGCTCACGCCGTGTGCGTTTCCCCGCGTGGAACCACGCCAGCGCCACGGTGATGCAGGAAGGTTTATTCAGTGCCGACAAAACCAGCTGGCACTCTGTACCGCGGCCGTGAAGGCATGTGGTCATGGGTGGGACACCGGATTACCGGTGTAGTGATTTTCGTTTTCCTGTTGGTGCACGTCCTGGACACCTCTCTCGTGCGAGTGTCCCCGGAAGCGTACACAGCAGTCATCGGGGCGTACAAGAACCCCATTATGGGCCTGGGCGAAGCCGCCCTGGTCGCGGCGATCGTGTTCCACGCCTTCAACGGCCTGCGCATCATTGCGATCGACTTTTGGAAGAAGGGCCCCAAGTACCAGCGGCAGATGCTCTGGACCGTCTTGATCGTCTGGGTTGTGGTCATGATTCCGTTCCTGATCCGCCACCTCTCCATCGTCTTCGGGGGGCACTAAGTGAGTTCCAACGTTATTGCGTCACCGCGTTCCAACAGCGCACAGTCGCCCAAGTACAAGCGCAACAAGGGCTCGCACTCCAGCTTTGAGATGGTCGCATGGCTGTTCATGCGCATGTCCGGCGTGGTGCTGGTGGTGCTGATTTTCGGCCACCTGTTCGTGAACCTCATGCTCGGCGGCGGCATCCACCAGATCGACTTCGGCTTTGTGGCCGGCAAGTGGGCCAGCCCGTTCTGGCAATGGTGGGACCTGGCCATGCTGTGGCTGGCCATGCTGCACGGGACCAACGGCGTGCGCACCATCATCAACGACTACGCCGACCGCAATGGCACGCGCATGACGCTCAAGGGCGTCCTCTACGCGGCCGCCGTCGTCATCGTTGTCCTGGGCACCCTGGTGATCTTCACCTTTGATCCCTGCCCGGCCGGTGCAGTCGTCGACCTTCCGTCCTTCTGCCCTGTCCCCTAGTTTTTGGGCACCTGGGCCGTGAGCGGCCCGGGGCAGAAGTGAACAGCAGCAATTTGAATGCAGTAAAGAGAGAAAGAGCATCCAGTATGCAGGTCCACAAATACGACGTCATCATCGTCGGGGCCGGTGGCGCAGGAATGCGTGCCGCCATTGAAGCCGGACAGAACGCCCGCACAGCCGTACTGACCAAGCTCTACCCCACCCGCTCGCACACCGGTGCGGCCCAGGGCGGCATGTGTGCCGCACTGGCCAACGTGGAGGAAGACAACTGGGAATGGCACACCTTTGACACCGTCAAGGGCGGCGACTACCTGGTCGACCAGGACGCGGCCGAGGTCATGGCGAAGGAAGCCATCGACGCGGTGATCGACCTGGAAAAGATGGGCCTGCCGTTCAACCGCACGCCCGAGGGGCGGATTGACCAGCGCCGCTTCGGCGGGCACACCCGCGACCACGGCAAGGCCCCGGTGCGCCGGTCCTGCTACGCCGCGGACCGTACGGGACACATGATCCTGCAGACGCTGTACCAAAACTGCGTCAAGCACAACGTTGAGTTCTACAACGAGTACTACGTCCTGGACCTGCTGACCGTCGAAGAGGACGCAACCCGCGCGGACGGTACGCCGTACAAGCAGAAGCGCATTGCCGGCGTCGTCTCCTACGACCTGGCCACGGGCGAGCTGCACGTCTTCCAGGCCAAGTCCGTCATCCTCGCCACCGGCGGCGCGGGCAAGGTCTTCAAGACCACCTCAAACGCCCACACCCTGACCGGCGACGGCATGGGCATCGCGTTCCGCCGGGGCATCCCCCTGGAGGACATGGAATTCTTCCAGTTCCACCCGACAGGCCTGGCCGGGCTGGGCATCCTGCTCTCCGAGGCCGCCCGCGGCGAGGGCGCCATCCTGCGCAACTCCGACGGCGAGCGGTTCATGGAACGCTACGCCCCGACCATCAAGGACCTGGCGCCGCGTGACATCGTGGCCCGCTCCATGGCCAACGAAGTCCGTGAAGGCCGCGGCTGCGGACCGAACAAGGACTACGTCCTGTTGGACCTGACGCACCTGGAGCCGGCGCACATCGACGCCAAGCTCCCGGACATCACCGAGTTCGCCCGCACCTACCTGGGCGTGGAACCGTACACCGAGCCCGTGCCGGTGTTCCCCACCGCCCACTACGCGATGGGCGGCGTGCCCACGAACATCGGTGCGGAGGTCCTCCAGGACAACGACACCATCATTCCCGGCCTGTACGCCGCCGGTGAGGTGGCCTGCGTGTCCGTGCACGGCTCCAACCGCCTGGGCACCAACTCGCTGCTGGACATCAACGTGTTTGGCAAGCGTGCCGGTGTGGCCGCTGCCCAGTATGCCAAGACGGCCGAGTTCGTGGACCTGCCGGAAAACCCGGAAGCTGCCACTGCCGCGCTGCTGGACCACGTCCGCACGTCCGACGGCGGCGAAAAGGTGGCCGCGATCCGCAAGGACCTGCAGGACACCATGGACGCCAACATGCAGGTGTTCCGAACGGCCGAGTCCATTGACCGGGTGTTGGCGGACATTGCCACGTTTGAGGAGCGCTACTCGCGCATCACCGTCCAGGACAAGGGCAAGCGCTTCAACCTTGACCTGCTCGAGGCCGTGGAACTGGGCTTCCTGCTGGAACTGGCCAAGGTCATGACGGTTGCGGCCCTGCACCGCCAGGAGTCCCGCGGCGGCCACTTCCGTGAGGATTTCCCGGACCGTGACGACGTGAACTTCATGAAGCACTCCATGGCGTACAAGGATTCCGGCGTGACGGCTGAAAGCTCCCAGGAGCACATTGCCGGCATCCGCCTGGAAACCAAGCCTGTTGTTGTCACGCGCTACGAGCCGATGGTGAGGAAGTACTAATGAGCCCCATTGAAACCGCCGAGACCGCTCCCGAGCCGGCGTCCAAGATTGAACTGCCCGCCCACATGGGCGGCGGTGGCGAAATCCCCACCTTTGACGTGACGCTGCGCGTGCGCCGGTACGACCCGGAGTTCTCCGAGGACTCGACCTGGGAAGACTTCACCATGACCATGTACGGCACGGACCGCGTGCTGGACGCCCTCCACAAGGTCAAGTGGGAGCAGGACGGTTCGCTGTCCTTCCGCCGCTCCTGTGCGCACGGCGTGTGTGGTTCTGATGCCATGCGCATCAACGGCCGCAACCGCCTGGCCTGCAAGACCCTCCTGAAGGACCTGGACACGTCCAAGCCCATCACGGTGGAGCCCATCAAGGGCCTGCCGGTGGAGAAGGACCTGATCGTGGACATGGAACCGTTCTTCCAGTCCTACCGCGAGATCATGCCCTTCCTGATCAACCGGGGCCACGAGCCGTCCAAGGAGCGCCTGCAGTCCGCCGAGGAGCGCGAGCGTTTTGACGACACCACCAAGTGCATTCTGTGCGCCGCGTGCACGTCGTCCTGCCCGGTGTTCTGGACCGACGGGCAGTACTTTGGCCCGGCCGCCATCGTCAACGCACACCGTTTCATCTTCGATTCCCGCGACGATGCCGGCGACATGCGCCTGGAGATCCTCAACGACAAGGAAGGCGTGTGGCGCTGCCGCACCACCTTCAACTGCACCGAGGCATGCCCCCGCGGCATCCAGGTCACGCAGGCCATCGCCGAGGTCAAGCAGGCCATCCTGGCCCGCCAGGTCTAGTTCCGGCCTGGTTTCGCCGATTGCAAAGGCGCCGCCCCCTTTCGAGGGGGCGGCGCCTTTGCGTTCCCGCCGCTGGTCGAGCCCGCGTCGCCGGTCGGGCTTGGGCCCAAGGGACCGGATTTCGACCAGCCCAATCAGCGACACGATTGACCGGCGGCCAGAATCTCCCTGGCGCTCAGCCCGCGCGCACCGCAGCGACCAGGTCGGGAAGCAGCGCCGCGGCATTCGGCGTGCCCAGCCCGGTGACAGGGTCCCATCCCGTCGACGCCGGGTAGCCCGGAACCGAGGGATCGAGGGTGTTGTTGCCGGTTGTCACGTCGTAGAAGTCGCTGGCGTACGCCGCCCCGGCTCCGAGCTTGTACAGCGCCGGGTTGATCGGTCCCAGGCCGCCCCCGTTCATCTGCGCGGCGATGGCCACCAGCCCGGCCCACTGCGGGCAGGCCAGCGACGTTCCGCCGATGTCATACCAGCCCGTGCTGCAGGGAGTGGTGCCGCAAGTGAGCCCGCCCAGCCCGTCCGGCGGCAGCGAGAGGTACACCAGGGCGCCCGTCGTGGCACTGGCCTGCAGCGCGATGTCGGGCACGCCGCGCATGGCCCCGATGGGCGTGCTGCCGGCCGGCAGCGCCGACTGGTAGCCGGGGCGGGCAAAGACGTGGCTGAATCCGCCGCCCGAGGCGATCCAGCCCACCTCTGCGGCCCCGGGATGGGACTTGCAGGCCGTGGGCGGGATGGTGCTGTCCACGGTCCGCAGGGTGGTCGCCGTCGGATCGGTGCACAGGTAGGTCCCGCCGACGCCGGTGACCAGCGGGTCTGACGCGGGCCACTCAACGGTCGGGAACGGGAAGGGCGCGCCCGCGTTGGGGCCGGCCACGGGTGCCTTCGGCGGATTGGCCGAGCCGCCGTCGCCGGAGGAGCCCAGGACGGTGACGCCGTTCCGGGCCGCGGAGATGTAGGCGTGGCGCAGGTTCAGCAGCGACTGGGTGCCCGGGAAGGCATCCTCCGCGGTGGCGAAGCTCTGTGAGATGACCTGGGCCAGGTGGTGGTCCACCACGTACTGTTCAGCCGCCATCATCTGGGGCAGGCCCTGGACGCCGAGGGTTTCAGCGGTCGGCGTGGTGACCAGCAGGATGTTGGCTCCCGGGGCCATGGAATGGGCCGTTTCGACGTCAAGGGCCACTTCCAGCGCCCAGGCTGCCTTGTCCTCCTGTCCCGTGCCCTTGCTCGTGGACGGCGGGGCCTTGGTGGCCGGGGAGCCCTGCAGGTGCAGTTCGCTGAAGGTGGGCATGCCGGGTGTGCAGGTGACGGATTCTTCCCCGCACATGGCCGGCAGGTTGAAGGCCTGGTTGTACACGTGCAGGTCGTGGGCCATGGTGTCGCTGCCATAGGAATCGACGATCGCGATGGTCATGCCGGTCCCGTCGTTGCCGGCAGCGTAGAGCGGGCCCACGTTGTACGCTGCGCGCGTGGACTGCGGGGTGAAGCAGCGCCGTCCGACGGAAGCGCACTGGGCCTGCGTGGGTGGCGTGGCGGAACTGTTGATCTGGACGTAGTCACTCACCACGGGGTGGACGGCGGGCAGGGCCGCACCTGGCGGCGATGCGGTGGGGACGCCGGCCAAGCAGGCGGCCGCCACGAGTGCGGCGCCCCCTGCCAGTGAAAGGAAAGTGGTTCCGGTACGAGATCGCATGGTGGGCCTCCGTACAGCATTCGAAGCGGCCCTCACGGGCGGCGTCGTTGCCACCCTGGCCGTCCTCCGGACAGGCCGAAGGCCACATCCGGTTTACCGCTGCACGGACCCCGTGGTCAAGGGCTTTCGTCCTTTTGGACTGGGTCCAGCCACGGGCCAAGGCCGGCGGCCGCGGGCCGTCCTAGGCCGTGGTGTCTCCCCCGAGGGCGAGTTCCTCGTACAGTTCCCAGCGGCCCTGGGCATAGTCGTACAGGCCAATGCTGTTGACTTCCAGCTCCGCGGCAAAGTCGGCCATTTCCGCCTCGGCCCGGGCCATGGTGCCGGCGTCAAGGTCGTGCGCCACCGTCAGGTGCGGTTCAAACCCAAAGTCCAGCAGGTGCTCCACCGGGCCGGCCAGCAGCTCGTCGTGCAGTTTCCGGCACTCCCCCGCCCCGCGGTCCACGTTCAGGAAAACGACCGGGGAGACCGGCGCAAAGGTTCCGGTGCCGCGCAGCGAGACGGTGAAGGGGGAACCTTCCCGCGCCACCTTGCGCACGTGCTCGGCGGCCTCGTCCCAGGAATGGCGGGCGCGGCCGGACACCAGTGTGATGTGGGCGGGCACCGCGCCGTTGCCCGGTCCTGCGTAGGATTCCCGCCAGGCGTGGAGCTCGGCGGCCAGGGCGGGCGGCATCGAGATGACCACGCCCAGGCTTTCAGGGTGCGGGGCCGGGGACGCCCCGCTCTGGCCAATGCCCGGCATGGTTATGCAACCGTCCCGAGGGGTGGCAGGAAGCCCACCTTGTTGTAGACGTCCGCCAGCGTCACGGCGGCAATTTCGCGGGCCTTCGCGGCACCGTGGGCCAGCAGCCGGTCCAGTTCGGCGGGGTCGTCGAGCAGTTCCAGGGTGCGCGTGCGGATCGGCTCGATCCGGGCCACGACGGCGTCTGCAACATCCACCTTCAGGTGGCCGTACATCTTGCCTTCGTAGCCGGCCACCAGGGCCGCCACGGGCGTGTCCGTCAGCGTGGAGAGGATCTCCAGGAGGTTGGTCACGCCGGGTTTGTTCTCCCGGTCGTGGGCAATGACGGTGTCGGTATCGGTCACGGCGGACTTGATCCGCTTGGCCGTCACCTTGGGGTCGTCCAGCAGGTTGATCAGGCCGTTCGGCCCGGACGCGGACTTGGACATCTTCGCCGTCGGATTTTGCAGGTCGTAGATGCGTGCGCCCTCCTTCTGGATGAAGGCCTCCGGGACGGTGAACGTGTCGCCAAAGCGGTGGTTGAACCGTTTGGCGAGGTCCCGGGCCAGTTCCACGTGCTGGCGCTGGTCATCGCCAACGGGCACGCCCTGGGGCCGGTAGAGCAGGATGTCCGCGGCCATGAGCACGGGGTAGGTGAACAGGCCAACGCTGGCCATTTCCTGCCCGCCCTTGGCCGTCTTGTCCTTGAACTGCGTCATGCGAGAGGCCTCGCCGAAGCCGGTGATGCAGTTGAGCACCCAGGCGAGCTGGGCGTGTTCGGGCACATGCGACTGCACAAACAAGGTGGACTTTTCCACGTCGATGCCGCCTGCGATGTACTGCGCCGCCGTCTTGCGGGTCCGTTCGCGCAGCTCCGCCGGGTCCTGCGTGACGGTGATGGCGTGCATGTCCGGGATGAAGAACAGCGTCTGGTAGTCGTGCTGCGTCTTGACCCAGTTGACCAGGGCGCCCAGGTAGTTGCCCAGGTGCAGGGAATCCCCGGAGGGCTGCATGCCGGACAGGACGCGGGGACGGATTGCGGTTTCACTCATGGAAGGGAAAATCCTTTAGAACTTGTAGTCGACGACCAGTGCTGCATGGTCGGAAAAGCGGGTTTCATACGATTCGGCACGGTCCACCACGGCCTGCTGGGCCAGGGCCGCGAGCCCCGGCGTGGCCATGTGGTAGTCGATCCGCCAGCCGGTGTCGTTGGTGAAGGCCTGTCCGCGGTTGGACCACCACGTGTACGGGCCTTCCACGGGGCCGGCCAGTTCCCGGGCCACGTCCTTGAAGCCGATTTCCGCGCCGAAGAAGCGGTCAAAGTAGGCGCGTTCCTCGGGCAGGAAGCCGGCGCGCTTGACGTTGCCCTTCCAGTTCTTGATGTCCAGCTCGGTGTGGCCCACGTTCAGGTCGCCCACCACCAGGGCGTGGTCGCTCGCGGCGGCCAGCTGCGGCAGCCGGGCGATCATGGTGTCCAGGAAGCGGTACTTGTCAACCTGCTTGGGCGTGCCTGCCTCGCCGGAGTGCACGTAGGCGCTGACCACCGTCAGTGTGGTGTCCCGGCCGGCCGAATCCTGCAGGGTGTAGTCCGCCTCGACCCAGCGGCCCGTGGTGGCAAAGTAGTCGTCGCCGATGCCAACGCGCGTGGCGGTGGGTTCCAGCGAGTCCTTGCGCGAGGCGATCAGCACGCCGGCGCGGCCCTTGGCCTCGGCCTCGGCGTGCAGCAGGTGCCAGTCCTCCCCGAGGAAGCCCTGGACAATGGCGTCGGGTGCACGCACCTCCTGCAGGCACAGGATGTCCACGTCGCGTGCGGCCAGCCAGTCGGCCATGCCGTGCTTGTAGGCGGCACGGATGCCGTTGACGTTGACGCTTGCGATCCTCAAATGACCGTTTTGGGTTCCCTTGCTCACCTGATCCACCTTACCCGTTTCCCCCTGCCCGCCTTTCCAGTCCGGTCAGTCAAGCACGACGCCGGTCACCGGCTCGTCGTCGTCCGGCCCCTGGGTGCCCGGCTGGGTTTCGGCGGCGCGGGCGGCATTCTTTTTTTCCATGCCGGCGTCCATCTTTGCTTCCTGGGCTTCCCAGTCCGGGTTGACCATTCCGCGGCCGTTGCGGGCCGTGATGTCGATGGTTTCCAGGGCGCGGGCCACCATGGCGTCGTCCTTGCCCAGGTACTCGTTGACCACGCCGATCTGGACGCTGATGATCTTGAAGGAATGCTCCAGCTTCAGCTCGCGTGCCTTGGCCGCCTGGCGGGAGCCGGCGTCGTCGGACACGAGCCGGGTGCCGGCGCCGGACGGGGCGTGGGCGCTGTTGCGCTGGGCCATTTCGGCCTGGGCGAGCTTGACCTGGCGGGCGCCGAACGCGGCTGCCTTGTGGACGCCGATGTAGACGAGGGTGGACAGCGCCAGCCAGCCAAAGGCGATGACCGCAATGACCCAGCCCAGCACGGTGCTGTTGTTGGCCGCGAAAACGATGGCCACCAGGAAGACGATGGCCAGCACAATGGTGCCGAGGCCGGTGAACTTGCCGGGTTTGGTCATTTTTCCAGGTCCAAGAGATGTCATGGTTCCATTCTCTCAAACCCGGGCGGGTGCCGGTGCCCGCTTCCACCACCGGCGAACTGCCCCGCCCGGCCATTGGGGGCTGGAACTACTGGGGCTGGCTGCGCAGCACCTCCAGCCGCTGGCGGTATTCGGTCTCGTCGATTTCGCCGCGGGCGAAGCGTTCGCGCAGGACCGACTCGGCGCCCTGGCTGTGGTGCCAGGCCCGGCTGCGGCGCAGGCGGCGCGGGATGAAGATGATGGCCAGGACGATCACCACCAGCCAGAACAACGGGAAGAGCAGGAACCACGGCCCTGCGCCCCACCCCCAGCCGTGGTTCATGGCGTGTGCGGCAAGTGCCGCCGGTGTGCTCAATGCTGCAATCATGGTGCGTCCTTATGGTTGTTGCCAGCCGTCCTTCGGCTGTGCTTCAACTCTTCCGCTTCGCCGGCCCGGCGGCGTCGGCCCCAGGGAGGCTCTTTGCCCCGCCCCTGTACTCCCCGGGGAGACCCGGGCCGTGCGCCCCGCTTGGCCTTTCGGGCCGGCCGGTGGGGACTAGACGTTCCAGCCGGGGCGGACCAGGCCGGACTCGTAGGCGATGACCACCAGCTGGACGCGGTCGCGTGCCGCCAGCTTGGTCATGATCCGGGACACGTGGGTCTTGGCGGTCAGGGGTGTGATGAACAGGCGGGCAGCGATCTCGGCGTTGTTCAGCCCCTCGCCCACCAGGGCCAGCACCTCCCGTTCCCGTCCCGTGATGTGGGCCAGTTCCGGCGGCGGGGCCACGTCCCGGGACACGTGCGCCATGGCGTCCATGAGGCGGCGGGTGACGGACGGGGAGAGGAGGGCGTCGCCGTCGTTCACCACACGGACGGCGCGGATCAGTTCGGCAGGTTCGGTGTCCTTGATCAGGAAGCCGGCGGCACCAATGCGCACGGCCTCCACAATGTATTCGTCGAGTTCGAAGGTGGTCAGGACCAGGATGTGCGTGCCGGCGAGGGCGGGGTCGGCCAGGATGGCGGCGCCGGCTTCCAGGCCGTCGCCGCCGGGCATGCGGATGTCCATGAGGATGACGTCCGGCTTCAGCTCGCGGGCCAGGGCCAGGGTGCCGCTGCCGGTGCCGGATTCTCCCACCACCTCCATGTCCGCCTCGGCGTCCAGGAGGGCACGGAAGCCGGCCCGGATCAGCGTTTGGTCGTCGGCGATGAGGATGCGGATCATGGCTGTTTCCCTGCCGGGCCGGCGCCGGGCGGCCCACCGTCCGGGCCCGGTTCGTCACCGAGCGGGAACCGGGCGTGCACGCCCAGTCCGGGCTTGAGCTCCACCAGTTCCACGGAACCGCCGATCCCGGCCAGCCGTTCGCGCATGCCGCGCAGCCCGTTGCCCTCGGGCGAGCCGTGCCGGCCCGTGCCGTCGTCGTCCACCGCAACCGTGAGCGCGTCCCCGGAAACGGGCCCGATGTGCACCGCGAGGTGCTTCGCCCCGGAGTGTCGCACCGCGTTGGTGACCGCTTCCTGCACCACCCGGTACACCACCGCCTCCCGCTCGGGGCCCAGCCTGGTGCGCAGGGCGGAGGGGTCGCCGTCGTACTCGATTCGGGCCGCCAGGCCGCCGTGCTGGGCGTCCTCGACGAGGCCGGGGATGTTGGCCAGGGTCAGGCCGGGCTGGCGCGGGGCGTCCTGGCGCAGCACGCCCAGCAGTTCGCGGACCTGCACCAGGGATTCCTTGCTGGCCGTCTTGATGGCCTCGAGGGCGGGGCGGAGCTGGTCCGGGTCGCGGTCGGCGAGGTGCAGCGCCACGGAGGCGCGGACATTGATCATGGACAGGGAATGGGCCACGACGTCGTGGATGTCACGGGCCAGTGCCAGCCGGTATTCGTCCTCGGCCCGCTGCCTGGCCTCATGCGCATGTGCACGCCGCTCGGCCACCCGCTCCAGCCGCAGGCGCACGCCCTCGCCGATGAGCACCAGGATCACGAGCCAGGCGGATGCCGCGCCGGCGCGGACCAGGTCCTGGTCTCCGCCGTGCACAATGGCCCAGGTGAACACGGCCGCAACGAGTGCGCCGGCCACGGACCAGGCGAACACCCGGCGGCGGGCGGCCGTGGCCAGAATGAGGGCAAGGGCCATCGAGAGCGGGAAGGGGCCCCACGGGTACCCGATGGCGAGGTACGCCGCCGTGGCCGCCACGGTGCCGCCCAGCATGACCTCCGGGGCGCGGCGGTGCAGGAGCAGGAGCGCCGGCCCGGCGAGCAACAGCAGGTAGCCGAACCCGTCCAGCGGGTGCGCGAGCGGCTGGCGCCCGGACGCCACGTGGGTGCCGGCCAGCTGGATCACGGCGGCCAGCACGGCCACCGCCACCACAGGCCGTCGACGGCGCGCACTCCTCATGGCACGAGCCTAGTCCGGCAGCCCGGCGGCGCACATCACCCCCGACGTGAAGGGCGGCGTACTCCGGTGGGAGTACGCCGCCCTGTGTCGCGAGGGCCCGGTTGCGCGGGCCGTCGTGCGAGGGCCGTCGTGCGCGGGCCCGCGGCCGCGGTGCGTCAGGCGCGCTCCGCGGCCTCCACCACGTTCGCCAGCAGCATGGCCCGGGTCATGGGGCCCACGCCGCCGGGGTTCGGTGAAATCCACGAGGCAACGCCGTGGGCGGCCGGCTCCACGTCCCCGGTGACAACCGCCTTGCCCGTGCCGTCGTCAACGCGGGAGACGCCGACGTCGAGCACAATGGCACCCGGCTTGAGGTCCGCCGCCTTGATCATGTGCGGCTGGCCTGCGGCGGCGATGACGACGTCGGCCAGGCGCAGTTCCGCGGCGAGGTCCGCCGTGCCCGTGTGGGCCAGGGTGACGGTCGCGTTGATGTCCCGGCGCGTGAGAAGCAGGCCCACGGGCCTGCCGATCGTCACGCCGCGGCCCACCACCAGGACCTTCTTGCCGTTCAGTTCGATCCCGTGGCGGCGCAGCAGTTCAACGCAGCCTTTGGGCGTGCAGGGCAGCGGCGAGGCCATGGGCCGGTTGACGTTGGCCACCAGGCGGCCCAGGTTCATCGGGTGCAGGCCGTCGGCATCCTTGGCCGGGTCGATGGCCTCAAGCACCACGTCCTGGTCGATGTGCGCCGGCAGCGGCAGCTGGACAATGTAGCCGGTGCAGGCGGGGTCCCCGTTGAGCCGGCGGACGGCGTCGAGCACCTCCTCCTGCGTGGCGGTTTCGGGCAGGTCGATGCGCAGGGAGTTGATGCCCACCTCGGCGCAGTCCCTGTGCTTGCCGGCCACGTACCACTTCGACCCGGGGTCGTCCCCAACCAGGATGGTGCCCAGGCCCGGGGTGGTGCCCCGGGCTGCGAGCGCCGCGACCCGCTCCTTCAGTTCGTCCTTGATGGCAGCCGCGGTGGCCTTGCCGTCGAGGATTTGCGCGGTCCTTGCCGCGGGCACGGCGGTTACCATTCTTCCTGGCCCGGGTAGAGGGGGAAATCCTCGGCGAGCTTCTTCACACGTGCGCTGAGGGCATCGACGTCGGCGTTGCCCTTCAGTGCGGTGGCGATGATCTCGGCAACCTCGGTGAATTCCGCGGCCCCGAAGCCGCGGGTGGCCAGTGCCGGGGTGCCGATGCGCAGGCCGGAGGTGACCATCGGGGGGCGCGGGTCGAACGGGACGGCGTTGCGGTTGACCGTGATGCCGACGGTGTGCAGGAGGTCCTCGGCCTGCTTGCCGTCCAGCTGGGAGTTGCGCAGGTCCACGAGCACCAGGTGCACGTCGGTGCCGCCGGTCAGCACGGACACGCCGGCGTCCGCGACGTCGGCGGCGTTCAGGCGGTCCGCGATGATCTTGGCGCCCTCCAGGACGCGCTGCTGGCGCTCCTTGAACTCCTGGCCCGCGGCAACCTTGAAGGCCACCGCCTTGGCGGCAATGACGTGCATGAGCGGGCCGCCCTGCTGTCCGGGGAATACGGCGGAGTTGAGCTTCTTGGCCCATTCCTCCTTGGCCAGGATCACCCCGGAGCGGGGGCCTGCCAGGGTCTTGTGCACGGTGGAGGTGACGACGTCGGAGTACGGCACCGGGTTCGGGTGCAGGCCGGCGGCAACCAGGCCGGCAAAGTGGGCCATGTCGGTCCAGAGCAGTGCGCCCACCTCGTCGGCGATGGAGCGGAACGCCGCAAAATCGAGCTGTCGGGGGTAGGCGGACCAGCCGGCGATGATGACCTGGGGCTTCTCGGCAATGGCCTGCCCGCGCAGTTTGTCCATGTCGATGCGGAAGGTGTCCTCTTCGACCTGGTAGGCGGCGACCTGGTACAGCTTGCCGGAGAAGTTCAGCTTCATGCCGTGGGTCAGGTGCCCGCCGTGCGCCAGGGACAGGCCCAGGATCTTGTCGCCGGGGTTGATCATGGCAGCAAGCGCGGCGGCGTTGGCCTGGGCGCCGGAGTGCGGCTGGACGTTGGCGTACTCGGCGCCGAAGAGGTCCTTGACGCGCTGGATGGCGAGGTTCTCGGCAACGTCGACGTATTCGCAGCCGCCGTAGTAGCGGCGGCCCGGGTAGCCTTCGGCGTACTTGTTGGTCAGCACGGAGCCCTGGGCTTCCAGGACGGCGCGGGGGGCGAAGTTTTCGGAGGCGATCATTTCCAGCGTGTCACGCTGGCGGCCGAGCTCGTCCTTCAGGACGGCGGCAATTTCAGGGTCCAGCTCGGCGAGCGGGACATTGGTCACGGACTGTGTGGCGGTATTGGACATTCAGGACTCCTGGATGGACTACACGAAAAAACACTTCTTAGCCAGATTATCCGGTGGACGCGTGCACCTGCAGGCTGCTTCGCTGTGTGAAGCTGCGGGCACGGCATGGCCACCGCCAAACTACTTTTGCTGGCAGTCGCGACCCCTTGTCCCAGGCGTACGATCCCAGGGGTCCTCGCTCGTGCTGCTCCCCGGTGGTGGCCCACCTCATCGCCAGTCGCAACCCCTTAACTGTAGTACAGGGCCACGGCGGGACGGTAACGTTGGCGGGGTGACTGACTCGACCTCCCCCGCCCCGCATGCCGCCCGCGGCTATGTCCTGACGCTCTCCTGCGCCGACCAGCCCGGCATCGTCCACGCCGTGTCCGGTTCCCTGCTGGAAGCGGGCTGCAACATCACCGACTCCCAGCAGTACGGCAGCCCGGACACGGGCACTTTTTTCATGCGGGTTGCGGTGGAAACCACGACGTCGTTCAGCCGCCTCCGCGAGCACCTCGACGGCGTCGCCGGTCAGTTCAGCCTCAACTGGCAGCTGCACCGTGCCGGCGCGCCCGTGCGGACGCTGATCCTGGCATCCAAGGCCGCGCACTGCATCAACGACCTGTTGTTCCTGCAGCGTTCGGGCACCCTGCCCATTGAGATCCCGGCCATTGTCTCCAACCACCGGGACCTGGAGCCGCTTGCCAGGTTTTATGGCATCCCGTTTTACTACATCCCCGTCACGCCGGACACCAAGGCCGAGGCGGAAGCGGCCCTGTTGGAGCTGGTGGCCGAGCACGAGGTGGAGCTGGTGGTGCTGGCCCGCTACATGCAGGTGCTCTCCGACGGCCTGTGCCGCCACCTCGCGGGCCGGGCCATCAACATCCACCACTCCTTCCTGCCCTCCTTCAAGGGTGCCAGGCCGTACCACCAGGCCCACGCCAGGGGCGTGAAGATCATCGGGGCCACCGCGCACTATGTGACGGCCACCCTGGATGAGGGTCCCATCATCGAGCAGGAAGTGATCCGCGTGTCCCACGGGCACTCGGTGGAGAAGTTTGTTGCCGTGGGCCGTGCCGTGGAGGCACGCACCCTGGCCCAGGCCGTCCAGTGGCACGCCGAACACCGCGTCCTCCTCGACGGGACGCGCACGGTCGTCTTCGACTGACACCCCGACACCCCGACACCCCGGCCCGCCCACCGGCCCCGCCAGCACTCACAGCACCAAATTGTTGAACAATCTGGAAAATTAAGGCATTCTTAGAGAACCACATCACGAGACGGGGATCACAAATGCCTTTCATTGACCTCAATTCCGACGTCGGAGAGTCCTTCGGCAACTGGACCATGGGTGACGACGCCGCCATCTTCACCTCCGTCTCCAGCGCCAACGTCGCCTGCGGCTTCCACGCCGGGGACCCGAGCACCATCGCCCAAACGTGCCGCGACGCCGTGGCCGCGGACGTCACCATCGGCGCGCACGTGGGGTACCGGGACCTGGCAGGGTTCGGCCGCCGCTTCCTGGACTGCTCCCCCACCGAGCTGGCCGACGACGTCCTCTACCAGCTCGGCGCCCTGTCCGCCCTGGCCGGGGCCGCCGGCGCCGCCATCAAGTACGTCAAGCCCCACGGCGCGCTGTACAACACGATCGTCCACCACGAAAAGCACGCGCAGGCCGTGGTCGACGCCGTCAAGGCCTTTGGCACGGACCTCCCCCTCCTGCTCCTGCCGGGCTCCGTCGCCCTGGCCAGGGCCGAGGCCGCCGGGCTCCGCGCCGTGGCCGAGGCCTTTGCCGACCGCAACTACACACCGGAGGGGACGCTTGTCTCCCGCCGCGAGCCCAACGCCGTGATCCACGATCCCGCCCGGGTCGCCGCCAACATGGTGCGCCTGGCCACCGAGGGCACCGTGACGGCCGTGGACGGCAGCGTCATCCCCATGCCGGCCGAGAGCATCTGCGTCCACGGCGACACCGCCGGGGCCGTGGCCATGGCCGCCGCCGTGCGTGCCGGGCTGGAAAACGCCGGCGTGCAGATCCGAAGCTTCATGTGGGCAAGGCCATGACGACCGTGAGCACCCCCGCCGCGCACCGCCTCACGGCCATCCACCCGGCCGGCACCCGCGCCCTGCTCGTTGAGCTGCCGAACCTGCCGGCCGTGCTGGCCCTGGCGGCCCGGCTGGCCGAATCCCCCCTGCCCGGCCAGCTTGACGCGCTGTCCGCGGCCGCCACCGTGCTGGTCAAGTTCGACTCGCCCAACGCGGCCCGCGCAGCCACCCCGGTCCTCGCCAACCTCGACCTCGGCACGGCCCCGGAGGAGACGGGCAAGCTCGTGGAGATCGCCGTGCACTACGACGGCGCCGACCTCGCCGAGGTCGCCACGCTCACCGGCCTGAGCCCCGAGGCCGTCGTCGCCGCACACACCGGCCAGACCTGGCGGGCGGCATTCGGCGGTTTCGCCCCGGGCTTCGCCTACCTGTTGGGGGAAAACCCGGCCCTGCAGGTGCCGCGCCGCAGCACCCCGCGCACGTCCGTCCCCGCCGGCGCCGTCGCCCTTGCCGGGGACTACTCCGCCGTCTACCCGCGCCAGTCCCCGGGCGGCTGGCAGCTGATCGGCCGCACAGACGCGGTGCTGTGGTCCCTGGACCGCAGCGATCCCGCGCTCATCCGCCCCCAGGACCGCGTCCGCTTTGTCCCGGCCCGCCCATCCATGGACCTTCACCCCGCCGCAGCCGAGCCCGACGCCGGCACCGCCACGGGCGCGCCCGCCACCCCCACGGAAACCGGCGGCCTGCTGGTGGTCCACGCGGGCCTGCAGTCGCTCATCCAGGACCTGGGCCGCCCCGGCCTGGGCGAGCTGGGCGTGTCCGCGGCCGGCGCCGTCGACCCTTCCGCGGCGCGGCAGGCCAACCGGCTGGTCGGCAACCAGGCCGGGGACGCCGTCATCGAAAACCTCATGGGCTCCCTGGCACTGACGGCCGAATCCGACCAGGTCCTGGCCGTCACCGGCGCCCGGACCACGCTGCACATCACGCCGTCGGACCCGGACCGCAGCGAACGCAGCCCCGCCCAGGACGCGCCGTTCGCGCTGCTGGCCGGCGAAACGCTCACGCTGGGACCCGCCACGGAGGGGCTGCGCTGCTACCTCGGCGTGCGCGGGGGCATCGCGGCGGAGCCCGTCATGGGCAGCCGCTCCACCGACCTGATGTCCGGAATCGGCCCGGATCCGCTGGCCGCCGGCCTCCGCATCCCGGTGGGCCCGGCCCGGGGCGCCCACGTGGTGGGCGCCCCGGAACCGGCCACCCTGCGCCCGGCCCCTGCCTCGGGCGTCGCCACCCTGCGGATCACCCCCGGCCCCCGCGACGACTGGTTTGGCCCGGCCGGCATGGACGTCCTGACGGGGCAAAACTGGCGGGTGGGCGCTGCGTCCAACCGGATCGGCGTCCGCCTGGAACTGGACGACGGCGGAACGCCCGTGCCGCGGATCCGCGACGGCGAACTGGCCAGCGAAGGCGTGGTCTGGGGCGCCCTGCAGGTGCCGCCGTCGGGGCTGCCCGTGCTGTTCCTGGCCGACCACCCCGTCACCGGCGGCTACCCGGTCATCGCCGCCGTCGTCCCCGAGGACCTGGGCGCCGCCGCCCAGCTCCCGCCCGGCACCCGCGTGCGCTTTGCCCTGATCGACTCCCCCACCTCGACTCCCCAAGGAACCCGTTCATGAAGAAAGTACTCATCGCCAACCGCGGCGAAATCGCCGTGCGCGTGGCCCGCGCCTGCTCCGACGCCGGGCTGGAGTCCGTCGCCGTGTATTCCGACCCCGACGCCGACGCACTGCACGTGCGCCGGGCCGGGGAGGCCTACGCACTGGGCGGGCGTTCCGGCGCGGAGACGTACCTGAACATCGAGAAGATCATCGACGTCGCCCGCCGGTCCGGGGCCGACGCCGTCCACCCCGGCTACGGCTTCCTGTCCGAAAACGCGGACTTTGCCCAGGCCGTCGTCGACGCCCGGCTGACGTGGATCGGGCCGCCGCCGCAGGCCATCCGGGACCTGGGCAACAAGGTCACGGCCCGCGAAATCGCCGTCCGGGCCGGCGCCCCGCTGGTGCCCGGCAGTGACGGCCCCGTGGCATCCGGCGCCGAGGTGCGCGCCTTCGCCGAAGAATTCGGCCTGCCCGTCGCCATCAAGGCGGCCTTTGGCGGCGGCGGGCGCGGGCTGAAGATCGCCCGGACCATGGAGGACATCGACGACGCCTTTGAATCCGCCGTCCGCGAGGCCACCACCGCCTTTGGCCGCGGGGAGTGCTTTGTGGAGCGGTTCCTGGACCGCCCCCGCCATGTGGAGGCCCAGGTGCTCGCGGACCGGCATGGCAACGTGGTGGTGGTCGGCACCCGCGACTGCTCCCTGCAGCGGCGCCACCAAAAACTCGTCGAGGAGGCGCCGGCACCGTTCCTGGGCGACGCCCAGCGGGCCAGCATCCACGCCTCGGCGAAGGCCATCTGCCGGGAAGCCGGCTACGAGGGCGCCGGCACGGTGGAGTACCTCGTGGCCGACGACGGCACGGTCTCCTTCCTGGAGGTCAACACCCGCCTGCAGGTGGAGCACCCCATCACGGAGGAAACCACGGGCGTGGACCTCGTGGCCGAGCAGTTCCGCATCGCCGACGGCGAGCCCCTGCGCTTCACCGAGGACCCCCGGCCGGTGGGCCACGCCTTCGAGTTCCGCCTCAACGCCGAAGACCCCGCCCGCGGCTTCCTGCCGGGCCCGGGCACCATCACCGCCTTTGAGGCACCCACCGGCTCCGGCATCCGCGTCGATTCCGGCGTCCGCAGCGGCTCCACGGTGCCCGGCGACTACGACTCGCTGCTGGCCAAGCTCATCGTCCACGGCGCGGACCGCGCCCAGGCCCTGCGCCGCGCCCGGACGGCCCTTGAAGAAATGACGATCGCCGGGCTCCCCACCGTCCTGCCCTTCCACCGCGCGGTGGTCCGCGACCCCGCCTTCACCGCGGACGGCCACTTCGGCGTGCACACGACGTGGATTGAAACCGAATTCGCCGCCACGCTGGCCGCCTCGGACGAGATCGCCCGGGCCGAGCCGGACGGCCGCCGCGAGGAACTGACCATTGACGTGGACGGCAAGGCGCTGCAGATCGGCCTGCCCGCCGAACTCCTGGATGCGTTGCGCAGCGGCAGCCGGGGGAATCCGGGGACCGCCACGGACGGCGGCGGTTCTTCCGGCACGCGCACCGACGGCGGTGGCGAGGGAGCCGACGCCGGCGTGCTGGCGGCCCCCATGAACGGCAAGCTCGTCAAGTGGCTGGCCGGCGACGGCGGGCAAGTTGCCAAGGGCGATCCCGTCGCCGTCCTGGAGGCCATGAAGATGGAATCCACCGTCACGGCCCACCGCGCCGGCACCGTGGTGCGCGGCCCGCGGGAACCCGGTGACGCAGTGGTGCGCGGGGAAGCCGTGTGCCGGATTGACTGACCTGCGTGCACGGCCGGCCCGCCGCATTGGATAGATTGGAGCCATGCCCATGAATACAGCCCTCGGCGATTTGCCGCCCTCTGCAGCCCACGCCCACACCGGCGCCTGGGTGGCCTCAGTGCTGCGCAGCCGGATTGCCGAGGGCCGGCTGGTGCCCGGCACCAAGCTCTCCGAACAGTCCCTCTCGGAGACACTGGGGATCTCCCGGAACACGCTGCGCGAGGCCTTCACGGTGCTCGACGGCGAACTGATCATCACCCGCATCCCGAACCGGGGCGTTTTTGTCGCCTCCCCCGGGCCGGATGAAATACGGGAAATCTACAATGTGCGCAGGATCCTGGAGCCGGCGGCCGCCCTGTGGGGGCCGGGGCCGGACCTCGATGAGCTGCGCTCCGTGGTGGCGGACGCCCGCGACGCCCTGGCCCGCGGCTCCGTGCCGGAGATGGCCGCCGCCAACCAGCGCTTCCATGAGGCGCTGATCCTGGGCACCGGCAGCACGGGGCTGCTGGAGACCATGCAGCGGGTGCTGGCGCAGATGCGCCTGGTCTTCCACGCCATGAGCAACGCCCCCGACTTCCACAGCCACTACGTGGAACTCAACGCGGAACTGCTGGAGCTGCTCGCCGCCGGAAAACGGGCCGAGGCCGCCGAGCGGATGCGCGGCTACCTGGACAAGGCCGAGGCGGAACTGCTGGCACAATTCACCGCCGCCCACTGATTTCCACCCTCCCCAAAGATTGTTGAACAAACACTTGCAGGATTGTTGAACAAAAGCATATGATGTAGTTCACAGTGATCGACGCCACCGTTGGCGGCCTTCCTGACCGGTTCGGGGCAGCAGCCCGGTTTCGGACAACTACGACCGTATCTGCGGCCCCGCCTGGCCGCGGCAGGAACGGATATCCATGCTTGTACTCATCGGGGTCTTGTTGGTGATTGTTGGCTTCGCCATCCGACTCAACCCACTTCTTGTAGTCACCATCTCCGGCATCGTCACGGCGCTTCTTGGCGGCATGTCCCCGCTGGAGATCCTCAACGCGTTTGGCTCTGGATTTTCCAGCAGCCGCTCCGTCACCATCTTCGTGGTGGTGCTTCCGGTCATCGGCCTGATCGAACGTTTCGGGCTGCAGGAACAAGCCAAGACCCTCATTGCCAAGCTGGCCAAGCTGACCGCCGGCCGGGTCCTCCTGGGGTACCTGGTGATCCGCCAGATCACCGCGGCCCTGGGACTGACAAGCATTGGCGGGCATGCCCAAACCGTCCGCCCGCTCGTCTTCCCCATGGCCGAAGGCGCTGCACTGCGCCGCTACGGCTCGGTGCCGGACAAGGTCCGGGAAAAGATCAAGGGCCACTCGGCCGCTGCGGACAACGTGGGCGTGTTCTTTGGCGAGGACGTCTTCGTCGCCGTCGGCTCCATCCTGCTGATCACCACCTTTGTCGACACCACCTACGGGCTCCACCTGGAGCCCCTGCAACTGGCCATCTGGGCCATCCCCACCGCAGTCTGCGCCTTCCTGATCCACGGCTTCCGCCTGCTGCGCCTCGACCGCCAGCTGGACAAGGCCGTCCAGGAAGCCCGCACCGAGGACGCCGCCGCAACACCCGCTGGAGGACAGGCATGATCAACGTCGAATCCATCTACTGGCTCATTGGCCTGCTGTTCGTCGCCTGGGCCTTCCTGATAGCCCGCGACGCCAACCACCCGCGGCGCTGGGGCAGTTCCTCCTTCTGGGGCCTGCTGGGCCTGTGCTTCTTTTACGGCACCGCCGTCGAGGCCAAGACCGCACCCGCCTGGATCCTGGGCATCGCCGTCCTGGCCCTGGTCGCCCTGGCCAGCACCGGGCTGCTGGGCGACGGCCGCTCCAATACCGCCAGCGAGGAACAACGGACGGCCTCCGCGGCCAAGTTCGGCAACAAGCTCTTCATTCCGGCGCTGGCCCTGCCGGTGGTGACCGTCATCGTCGTGTTGCTGGCACCCGTGCTCAAAATTGGCTCCAAGCCGCTCATCGACCCCACCCACACCACGCTGGTGGCCCTGGGCATCGGCGCCATCGTGGCAGCCCTCGTCGGCGTCGCGATCCTGCGCCCGCAGAACAAGCTGTCCCCCGTCCTGGAGGGCCGGCGCATCATTGAGACCATCGGGTGGGCCGCACTGCTGCCCCAGATGCTCTCCACGCTGGGCATCCTGTTCACCCAGGCAGGCGTGGGCACCGCCGTCGGCACACTGGCCAAGGGCGTGCTGCCCAACGGTTCCCTCCTTGCCGCCGTGGTGGTCTACTGCGTGGGCATGTTCATCTTCACGGTCCTGATGGGCAACGGCTTTGCCGCCTTCCCGATCATGACGGCGGCCATCGGCTGGCCGGTGCTGGTGCAGGGCTTCCACGGCCAGCCCGCCATCGTGTTTGCCATCGGCATGCTCGCCGGATTCTGCGGCACGCTGTGCACGCCCATGGCGGCCAACTTCAACCTGGTGCCGTCCGCGCTGCTGGAAATGAAGAACAAGTACGGCGTCATCACGGCCCAGATTGCCACCGGCGTGCCGCTCCTGTTCGCCAACATCGCCCTGATGTACTTCCTCGCCTTCCGCCACGCCTAGCCGCCCCGGCTCAAGACAACCACGCAAGGAACGCCATGAACGCACCAACCCCCGACCCCGCCGCCCGCATGGACGCGCTGGCCAACCACTACGCCGGGATCGTCCTGGACAACCTGTCCCGGCCCTACCCCTTCGCCTCCCACCATGTGGAAACGTCCCCCGCGGACCGGCCCAGCCCCCGGGAGCTCCACCCGGCGTTTTACACCTCCTTTGACTGGCACTCCTGCGTGCACATGACCTGGCTGGGCGTGACGCTGATTGAATACGGGATCGACGCCGGACTGGACGCCCGCCTGCGCGCCGTCCTCGCCGCAAACCTGACCTCGGAAAACCTGGCCGTTGAAGGGGCCTACCTGCTGGCAAACCGCAGCTGGGAGCGCCCCTACGGGTGGGCCTGGCTGGTGCGGCTGGCCGCGACCGCCGCTGCCTCGGAGGACGGCCAGCTCGGCAAGTGGGGCGCCGCGCTGGATCCCCTCGTGGACATGGTGGCCGGGCTCGCGGCCGACTGGACGGACAAGGCCGAATATCCCGTCCGCCACGGGCTGCACACCAACGCGGCCTTCGGCCTGGGCCTCATGCTCGACGCCTTCCGCACCTTGGGCCGGGACCAGGCAGCGGCGGTGTGCGAGCTCGCTGCGCTGCGCTGGTTCAGGCGCGACACCGGCTGGCCGGGCGGGTGGGAAATGAGCGGCCAGGACTTCCTCTCCCCCGGGCTGAGCGAGGCCGACCTCATGGCGCGCGTGCTCGGCCCCGACTCCTTTACGTCATGGTTCGACGCCTTCCTGCCGGGGCTCACCCCCGACGCGCGGATCCTTGCGCCGTATACGGTCACCGACGAGTCCGACGGCTACCTCGCCCACCTGAACGGGCTGAACCTGACCCGCGCCGGCCAGCTCCTCCGGATCAGCCGTGCGCTGCGCCGCACGTCCGACGGCGGCGCCACCGCGGCCGTGCTCGAGAACGCGCTACCGCCCCTGCTCGAAGCCGGGCTGGACGCAGTGATGACCGACGAGTTCATGTCCAGCCACTGGCTGGCCAGCTTCGCCTGGGACGCGCTCGCCTCCGCCCGCCGCTGACCGCCCGGCCGGCCCCCGGGCCCAGCCGGGGGCCGGCCTGCGTCTTCCACCGGCCGGCCGGCTTAGTCGGCGGGCCGTGCCCGCCACAACTGGCGAAACGTGGGATGGCCTACCCGCGGCCCCCGGCCCTGGTTCGGTAGCATCGGCAGTACTGGCGATTTTCGCGCCGCACTGCAACGACTTGGAGCCCCCATGAACCAGCTGGTCCCCTTTGACGGCCACACGCCGTCCGTCCACGAATCCGCCTTTGTGGCGCCCTCCGCCACGATCATCGGCGACGCCTCGCTCGGCGCCGATTCCAGCGCCTTCTACGGCGTGGTGGTCCGCGGCGACACCGCCACCATCACCGTCGGCAACGGCTCCAACCTGCAGGACAATGTGGTGCTGCACGCCGACGAAGGCTTCCCCACGACCATCGGCGACGGCGTCAGCGTGGGCCATGGCGCCGTGGTCCACGGCTGCACGGTGGAGGACAACTGCCTGATCGGCATGGGCGCCACGGTCATGAACGGCGCCGTGGTGGGCGCCGGATCGCTCGTGGCCGGCGGCGCGGTGGTGCTCGAAGGCGCCGTCATTCCGCCCGGGTCCCTGGCGGCCGGCGTCCCCGCGAAGGTCCGCCGCGCGTTGACCGCCGAGGAGCTGGAGCACGTGAAGGGCAATGCCTTGCACTACGTGGAGCTGGCCCGCAAGCACAAGGCCATCCACGCCTAGCGGCAGGATAACGTCAACCACTTAACACAAACCATTTCGATAGCGTTAAATTCTTGACTTCAACATATGACGTGGGGCATGCTGCCAGTTATGTCAGATGACGAAAGCAGCACCGTCCGCAGCGCCGGCGGCCCATCCAAGCCGGGATCGCAGTCGGCCTTGCGGATGCGCAACCAGCTCCGGCTCACCGAGCAGCTGCTGCGCGGTGGTCCGGCCACCCAGGCCGAGCTGGCGCGGCTGACGGGCCTGTCCACTGCAACGGTGTCCAACATCGTCAAGAGCATGCACCAGGCCGGCCTGGTCACCCTGACGGCCACCACCAGTTCCGGACGCCGCGCGCATTCGGTGCGGTACATCGGGGACAGCTCCATTGCCGCCGGGATTGACTTTGGCCGCAGCCACGTCCGGGTGGTGCTGGCCAACAGGTCCTACGAGGTGGTGGCCGAGCGCCAGATCCCCTTGCCGCCCGGGCACAACGCCACCGTCGGCATTGCCGCCGCGGCCAAGCTGCTGGACGAGCTGCTCGCCGAAAAGGCCATTGCCAGGTCATCACTGATGGGCGCCGGCGCCGGCATTCCCGGCCCCATCGACCGGCGGACGGGCAAG
The DNA here is from genome assembly GCF_013376095.1 of Arthrobacter sp. SDTb3-6. GTDB lineage: Bacteria > Actinomycetota > Actinomycetes > Actinomycetales > Micrococcaceae > Specibacter. The sequence continues at coordinate 6,056 of NZ_JAAMFN010000044.1, read as the reverse complement.
GTCATCCAGGGTGCCATCCTGCCGGAATGGGTGGGCATCAACCTCCACGAGCGGCTCAAGTCCGCCCTGGACCTGCCCGTCTACATTGAAAACGACGCCAACCTCGGGGCCCTGGCGCAGATCACCTGGGGGGCCCACACCGCCGTCCCCAACCTGGTCTTCGTCAAGATCGGCACCGGGATCGGAGCGGGCCTGATCCTCAACGGCTCGCTCTACTCGGGCAGCATCGGCGTGACCGGGGAAATCGGCCACCTGACCATCAACGAATCCGGGCGGATCTGCCGCTGCGGCAACCGCGGCTGCCTGGAAACCGTTGCCTCGACCGCCACCATGATCGAGCTCCTCAGCCGCGACAGGAACCATCCGGTCGATGTCGAGGACATTGTCCGCCAGGCCAAGTCGGGTGATTCCACGACGCTGCGCGTCCTCGAGGACGCGGGGACCGCCGTCGGCCGGGCACTGGCCACCATCTCCAACCTCATGAGCCCGGACGTCATCGTCATCGGCGGCCCGCTGGCCACCCTGGGCGAGCTCCTGCTGGCACCCATCCGGCGGGGCCTGCTGCGCCACGCAGTGCCGGTGGTCGGGGAGAACACCACGTTGGCGACCTCATCCCTGGGGCCCCGCTCGGAGGGGCTCGGCGCGGTCTCACTCGTGTTCCAGCATGACGCGGACCGCCACAACACATAGAACCGTTACCATCCCGTTGCGTTAAAAGGTTGACGACAAGACGCCAACCGGGTTGAATCTCCTAAGTAACAATTTTTGCTCTACCTCTTCACGCTCGGCACACAGCGGGTGTGGCGTACCGACAAAGACGTCTGTCTTGGAAAGCGAAACGCACATGCCGTCCGCAAACCCCATCATTCTTCAGATGCGATCCATCACCAAGGAATTTCCCGGCGTCAAGGCCCTGTCCGATGTTTCCATTGCTGTCCGTGCCGGCGAGATCCATTCCATTTGTGGTGAGAACGGCGCCGGCAAGTCCACGCTCATGAAGGTCCTCTCCGGCGTTTACCCCTTCGGCAGCTACGGCGGGGAGATCGTCTTCCAAAACGAAGTGTGCGAATTCAAGGACATCCGCGCCAGCGAAAACGCCGGAATCGCGATCATCCACCAGGAACTGGCCTTGATCCCCGAGCTGTCCGTCATGGAGAACATCTTCCTGGGGAACGAGCCCACCCGGTTCGGCGTGATCAACTGGGCCGAGGCCCGGCTGCGTTCCGTGGAGCTGATGGCCCGGGTGGGGCTGGACGAGGATCCCGACACCCCCGTGAAGGAGATTGGCGTCGGCAAGCAGCAGCTGGTGGAAATCGCCAAGGCCCTGAACAAATCGGTCAAGCTGCTCATCCTTGACGAGCCCACCGCGGCCCTGAACGAATCCGACTCCCAGCACCTCCTGGACCTGATCCGGGGGCTGAAGGGCAAGGGCATCAGCTGCATCATGATCTCCCACAAACTCAACGAGATCGAGCAGGTCTCCGATTCGATCACCATCATCCGCGACGGCAAGACGATTGAAACCCTGGATGTCAAGGCCGACGGTGTCGACGAGGACCGCATCATCAAGGGCATGGTGGGCAGGACCCTGGAATCGCGGTTCCCGGACCACACGCCCCAGATCGGCGAGGTGTTCTTCGAGGTCAGGAACTGGACCGTGGCCCACCCGCAGATTGCCGACCGCCTGGTCTGCAAGAACTCCAGCTTCAACGTCCGCCGCGGCGAGATCGTCGGATTTGCCGGCCTCATGGGTGCCGGGCGCACCGAACTGGCCCGCTCCCTCTTCGGCCGCTCCTACGGCAACTACGTCTCCGGGCAGATCATCAAGGACGGGAAGGAAATCACGCTCCGCAACGTCCCCGAGGCCATCAGGCACGGCCTGGGCTACGTCACCGAAGACCGCAAGACCCTCGGGCTGAACCTGCTTGACGACATCAAGACCACCACCGTCGCCGCCAACCTCCCCGCCATCTCCAAGCACACCGTCGTCGACCTTGACAAGGAATACGCGGTGGCCGAGCAGTACCGCAGGCAGCTGCGCACCAAGACGCCCAGCGTGGACGAGGGCGTGGCCAAGCTTTCGGGCGGGAACCAGCAAAAGGTGGTCCTGGCCAAGTGGATGTTCACCGACCCGGACCTGCTCATCCTCGACGAACCCACCCGCGGGATCGACGTCGGCGCCAAGTATGAGATCTACGGAATCATCCAGGCCCTGGCCAGCCAAGGCAAGGGCGTCATTGTCATCTCCTCCGAGCTGCCGGAACTGCTGGGCATCTCGGACCGCATCTACACCATTTTCGAGGGCGCCATCACCGGCGTGCTGAACAAAGACCAGGCCAGCCAGGAATCGCTGATGAAGCGCATGACCGCTGTCAAGAAATCTGCCTAGACCCAGGGAAAAAAACCATGAACGCCATCAAACAACTCTTCGGCGGCAACACCCGCCAATTCGGGATGATCTTCGCCCTCGTCGCCCTGGTCCTGTTCTTCCAGTGGCAAACCGGCGGTGTGATCCTCACCCCGGACAACGTCATCAACCTGGTCAACGGCTATTCCTACATCCTCATCCTCGCCATCGGCATGGTGCTGGTCATCATCGCCGGCCACATTGACCTTTCGGTCGGTTCCGTCGCCGCGTTCGTCGGCATCGTGGTGGCGCTGACCATGCAGGACTGGGGCCTGCCCTGGTACATGGGCATCGTCGTCGGGCTGGTCCTGGGTGCCGTCATCGGCGCCTGGCAGGGCTTCTTCGTCGCGTACGTCGGCATCCCCGCCTTCATCGTCACCCTGGCTGGCATGCTGCTCTTCCGCGGCGCCAACCAGTACTTCGGCAAGTCACTGACCATCCCCGTCTCCGCCGACTTCCAGTACATCGGTGCCGGCTACCTGAAGGAAATCGGGCCCGACACCGGCTACAACAACCTGACGCTGCTCCTGGGCTTCATCGCCGTCGCCGCCCTCATCTGGGGCGAACTGCGCAGCCGCCGCAAGGCCGTGGCACTCGGCGCAGATGTCAAGCCGCTCTGGGTGAGCATCACCCGGCTCGTCATCCTGTGCGCCGTGGTCCTCTATGTCACCTACCTCTTTGCCACTGGCCGCCCCGGCACGTCCTTCCCGGTCCCGGGCATCATCCTCGGCGTCCTGGTCCTGGCCTACGGCTTCATCTCGGCCCGCACCACCATCGGCCGCCACATCTACGCCGTCGGCGGCAACCGCCACGCAGCCGCCCTCTCCGGCGTCAAGAGCAAGCGCACCGACTTCCTCGTCATCCTCAACATGTCCGTGCTCGCGGGCCTGGCCGGCATGATCTTCGTGGCCCGCTCCAACGCCTCCGGCCCGTCCGACGGCGTCGGCTGGGAACTGGACGCCATCGCCGCCGTCTTCATCGGCGGTGCAGCCGTCACCGGCGGTGTCGGCACGGTGGTCGGCTCCATGATCGGCGGCCTGGTCATGGCCGTCCTCAACAACGGACTCCAGCTCATGGGCGTCGGCTCGGACATGACCCAGATCATCAAGGGCCTGGTCCTGCTCGCCGCCGTGGTCTTCGACGTCTACAACAAATCCCAGGGCAAGCCCTCCTTCATCGGACACATGATGAAGCGCCTGGGCGGCCGGGACAATCCGGACCTTGCGGTGGCAGAGCCCGTCAAGGACGCCGTCAGGGTCGAATCCTAAAAACTTCCTGCCAAGTCATCACTTCACGAACCCAACAGAAAGCGAACCCCATGTTCAAGCTCAACAAGGCTGCCAAATCCATGGCAGTGGTCCTGGCGGTCTCCGCCCTGGCACTGACGGGCTGCGGCCGCGCGGCAACCCCGGCAGCCTCCTCCAGCGGCGGTGCTGCCGGCTTCGCGGCCGGTTCGCTGATTGGCGTGGCCCTGCCCCAGAAGACCAGTGAAAACTGGGTGCTGGCGGAAAAGCTGTTCAACGACGGGCTCAGCCAGGCCGGCTTCAAGGGCGACGTCCAGTTTGCCAACGGTGGCGTGTCGGAACAGCAGAACCAGATCAGCTCCATGGTCACCAAGGGTGCCAAGGTCATCATTGTCGGCGCCATTGACGGCGCCCAGCTGGGCACCCAGCTCAAGCAGGCCAAGGATGCCGGCGCCACCGTCATCGCCTACGACCGCCTCCTGCTGAACACCCCCAACGTGGACTACTACGTCGCCTACGACAACTTCAAGGTCGGCGAACTGCAGGGCCAGGCCCTGCTGGACGGCATGAAGGCCAAGAAGCCCAACGGCCCGTACAACATTGAGCTCTTTGCCGGCTCCCCCGATGATGCCAACTCCAAGGTCTTCTTTGACGGCGCCATGAAGGTCCTCCAACCCAAGATCGACGACGGCACCCTGAAGGTTGTCTCCGGCCAGAAGACGTTCCCGCAGGCCGTGACCCAGGGATGGAAGGCTGAAAACGCGCAGAAGCGCATGGACTCCCTTCTGGTCGGCAGCTACAGCAGCGCTTCCCTGGACGGGGTCCTCTCCCCGAACGACACCCTGGCCCGGGCCATCATCACGTCCGTGAAGGCTGCCGGCAAGCCCATCCCGACCGTCACCGGCCAGGATTCCGAGGTTCAGTCCGTCAAGTCCATCATGGCCGGGGAGCAGTACTCCACGATCAACAAGGACACCACGGCCCTGGTCAACCACGCCATCGACATGGTCAAGGGCCTGCAGAAGGGCACCAAGCCGGAGATCAACGACCCGACCTCCTACAACAACGGAGTCAAGGTTGTCCCGGCATACCTGCTGGTTCCCAAGATTGTCACCAAGGCCAATGCCGCCGAGCAGTACGCCAATGACAAGGTCCTGGGCCCGCTGACCAAGTAGCCCGGCACCCAAGGCACCAACGCCGCAAGGGCCCCGTCCGCCGTCGTCCATCACGACGCGCCGGACGGGGCCCTTGCCGTGTTCCCCCACGCCCGCGGCAACTGGCAGAATGGCGCCATGACCATTCCCCGCTTTGTTGCCCGCCCCGACTGGTACACCTCGGCCAACCCGGAAACACTCGCCGCGACGGGAACCCCGCTGCGCTGGGGCGTGGTGGCCACCGGCAACATTGCCACCACCGTCACGGGGGACCTGGCCCTGCTTGAGGACGCCGTGCTGCAGGCCGTGAGCTCGCGCCGGGAGGCGGGTGCGGCGGCCTTTGCCGAAAAGTTCGGCTTTGCCACCCACTATTTCGACGGCGGCCACGACGGACCGGGTGCCCCGGGCCACCTCCAGCTGGTGCAGGACCCGGACGTGGACGTGGTGTACATCGCGACCCCGCATGCCCAGCACTACGACATCGCCCGCGCCGCCCTGGAACATGGCAAGCACGTCTTGTGCGAAAAGTCCCTCACCATCACGGCGGCCGAAGCCCGCTCCCTGGTTGAACTGGCCCGTTCCCGGCAGCTGTTCCTCATGGAAGCCGTGTGGGCGCGGTTTGTCCCGGGATTCCAGCGGGCGCTGGAGATTGTGGCCGCCGGCGAGATCGGCGAGGTGAAGTGGGTCCGGGCGGACCTGGGATTCCCGGCCCCCGTGGATGACACCGCCCGCATCTGGGCCCCGTCAGCCGGCGGCGGGGCACTGCTGGACATCACCGTCTACCCGCTGTTGTGGGCCTGGGCGACGCTGGGGAAGCCTGCCGCCGTGTCCGCCACGGGCGAGCTGACGGCGCTGGGCGTGGACGCACAAAACTCCCTGTCACTGGGCTATCACAATGGCGCCCAGGCCCAGCTGATGAGCTACCTCGGCGCCCACGGACCCCGGGTGGCAACCGTGGCCGGCACCAAGGGCTTCGTGGAAACCGTGGGCTCGGTCAACAACCCCAAGGCCCTGCGCATTTCCGTGGGTTGGGGCAGCGAACGCACCGAGACGTTTGAACACCCCGGCCGCGGCTACACCTACCAGCTGCGCGAGGTGACCCGCTGCATCCAGGCGGGCCTGACCGAAAGTGCCACCATGCCGCTCGCTGACAGCGTGGCCGTCATGGAACTCTTCGACGAGGCCCGCCGCCAGCTTGGCGTCAGCTACCCGAACGACGCCCGCACGGACCTCTGATCCGGGGCCGAAGCG
>NZ_JAAMFN010000043.1 GCF_013376095.1 Arthrobacter sp. SDTb3-6 | reverse complement strand
CAGTGCTCCTTCCACCGGCTTGGGCTCGGGGGAGCCGCCGGTAGCAGCCGGGTTGGGGCGGGCGGCGGCCGCGTCCACAACAAGGGGTGCCAAGTGGCGGGCCGCGGCTTCCCTCAGGACGGGAAGCAGTTCCGTGGGGCTGACATCGACGCCGGTTTCCGCGGCAATGGTGGTGGTGCCGGCGTCGGTAATGCCGCAGGCAATGATCTGGGCGTAGGGGGCGAGGTCGTTGTTGGCGTTGATGGCGATCCCGTGCATGGTCACGCCGTCGTGGACGCGGATGCCGATGGCGGCTATCTTGCGGTCGGGGCCTTTGTCGTCGGCCAGCAGCCAAATGCCGGCCCTGCCGTGGACGCGCACGCCGGCCACGCCGAAGGCGGCCAGCGTCTCGATGATGATCTCTTCGAGCGTGGTCACGTATTCGCGGATCCCGTGGGCGTCCTTGAGCCTGACGATCGGATAGGCGACCAGCTGGCCGGGGCCGTGCCAGGTAAGCTTTCCGCCGCGGTCCACGTTGATGACGGGGGTGCCGTCAAAGGGCCGTTCGTGATCTTCGGTGCGTTTTCCAGCCGTGTAGACAGCGGAATGTTCGAGCAGCAGTACCGTGTTTCCCGCAGTGCCGGCGACGACGGCGTCGTGCACTGTGCGTTGATGGTCCCAGGCACCGCTGTAGTCGACAAAATCCGGGGCAAAACCGACCTCTGTGAACTCAACAGTCATGCTGCCACTTTAGAGGACGAAGCAATTTCGCCTAAATCCGAAAAGGCCGCGGCCCGCCCGCCTGTGGATAACTTTCGGCGCGAACGGCGAAAAGGGGCTATCACTGACATATGGAAGAAAACAGGGTGGCCGGGCGGCCGGGCGGGGTTCCCGTCCTGGCCGGATTCGACGCCGTGCGCCGCCTCGGCGGCGGTGCGCAGGCGGAGGTGTGGCTGGTCCGCCCGCACGACGGCGGCACTGCGCTGGCCGCCAAGTGCTTCCCGGCAGCTGCCCGTGCCGACGGCGCGGCTGCCGGGGCGGTTCCGGGACCGCCGCGTCACAATGCAACGGAGATCACACAGGAATGGCGGATCCTGGCCCAATATGACCATGAGCACCTGCTCCGCCTGCACGGGCTGGTGGAGCTGGGCGGGGCATGGCAGGGCGGCTGCGCGCTCCTCATGGACCATGCGGCCGGGGGGTCCGTCCAGGACCTGGTGGGGGCCCGCGGGCCGCTGTCCGTGGGGGAGTGCGTCACCATCCTCACGCCGCTGGGCCAGGTGCTGTCCCACCTGCACGGCCGCGGTGCCGTCCACGGCGACGTGTCGCCTGGCAATGTGCTGCTGACGGTGCAGGGCAAGCCGGTCCTGGGCGATCCCGGCCTTGGCCGGCTGACAGGCCAGGCCGGCGGCCGCACCGCCGGCACCCCGGGCTTCTTCTGCCTGCAGGACGAGGGGGTGTGCCCGGAATCCGATGTTTACGGCATGGCGGCTGTGGGCTGGTTCGCGTTGACGGGGCATGTCCCGCCGGCCACCCGCGACAGGATGCCGCTGGGGGTGTATGCCCGCAACGTCCCCGACGAGCTTGCCGCGGCCCTGGAGGCGGGGTTGTCCGGGGAAGCGGCGCAACGCCCGACGGCGGCCGCGTTTGCCCAGGCGGTCTTCCGCAGCGCCCCGGCCGAACCCGTGGCACTGGCCCAATCCGTCCACGCCAGTGTGCTGCCGGACCTGGTCACACGGCGTGAAACACGCCGGCGTGCCCCCAAATTTCTCCGGCCGGTCCTGCGAGGGCTGCGGAACGGCCGCCCGCTTGGTGGGGGACGGGGCGAGCGGGGCCTTGGCCGACGGGTCCGGACGGACGGGCAGGGCTGGCACGCCCCTGCGCCGTTCCGCCGCACCCGCGGCCGCCGGTTGCTGACCACGGCCGCCCCGGCCCTCATCCTGGTCCTCATCCTGGCAGGCGCGGGATTCACCAGTTGGGGCCTGCTGGCCGCAATGAAAACCACGGAACCGGTCCCGGCGACAGCCGCCACGCCGGCCAACACCGCGGGGAAAACCGGGGCGGACCGGCCGCCCCGCACTCCGCCCGGCACTCCACCTGTCACGGCCACGGGCGCTGCGGCTGGCAGCCGGCCGGGGGGAGCCCCCCGGGAGGCGGCGGTCCGGGCCGCCCTCGGGCAGCAGGCTGCGAAGCTGCCGGCGCCGGTCCGGGACGGCCTGCTCGCCGCGGCACCGGAGAAGGCCCTTGCCGCCCTGGCCTGGGTGCGTTCCTACGCGCTCTCCACCGCTGACGTGGAGCTGTTGGAAACTGTCAATGCGCCAGGCTCCCCGGCCATGGCCTCCGATGCCGGGATCATCCGGGCCCTCGCCAGGGCGGGGCACTCCTACAACGGCCTGGAAACCAATGTGGCGGGGGCCGCCGTCACCAGGCAGCAGCTGGTGACGGGCGGCTCCGATGCGCCGTACGCCACCGCCACGGTGCTGGCAACGGTGACCACCAGTGCCTACGCCGAGCAGGACGCACACGGCGCTGTGGTGTTCACTTCGCCGCAGGAGCAGAAGCAGCGGCTGGCCATCGTCCTGGTCCAGGTCCGTTCGCGGTGGGTGGTCCAGCAGATCCTCCCGGGCGGTGGCTAAGATACGTAAATGACCTCCTCCAGTTATCTCCGCTACCCGCACCTGCACCAGGACCTGATCACCTTCACAGCCCAGGACGATGTATGGGTGGCCCCGGTGGCCGGGGGGCGGGCCTGGCGCGTCTCCGCCGAACAGTCCCCACCACGTAACCCCCGGTTCACCCCGGATGGCAGCACCCTGGTGTGGACCGTCACGCGCGGGGAGGCACCCGAGGTGGTTGCCGCGCCGGCCGGCGGCGGGGCCGTCACCCAGCTGAGCTACTGGGGGCATGCGGGCACCAAGGTCAAGGGCTTCACCGCGGATGGCAGGGTGCTGGCGACCAGCGCCTTTGAACAGGCGGACTCGCGGCTGACGTGGGCCTACGCCGTCGACCTGGCGACGGGCCGCACCGAACGGCTCAACTACGGGCCCGTGGACAGCGTGGCCTACGGCGCCGAGGTGGGTGATGAACGCCCCGTGGTGGTCTCCTCCGTGCTCTCCCGCGAACCCGCGGCTTGGAAGCGCTACCGTGGCGGAACAGCCGGAAAGCTGTGGATCGACGCCGACGGCTCCGGTGAGTTCACCCGGCTCGTGCCGAAACTGGACGGCAACCTGTGCGATCCCATGTGGGTATCCGGGCGCATCGCCTTCCTGTCCGACCACGAAGGCCACGGCAACCTGTACTCCGTGCTCCCGGACGGCACCGGGCTGCGCCGCCACACCGACTTTGAAGGCTTCTATGTCCGCCACGCCAGCAGCGACGGCACCCGGATTGCCTTTGAATCCGCCGGAAACCTGTTCGTGCTGGCGGACCTGGACGCCAAGGCCGTGCAACTGGACATCACCCTCGGTGCCGTCAACGGTGCCCGCAGCCCGCGGCTCCTGCAGGCCGCCAAGCACCTGAACGACGTGGTGCCCACCATTGACGGCAGGGCCAGCGTGGTGGAGGCGCACGGCACCGTGCACCTGCTGACCCACAGGGGCGGGCCGGCGCGGGTCATTGCCGCCGATCCAGGCGTGCGGGCACGGCTGGGCCGGCCGCTGGGCACGGGCCACGTGCTGTACGTTGCGGACCAGGGAGGCGAAGAGGCGCTTTACATCCAGGTGCTGGCCGGTAATTCCCCGCAACGTCCCGGCGGCAGCGCTGCCGCTGCGGCCGAAACGGCCTCCGCGGAGGCAGCCGCGGCGGAGGGTCCGGACGACGCGGACCCAGGTGACGGCGCCGCGGACACCGTGCAGCTGCCCAAGCCCGTCTCGGCCCAGGCCGTCAATGTGGACACTTTCCATGTCGACGTCCCCCAGGGCGGCGCGGGCAAGCCCGCCGGCACTCATGGCGCGAACGCCGGCGCGAACGCCGGCGCAGACGGCAGCGCCGCTGACTCCGCCGCCGCGGACGGCCAGGCGGCCGTCCCGCCCACAACCGGGTCCGGCGCGGACGCCAATGGCACCGCCGCCCTGCGCCGCATCGACTACCCGTCGCGGACGCGTGCCGCGCAGGCCGTGGGCAGCCCCGACGGCGCCACCATCGCCGTCGGCACCGAATACGGCGAGGTCCTGCTGGTGGACGTTGCCACGGGCACCGTTGAGCAGCTCGCCCACACGCCCGCCGGTGCCGTGGGCGAACTTGCCTTCAGCCCCGACTCTGCCTGGCTGCTGTGGAACGAACCGGTGGACACGGGGGAGAACCGCTCCAGGCTCCGCCTGGCAGCAGTGGCGCCCATGGCCGGCCGGGACCGGATCCTTGAGCTCACCGACGGCCGCTTCCTGGACTTCAGCGCGGACTTCACGCGCGACGGGAAATACATTGCGTTCCTGTCGCGGCGCAGCTTCGACCCCGTCTATGACACGCACTCCTTCGACCTCAGCTTCCCCGCCGCCACGAAGCCGTTCCTGCTGGCCCTGGCCGCGGACACGCCCTCGCCCTTCGGGCCCGACGCGGACGGCATGCCACAGCCGGGAACCACTGAACCGGGGACCACCGCCACGGACACCCCTGCGGCCACCCGCGTGGATGTGGCCGGCCTGGCCGCGCGCATCATCGCCGTGCCCGCCATGCAGGACCGCTACACGGCGCTGAAGCCGGTCAACGGCGGCCTGCTGTGGCAGCTTGACCGCAGCGGCGGCACCACCGGCGAGGGCCTGGCCAGCACCACCGACAAGCCGGCCGCCGCCGTGCTGGAGCGGCTGGACCTGGCCACCCGCAAAGTGACCCGGGTGGTGGAGGAGCTGGACAGCTTCCGGGTCAGCGGCGACGGGCGCTGGGTGGCTGCCGTCCACGGCGAAAAGGTCACCGTGCTGTCCGCCACGGCGAAGGCGGGGGACGACGACGCCGAAGCCACCGAAGTGGACCTGGACCGGATCGTGCTGCGCCTGGACCCCGTCCAGGTGTGGGGCCAGGCCTTCGACGAAGCCTGGCGCCTGCAGCGCGACTTCTACTACACCCCGGACATGGCCGGAACCGACTGGGAGGCCGTCCATGCCCGGTACCGGCCCATCGTGGACCGGCTGGGCAGCCACGACGACCTCGTTGACCTGCTGTGGGAGCTGCACGGCGAACTGGGCACCTCCCACGCCTATGTGACGCCCTCGCCCGACGTCGAGGAGGGCGCCGGTGCCCAGGGCCACCTCGGTGCCGTGTTTGCAGCCACGGCCGACGGCTGTGCCATCGTCTCGATCATCGCCGGCGAGTCCTCGGACCCCGGCGCGTTTTCGCCCCTGGAGGCGCCGGGCGTCGCTGCCCGCCCCGGGGACATCCTGGAGGCAGTCAACGGCACCCCCGTGCCCGCCGGCGGGCCGGGTGCACTGCTGGCCGGGACCGCAGGCAAGATTGTCGAGCTCACCCTGCGCAGCGCCCGTGCGGGCGACGGGGAAGGCGGGGGGCCCGCACGCCGCAGGGTCGCCGTCGTGCCCCTGAAGAGCGAGGAACGCCTGCGCTACCAGCAGTGGGTGGCGGATAACCGGGCCATGGTCCGCAAGGCGTCCAACGGCAAGTTCGGCTACCTGCACGTGCCGGACATGATGCCGCGCGGATGGGCCCAGCTGCACCGCGACCTTGACACCGAGACGGCCGCCGATGCCCTGGTGGTGGACGTGCGGCGCAACCGCGGCGGGCACACCTCACCGCTCGTGGCCGAGGCGATCAGCAAGCGCATGGACGCCTGGGCAGTGGCGCGCGGGCACGGGCCGGAAATCTACCCTCCGCAGTCGCCCCGCGGGCCCGTGGTGCTGCTGACGGACGAATTTGCCGGTTCCGACGGCGACATCATCACCGCCGTGGCCAAGCTGCGCGGGATCGGCCCCGTGGTGGGCATGCGCACCTGGGGCGGCGTGGTGGGGATTGACGGGAAGTTCGCCCTGGCCGACGGCACGGGCGTCACCCAGCCCCGTTACGCCTTCTGGTTCCGGGACGGGCAGGGCTTCAACGTGGAAAACCACGGCGTTGAACCGGACATTGAGGTGCCGTTCCCGCCCCACGACCACCTGGCCGGCAACGACCCCCAGCTCGAGGCTGCGATCGGCGTGTTGCTGGAGATGCAGCGGGAGATCCCCACGGTCCGCCCGCCCGCGCTGGCCGGCTACCGCAAGCTGACCGTGGCGCCCCTGCCGCCACGTCCATAACCGGCTAAGAGCGCAGACAAGGCGGCCCCCCGCTCCGGGGAGCCGCCTTGTCTGTGCGCTTGGCGCGCGGGCGCTTAGGCGTCCAGCGTTGCGTCGAGCGTGATGGTGATGCCGGAGAGCGCGGCCGAGACGGGGCAGCCGGACTTGGCTGCGTTCGCAATGCGGTCAAAGTCCTCCTGGCTGATGCCGGGGATCTTTGCTGCCAGGGTCAGGTGGCTGCCGGTGATGCCGGTGCCGGGCTCAAAGGTGACGGCGGCCGAGGTGTTGACGTAGTCGGCAGCGTGCCCGGCGCCGCTGAGCTCGTGGGAGAAGGCCATGGCGAAGCAGGCCGAGTGGGCGGCGGCAATCAGTTCTTCGGGGCTGGTCTTGCCCTCGGCGGCTTCGGCGCGGGCCTTCCAGGTGATGTCGAAGTTGCCGAGCCCGGAACTGTCGAGGGAGACCTTGCCGGCCCCGGTGGGGAGGTCGCCGACCCAGCCGGCATGTGCGTTGCGAATCGTAGCCATGTTCACTCCTTGTGTAGTGGGTGGTGCACGCAGCCCTGTGAAACAGCTGGACGTACACGGTGAAGCGCCGCCGAGGCAGCGCCTGCTTCCAGCCTATGCCCAAAACGTGAAACGGCGCCTTCGGCCGGCCTGCCGTCGGTCATAAACCGGCAGGTGGGGCGAAGGCGCCGTTGGGGGCGTGCTGCTAGACGGACCAGAGCGTGGCGACGGCAATGTTGATCAGGGCCATGCCGCCGACGGCGTGCGCCAGGCCGGTGGGCACTTCCTGCTTGGCGGCGGCCTTGCGGTAGCCGATGATGGCCGGCACCAGCACCGCGATCGCGATGATGATCTTGACGCCGATCTTGATGTGGAACGCGGCGGACGGGCTGCCGGTGGCTTCCAGGATGCCGACAAGGGCCAGTCCCGTCACCAGCTGGGCAATGGCGCCCCAAAGCTGGATCGGCAGGACGGTGGGCGTCTTGAAACGGGCAAACCAGCCGCCCACGATCGCCGCGGCGCCGAGGACGTGCAGGAAAACCAAAATGCTCGTTAGTACAGTCATGCCCCCAGTTTACCGACAAAGTGTCCGTAAAACGGCACCGGGGTTGCCTTCCGGTGAGGAAGGCAACCCCGGTGGCTACTCGTGCTGCTGGTTACAGGCCCAGGTCGGCCTCAAACGCGCCGTCTTCCAGGCGGGCCTTGAGGGTCTGCAGGAAACGGCCGGCGTCCGCGCCGTCCACCAGGCGGTGGTCGTACGTCAGGCACAGGTACATCATGTGGCGGATCGCAATGGTGTCGTCGCCCTCGGCGTCGGTCACCACCACTGCGCGCTTGACGATGGCACCCGTGCCCAGGATGGCGACGTTGGGCTGGTTGATGATCGGGGTGTCGAACAGGGCGCCGACGCTGCCGATGTTGGTGATGGAGAACGTGCCGCCGGAGAGCTCGTCCGGACCGATCTTGCCGCTGCGGGTGCGGGCGGCGACATCGGCGATCTTACCGGCCAGGCCTGCGAGGTTGAGGTCGCCGGCGTTGGAGATGACGGGAACCAGCAGGCCCTTGTCCGTGTCGACCGCAATCGCCAGGTGCTCGGCGTTGTGGTAGGTGATCTCCTGGGTTTCCTCGTTGTACTCGCCGTTGACCTTGGGGTGCTGCTTGAGCGCCTCGGTCACCGCCTTGGCAATGAAGGGCAGGAAGGTCAGCTTGGTGCCGTTCACTGCCTGGAACTGGCCCTTGGCCTGGTTGCGCAGCTTCACGATGCGCGTCATGTCCACCTCGTGCACCTGCGTGAGCTGCGTGGAAATGTCCAGCGATTCGCGCATGCGGCGGGCAATGACCTGGCGGATGCGGGGCGCCTTGACCGTGGTGCCGCGCAGTGAGGACGGCACGACGGCGGGGGCGGCCTTGGGCGCGGATGCTGCGGGAGCGCCGGATGCCGGGGCGGCTGCGGCCTGTGCGGCTTCCGCCGCGGCCAGGACGTCCTGCTTGCGGATGCGTCCGCCGACGCCGGAGCCGGTCACCGTGGCGATGTCCACGCCCTGCTGGTTGGCCAGCTTGCGCACCAGCGGGGTCACGTAGCTGGAGTCGGTTGCGGACGCTGCGGGTGCAGTTGCGGGTGCGGGTGCAGCGGGGGCTGCAGGAGCAGCAGGCGCGGCGGCAGGGGCAGGTGCCGCGGGTGCCGGAGCGGCGGGGGCCGGAGCGGCGGGTGCCGGTGCTGCGGCGGCCGGAGCGGCGGGTGCCGGAGCTGCGGCAGCGGGAGTTGCGGCTGCGCCGGAGCCGATCACGGCCAGGACGCCGCCAACTTCAGCGGTCTCGTCTTCGGGAACCCGGATTTCCAGGAGCTTGCCGGCAACAGGGGAGGGGATCTCGGTGTCGACCTTGTCGGTGGAGACTTCCAGCAGCGGCTCATCAACGTCGACGGAATCGCCAACAGCCTTCAGCCACCGGGTGACGGTGCCTTCGGTGACGGACTCGCCGAGGGCCGGGAGCTTGACCTCGAAGGAGTCGCCGGACGGCGCAGCGGCGGGTGCTTCTGCAGCTTCAGCGGAAGCTTCTGCGGCGGCGGGAGCGGCGGGCTCTTCGGAGGGGGCGGCTTCTTCGGCGGGGGCAGCTTCTTCGGAGGGGGCAGCTTCCGTGGCGGGGGCCTCGGCAGCGGCGCCGTCGCCGGAACCGATCAGGGCCAGCGGTGCGCCCACTTCGGCGGTCTCGTCCTCGGGGACCAGGATCTGCTCCAGGATGCCGGCAAAGGGCGAGGGGATTTCGGTGTCGACCTTGTCGGTGGAGACCTCCAGCAGGGGCTCGTCCACTTCAACTCGTTCGCCGACCTGCTTGAGCCAGCGCGTGACGGTTCCTTCGGTGACGCTTTCGCCCAAGGCGGGCAAGTTCACGGATTCAGACATTTCGTCCCCGTTCTCCTTTTTGTGCGGCGCCCTCAAAGGCACCAAACATAAAATTCTTGAGTAATGATCGTTTGTATTTGAGCTTAGTGCACCCGGCGCGGGCGCCGGGTGCACTAAATAAAGGTCCTGCTAGCCGTGGAGCGGGCGGCCGGCCAAAGCCATGGCTGCCTCGCCGAGCGCCTCGTTTTGGGTGGGGTGGGCGTGGATCAGGCCCGCCACATCCTCGGGGTAGGCCTCCCAGTTCACGATGAGCTGTGCCTCGCCGATCTGCTCGCCGATGCGGGTGCCGATCATGTGCACGCCAACGACGGGGCCGTCCTTTTCACGGACGAACTTGATGATGCCGCCGGTGCCCAGGATGGCGCTCTTGCCGTTGCCGGCCAGGTTGTACTCGGTGGTCTCAACGTTGCCGTCGCCAAACTTGGCCTTGGCCTGCGGTTCGTTCAGGCCCACGGAGGCGATCTCGGGGTCGCAGAAGGTGACCTTGGGGACGTTGATGTCCTCGACCACCACGGGGTTCAGGCCGGCGATTTCCTCGGCCACGAAAATGCCCTGCTGGAAGCCGCGGTGGGCCAGCTGGACGCCCGGGACGATGTCGCCCACGGCGTAGATGTTGCCGACGCCGGTGTGCAGGCGCTCGTTGGTGATGACGAAGCCGCGGTCGATCGTGACGCCGGCCTCCTCATAGCCCAGGCCAGCCGTGGAGGGGCCACGGCCCACTGCGACCAGCATGAGGTCGGCCTCGAACGTCTTGCCGTCCACAAGGGTGGCCTTGACGCCGTCGGCCGTCTGCTCGACGCCCTGGAAGAAGGTGCCGGTGTTGAACTTGATGCCGCGCTTGCGGAAGGTGCGCTCGAGGACCTTGATGATGGCCGGGTCTTCGTTGGGGACCAGCGACGGCAGGCCCTCGATGATGGTGACGTCGACGCCGAAGGACTTCCAGACGGACGCGAATTCGACGCCGATGACGCCGCCGCCGAGGACGATGACACTCTTGGGCACGTAGTCCATGGTGAGTGCCTGGTCGGAGGTGATGACCTTGCCGCCAATTTCCAGGCCGGGGAGGCTGCGCGAGTAGGAGCCGGTGGCCAGGACAATGTTCTTGCCCGTGTAGTTGACGCCGTCCACCGTGACGGTGTTGGGGGCGGTCAGCTTGCCTTCGCCGTCGATGACGGTGATGCCCTTGCCCTTGATGAGTCCCTGCAGGCCCTTGTACTTGCCGGCAATGATGCCGTCCTTGTACGCGTTGACGGCGTTCATGTCGATGCTGGTCAGCTCAACGTTCACACCGACCTTGGCGCCGTCGCGGGCGTGGTCGGCAACCTCTGCTGCGTGCAGCAGGGCCTTGGTGGGGATGCAGCCGTTGTGCAGGCAGGTGCCGCCCAGCTTGTTCTTTTCCACCAGTCCAACGGTCAGCCCCAATTGGACGGCGCGCAGGGCCGCGGCATATCCGCCGCTGCCGCCACCGAGAATCAGGATGTCGAATTCTTGCCCAGCTGCCTGTTCGGCCACTTAGACGCTCCCTCGCGTTCGGATGGCGCACGTGTACGCGCCATCTCACTTTTTGTTGGTGCAGGGCTGCGGCCGTGAGTCGGCCGCAGCCCTGCCATGTCCTGGAACTTATCTGGCCAAGGACAAATACATTCAGCAATCACCTTAGCTGCCCAATGTTCCATGCTCCACCTCGGCGGTGTCACAGTAAAGCCGTTTGTGGTCATACTCACTGTGTGGTTTGACACCGCCGGGGCACGGCTGCCGGGCGGCAGCGCCGCAGGCGGCGCTAAACGCTGCGGGCCACCACGTCTTCGACGTATGCCACGAGCGTGCGCACCGCCATGCCGGTGCCCTGCTTGGGGGTGTAGCCGTACGGGGCGCCTTCGTTGAAGGCCGGTCCGGCAATGTCCAGGTGGGCCCACGGGATGGTCTCCCCGGACTTGTCCTTGCCGATGAATTCCTGCAGGAACACAGCAGCCGTCATCATGCCGCCCATCCGTTCGCCAATGTTGGCCAGGTCCGCCACCGGGGAGTCGAGCGTGGGTCGCAGTTCCTCCGGCAGCGGCATCGGCCACACGAGCTCGCCCGCGCGGTCCGCCGCGGCCTTCAAGGCGGCGCTGACGCCGTCGTCGCCCATGACACCGGCCGTGCGGTGGCCCAGGGCCACCACCTGGGCGCCGGTCAGGGTGGCGACGTCGATGATGACGTCGGGGAACTCCTGCGAGGCGGCAACCAGGCCGTCGGCCATGACCAGGCGGCCCTCGGCGTCGGTGTTGAGCACCTCCACGGTCTTGCCGCCAAAGATGGTCAGCACGTCCGAGGGGCGGATCGCGGTGCCTGAGGGCATGTTTTCGGCGATGCACAGCCAGCCGGTGACGTTGACGGGCAGGCCCAGGCCGGCCACGGCCAGCACCGTGTTGAGGACGGCTGCCGCGCCGGCCATGTCGCACTTCATCGTGATCATGCCGGCGCCGGGCTTGATGGAGATGCCGCCGGAATCAAAGGTGATGCCCTTGCCCACCAGGGCGAGGTCGGCCACGGCCTTGTCCGACTTGTATTCCAGCTTGACCATGCGCGGCGGGCGGGAGGAGCCCTGGCCCACGCCCATGATGCCGCCGTAGCCGTCCTTGAGCAGGCGCTTTTCGTCCATGACGGTCACCTTGACCGGCAGGCCCTTGGCGAGGTCCCTGGCGGCCTCTGCGAACGTGGCCGGGAACAGGCGGCTCGGCGGCTCGTTGACCAGCGTGCGGGTCGCGTTGACGGCCTTGGCGACAACGGCGGCCCGGTCCAGTGCGGCCGCGAGGGCCGGGTCCTTCGCCAGGGAGGAGTAGATGGTCACCTTGGCCACCGGCTCCTTCGCGGCGTCCTTGCCCGAATGCAGGCTGGCGTACCGGTAGGCGCCCAGCGCGGCACCCTCGGCGAGGGCCGAAACCTGGGCCAACGCCGTCGTCGGCAGGGCCAGCACCACGTGCTTGAGGCCGGCCAGCTGGCGGACGGCCGAGCCGCCGGCCCGGCGCAGTGATTCCTCGGTGATCTCGGTGCCGGAGAGCTTGCCGACGCCGGCGAGCACCAGCACCTTGGCCCCGGAGTCCGGCAGGCCGGGCAGGCGGACCAGCTGGTCGGCTGCGCCGCTGACGCCCAGGGCGTCCAGGGACGCCTTCAGCGAAGCCACTGCGGAAGCGGAAAGGGGGGAATCCAGGATGACGGGTCCGTCGGCACCCTTGCCGACGCCAATGACAAGGGCATCCGCCGAGACCTTTTTGAGGTCCGAGTTGATGACGTTGAAGCTGATGGTGTGGCTCGCACTCACGTTGTATGTGTCCTCACGGTAGTGGTTGAAGTTTGTGCAGTGTGATACCCAACCGATCGTAGTCTCTTTACACGGGGGGATGGCGGCACCGGTTGCGGGGGTCCGGGATGATTCCGGGCGCCTGCGGCGTTGTGCCATTGATGGAGCTAAGCTGGTGAGGAAGACCATGAACAACATTGCATATACCCCCTTTCAAGATCCCGAGTCCCTGTTTGCCCTCAATGAGGCGCTGCTGGAGGCCGAGGACCTGCGCGGGCTTAACCTGCTGATGTCCTTTACCGGATTTTCCGACGCCGGCCACGTCATCCACCAGATCGCCGGCGAACTGATCGACCACCTGGCCGCGGAGCCGGTGGCGGTCTTCGACGTGGACCAGCTGATTGACTACCGCTCCCGCCGGCCCCGCATGACGTTCACCGAGGACCACATCAGCGACTACCGGGCACCGTCACTGGTGCTGTACCGGATGGTGGACGCGCTGGGCAAGCCGTTCCTGTACCTCAACGGCAGCGAACCGGACCTGCAGTGGGAGCGCTTCACGCTGGCCGTGCTGGGCCTGGTCCGCCGGCTGGACGTGAACCTGGTCGCGTGGGTGCACTCGGTGCCCATGCCGGTGCCGCACACGCGGCCCATCGGCGCCACCGTCCATGGCAACCGCCCCGAGCTCATCGAGGGCATCTCGGCCTGGAAGACCACCTTGGACATTCCCTCCGCCATCGGCCACCTGCTCGAATACCGGCTGGCCGCCGAAGGGCGCAACGTGGTGGGCTACGCCATCCACGTCCCGCACTACCTGGCCGAGGCGGAGTACCCGCCGGCCGCCGTCGCCGGGCTGGAATACCTGGGCGCGGCGGCGTCCCTGATGCTGCCCAGCGAACGGCTGCGCGAGGCGGGCCGCGCCGTGGAACGCCAGATCACCGAACAGGTTGAAGGCTCCGCCGAGGTGCAGGCCGTGGTGCGCAACCTGGAAAAGCAGTACGACGAGCACAGCGACGGCACGGAACGCCGGTCGCTGCTGGCCGGTGACAATGACGAACTGCCCGACGCCGACGAGCTTGGCGCCGCCGTTGAGGCGTACCTGGCCAGCCGGGACGCCGGCCCGTCGTCCGGCGCCGGTGATTCCGGCAACATCTAGGACATTCCGGAAGTCGCTGCCCCGGTCCGGCCCCGTGGCGGGCATAGTCTGTCCCTGTGGACAGTAAACGGGCATGGGCCATCTGGGGGATCGGCGTCTTCGCCTACCTCATCGCAGTGACGCAACGCACCTCCTTTGGCGTGGCGGGGCTCGAAGCGACGGCACGCTTCCACGCCACCGCCTCCGCCCTCTCCGCGTTCACCGTCATCCAGCTGCTGGTTTATGCTGTCCTGCAGGTGCCCGTCGGGGTCCTGGTTGACCGGTTCGGCCCCCGCGTGATGATTGCCGCCGGCGCAGCCCTGATGACCATCGGCCAGCTGCAGCTGGCCGCGGCCGGCTCCGTGCCCGCCGGGGTGGTGGGCCGCGTCTTCGTTGGCGCCGGCGATGCCATGACCTTCATTTCCGTGATCCGGTTGATCCCGGTGTGGTTCCCCTCGCGCCGGGTGCCCTTGCTGACCCAGCTCACCGGGCAGCTGGGCCAGTTCGGCCAGCTGATCTCCATTGCCCCGTTTGCCATTGTGCTCCATGGCTGGGGCTGGAGCCCGGCCTTCCTGGGCCTGGCCGCGCTCGGGCTGCTGGCCTGCGTGCTTTCCGCGGCCATTCTGCGCAACACCCCCGAAACCCCCTCCGGTCCCGTGGTCCAGCCGGGCATCAGGGAGAGCGCTGCGGACCTGGCGAAGGCCTGGAAACAGCCGGGCACGCAGCTGGGCATGTGGAGCCACTTTGCCACGCAGTTTGCCGGCAATGTCTTCGTCATGACCTGGGGCTATCCGTTCCTGGTCTCGGGACAAGGCCTCGACCCGGCCGAGGCCAGTGTCCTGCTGAGCCTGTTTGTGGTGGTCGGGATCATCTGCGGGCCGTTGCTCGGCGGTTGGGTGGGCCGCCACCCGATGCGCCGCTCCACCATGGTCCTGGCCGTGACGTTCACCATCACGGCGGCATGGCTGGCCGTGATCCTGTATCCGGGCGCGGCGCCGCTGTGGCTGCTGGTCCTGCTGGTGCTTGCCCTGGCACTGGGTGGCCCGGCGTCGATGATCGGCTTTGACTTTGCCCGCACCTTCAATCCATCCCACCGCATCGGCACGGCCTCCGGCATCGTGAACGTGGGCGGTTTCTGCGCCGCACTGGTCACCATGTACGTGGTCGGGCTGGTCCTGGACCTGCTGAACACCAACGGCTTCTCCGGCGGGCACCTGTATTCCCTGGACTCCTTCCGGATCGCACTGTCCTTCCAGTTCATCGTGCTGGCCGTGGGCGCCCTCGCCGTCATGAGGGTGCGGGCCAAGGTGCGCCGCCGCATGGCCTTGTCCGGGGAACTGGTGCCGCCACTGCGGGAGGCGTTGGCTGACAACCGGCGCCGCCGGGCACAGTACCGGGCCGAGCTGCGGGCCGGGCGGATTTCCGCGGGCACCGGCGAGGGCGAGGGCGAGGGCGCGGATGCGGGCACGGGCACGGGCAAGGGCGGCAGTTCAAGGGAATAAACGGCCACGGGCCGCCTGTTATCCACAGATTCGCGCATTTCCCTGCCCGCCCCTTTTGCCGGGCCCGTTCCTTCGCCAGCCTTGAGGGCATGAGCAAACAAGAGAAAATCAAAGTCAGCGCCGGCGAGGACCTGCTCGCATTCATCCCGCACATTGTCGGGTACTGGCCGGAAAACAGCGTGGTGTGCATCGGCATGGCAGGAAAGGCGCTGCGCGCCACCATGCGCCTGGACCTGCCCAGGGCCGGGACCGTGAACCTGGACGGCTTTGCGGCCATTGCCGCCGGCCAGCTGGCCGGCGACGCACAGGCGGACGGTTCCCTGGTGGCCATCTTTGGCGGGGCCGACTGGACGGACCCCGAGGACCTTGCCCAGCGGGAGGTCTTCGACGCACTGCGCGGGGCCCTGGCCGCGGCAGGCCTGCCGGTGCGTGATGCCTGGTATGTGGGCCCGGACCACTGGCGGAGCATTGAGTGCCTCAATCCAGCCTGTTGTCCCTGGCCGGGACACAGCAACCGCAAGATCACCGGCAGCCTTGTCAGCGCCGAATTGGTCTACCGCGGCAGCAGCGTGGAGCAAAGCCCGCGGGAGCGGGTGCCCGCCCTGGCTGCCGTGCAGGATCCGGGGCACGCCGCCAAGGTGGCGGCCGCAGCGGAACCATTGCGCGACGCCCTCGGCAGGGATGGCGCGGCCGAAAACCAGCTGGTCGTCACACTGGGGGCCTGGGAAACGGCGTTGGCCCGCTGGCCTGAACGTCCGGACACCGGCATGTGCGGCTACCTCACGGCCAGCCTGTCCAACACTGCCGTGCGCGACGCCGTCATGGTTTCCCTGGCCACCACGCCCGAAGCCTCGCTGGCCGGCGTCCTTGGTGTTGGGTACCTCGAGGCGGATGTGCCCGGGCCGGCGGTGCCGCGCAACTGGTACGGCGGCAGCCAGGCGGCCGGCCGTGACGTTTCGATCCTGGACGAGTCCGACGGCGGGATCGTCGCAGCCGGGGAACTGTTTGCCGACATCCTGCTCGGCGGCAGCGCGGGCGGCGGCCGCCCCGTGCGGGGGCCTGACTGGGCCCGGATGGACCAGGCGGAGGAACTTTTGCTGTTCCTGGCCTCGAACGTTGACGGGGAGGGCAAGGCCCCGCTGCTGTGCGTCCTGGGATGGATCCAGTGGTGCCGTGGGAAGGGCACCTGGGCCGGGGCATATTTTGAGGAGTCCCTGAAGTACGTCCCCGGCTACAAGCTTGCCCACCTGCTTGACCGGCTCCTCCAGATGGGCTTTGTTGCGGCCTGGGCCAAGGACCGGCAGACAGCGTGGCCGGGCTACCGGAAGGGTGTGCCTGAGGCGGCCTGAGGCGTGCCTGCCGGTGGGGAAAACATGAGACAATGGATGCCTAGACCCGGCTGGGTCCGTGTTTGCGTTGAACTTTGTGTTGGCGGCTCTTTTCAAATAAACCTTGTGTGTGGCGGCGGGAACAATGCTGCGGCGCCGGGAGTTGTATGTAATGACCCTCCAAGTGCTTCGGTGATGCGTAAAGGCAACACGGACTTGACAGGGTCATAGTGGTGTTGCCCTAAGGTGACTCCACAGACCGCCGCAAGAAAGGTTTTCTGTGTCTGCTACTTCCAAGAGCAAAGACTCCACAACATTTGAGGTGACCGACCCTGCCGGGGCGTCGCTGACCCCGGCACAGAAGCGTGCTGCCACCCTGGCCGCGAAGAAGGCCTCCTCGGGTGCCGGCGGAGCCCCCGCCAAGGCTGCCTCGCAGGGCGCCCACCGCTCCAAGGCTGCCAAGGAGGACGAGGATGTCGCTGACGGCGCCGTTGAAGAGGATGAGGCCGAGGCAGGTGCCGAGAAGCGGGCACTTCCGGCCGCGACCGGCTCCGGCTTTGTCTACTCCGATTCCGATGACGACGACGCCCCTGTCCAGCAGGTCATGTCCGCCGGGGCCACGGCGGACCCGGTCAAGGATTACCTCAAGCAGATCGGCAAGGTTGCACTGCTCAATGCCGAGCAGGAAGTCGACCTGGCCCTGCGCATTGAAGCTGGCCTTTATGCCACCGAAAAGCTGAAGTCGCCCGAGGCTGACAAGATGGACGTCCAGCTCAAGCGCGACTTGCAGCGCATTGTGCACGACGGCAAGCGCGCC
This sequence comes from Arthrobacter sp. SDTb3-6, assembly GCF_013376095.1. Taxonomy (GTDB): domain Bacteria; phylum Actinomycetota; class Actinomycetes; order Actinomycetales; family Micrococcaceae; genus Specibacter. The sequence goes on along the minus strand of NZ_JAAMFN010000043.1, from coordinate 14,573 downwards.
AAAAACCACCTGCTGGAAGCCAACCTGCGCCTGGTCGTATCCCTGGCCAAGCGCTACACCGGCCGCGGCATGCTTTTCCTGGACCTTATCCAGGAAGGCAACCTGGGCCTGATCCGCGCAGTCGAAAAGTTCGACTACACCAAGGGCTTCAAGTTCTCCACCTATGCCACCTGGTGGATCCGCCAGGCCATCACCCGCGCCATGGCCGACCAGGCCCGGACCATCCGCATCCCCGTGCACATGGTGGAGGTCATCAACAAGCTGGCCCGTGTCCAGCGCCAGATGCTCCAGGACCTGGGCCGCGAACCCACACCGGAGGAATTGGCCAAGGAACTGGACATGACGCCCGAGAAGGTCGTTGAGGTCCAGAAGTACGGCCGCGAGCCCATCTCGCTGCACACCCCGCTGGGTGAAGACGGCGACTCCGAATTCGGCGACCTCATTGAGGACTCCGAAGCAGTGGTCCCCGCCGACGCGGTGTCCTTCACGCTGCTCCAGGAGCAGTTGCACTCCGTGCTGGACACCCTGTCCGAACGTGAGGCCGGGGTCGTCGCCATGCGCTTTGGGCTCACCGACGGCCAGCCGAAGACTTTAGACGAAATCGGCAAGGTCTACGGCGTCACGCGCGAGCGCATCCGCCAGATAGAGTCCAAGACGATGTCCAAGCTGCGCCACCCCTCGCGTTCACAGGTGCTGCGAGACTACCTGGACTGACGACTCTTCGAAACAGGCCCACCTCGGGTGCCGGAAACCACAGGTTTCCGGCACCCGAGGTGGGTTATTTTTTGCCCGGACCCGGGGCCATGACGCGGGAGGCTGCCTCGGTGCGGCTGGAGGCGCCCAGCTTGCGCATGATCGCCGAGACGTGGACGCTGGCTGTCTTAGTGCTGATGAACAACTGCTCGCCAATTTGGCGGTTCGAAAGTCCATCAGCCACCAGGGCCAGGACCTGGCGTTCACGCCCGGTCAGTTCCCCGCTGTTGGGCCGCCGGCGCGGGCCGTCAAGCGGCAGTCCTGCCTGTGCGGCCAGCTTACGGCCCATGTCGGCGACCAGGCGGGCACCGAGGGCCTGGGAGCCGTCGATGGCGGCGCGGATCGAGGAGGCAGCTGCCGTCCGGCGGCCGGCGGCAAGTTCGGCCTGGCCGGTGCGCAGCGCAATGTAGTGGCGCAGGTGGGCCGGCAGTGCCGCCGCGGCCAAGCCGGCCGCGTGCCAGGCAGCGGGGTCGTCGCCGCTTCCCTGCCGCCCGCCCACTTCAGCGTCAAAGAGTGCCAGCCAGCCCGGGTGGGTCGGCCAGAAGGCGTCGCCGGCGAGCACGGCACGCAGGAGGGCCTCGTCGTCGGACAGCCGCCCGCCGTCCAGGCCAGCACCGGACGCGCCCGCGCCGGCCCGGCGCCTCGCCGCGAGCACCCTGGCTGCCAGCGCCAGCAACGGCAGGTCATAGCCGGGCAGCGGCCGGAACGCGGGGCCGAGGACGAAGGCAACTTCCTGCCAGGCACCGTCCAGGTCGCCGCAGGCCCATGCCAGTTCGGCGCTGAGCGTCGTCAGCTGGAGCCGGGACTGCATTTCCACGGCGGCGAGCCCCCGCAGCTGCGGCTCCCAACGGCGGAACAGCTTCCCGGCCCCCGCCACGTCGCCGCCCCACAGTGTGGACCAGATCTTCGAACGGATGAGGTACGCGTGGAACGAACCGGGCGGGGAAAGTTGCAGGTTGCGCTCAAGCAGCGTTGCCGCAGGAACCCAGTCGCCGCGGGCAAAGAGCGGGTCCACGGCATTGGAGGAGAGGATGGCGCCGGTGGTGCGTTCCACGCCAAGCTGCCGGGCACGCTCGATCCCGGCCTCGGCGACACGGATCGACTCGTCGTACAGGCCCAGCAGGTTCAGCGCGTCCGAATAGTTGACACGGAAGCGCAGCAGCGCCTGCACGTGTCCTTCGGCGAGCCCCTCGGCCGCCTCCAGGTCTGTGCGCCCGCCGGCGATGTCCCCGGCATTGATGCGGGAAACGCCGCGGAGGTTGGCGGCCACGGAGCGTTCCTCGGCATTGCCGGCTGCCGTGGCCAGTTCCAGCGCCTCCGTTGCCATCTCGATGGCATCCCCCTGCTTCCCGGCCAGCATGAGCCGGGCCGCCAGCCAGTTCAGCAGCCGCGCGCGCAGCCTTTCGTCCGAGCCCGCCGGCACCAGCTCCAGGGCTTCGCGGAGCAGGCCCTCGGAGCCCGGCCTGGCATTGAAGCCCAGGTACCGGGCCTGGCTGGCGAGCAGCCGGGCCCGGTCTTGGCCGGTTGCCGCAGGGTCGTCGACCGCCAGCGCGATCACGGCCAGTGACCGTTCGCCGTCGCCGGCGAGGTTGTGGGCCGCCGCCGTGCGCGCCAGGAGCCGGTAGCGCGGCATTCCCGCCACCTTTTCCGGTTCGCCGACGCCGTCCCAGAGCTCCAGGGCACGTTCGCCCATGCGGGCCGAGGTGGTGTAGGCAAAGCGCCGCCAGGCCTCGTCCATGGCGGCAACGGAGGCCTCGAACGTCTTGTCGGCTGCGTTGGCCGTGTCCCAGTGGTAGGCGATGGCGGCGGTGTCGCGGCGGGCCGGCTCTGCCGCTTCCAGGGCCTGCGCGTAGCGGGTGTGGAAGCGGGTGCGTTCCCCGGGCAGCAGGTCCGAATGCACGGCCTCCCGCAGCAGGGCATGCCGGAACGTGTAGCTGTCGCCGTCCACGTCGATCAGCCTTGCCTGCTGCGCCAGCCGGGCCGCGGGTTCGAAGGTGTCCCGGGGCCGGTCATAGGCGTTTTCCGCCAACGGGTGAGGCACGCACGTCCCACCGGCGGCAATGACGCGCAGGAAATACTGCACAGGCTCAGCCATCCGCTCGTACCGTGCCAGCAGCAGTTGGCGCAGCGACGGCGGGAGCTCCGTGCCGGACGCGCAGCCGTCCAGCCCCGCCAGTTCCTCCACAAAGAACGGGATGCCGTCGCTGCGGGAGAGGATGTTTTCGACGAGTTCGTAGTCGGCGGCGGTCCCTGTGATGGACTCCAGCTGCTGGCGGACCTGGTCCCGGTTGAGTCGGGCGAGCTGGATGGTCGTGGCAAAGCGGCCGCGCTCCGCCTCGGCCAGAAACGCCTGCAGCGGGTGGCCGCTGTGCACGTCGTCACTGCGGTACGTCATGACCAGCAGGAACTGACCGCCGTTGAAGGCGCGCAGGATGAACCCCAGGACGGCCAGCGTGGATTTGTCAGCCCAGTGCAGGTCTTCAACCACGACGACGGTCGGGCGTCCCTCCGCAGCCCGCTCGAGTACCGTGCTGACCGCCTCCAGGACCAGGTTGGCCGTGGGAAACCCCGGCCCTGCCGTGCCGGCCTCGGGCAGCAGGAGCGCCAGCGCGTCCCGGCCCGGACCGGCCAGCTCCATGAGTTGCGCCAGCCCGGTTTCACCGGCGAGGCCGCGCAGTATGGAGGTGATCGGGGCGTACGGTGCCGCCAGCGGGCCGAGGTCCACGCATTGGCCGGAGAGGATCCGGGTGGATTCCGGCAGGCCGTGGAGGAATTCGCGCAGCAGCCGTGTTTTGCCCAGTCCCGCTTCGCCGGCGACGACCACGGCCTGGGGCTTGCTTTGCACGGCGAGCCCGTACGATTCCGCCAGGGAACGCAGTTCCTCCCCGCGCCCGATCAAGTGGCTGCTGGCCTGCGACGACTGCATGTATTCATCCTGCCACGCGCCGCCGCCGGGCAGCAGGGCGCTCACGCGTTGGAGCGGACTGCCCCGCCGCGGGCGGGGGTGTGGGAAACGCGGTGGCTCCCTGCCCGCCGTTGCAGCAGCCGCTGCCACAGGCGCTGCGTGAGGCTGGGATTGTGGTGGAACCGCGGATCCACGCCGTCCGCGCCGCGCAGCAGCCGGCGTTGTTCCAGTGCGATTGCCAGTTCCCGTTCATTCTGCTGCCGGATCATCAAAGCCATGAAGTCGTTCATTGCCGTCCCCTTGTGTGAAAGATGTTGTGCCGATGGCTCCATCCTTCGCCGATGGAGGTGACGCAACATCGGGCAAATGCCTTATTTGGGGCTGCACCGGGGGACCTTAGGCAGCCTAAGGCGCCTTGGCGGGGCTGCGTCCGGGGGCACAAAAATGGGGCCCCGACAGAGTCGGGACCCCACGCAGCGGGTCGGTCAGTCGACGGACACTGGCGCCTTTTCGTGCAGGCGAGCGGTCTCGTCATGCCACTCTGAGGAGAGCGGCTTGAGCGTCTCCTCGACGCCGCGGGCGTGGTGGCCGCAGAAGAGCAGCTCGCCCCCTGAAGATTGCAGGACAACCCGAACATAGGCCTGTGCGCCACAACGGTCGCATCGGTCCATCGTGTTCAGCTCCCGGCTGGCAATGGCGGTGGTCGTCATCATGGCCTCCTTCTCTAGTTCCTGTACTTCATACAACCATCAAAAGTGCCCCGCCCATGCCAGCCACGGCCCACTTTCGCTTACCGCGTAGCGCGCAGCCGTGCGGCATGCCTGTGCACGACGGCGTCCGCCACGCGTTAACCTTGAGGGGGCGCACGTTCCCTACGGGGCGGCGACGCCCGCACGCACCAGCCATCGTCACCAGCCATCGTCACAAGGAGCAAGCCACCCGTGGCACGAATGAATTCCGATTACAGCGCCCGCCACCTCTCCGTGCTGGAGGGGCTGGAAGCCGTTCGGAAGCGCCCCGGCATGTACATCGGTTCCACCGACTCCCGCGGCCTGATGCACTGCCTGTGGGAGATCATTGACAACTCCGTGGACGAGGCCCTGGCCGGCTACGGGCAGGACATCAAGGTGGTCCTGCACAAGGACAACTCCGTTGAGGTGCACGACGACGGCCGCGGCATCCCCGTGGACGTGGAACCCAAGACGGGGCTCACCGGCCTGGAAGTGGTGCTCACCAAGCTGCATGCCGGCGGCAAGTTCGGAGGCACCTCCTATGCCGCCTCCGGCGGGCTGCACGGGGTGGGCGCCAGCGTGGTGAACGCCTTGTCCGCCCGCATGGACGCCCAGGTGGACCGCGGCGGCAAGACCTACCAAATGAGCTTTAGGCGCGGCGAGCCGGGGCACTTCAACGATTCCGGCAAGTCCGTGGGCCCCGACGTCGGCTTCACGCCCTTTACCGACAAGTCCAGCCTGGACGTGGTGGGCACCACCAAGCGCGGGGTCACCGGCACCCGCATCCGGTACTGGGCCGACCGACAGATCTTCACCCCCGACGCCAAGTTCTCCTATGAGGAGCTCGTCTCCCGCGCCCGCCAGACCTCCTTCCTGGTCCCCGGGCTGAAAATCACCGTCCGGGACGAACGCCGCGTCCCCGGTTCGCCCGGCGAATTTGCCACCCACGAGGAGGTGTTCCACCACGACGGCGGCATCTCCGAATTTGTTGACTTCCTCTCGGTGGGCGGCTCCGTCACCGACATCTGGCGCCTGCAGGGGCACGGCACGTTCACCGAAACCGTCCCGGTCCTCAATGCCGCCGGGCACCTGGAAAGCACCGCGGTGGAGCGCGACTGCGAGGTGGACATTGCCCTGCGCTGGGGTGTCGGCTACGAAACCACGATGCGCAGCTTTGTGAACATCATTGCCACGCCCAAGGGCGGCCGCCACCAGGAAGGCTTCGAACAGGCGCTCCTGAAGACGTTCCGCAAGGTCGTGGAGGCCAACGCCCGCAAGCTCAAGGCCGGCAACGACAAAATTGAAAAGGACGACGTCATGGCCGGGCTCACCGCCGTGCTGACCGTCCGCCTGGCCGAGCCCCAATTTGAGGGCCAGACCAAGGAAATCCTGGGCACCCCCGCCGTGAAGGCCATTGTGGCCAAGGTCGTGGAAAGGGAGCTGAAGGCAAAGCTGGAATCCACCGCCCGCGGCGAGAAAATCCAGGCCGCCACGCTCCTGGAAAAAGTGGTTTCCGAGATGAAGTCGCGCATCTCCGCCCGCGTGCACAAGGAGACCCAGCGCCGCAAAAACGCGCTGGAAACCTCATCGCTGCCCACCAAGCTGGCGGACTGCCGCAGCAACGACGTCAAAAAGAGCGAACTGTTCATCGTGGAGGGCGACAGCGCCCTGGGCACGGCCAAGCTGGCCCGGTCCTCGGACTTCCAGGCGCTGCTGCCCATCCGCGGCAAGATCCTCAACGTCCAAAAGGCATCGGTGGGGGACATGCTGGCCAACGCCGAATGCGCCGCGCTCATCCAGGTGGTGGGGGCCGGGTCCGGGCGCAGCTTTGACCTGGAGTCGGCCCGGTACGGCAAGGTCATCCTCATGACCGATGCCGACGTCGACGGCGCCCACATCCGCACCCTGCTGCTGACCTTGTTCTTCCGCTACATGCGCCCCATGATCGACGCCGGAAACGTCTATGCGGCCGTGCCGCCCCTGCACCGGGTGGAGATCATCCACGCCGGATCCAAGGCCAACGAGATGGTCTACACCTACTCCGAAAAGGAACTGCACGCGCTGCTGGCCAAGCTGGAGAAGTCGGGCAAGGGCTACAAGAAGCCGATCCAGCGGTACAAGGGCCTGGGCGAGATGGATGCGGAGCAGCTGGCCGAGACCACCATGGACCCGCGCCACCGCATGCTGCGCCGGGTCACCAGCGCCGACGCTGACCGGGCCGAACACACCTTTGAACTGCTCATGGGCGCCGAGGTGGCCCCGCGCAAGGAATTCATCGTCGCCGGCAGCGAACACCTGGACGCAGACCGCATCGACGCCTGACACCCGTCAATCCCTCGGTTGCAACCGGGACTGTTTTCCCAGACCCTCCCGCGCAACCGGGGCTGTTTCCTTGGACGCCCGGTTGCAAACGGGCGGGTATCCGCCAACCCTCCCTCATAACAGTGCGGGAGGGTTGGGTGGAAGTGCCCCGGTTCTGCGGGAGGGTTGGGTGGAAACGCCCCGATTGCAACCGAGGGATGGGGGGCTGTCAGGAGAGGATGCCCGGGACCAGGAGCAGTGCCGTGGGCGCCGCCAGCAGGAGGGCTGCGGCACCAACAACCAGGGCCTGCTGCGCGGCGCCCAGCGGGGGCGCCGGGGCGAGCAGCCTGCCCAGCCTGGCCGACGTCGTCGCCGGCGTGTCAATCTGCTCGGCGCCGCCGCCCACCAGGGACGTTGCGGGGAGCTGTGCCGGGCCGCTGGCCACCAGGGCGATGGCCTTGACCAGGGTGGACTTGTCCACGGCACGCAGGGCAACGTCGTCGGCCATGATTTCAATCAGGGAGGAGACGGCGCGCTGGGCCAGCCGGGATGTGGGCAGCCACGGCAGGGCCGAGCGCCAGGCCGCAAACGCCCACAGCAGCAGGTGGTGGCGCTGGGCCAGGTGCGTCTGCTCGTGCAGGAGCACCGCGTGGAGTTCATCGGGGGAGAGCAGCGTCATGAGCCCGTCGGAGAGCACGGTGACCGAGCGGGAGCCGCCGGGCAGGCAGTAGGCCACGGGCGCCTCATGATTGATGACCAGGGTGTCCGGGCGGTCGTCGGCGGGGGAGCTGAGCAGGTGGAGCAGGTCGCGGTGGCGGCGGCGCTGGCGGTTGATGCGGAAGTAGGTCAGCCACAGCGTGAAGACCAGGTGGGCGGAGAGGAGCGCGGCCGCGCTGAGCGCAAAGGCATGGACCAGGCCCAGCGTGTCCAGGGAGGCCCTGCCGGTGACAATGAGCAGGAGCCCGTGCAGGCCGACGGCCAGGTTGCCGCCCAGCGGGACCAGGCCGTAGCACAGCATGGCGCCGATCATGGAGAGTCCGCCGGCGAGGGCGATGGACTGCCAGAGCACCATGGCCGCAAACGGCGCCCGGGCCGGCCAGTGCGCGCGCGACAAAAGGACGGGCGCCGGCCACGCGAGGGCGATGGCCAGGCCCGCCAGGAACCACGAGCTCCAGAACATGTCTTAACGCTACCGCCTGCGCGGCGGCGCAAGGTTCAGTCAGTCGCGGCCCAGGAGTTTGCGCAGGGTTTCTGCCTCGCCCTCGCTGACGGTGCCGATGAAGCGCGCCAGGACCGCCTCGCGGTCAGGGGCGGAGCCCAGCACTTCAAGCATGAGTTCGGCGGTGTGGTCCGCGCGGCTCGTCACGGCACGGTAGCGGTGCGGGCGGATGGAGCGCTCGCGCTCCACCAGGCCCTTCTTCTCCAGCCGTGACAGCACCGTCAGCACGGTGGTGACGGCCAGCGGGCGCGCGTCGGCCCCGGACGACCGCTGCGAGAGCAGGTCGCGGAGCGTGTTGGCCGTGATGGCCTCGGGATGCTCCCACAAAAGATCCATTACGGCCCGTTCCAGGTCCCCAAGAGTTGCCATGCATGATCCTTCATGTATTCGGTGTTCAAAGTAGTTCGTCAAGATCCAATGTACAGCTTTTGACAGCAATGTTCTACGCAGGGTAGAACTTGAACTTCTACAAGACGTAGAATTTATGCCGTTGGCACAGTGTGTTTCTTGGATTGAGGGAAGTTGATGGAAGCTCTGGACATTGCCAGGTGGCAGTTCGGGATCGTCACGGTGTACCACTTTTTGATGGTGCCCCTGACCATTGGCCTGGGCCTGCTCGTGGCCGTGCTGCAAACCCTGTGGCACCGGACGGAGCGTGAGGAATACCTGCGGGCCACGAAGTTCTGGGGCAAGCTGTTCCTCATCAACTTCATCATGGGCGTGGCCACCGGCCTCGTCCAGGAGTTCCAGTTCGGCATGGCCTGGAGCGAATACAGCCGCTTTGTGGGTGACGTGTTCGGCGCCCCGCTGGCCATGGAATCACTGCTGGCCTTCTTCGTCGAATCCACCTTCCTGGGGCTGTGGATTTTCGGCTGGAAAAAGCTGCCGGCCAGGATCCACCTGGCGTGCCTGTGGATTGCGGTGTGCGGGTCCATCGTTTCGGCCTATTTCATCCTGGTGGCCAACTCCTGGATGCAGCACCCCGTGGGCGTGAAGATGGTGGACGGCTACCCCCACATGGTGGACGCCTGGGCCGTCTTCACCAACAACACCGCCCTCGTGGCGTTCTTCCACACCATCACCGGCGCCCTGGCCGTGGCCGGCGCCTTCCTGCTGGGCATCTCCTGGTACCACCTGTGGCGGCGGCGCCGCGACGGCATCGACACCGTGGACGCCGAGGGCCGCGTGGTGGTCGGCGAATCGGCCACCATCCCCGGCCGCGACCGGCGGGACCACTCCGTGTGGCTCAAGTCCCTGCGCATCGGCGCAGTGGTGGCCATGATCGCCTTTGCGGGTTCCGCCGTGTCCGGCGACTTGTCCGGCAAGCTCATGTTCGAGCAGCAGCCCATGAAGATGGCCGCCGCCGAGGCCGCCTGCCACGACGGCACCAGCTTCTCCATTCTGTCCGTCGGCGACCTCAGCAGCCGTGACTGCTCCAAGGTGGTGGCCGTCATGGAGGTCCCGGGCCTGCTCTCCTTCCTGGCCCACAGCGACTTCTCCACGGACATCAAGGGCGTGAACACCCTGGTGCCGGAGTACCAGGCCAAGTATGGTGCGACGCTGCCGGACAACCCCATCTACGGAAGCCGGGCCGGCCAGCCGATCAACTACGTGCCCGTCATGCCGGTCACGTACTGGGGCTTCCGCATGATGATCGGCTTTGGCGGGCTCGCCGCGCTTGCCTCCGCCGTGGCGCTCTTTGCCACCCGCAAGGGCACCGTCCCGCGGCCCAAATGGATCATGCGCCTGGCACTGCTGGGCATCCTGGCCCCGTTCGGCGCCAACGCCGCCGGCTGGATCTTCACGGAGATGGGCCGCCAGCCGTTCGTGGTGGCACCCAACCCGTCCATGTCCGGCGTCGACCAGGTGTTCATGTTCACGGCAGCCGCGGTGTCCCCGGGCGTCTCGGCGGGGGAGCTGATCTTCTCGCTCGTGGCCCTGGGCACCGTCTACGCCGTGCTGTTGGTGGTTGAGGTGGCGCTGCTGACAAAGTACATCCGCGGCGGCGTGCCCTCCGCCATGCCGGAGCTGGGGCATGCCCCAGGCGGCGGAAACAGCAAGGGGGACGACGACGGCGGCACCCGTCCGGGCGGGGAGGGCGGCGACGATGTACTGGCCTTTGCCTACTGACCCCCGGGCCGCCACGGCCGCCCCGCCCGCCGGCGCCCGGCCGGAACCCGCCTTGCCTGGATCTAAGGACTGACTGATGGACTTCCTCCCCACCCTGTGGTTTATTCTCATTGCCGTGCTGTGGACCGGTTACCTCTTCCTGGAGGGCTTCGACCTTGGCGTGGGCATGCTCATGAAGGTCTTTGCCCGCGATGAAAAGGAACGGCGACTGCTGCTGAACACCGTGGGCCCGGTCTGGGACGGCAACGAGGTGTGGCTGATCACCGCCGGCGGAGCCACTTTTGCGGCCTTCCCGTTCTGGTACGCCTCGCTGTTTTCCAGCCTGTACATTCCGCTGGTGTTCGTGCTGCTGGCGCTGATCTTCCGGGCCGTGGCCTTTGAATACCGCGGCAAGGTCCACCACGACACGTGGCGCCGGACCTGGGACTGGGCCATCGCGATCGGCTCGTTCGTGGCCGCGTTCGGCATCGGCGCCATGCTGGCCCTGACCACCACGGGGCTGCCGCTGGACGCCAACGGCGACCGCGTGGGCGGGCCCTTTGCCTGGTTCACCTGGTACACCGTCCTTGGCGGGGTGGCACTCGTGGCCTTCTGCCTGATCCAGGCCGCCGCGTTCCTGGCGCTGAAGACCGACGGCGCCGTCCGCCACCGTGCCCGCCGCCTGGTGGGGCGCTGGCTTCCCCTGGGCCTGGTCCCGCTCGCCGCCTGGGCCGCCGCCGTGTCCGTGATGAACGGCAAGGCGTTCAGCTGGCTGCTGCTGGCGCTGGCCGCGGTTGCCGCCGTCCTGGCCTGGGTGGCCAACCGCAGGGGCCGCGAAGGCCGCAGCTTCCTGGCCTTGGGCGTGTTCCTGCTGCTGGGCAGCGCCACGATCTTCAGCGCCGTGTTCCCCGTGGTGCTCCCGTCCACGCTCAACGCCGTCTGGAACCTGACGGTGGCCAATGCGTCCTCGTCGCCCTACACGCTGGGCCTGATGTCCGTCGTGGCGGCCGTGGGCGTGCCCCTGGTGCTGGCCTACCAGGCCTGGACCTACTGGATCTTCCGCAAGCGCATCAGCACCATCCACCTGCCCGAACCGCACGACTTCGCCCCCGCCGTCGGTGTGCAGGCTGCGGCCCCGGCCGTGTCCGGGACGAACTGACGTGGCACGCCCCTCGCTGCCCCCGGGCAGGCACACGCGCACGGCCCTGGCCGGTCTTGCCGGACTGGCCGCCCTGAAGGCCGTGGCACTGGTGCTGCTCATGTCCGCGCTGGCACACGCCCTGGCTGTCTGGGCGGGTGGCACGCAGCCGCCATTCGGGCGGCTGGCCCTGCAGGGAAGCGGGGGAGCGGTGCTGATGGCCGCAGCCGCGTGGGGCCAGCAGGTGCTTGCCCGGCGTGCCGCCCTGGGCGCCAAGGAGGAGCTGCGTGCCCGGCTGGTGGCCCACCGGCTCGGGGGCGGGCCGGCCGGCGGTGCAGCAAACAACAGTGCAGCCGGTGCCGGCACGGGGGCCGAGGGGATGCTGGCCAGCCGCGGCCTGGACGGCCTGGACGGCTACTTCACCGCCTACCTCCCGGCCCTCGTCTCCTGCGCCGTGCTGCCGGCCGCCGTGGGGCTGCAAATCCTGGTGACCGACCGGGTGAGCGCGCTGGTCGTGGTCCTGACGCTGCCGCTGGTCCCCGTGTTCATGGTCCTGATCGGCTTCCACACCCAGGACCGCGTGGAACGGGCCGCCCGCGGCCTGGACCGGCTGTCCAACCACCTGCTGGAACTGGCCCGCGGCCTGCCCGTGCTGGTGGGACTGCGCCGTGCCGGGGCGCAACGCCGGGCGCTCGCCGACGTGTCCGAGGAATACCGCAAGTCCACCATGGCCACCCTGCGCACGGCATTCCTGTCCTCCATGGCGCTGGAACTGATCAGCACCATCTCCGTGGCCATCGTGGCCGTTTTCATCGGCGTACGCCTGGTGGCCGGCGACATGGGCCTGGAAGCCGGCCTGCTGGCCCTCATGCTGGCCCCCGAATGCTTCCGCCCGCTGCGCGACGTCGGCGCCGCCCACCACGGCAGCGAGGACGGCGTGGAGGCCCTGCGCCGGGTGAACAAGATCCTCAACGCCGGCCAGGGCGCCGGCGGCGGCAGCGGTTCCGGGCTGCGTGGCGCCGCCCGCGACGACGACGGGGACTTTGTGGTGCGTGCCGATGCCCTGGCCGTTGCCTACCCCGGGCGGACGGAGCCGGCGCTGTCCGGTTTCACGGCCGACCTTGCGCACGGCGGGGTGCTGGTGCTCGACGGCCCCAGCGGGACGGGCAAGACCACGGCCCTGGCCGTCCTGGCAGGGCCCCTGCCGGGCGCCGAGGTCCGCGGACGGTTGCTGCGTCCGGCTGCGGACGCGGTGGTGTGGGTCCCGCAGCACCCCCTGTTCACGGAGGACACCGTGGCCGCGGACGTGGCCCTCTACGCCGGCGGGCCCCACGGCGTCCCGGTTCCCGCCGCAGCCGTGGCCGCGGCGCTGGCCCGGGCCAATGCCGGGCACCTGGCCGGGCGGTCACCGCTGGAATGCAGCCCCGGCGAGCTGCGCCGCGTGGCCGTGGCCCGTGCCCTGGCCCGCATCGCAGGCGACCCGGCCGTGGAGCTGGCACTTTTTGACGAGCCGACCGCCCACCTGGACCCGGTGTCGGCCCAGGCCGTGCGGCAGGCGGTTGCCTCCTTGCGGGGGACCGTGGCCCTGGCCGTCGCCACCCATGACCCCCTGCTGGCGGGGCTTTTGCGCGGTGGCGGCGCTGCCCGTACCTGCGCTGCCCGTACCTGCGCTGCCCGGATCGGCGGTGCGGTCCCGTCCGCGGCGCCCGTGGTCGCGGTTGCCGCCCCGGCAGGCGCCCCGGAACCGGCTCCCGCGGGGTTCCGCCGGCAGTGGCTGCGGCAGCTGCCGTGGCGCTCGCCCCGTTTCGTGGCCGGCGTGCTGGTGTCCGCCCTGGCCACGCTGAGCGCGGCCGCGCTGTCCGGCATCTCTGGGTGGCTCATTGTGTGGGCCGCAGCGCGGCCGCCGATCATGTACCTGATGGTGCTGATCGTGGGGGTGCGCGCCTTTGGCGTGGGCCGCTCCGTGCTGCGCTACAGCGAGCGCCTCCTCACCCACGACGCCGTGTTGCGCTGGGCGGCCGGCCTGCGCCTGAAGCTGTGGGACGCACTCGGCTCCAACGTCCGGCACTGGGGCCGGCTGACGCGGTCCGGTGGGGCGCTGGGCACGCTCATTGCCGACGTCGACGAGCTGCGCGACGCCGTTCCCCGCGCCGTGGTGCCGATTCCGGCCGCCGTGGTGTCCTACTTGTCCGTCCTGGCGGCCGTCTGGTGGCTGGTGCCGCAGGCCGCCGCCACCGTGGCCGTGTTGGGCGTGCTGGCGCTTCTGGTGCTGCCCGTGGGGGTCCATACGGTGCAGCGCAGGGCCGCCGCCGCAGCGGCCGTCCACCGTTCCTGGCTGGCCAGCCGGGCCACCACCTTGCTGGCCGCCGCCGGGGGCTTGCACGCCAACGGCGTAGGCGGACCGGCGGCCCGCGCTTTCGCCGCCCGCGACCTCACCGTTTCCGCACCGCTGCGCCGGCTGGCCTGGGCCGGCGGCCTGGGGCAGGCGGGCGTGGCGCTGCTGACCTCCCTGGCCGCCGTGGCCGTGGCGGCAGCGGCCATCGGCGGCGGCGCCGACCCCCGCGCCGCCGCCGTGGCCGCGCTGCTCATGCTGGCCCTGGCCGAACCGCTGGGGCAGTACCTGGAAGCCGTGGAGCAGCTGCCCGTGCTTGGTGCCATGATGGCGCGCACCCTGCCGTTGCTGGAGGCCGGCCGCGCCACGGTGGTGGCCGGCCCGGCCGCCGGCCGGGATGACACGGCCCAACCGGTCACCTCCCTGCGCCTGGACGATGTCACGGCACGCTACCCCGAGGCCGCCTTGCCCGTTTTTTCAGGTGTCGGCGGCGGCACCGAAAAGGGCCGCTGGTGGACTGTCAGCGGGCCGTCCGGCTCCGGCAAGTCCACGCTGCTGGCCGTACTGCTGGGCTTCCTCACGCCCGAACGCGGCAGCTACACGCTCAACGGGGAACCGGCCGCCGCGGGAACCCTGCGCCAGGTTGCCTGGTGCCCGCAGGAGGCCTACCTGTTCAACTCCACGCTCCGTTCCAACCTGGCCCTGGCCCGCCCCGCCGGCGCGCCCACGGACGGCGAACTCGAACAGGCCCTGGAAACGGCCGGGCTGGGGCCCTGGTACCGCGGGCTGCCGGACGGCCTGGACACGCGCGTTGGCCCCGGCGGCCACCACCTCTCCGGCGGCCAGCGGACCCGCGTGTCGGTGGCGCGCACGCTCGTGGCCGGGGCCGGCGTCGTGCTTCTTGACGAACCGACCGCGCACCTGGGCGGGGACGAGGCGGGGGAGCTCGTGGCGGGGCTGCGCACGGCGCTCACCGGTGCGGCCGTGGTCATGGTGACGCACGACGGCGAACTTGCCGCCGGGGGCGACACCCACCTGGCGCTGGGGGAGGGCGGGGCGCCCGTGGTGCTGGAGGGCGCCAGCGC
>NZ_JAAMFN010000042.1 GCF_013376095.1 Arthrobacter sp. SDTb3-6 | reverse complement strand
ATAAACCGGCCGGATGGATTGTTGCTCATGGGGTGGATTGGGTGGTGAGGACGCGGTACATGAGAGAGCCGGAGACAAGCTCGTTGACTTTGGCCACAATTCCCGGGCGCCGGGCACCAATGATGAAGGTGGAGGCGCCAACAGCTTCCACAGGCGACCCTGAGTCAGCGCCGGGTCGGCCACCAACCGTCCGAAGGGACCACGGTGTGTCGTGACCAGTGGACGTGCCCACGAGCGCATCGCCAGGATGAGCCACGGACCCTGGGCCGGGCAGTGCCGCGACACGGTTCTTTAACGAATTGTGCCTGTGGCCAGCCCGGGACAATGCTTCGCTGCGCGGAACGCCAGCAAGGTGGAGAATGGGTTCACCAGATCCAAGCCGTTGAAAGGCGGATGATCCCTGTGACGGCACCCGAGCAACCTGAGCGGACTGTGATTCTCGACGGGTACAACCGGGTCCGGAGTGATCTTCGCCGGATACTTGAGCATGCCAGCACCGCTGACTTGCGCAGGAAAAGTGCCGGCACGAAGTGGACCAACGAGCAGCTACTCTTCCACATGGTGTTTGGCTTCATGATTGTTGCAGCGCTGCGCAACCTGATCCGCACGGTCACCATCCTGCCGCCCGTTTTTGGCCGTACCTTGGCGCGCGCGCTCAATGCTGGCACGATCCCGTTCGACTGGGTCAATTATCTTGGCTCACGCTATGCCGCACTCGTGTTCAACCGCCAGCGGATGGCCGGCAAGTTCGACAGGGTATTGGCGTCACTGGGCCGGCACCTCGCAGCCGAGGACCAAGAAACCTTGGAACGGAACATGGCATTTCCCACCCGGTGGGATCCGTTCTTCAAGGAGACCATGAGCCTGCTCCAGACCTACCAGTACCCGATCAACCATTACGACTTCCACCGCGAACAACTCAGCCTGAACAATCTCCAGTAGCGCTTGAACGCTGCCACGGATGCGGCCGGCAACCACTCGGTCGCTTCGCGGGGGCGGCTTTACAGGTAGCTGCAGATACGTGCGGGATCACAAATGGCCGGATCGCCTGCAACGGCCGTGCCGAGCATTTCGGCAACGGTATCGCGCAGTGCCGCGAGTTCTGCGATCTGGGCGTCCAGGTTAGACAGCCGCATGGCCAATACATCCTGCACATGAACGCAAGGAGATTGGCCTACGTCGCGGACGGAAAGGATATCGCCAATCTGGGCTAGCGTCAACCCCGCGGCACGGCCGCGTCGGATGAATTCCAGCCTGTCCACGGTCTTCCGGGTGTAGCTGCGGTATCCGTTTGGTGTCCTGTCTGCCGGCGGCAGCAAGCCGGAGTCCTCGTAGAACCGCAGGGTCTTGGCCGTCATGCCGGCTGCCGCAGCGGTTTCGCCGATCTGCATCATGCACCTCGTGATCCGTAGGAATTCTTTCACTTGACCTTCCAGTTTAGGGGAAGGTGCACAATAGTGGCATCAGCAGCCGCCCTGCGACATAGCGTGCCATGCTGCCCGAACCTTTGGAGGAACCATGTCAGAACCAACAGCGCCCAGTTTCGACCTTGCCGTTATCGGTTCGGGCGGGGGCGCGTTTGCAGCCGCGATCCGTGCCACCACCCTGGGCAAGCGGGTGGTCATGGTGGAGCGTTCCACGGTCGGCGGCACCTGCGTCAATACCGGGTGTGTGCCGTCCAAGGCACTTCTGGCCGCCGCCGAGGCCCGCCATGTGGTTCTTGACACGACCAGGTTCCCCGGGATCTCCACATCTGCGGGACCGGTGGACATGCCGGCACTCATTGAAGGCAAACGGGACCTGGTGGAAGGGATGCGGTCGGAAAAGTACGTGGACCTGATCGCCGAGTACGGCTGGGACCTGCGCCAAGGCAGCGCAGCCTTCCAAGGAACACCGGGTGAGCCGCTGCTGGCCATCACGGCACCCGACGGAACGGTCGAAACAATCCGGGCCGACCACTACCTCGTCGCCACCGGCTCAACCCCGTGGGCGCCGCCCATCCCCGGGCTGGAAGAGGTGGACTGGCTCACCTCAACCACCGCAATGGAACTGGACGCCGTACCGGAATCCCTGCTGGTGCTGGGTGGCGGGTACGTGGCCCTTGAGCAGGCACAGCTCTTCGCCCGGCTGGGATCGAAAGTGACCATGCTGGTCCGCTCCCGCCTGGCCTCTGCCGAGGAGCCGGAAGCCTCACGCGCCCTGCGCGGCATCTTCGCGGACGAAGGCATCGAGGTGGTGCGAAGGGCCGCCGCATCCAAGGTCGCAACAGACCCGGCAACCGGAGACGTGGTGGTCACCGCAGCCATGTCCGGAGGAGAGAAGGAATTCCGCGCCACCAAGCTCCTCGTTGCCACCGGCAGGCGTCCGGTTACCGACGGACTGAACCTGGCCGCCGTCGGGGTTAATACCGGCGACGGCGGCGAAATCCTGGTGGACAACAGCCTGAACAGTTCAAACCCGCGCATCTGGGGCGCAGGGGACGTCACCGGGCACCGCGAGTTCGTCTACGTTGCGGCCTCCCACGGGGCCATGGTGGCGGACAACGCGTTCAGCGCGGCCGGGCGCGAAGTCGACTACCGGCACCTGCCCCGCGTCACGTTCACCAGCCCGGCCCTTGCCGCCGTCGGCATGACCGACCACCAGGCCAACGCGGCCGGCATCCGGTGTGAATGCCGGGTCCTGCCCCTGGAATACGTGCCCCGCGCCCTGGTCAACCGGGACACACGCGGCTTCATCAAAATGGTCGCCGACGCCGACACCGGGCGCATCGTCGGGATCACCGCCGTCGCCAAGGACGCGGGGGAACTTGCCGCTGCCGGTGTCTACATCCTGGAGGCGGGGATGACCGTGGACCAGGTCGCGGCCATGTGGAGCCCTTACCTGACCATGGCCGAGGGCCTCAGGATCGCCGCCCAGTCATACAAAACGGACGTCTCCATGCTGTCCTGCTGCGCCGCCTAACCCGAGGTTCATTCAAGCCGAGCGCAACTATGCATCACTTTGCGCTCGGCAGGCGGTGGGATTGGCATCGGCCTTGAAGCCGTGACTGGCTGGCCAGACGTTTTTGCATGACCAACGTTCCAGGATCAGGATTGAGTCGCGGCATGAATGCAATCGACGCTCTCAAAGGGGTAGCGGTCTACCACCCAGTGAGGCTTCGCCTCTGACCGCCGAGGTGGGTGGTTGGCTTTCGCTGATGACCTCCTGGTCGGAGTGGCGCATTCTGGAGGTATCCGATAGTCGTTTGCGAATGTGGCGTGGTGATTGCCGTGGTCAATGTCAATGAGGTCCTCGATGGGCATGTGGGGCTGGATATCCAGTGCCTGGACCGGATCTATCTCAATGGTTACGTCCCGAATCTTCAGGTCGGCGGCCAGGTGGTCACGTTCCTGACCAAGCTTTGGGCTACCGGATTCCTTCCCCGGCGGTCTTGGGAAAGATCGGAACAGCCTTCCGGCGCTCCGTGAATTCATTCGCTGAAACCAACCACTTCCCTTTGATCCACTTCGCCAAGGAGGACCGCAAGATCGCCGTCATGCACCGTTTTATGCTCGCCCAGGAAAAGACGGGCCGGTCCGGTGTCGTGGCTGTTGGCGTGGCCCAGGAGTACCAGAATGTCTTCGCCTCCAGCGAACGAGAGGGAAGCAACGGGATACCCTGCTTTGGCTTCCACAAGGCCGACCGGCGGGTGACATGCTTCTACTTCTATCTCTGGGACAACGACTTCGGGGCCGCGTTCATCAAGGTCTGCGCCTACTTCCCCTACCCGATCAAGGTCTGGGTCAACGGTCACGAATGGGCCAAGCGTCAAGCGATCCAGACAGGGATCCGGTTCACGGCACTCTCCAACGGGTTCGCCTCCTGCGAGGACCCGGCAGCACTGCAGGAGATCTGCGATCGACTCGGCCCGGACACCATCGGAGTCTTCTTCCAACACTGGATGGCCGTGCTGCCGTTGCCTCTGACCGATGCCGACGCGGACGCCGGGTACTGGTGGGAACTCTCCATGCGGCAGATCGAGATCTCCCGCACCCTGGTCTTTGACGCGCCACGGCACGCCCGCTCCTTCTTTGAAGCACTGGTCGTGGACAGCCTCGACCTCGGCCGCCCGGAGACTCTTGAGCTGATCTTCGGCCCGCAAATCCGCCGTGGAAAGGTCCGTCGAACCCAGGACGTCTTCAAGACCAAGGTCGTGACCCGCGACACCGACGTCACCATCAACGCTTTCTACAAGCACTCCCGCATCAAGCAATACCTCAAGGATGGCCGGGCGCTGCGGATCGAGACCGTCGTCAACTCACGCGATGACCTGGCCTGTCACCGGCGCCTGGAACACCTGGATGAACTGCAACGAAAAGCCCGTGACATCAACGCCCGGCTGCTCGATACTGAACGTGTCGGGCAGGGTTGTGTCCTTGCGAGCCCAGCCTTTGAGCGGGTCGCACAGTCCACCCTCACCGATGATGGCAGCAGGGCCCCGGCCCTGCGGTTCGGCGATCCACGGGTCATGGCCCTGCTCGGCTCGCTATGTGTAACCCTTGCAGCCCTCGGATTCACCCATCGGAGCCTGCGTGCCCGGGTGACCCATCTGCTGGGCAGCGGCTACAGTGCCAACCAGATGAGCTACGATCTTGCCCGGCTGCGCCGCAACGGCCTCATCGAGCGCCAGCCCCACAGCAACACTTACACTCTCACCGCTGACGGCCAACGCATCGCACTTTTCTACACCAAGGTTTACAACCGGATACTGCGCCCCCTGATCGCCGCCGACAGAGCACCGGCCCCGGCACCACTACGCCAGGCACTGGTCACCATCGACAGCAATGTCCGC
Source organism: Arthrobacter sp. SDTb3-6 (assembly GCF_013376095.1). GTDB lineage: Bacteria > Actinomycetota > Actinomycetes > Actinomycetales > Micrococcaceae > Specibacter. Next base: position 27,398 of record NZ_JAAMFN010000042.1, on the reverse strand, counting down.
AGCTACATTGAGGGCGCCCGGTTGGGAAACCCTGCCTAAAAAACTCAAGACAAACGTCAATGTTTGCAACACCACGGAACGCCAGACGTTGGCACGCACAACAAGATGCAACGCTTCGTGTGGCTGTCCATGCCAGCCGTTAGGGGACCATCCTGTACCTGTCTGCGTTTCATCGGCCCAGCCACCGGGAAACGCTCAAGCTGCCTCGACGACCAGGGAATCGGCTTGAGCGACCTCCAAATTGGTGGACTTTCTCGGCATTCCTAGGCGGCCCGTTTCTCTCCCAGCGATGAACTTCCTGCCGATGACGTCTGAATCATAGCCACACCCCCTTGACCGATATACCCCTAGGGGGTATATTTGGGGTGTTGTCAGTGAAGTAGTTTGTCGCCGCCGTTGATCTTTCCGGCCGCCACTGCCGTTCAACCCACAACGCACAATTCATCCTCTTTCTAAGGACTCACTCGATATGTGCGGAACGAATAACCGTGAAGACCTCAAGCTGACGCCCGTCCAGGAGAGTTCCTGTGCGTGCTGCTCCACCCCGGCAATATCCACCCAGTCAGCCGACACATCAGGGACGGTCTATGAGCTGGAGGGGTTGACCTGTGGGCATTGCGTCCAAACCGTGGAGAAGGCCGTCCGCGCCGTAACCGGCGCAGATTCAGTGGCTGTCACCCTGGTAGCCGGGTCCGCCTCAACGCTGACAGTCGCCGGTCCGGTCAACCCGGAAACGGTTCGCGCGGCCGTTGTCACCGCAGGCTACACAGTCCTCTGAAGTTGGTTGACAACCACCATTCCAAGCCATCAGGGAGAGTCATGGAAACGCACGAGAACACGCATAATCACGAACACGACACGATGACGCATCCAAAGGCAGCCACCATGGATCACTCGGCCATGGGACACGGATGCATGGACCATGATGATCATGCCGTTCATACTGCAGGTCAGCATGCCGGGCACAGCACTGCCATGTTCAAGAACAGGTTCTGGCTGACCCTGATCCTCTCGATCCCGGTCGTATTCTTCAGCCCGATGGTTGGGCACCTGCTCGGATACACCCCGCCGCAGTTTATGGGTTCACCCTGGATTGCGCCTCTGCTGGGGACCGTCATTTTCTTCTACGGGGGACAGCCCTTCCTCAAGGGCGGATGGCAGGAACTCAAATCACGGCAGCCCGGCATGATGCTGCTGATCTCCATGGCCATCACCGTGGCGTTCATCGCCTCGTGGGTGACGAGTTTGGGCATCGGCGGCTTCGATCTGGATTTCTGGTGGGAACTGGCCCTGCTGGTGGCCATCATGCTGCTGGGGCACTGGATTGAAATGCGCGCCCTGGGCTCAGCACGCGGTGCCCTCGACGCACTGGCCGCATTGCTGCCCGATGAAGCCGAACGCGTCATCGACGGCGGCACCGAAACCATCAGCATCACCGAGCTCAAAGCCGATGATGTGGTCCTCGTCCGCTCCGGAGCCCGCATGCCGGCGGATGGCACCATCACTGATGGCTCCGCCGAGCTCGATGAATCCATGATCACTGGAGAATCTAAAACAGTCCCCCGAACGGTCGGGGACCCGGTCGTGGCCGGGACCGTCGCCACCGACAACTCCTTGCGAGTCAAAGTTACAGCAGTCGGCGATGACACCGCATTGGCTGGGATTCAGCGGCTCGTGGCGGAAGCACAGTCATCCACCTCCCGAGCCCAAGCACTGGCAGACCGGGCGGCAGCTTTCCTGTTTTACTTTGCCGCGGGCGCCGGCGTCATCACGTTCGTTGTTTGGTCGCTGTTGGGCAGCGTTCCGGATGCAGTGACCCGCACCGTGACCGTGTTGGTGATTGCCTGCCCGCACGCCTTGGGCCTGGCCATCCCCTTGGTCATCGCCATCTCCACCGAACGCGCAGCCCGGGCCGGTGTGTTGATCAAGAACCGCATGGCGCTTGAGCGGATGCGTACAATCGATGTCGTCCTTTTCGATAAGACCGGAACACTCACCAAGGGCGAGCCCAATGTCACCGGTGTTGTTGCGGCCGACGGCGTCACAACAGATGAGCTGTTGGCCCTTGCAGCCGCCGTTGAATCGGATAGCGAACACCCGGTCGCCAGGGCGATTATCGCCGCCGCCAAACGGACCGGGTATCCGGCTGTGGCCGCGTCCGATTTCCAGTCCCTGACCGGACGCGGCGTCCAGGCCACCGTCAACGGAAACAAGGCTGCAGTAGGCGGACCAGCTCTGCTCGCCGAACTCGGAGCATCAGAGCCCGCAGGCATCACGGACACGACCGCGTCCTGGAAGGAACGTGGCGCATCCATTTTGCATGTGGTCAGGGACGGAGCCGTCATTGGTGCCGTCGCGCTGGAAGATGAAGTCCGTGAGGAGTCCCGCCAAGCCATCGCGGCGTTGCAAAACCGTGGCATCAAGGTCGCTATGATCACCGGGGACGCCCGCCAAGTCGCCACAGCCGTAGCTGCTGAGCTGCACATCGACGAAGTCTTCGCCGAAGTCCTGCCCCAGGACAAAGACCAGAAAGTCGCCGAGCTACAAGCCCGGGGATTGAAGGTGGCCATGGTCGGCGACGGCGTCAACGACGCCCCAGCCCTGGCTCGGGCCGAGGTTGGCATCGCCATCGGTGCCGGTACCGATGTCGCCATGGAATCGGCAGGGGTGGTGCTCGCCGGCAACGACCCCCGGGCAGTGTTGTCCATGGTCGACCTCTCCCACGCCAGTTACCGCAAGATGTGGCAAAACCTCATCTGGGCCACGGGCTACAACATCATCTCCGTCCCCCTGGCGGCCGGGGTCCTGGCCTTCGCCGGGATCGTGCTCTCCCCCGCAGCAGGGGCGGTGTTGATGTCACTGTCTACCATCGTGGTGGCACTCAACGCCCAACTGCTCCGCCGGCTCAAGCTCAACCCCGCCGACGTTCGATAACTCCCCTTCGCAGGATTCACCCAGATTGCTCCAATACACTACACAGCGACCCGAACAACCGGCCCGATGAACAGAAAGGACCCACAATGCGCTTTCCCATAAATCTGCCCACTGCCGGGTCCCTTCTGCGCTGGGGCGGGTTGCTCGCCGTCGTGTGTGCCATTATCGGCGGCATTATGGGCATGCATGTGGTCAATGGTGCTCCGGCAGTCTCCGCGGCGCCCTCCGGCATGAGTGCTGCGATGATGGCGCAGGGTACGGCCAAGCATTCAAGCACCCCTGTCCACATCGCTGTAGAATCCGGCCACTCGACCAGTGCGGCCGCACTGGGACAGGTCAACGCCGTGCCCGATTGCGGCTGCTCCCCCGCTGGCTGCGCCGCATCCATGGCAATGCACGGAGACTGCACACCCACTGTCAGCTCCCCGGTGCTCAACCTTCCACTGCCGGGAACACTCAGCATCCATGCCCCTGGAACAGGATTCGCCGTCGTTCCGGGACACAAATCGTCGGATCGCATCCCCGATCCGCCATCACTTGCGAAACTCTCGATCAGCAGAACGTAAACCGATGATCGGCCCGTGTATCTTTCACGGGTCCTCATTGACGCGCCCTCGAACGGGTGCGACTGCCAAAAAATTCGAAGAGCTTGAGTGAAGGACTGTTTTGTTATGAAAAAATCACTGATTGTTTCCGCCACCGTTGTTGCCGCCATGATCGCACTGGCCGGTTGTTCCACAGGGACTGACGGCGGATCCATGCCCGGCATGGACCACGGTGCCACCGCCACATCAACGTCAACGTCATCCTCTGTCACCGGCACCGAACACAATGTCGCGGACACGATGTTCGCCCAAATGATGATCCCCCACCACGTCCAGGCCGTGGACATGAGCGACATCATGCTCGCCAAGACCGGACTCGAGCCAAAGATCTCGGCATTGGCCGAAGAGATCAAGGGTGCCCAGGATCCGGAAATCGCGAAGATGACCACCTGGCTGACGGGGTGGTCCGAACCGACAGCCATGGCCGGCAGCCACTCGATGAACGGCATGATGACCTCCGCGGACTTGGACAATCTCAACGCCGCCGAGGGCCCGGAAGCGGGCAAGCTGTTCCTGACCCAGATGATCGCCCATCATGAAGGCGCCGTTGAGATGGCCAAAACCGAGGTCACCGACGGGAAAAATGCCGATGCTGTGGCCCTGGCCAAGAGCATCGTTTCCTCCCAGGAGACCGAGATCAAGGTCATGGAAGACCTTCTCGCCACCCTGTAGGCACCGGCACAGTAGATATTTTCGGTGGTGGATCTGAACATCTTTGGATCCACCACCTCATCCTTTCTTCCTCTCGCTTCTTTGGAGTCCCCTTTGCAACCCCGTACCTCCCTTTTTCGTGCCCGCCGATCCGCCGTCATGTCATTACTGGCCCTCCCGCTGCTCCTGACGGGGTGCACCAGCGCCGGGTCCCCAACTGCTGAGCCAAGCCCGAACGCCGCGGCACTGAGCCATGTGCATGGCATCAGTGTGGACCCGGAATCCTCGAGGATCCTGCTGGCCACCCACGATGGCTTGTATGACGCCACCGAGGATCCCGCCGTCAAGATCAGTGACTCCACCATCGACCTGATGGGGTTCACTGCCACCGCCGAACCCAACGTGTTCTACGCCTCCGGTCACCCCGGCCCCGGATCCTCGCTGCCGAACCCTGTCGGACTCATACGATCCGACGATGCCGGAAAGACCTGGGAGCCGGTCTCCAGAGCCGGCGAGTCCGACTTCCACGCACTCACCGTCAGCGGCCACACAATAGTTGCCTTCGACGGTCAGCTGCGCACCAGCACCGACGGAACCAACTGGTCCACCTCACCAGCGACGTTTACCCCGGCCGTGCTAGCCGGCAGCCCGGCCTCAACGGTCCTGTTGGCGACGACCGAGAATGGGGTGCAGCGCTCCACCGATAGCGGAACAACCTGGCAAGCTGTACCGCAAAGCCCAATCATCCAATTCGCAGCCATCGCAGCGTCAACGCACAAGGCACCCACAAAGGCCATCGGAGTAGAGCCAAACGGGACAGTCCACGTGTCCCCCGATGCAGGAGCGACATGGGCAACTGCGGGAACGGTTGAAGGCCGGGTCCAAGCCATCACCGCCGTTGAAGGCGACACGGGCGAGTTAACGATTTGGGTGGCCACCGCCACCGGTGTCCAAGTCTCCACCGACGACGGCGTGACCTTCCGACCGGCCGCTTCCTAGTTCAATGGGCATTGGAGAGTTTTTCGCCAACACAGTAACCTCGGGGGCATTGCTCATCGCAATACCCTTGGCTTTGATTGCCGGCATCGTCTCGTTCATGTCCCCTTGCATTTTGCCGCTCGTACCTGGCTACCTCGGATATGTCTCGGGCCTAACCGACCCCAACCAACCCAAGAACCGACGCCGGGTTCTAGCCGGGGTCGGATTGTTCGTGCTCGGCTTTGGCGCTGTCTTCACCCTGTATGGGGCTGCCTTCGGGATGATGGGATCCTGGCTCCTGCACTGGCAGGACCCACTCATGCGCGTCATGGGCGTCTTCGTCATTGTCATGGGACTGGTGCTGCTGGGGAAATTTTCCTGGCTGCAACAAAGCCGCAAACTTACGCTGACTCGGCGTACTGGGCTGGGCGGGGCTCCGCTGCTGGGCGTTGTCTTTGGCCTTGGATGGACTCCCTGCATGGGCCCCACGCTCAGTGCCGTCCTAGCCCTCAGCGTCACGTCCGGCAGCACCTGGCGAGGTGCGCTCCTGGCGTTTGTCTATTGTCTGGGCTTGGGCATCCCCTTCCTGCTGGTCGCCCTCGGATTGGGCTGGGTAACCAAGGTCTTGGGCCTGGTTCAACGGCACATTCGCATTGTCAACATCGCAGGAGCATCCATGCTGATTCTACTGGGCCTCATGATGGTCAGCGGTCTCTGGATGCAGTGGATTTACCAGCTTCAAAACCTCTCCGGCACCTTCCTCACCCCGGTCTAACCAGAATTCTTTCAAAGGAAACAACCATGACTCTTCCCCTGAATCGTCGATCTTTTCTCGGTCTCTCCGTTGCGGCCGCCGCTGCAGCGGCACTGGCCGCCTGTACACCGGCAACTCGCACTCCCGCCCAAGAAACCCGCATCATGCCTGGCGACCCTGTCGTCGCAGAGTACGAGTCCAAGCGCCCAACCTTCGGGACGACGGTCAGTCAGCAACTTACGCCTACTCCCTTCACGACGATGCTGGCTGGCAAGCCCGTCACGACGTGGGGATTCAACGGTGCACTGGTCGCGCCGATCATTCGCGCCAAGGTCGGCGACCTGCTGGAAGCCACGGTCAGCAACGGGCTCACCGAAACCACCAGTATCCATTGGCATGGTCTTGCCCTGCGCAACAACGACGACGGCGTTCCTGGCCTCACTCAAGTTGCGATCGGGGCCGGCAAGGACTACTCCTACAAATTCGCGCTCTCACACCCCGGCACGTACTGGTATCACTCGCATGTGGAAATGCAGCGTGAACGCGCCCTTTACGGGGCCTTGATCGTCGAAGACCCGCAGGAATCCCTGAAATACGACAAGGACTGGGTCATCGTTCTGGACGACTGGTTCGATGGAGTCACCGGCACTCCGGAGGAGGTTCTGGCGGCGGTATCCGAGGGTATGCCCAGCATGGGTGGCATGGACCATGGAAGTGGCAGCGGTGGCATGGTGATGGGTCATATGCTCATGGGCGCCACCAGCGACTTCCTGGGCGGGGATGCCGGAGACATCGCCTACCCGCTCCACCTTTTCAACGGACGGGAACCCGGAAACCCGGAGACGATCAATGCCACGCCCGGCGAGCGTATCCGGCTTCGCATCATCAACGCCGCCGGCGACACCGCCTACCGGATTGGCGTACCAAACCAACAACTCACCCTGACCCACACCGACGGGTTCTCCGTTCAGCACACCGACGTTGACGCCGTCGTCCTGGGGATGGGGGAACGCATCGACGCCATTCTCACCGTCAAGGACGGGTACACACCCGTCCTCGCCCTGGCCGAGGGAAAAGCGCAGATGACCTACGGACTTGTCACCACGGGAACTGGCACGGTACCCGGCAAAGACACCCTGCCGACCGAGCTGAGAGGCAAAGTGGTCGACGGCGGCCAACTTACCGCGGATCCCTCGGTAACCTTCCCAGCCAAAACAGCAGACCGCACCCACGAGTTGCGACTCACCGGCGGTATGGCCGACTACGACTGGGGCATCAACGACCAACGTTTCGACATGACCAAACCCTACGAGAATGCCTTCGATCTCAAGGTCGGCGAACGGGTGGAGGTGAAGTTCATCAACGACACCGAAATGTGGCACCCGATGCACATTCACGGCCACACCTTTCAAATCGGCATCGACGGTGCCCGCAAGGACACGGTCATCGTCCGACCCAAGGAGACCGTCACCGTCTACTTCGATGCCGACAATCCGGGGCAATGGCTCATGCACTGCCACAACGCCTTCCATGCCGAACGCGGCATGATGGGCGTCTTCTCATACATCAAATAGGGCAGGACCACTATGAACGCGACTAAGCTAGCAACTTTATACATCCCATCACCCACTGTGAGTGCATTCCAGGTGGGCCCTTGACCATCCGCTTCTACGCGCTGTGCATCCTCGCCGGAGTTGTCGTCGCCGTGTGGCTCGCGGGCAGACGGCTGACCGCCCGCGGCGGTCAACCCGGAGTGATCCTTGACATCACGATGTGGGCTGTACCGTTCGGCATTGTCGGCGGACGCCAATCCGAATGCTCGCACTCTCTCGTCTCCCGCAGTCAGTTCAGGTTCGCAGTTTGGCTCACGAAATTGATCCAAAATCAGGCCGGTCGGAACGGCGAAATCGGAAGCAAAATGCCGTAAAATTTGGGAAGTTCATGCCCCACTTCTCCAACAACGAGTCACCAAATTGCATCTTTCGCAATGGCAACTGGCCGCTTGGCAGACCGGACCAAAACCACGCCCCGAACAACGCAGTTCGTTGAAATAAGACGGCCCGCTCTCGACAACCCGTGACATGCCGTCCACGATGCCGATGAACCTGCAAACGGGCATCAAAAACCAACTCCGGTACAACGCTGCAGGCCCTGGTCACGTTTTACTCACGTTTTTCAACGAAAACCCACGCCAATTCTTGGCATGTCAAAGGGACCCTGTTGTCCAGCACTCCCCCGGAAACACGCTCGTTTTGGCGGTCAACGGAAGTTGTTGGCATGAGACTCCTGAGTTTCTCTTGGCCGCCGGTTCGAGTCCGGCCCGGGGCACCAAAAAGGGCCTCTGACCTGCGGTTTTACTGTTTTTGCCAGGTCCGCAGAAGGGGCCAAATCACGTTTTACTCACGTTATTGAATGAAAAGTTGGTCACGTTTTTGGCCTGTACAGGGCCAATTAAAACCCCGGTTGACGTCACGTTTTTCAACTGTCGGGCGAGAAAACCGCTAGATTACGCGGTTTTCCCGAGACTGGACGACTCGGAGGTGCGGCTGCCGACTATTGGCCCTCCGTTCGCCGTGCTCGTGGCGCTGAGTCCGTCGGGCAGTCATTCCCTGTCCTTGAGGCTGCCGGTAGCTGCGCGAGGCATGTCTCGATCGTCCAGCTTACGATATTCGGTGATATTCCTCTTGGCCACGGGCAATTGAATCGTTGTGGCAGGTCCTGCGACGACCACTCCCGGGCACGGCTCGGGAATCCCGCCAACAGGTGTGTAATGCCGTTCGTGACATGGCGTTGCCCGTCGGAGCGCATCTATGGTGGCCATTGTTGCCGCGCCTTCAAGCATTCCCTTGTGCGGGCGGGAGGTCAGATCGCAATGCAGGTGCGCCCTGGTGTGTCGACCGTTCCAGAGTGATTCCCGGAGTGTCGCCTCCGACGTAGCGGAGTTATGCCCGGCGTTGGAAGCTGTGGGGTTGGGTGCTTGACTGGGCGCATGGCTGATCGCAGTGTTTTGGTTTCCGGGGGCGGTATTGCGGGCTCGACCGTCGCGTACTGGATGGGGAGGGCCGGCTGGTCTGTCACGGTCGTGGAACGGGCAGCCGGCTTACGATCCAGTGGCAATCCTGTCGACGTACGGGGATCCGCCGTGGCTGTTGCGCAGGAAATGGGCATCTGGCCGCGCTTGAGGGAGGCAGCCACCGGTGTCGAACGGCTGGTCTTCGTGAACGCCGACGGGCGGCCCGTGGCATCGATCCGCACGCGCCCACGCGGCGGCCGCCGTGAAGAGGTGGAGGTCGCACGCAATGATCTCATCACTTTGTTGCTCACCAAGGCCCGGGAGCACAGTCACATCATCGAGGACGACTCGGTCACCGCCTTGCACCAGGATGGCGGCGGGATCGACGTCACGTTTCGGCGGTCCCCTTCCCGGCGCTTCGACCTGGTCGTGGGAGCCGATGGACTCCACTCCACCATCCGGGCCCTTGCCTTCGGTCCTGAGGAACGTTTTGCCCGCCCCTATGGCATGTTCGTGGGCACCGTGCGCTCCCCCATTCCCATAGAGGATCCACACACGGTGCTGATGTACAACGAACCGGGCACCTCGTTGACTATCCATCCGGCGGGTGGGAAGCCGGGGTTCGCGTTCATCTTCCGAGGCCAGCATGATTTCGACTACCGTGACCCGGACCAAGGCAGACGCCTCGTCGAGTCCACCTACGCTGGCGGCGGGTGGCTCACCACGTACGCCCTTCAGGAATGGGGCGCGGCCGAGGACCGGTACTTCGACGCCGTCACTCGCACCGATGTACCGCACTGGAGTGCCGGACGGGAGGTGCTGCTTGGTGACGCTGCCAGTTGCATCTCCCTGTTCGGTGAAGGCTCCAGCAGCGCGATCGTCGGAGCAAAGACCCTTGCCGAGGCTATTGCCACACACCCCGGCAACCACACGGCTGCCTTCGCCGCCTATGAACACGCACACCGGAAATACGTCCGGCCGCTGCACCGCGGCGCCGGCATCGCATCACGCCTCCTCGTGCCCAAGACCCGATTGGGTATCACGATGCGCAATGCAGCCTTGAACGTGCTCCCCTTTCAGAACCAGCGGTGAACCGTGCTCCGAGCGGCGCTCGTTGGGAGGCCGCCCGGATGCAGCATCCGCCATCTCCGTCTCGTCGGCCCCTTGCCCTGCATTGAACAAGTGTTTAGTATTTTGAGTATGAGTTCAGTACCTGATGAGCGGGACCTGACCGCCCGAGCAACAATTCGCAACGCTGCGTTGCGCCTGTTCGCCGAACGGGGGCACGAGGCGGTGACAGTGCGTGAGATTGCCACCGCTGCGGGGGTGTCACCGGGGCTGGTGCTTCACCACTTCGCGAGCAAGGACGGGCTCCGGGTCGCCGTCGACGCCCACGCGGCCGAGTCCCTCGACGCCATTTTCGCCGAGCTCGGCGGCCAGGACCTCACGGAGATGCTAGCCAGGGGTGAGGCCACAGGGTCGGTGGCCGAGGCCTTTGTCCAGGTCTTCCCGCCCGGCTCCCCGCTGCCGGCGTATCTGCGCCGGCTGCTGCTCACCAATGACCCTGCCGGGGCAGCCCTGTTCGCCCGGTGGTATGCCACGACCCGTGGCGTGTTGGATGCCATGGTTGAGAGCGGCATCGCTGCTCCCACTGACGACCCGGCCGTCCGTGCGGCATTCCTGCTCGTCAGCGACCTCGCAGTGATCTTGCTACGCGAGCAGATCACCACCGCCATCGGCAATGATCCCCTGACACCTACCGGCCTCGCCCGGTGGACCAGGGACGTCACCGCCGTCTACACCGGGGGCGCCTTCGCGGCCCCAGGGAAGGAACCTCCGTCATGACTAAGACCAACTTTGTGATCCGCACCGAGGGACTGACCAAAGTCTTCGGCAAAGTCCGGGCCCTCGACGGCCTGGACCTCACGGTCCGACAGGGGGAGGTCCACGGCTTCCTGGGCCCCAACGGTTCCGGCAAGTCCACGACGATCCGGGTACTGCTCGGACTAATGAAGGCCACCTCGGGACTTGCCGAACTTTTCGGCAGCGACCCGTGGCATGATGCACCGCGTCTGCACCGCCGGCTCGCCTATGTCGCCGGTGATGTCGCCCTCTGGCCGGCCCTGACGGGGGGCCAATGCCTGGACGTCCTGGGCGCCACCCACACCATGGTCAACAAGCGACGGCGGGCGGGCCTCATCGAGCGTTTCGACCTTGACCCCACCAAGCGCGTGCGCGACTATTCCAAAGGCAACCGGCAAAAGGTGGCACTGATCGCCGCCCTCGCCGCCGACGCGGAGTTGTTGGTCCTCGACGAGCCGACGTCGGGCCTGGACCCGCTCATGGAACAGACTTTTCAGCTGTGCGTCCGTGACCGGTGCCAGGACGGTGTGACCGTGTTGCTCTCCAGTCACATCATGGGCGAGGTGGAGGCACTGGCAGACCGGGTGAGCATCATCCGTCGGGGCCGCACCGTCACCAGCGGCAGCCTCGCCGCGCTACGCAGCCGCACCCGCAGCACCGTCCATGCCGTCACGGTGCGCGAGCCCGATGGGCTTCCCGAGGCGGAGGGGGTCGCCGACCACCACCAGGAGTGGCTCCACGGGCAGGTGGACTCGCGGTTTACCATCGACCCGGACCATCTGGATGCTGTCATCGGGCGCCTCCACACGGCGGGCATCCACACGCTCACGGTCACCCCGCCCAGTCTTGACGCACTGTTTCTTCGGAACTACGACCAGTCACCAAGCCCGGCCAACTCCGGCGACAACGTGACGGCCGCGGAGGCAACATCATGAACACCGGAACACCTATCACTTCGGATCGGAGGAACGGGTTGGGAATCATGCTGCGCATCGTCGGGCGCATCCAGCGGCGCAGCGCCCTGCTGTGGGTGCTCGTGCTTGGCGCCTCCATGATCGGCACCGCAGCCGGTGTCGCGTCCCTCTATGACAGCCCGGACAAGATCCACAGCTACGCCCAGGCCGTCACCTCCGGCAATGCCCTGCTTGCCATCAATGGCAAGGTCGAGGGCATTGATTCCCTGGGCGGGGTCATCCAGGACGAGTTTGGTTTCATGGCCGCGTTCTTGCTGCCATTATTGGGCATCGCCTTGGTGGCGCGGGCGACGCGCCGCGAGGAAGAGTCCGGCCGGCTTGAACTGCTCCTGGGCGGGCGCATCGCCCGCCATGAACCCACACTGGCCGCCCTCCTTGTGGCCACTGCTACGATCACCGTCACGGTGGTCCTGTTCGCCGTCGGTTTGGCAGCTTCCGGTGTCCCCGTTGCCGGTGCGGTCCTCTACGCATTGTCCCTGGGCGCACTGGCATTCGTTTTTGCCGGGCTTGCGGCACTGCTGGCCCAGCTCACCCAGCACGCCCGAGGCGTCTACCTCTGGTCCCTGCTGGTCCTTGCGGCATCGTATGTGCTGCGCGGCGTCGGCGACGCGACCCAGACGTGGGTGAGCTGGCTCTCTCCGCTGGGCTGGGCGGAAAAGGCGGCACCCTTCGGGGACCAGCGGTGGTGGACCCTGGCAATCCCGGTGGCCATCGGCCTCGCTTTGGGGGTCGCGGCACTGGGGCTGGCTGCCCGGCGGGATCTGGGCAGCGCCCTGGTCCATAGCGGCGCAGGCCCCCAACACGCAGCCGCACCCATGCGCAGCCCGATTGGATTCGCGGCCTGGATCCACCGCCCCGCGATTCTTGGTTGGCTCGCCGGCGGCGTGCTCCTGGCCGGGATGATGGGGGCGCTGTCCCAGCAGCTCCTGGGTGCAATGGCCGGCAATCCTGCCCTTGCCCAGGCCCTGGGTGTCGCCGGCGGCAGGCCCTTGGACGGGTTTGTCGCGGCCACCCAGCTCTACCTGGCCGTCATCGCCGCCGGGTATCTCGTCCAGGCCATCGGCACGCTTCGGGCCGAGGAAGCCGACGGACGACTGGAGACGCGGCTGTCCGGCACCTTGTCCCGGACTGGTTGGTTAGCCTCGCACACGCTGGTGGTGCTCGGTGGACTCATCATGATCGTGCTCGGATCCTCCCTGGTCTTGGCCCTGGCGACCGCAGTCTCGGTCGGCAACATGGCAGAGCTGGGCCCCACCCTGTCCTCCGGGCTGGCCTATCTTCCGGCCGAGCTTGTGCTCGCCGGGCTGGCGTTGGCGCTCTATGGCTTGCGTCCGCGGTGGTTCGCGATTGCCTGGGCCGGTTACGCCGTGGTCACGTTCATCGCGTTCCTTGGCCCTGGCCTGAAGTTCCGCCAGTGGGTGCTCGACATCTCCCCGACCACACACGTCGGCAACCCCCCGCTGGGCGCCGTCCAACCCAGCGCCCTCACCCTGATGGCCGTCACCGCCCTAATCCTCGGAGCGATCGGTTTTGCAGCCTTCAGCCGGCGCGGGGTCCCCCAAGGCTAAGACCCGGCTATTGCATCCCTTACCGGGAACCAGGGACGCTGAGCTGCCCTTTTGATCGTGCTGCCCGATGCGTCCCCCATGACTCGCCCCGTTGAGGCCGGTGACGGGCTGGGTCCGCGTGACGTTTCTCTACGTCGATTCCAGAAACGGGGCCGGCGCGAAGGCTGCGGCCAACAACAGCGGCCGGCCAAAGAAATAGCCTGGCGAAAGTCATTCAGTCCCCTCGCGCCAATGCTTCCGTTCGCGTGGAAGCTGGGAACGGACCTCATCGAGCATGTGCCACCCAAGTTTCCCCACCACCCGCCCGGTCAACGCGACGATTCGCCACCAATAACCCTGCAACGAAGGGTGCCATGGCGGTTCATCTCGCCAAATCCACAATGAGTAGTGACTCCATCACCATCTGGACCATGGGCATGAATGCTTCACGTCCCATGACGTCCTGAACTGTCCACGACAAGCCAGCCCATCTTGCCCCTCGTCGTTGACGAACATGACCGGGCCGAAAACCGGAGGTAGTGGACGTTGAGTCAGCCACGGTCGCTGTACCATCAACGTTTCGGGCGTGCCTTCAGGGTGGCGCCGACTCTCTCCACGGATGCGAACCAGGACAGCAAGTCCTGGTCGATCGCGCCGATGACTGTCCTCATGTTGGCAAGCTGTGCCGCGATGCTGCTATTGAGCAGTGGCTCCAAATGAGCCACACGGTTGCGTAACCGGTAGACACCGTCGACTGCCCGTTCAAGCTCGTGGACCGGTCGCCGAAGATGCGGAAAAGCATGGTGGAGTGCTTCATCCCAGAGCAGTTGCTTGCCCAGGTCCTTGCGTCCTGGGAGAAGGAATCGCCAGGTCCCCATGGACATGGCGGCAAGAATGTCCGCGTGCAACGGATCGCGCTGGTCCTTGGGCCTGGCCCTGGTTGAATGGCCGGCGCGATTCTTCGCTTCTGGTATGTCCCGGCCAACAATTCGTTCCAACAAGACCGAGGGATCCAGAAGCCAGTCACTGGAATGCGGCTCACCTTTGGTCGGGTTGATCTGTCCCGCGTTCCACACACATAATTGCTCGTCCAGGGCGTTGCGCAGGACCACCTCGAAAATGTGCAGCGCCTCATATACCCCACCGGACAGTTCTACGTTCCACCGGTAGAGCCGCACGGCACCCTGAAGGCTCCCGGCCGCGTCCAGGTACGGTGCCAACCGCGGCGGGCTCAGCCGCCTCAGCAGGACTGCCTCAACACTTATTTGTTCGCCCCTGTTCACAGTAGTAAACTGTAGTAGAAGACAGGGGCAGGTTCCCTGTTATGGATTACTGAGGGTCCCGCAGCCAGGAGCTGCGGGGCCCTCAGCTTTTAACTCCTTCTTAGTGCCTGCCACCACTACCTCCGTCGTCATCCTCACCCATTCCGTGCTCGGTAATCTCCGCGGGTGTTCTCCGAATTACCACCTGTTCGCTGCCAAAATCGTTCGCAGTTTGGCGCACGAAATTGATCCCAATTTAGGCTGACCAGGTCGGCCAGTCGGAGACAAATGGCCACCAAATTAGGGTGGATAGTGCTCCACTCCCCCAACAATCAGTCACCAAAATGCACATTTCACAGTCGACACTGGCCACACGACTGGTGGGCCGAGACCACTCCTCAAACAACAAGAATTGTTGCAGTACGACGGACCGCTCTCGACAACCGGTGACATGCCGTCGACGATGTCAATGAACCTGCAAACGGCCATCAAAAAGCAGCTCCGGCGCTGCGCTGCAGGTCATCGTCACGTTTTACTCACGTTTTTGAACGAAAACCCATGCCAAATATTGGCATGCCAAAGGGGCACTGTCGTCCCGCACTCCCCCGAAAACCAGCGGTTTTTGGCGTCGATTGGAGGCTGTTGGCATGAGGTTCCTGGGTTTCTCTTGGTCGCTGGTTCGATTCCAGTCCGGGGCACAAAAAGGGCCTCTGACCTGCGGTTTTACTGATTCGGACGTGCGCGCTGGGGCGGCAATTCACGTTGTACTCACGTTTTTGATCGAAAAGTTGGTCATGTTTTTGGGTTGTTCGGGTCCAATTAAGCCTCCATTTATCGTCCCGTTTTTCAACCGACGGGCGGGAAATCCGCGTGATTCCGCGGATTTTCCCGGCCTGGCGAGCTTTGGCCTGCGGCTGCTAAGTTTTGGCCCTCCGTTCGACCTACTCACGGCACTGATGACCATCGTTCAGCCAAGACCTTCCCTCGAGACTGCAATCAACCCGGAGCGGCAGATTCGATCTTCCAGCTCACGCAATTCGACAGTTTTGCCATGAACCACCAGCCCAACGGTCGGCTGCGGCAGATCCATTCCAACTCAGTGGCCTTCCAGCCGGCCAGACACCGAACCCGTCCCGTAAGGGGAACCTCCTGCGGGACAAGAAGTACCTGATTCTCGCGTGGGGGCGAGAATGCGGTGCACGAGATTGGTCGGGGCCAGTGGCCACGAGTCATCACTTTCTTGAATGATTGAAGGCAGGAGGCTGTTTTTCGCTTGTTCTGGCGGTAGTGTCGCCGTATGCCCGCGATCATAGAACCAAGAAGCGAACTGATACCCGATCCAGCCACAGTTACTGCCCTAGTGTCGCAACTGGTGGAAGGACCATGGCCACGCTCCGATCAGGACCGCGAGGTTCTCTTCAGGCGCCTCCGCCTCAAATCCGGAGAACGCTTGGATCATGACGCGGACGAATCATCTACGGCATCATTCACCCTCCTCACTGAAGTACCAGGCATTTCCTTTGCCTCATGGAATTTGTTTCGTGGCAAATTCATGAGCGTCCACTTCCACCTATATGTCTTCCCCGAGGCGGAGGCCACTGCGACCCGCCTTGGCCACGACGCCGTGTCGAGCCAATTGACGGATCTCTATGGCCAGCCAATAAGGCCGTGGGAAGACGAAGACGTGCCGCCTAGTATCTGGAAGGCAAATGGCCGCGAAATAGTCACGCATCTCTTCACCATGCGCGACAGCACACTGATGCTAAGCATTTCCGATGAAGACCTTGCAGAGGCAGCGGAAGCAGAAGCAGAAGCAGAAGCAATCAACGGTTCCCGCACGCCAGTCAAGAATGACCCGTCCCCGTAAGTGGAACCTCCTGCGGGACAGATGTGGGGCAGGAGAGAACGCGAGGGCGCATGCCTGCTTCGGTGCCACAACGCAGGGCTGCTGGGTTTACCAACGGGCACGCAGCATAGCGGCTCGGTCGCCCCTGCCGGGGTCGCCGCTACGAGTGAAGGAAAATCGATCAGTTCCCGTAGTGGCTGTTCCATCCGGTGGCTACGATCCCCTGGGCCTCGTCGAGGCTAAGTCCCGCGTCTATTGCTAATCGAGTAAAAACCTGAGCGGCGTTCAATACTGGTGAAGCGGTGACAAAGCCTGAGTTTACCCGGGTCCCTGCGGCACGCCCGGTTCGAATCAAGCCGACGCTTTCAAGCTCCTTATAGGCTTTGGCCACCGTTCCTGCGGCGACACGTAAGTCAGCTGCCAGCTGACGGACCGTGGGCAAGCGCGTGTCTTCTGCAAGTTGGCCGGTTCTGATGAGCGCCTCAAGTTGAGATCTGATCTGCTCTGCTGGCGAAGTAGGCGAGGCCGGGTCTAGCGTAATCACAGCGTGGCCTGCGGTACTACTTGATTTTCGATGGAGCGGGTAGCGCTCACTACTTTTAGGGCCGTTGCGACAGCTCTAACGAGAAGAGTAACGGTGGCGACCGCAATCGCAAGCGACACGAGAATCAGTAATATCGCGAGCGTATAGCCTGGCTCGATTTCGATGGTGCTTGGAACGCCGTAGAGATCTACGGTGGGCACTGGCTCTAAGTTGGCATTGAGCAGCGCCACCCCGGTGACGGCCCCTACTCCGGCGATCTGGAATCCGAGCGCCGCGCTGGAAACTGCCATGACGAATCGGGTGCGCAGCGATCTGATAGCGGTGTCTACGTCGAAAAGTTCGGGGGCCGTGGGACGTGCAGCTAGGGCAGTGCGACGCAGAGTCCAGTAAACGACAGTTATGAACAGGGCGGTGCATGCAATAAGGGGCAGGCCGTAGTACCAGCCAGGAAAGGGTCCAGTAGTTGCCATGTTGTATTGGATGTCTACGACCTGTCCATTCTCGACCCCCCAGCCGGAGAGAGAACGGTGAGCATAGACCCTATGCAAACCCTTCTCGTCGGCAGCGGAGTAGGCTCCTGCGAGGACTAGTGCGAGCATCAGAAGCACTGCTGTGGCTGCGGGAAGAATGAAAGCCCACTGTTTACCGAAGCTCATGGCGTTGCGTGGCTCCAACCCTGCAGTTCTCGACTGTAGCTTATCGATCGGCCATCGGAACTTCGGCCATAGGTTGGTTGTCAGCAAGCCAGTCAGGGAACCCGCCGCGCCGGCTAGGGCGTACGGCAACCCATAAAGATTCGCAAGAGCCCCGCCGGATGCCCAGACCCCTACGGCTGTCCCAAACCCGATAACCAATGCAATCGTTAAGCGCAGCGACTCGCTCCGAAGAAAGGATTTAGCAACTACAAGATTCTGGCCAGATAAGCGTTCAATTCGTGTCTCTAGGTCATTGCTGCTGCGTGGAATTTTGCGGAGAGCCAGCACCAAAGCGGCTACAACTAAGCCAATGATTCCTATCACGATGAGTAACCGTGTCGATCCCATAGTCTTCCAATCTTCAGCCCGTCATATCACCTTGTATCAACAAGGCAATACAAGCATCGAATTAGTCTTGTGTCAATGAGATGGCACAAGACCTTCGGGGGTTGCTGCTCCGTAAGTCGGTCCTCAAACGGTACGTACCCTGCCCTGACCTGCGCATTTAGAAGTTTCGAGATTCACAGGAAAGTCGACCGTCCCGTAAGACCCGTTCGATGACTTGTCCGGTGAGCGGAGGGTATACGGGACGCCTCTCGGCTTGGATTTCAGATGAGTTGGTTGCGGTGCAAACTGGTCCCGATTTACAGTGTTCAGCTGTTCTCACCTTCTCGAGGAAGTCATTCTTTCGCCTCCGAGGTGAAGTTTCTGTTCCCGTTAAATGCAGCCACGGACCTCAACGAACATGCGCTTCGTATGCTCCCCCACGGCAATCCTGCCAACGGGGCCCTTCGCCAACATCTCGTCGATAAATGTTGCCATCATGTGTCTCCCTCCACATCTTCAAGCAGCGATGACTCCATCACTATCCAAAAGCATTTACCAAGAAATTCAAGTTCCACGAAGTCCTGACAATGTCCGCGACAAGCCAGACCTTCTTGCCTATCGTCGTTGACGAACATGGCTAGGCTGAAAAACGGTAGGTGGTGGACGTAGATTCAGCCACAGTGGCGATGGCGTCAAGGATTTGGGCGTGCCTTCAAGGTGGTCCCAATTTTCTCCACGGACGCGAACCAAGAGAGCAGGTCCTGGTCGATGGCCCCGATGACTGTCCGCATGTTGGCAAGCTGTGCGGCGATGCTGCTGTTGATCAGTGGTTCCAAATGGGCAACTCTGTTTCTCAGCCGATAAACACCGTCTACTGCCCGTTCAAGCTCGTGGACCGGGCGCCGAAGATGCGGAAAAGCATGGTGAAGCGCTTCATCCCAGAGCAGTTTCTTGCCCAGGTCTTTGCGGCCCGGGAGAAGGAATCGCCAGGTCCCCAAGGACAAAGCCGCAAGAATGTCCGCGTGCAACGGATCACGCTGATCCTTGGGCCGGGCCCTGGTTGAATGACCGGCACGATTCTTCGCTTCTGGCAGGTCCCGGCCAACGACGCGCTCCAGCAAGATTGAAGGATCCAGGAGCCAATCGCTGGAATGCGACTCCCCCGTGGTCGGGTCAACCTGCCCGGCGTTCCAAACGCATAATTGCTCGTCCAGGGCGTTGCGCAGGACCACCTCGAAAATATGCAGCGCCTCGTATACGGCCCCAGAAAGTTCAACGTTCCACCGGTAGAGCCGCACAGCACCCTGCAGGCTCCCGGCCGCGTCCAAGTACGGTGCCAACCTCGGTGGACTCAGCCGCCTCAGCAGGACCGCCTCAACACTTATTTGTTCGCGCCTGTTCACAGTAGTAAACTGTAGTAGAAGACAGGGGCAGGTTCCCTGTTATGGATTACTGAGGGTCCCGCGGCCAGGAGCTGCGGGGCCCTCAGCTTTTAACTCCTTCTTAGTGCCGGCCGGCCCATTACTCTCGTCATCATCCTCACCAATTCGGTCCTCGGCAACCCCCGCGAGTGCTCTCCGGTCTACCACCTCGTCGCTCTTGAACCGTTCGCAGTTTGGCGTACGAGATTGATCCCAATTTAGGCCGACCAGGTCGGCCAGTCAGAGACAAATGACCACCAAATTTGGGTGAATGGTGCCCCACTCCCCCAGCAAACAGTCAACAAAAAGCACGTTTCACGGCCGATAATGGCCACACGGCTGGTGGGGCCGAGACCGCGCCTCAAATAACAGGAATTGTTGAACAGTGACGGCCCCCCATTCACAACCAGTGACATACCATCAACCATGTGGATGAACCTGCAAACGGCCATCAAACAACAGCTCCGGGGCTACGCTGCAGGGCCTCGTCACGTTTTACTCACGTTTTTGAACGAAAACCAGTGCCAATCCTTGGCATATCAAAAGGACCCGCTGTCCCGCACTCCCTCGGAAACACGCGGTTTTTGGCGGTCAATGGAGGCTGTTGGCATGAGAGTCCTGAGTTTCTCTTGGCCGTCGGTTCGAGTCCGACCCGGGGCACAATCATGGCGCTGACCTGCGGTTATGTTGTGTGGGCCGGGGCTTTGCATGGGGAAACGTTGCTCCAACTCATCTTTTACTCATCTTTTTCGCCCGGACCTTGTGACAGGTTTGAGTCGTCATTGGGTTCAAATTGCGCTCATCTTTTTCAACACGCGGGCCCAAAAATTGGCTAGTTTCCGCGGTTTTTATGTGACCCTCCCCCTCGACCGGTGGCGGTGAGGTGTTGAGCCTCCGATCGAAACGTCCTCAAGAGGAAAGGCGTTCTTCGCAAGTTCAACGACGGTGCGCAGCGCGAGTGAGGGGTTCGTGTCTCTCCAGGCAAGCGCGATGGGCAGCACGCTTGTGGCCTGGGCAAGTGGGCGGTACGTCACGCCGTCGACCTGGATGTGCCTGGACGAGCCGACCACTATGGAAACTCCGACGTCGGCACCCACCAAAGCCAGCAGGCTGTATGGGTCCGGTGCTTCCTGGGCGATGTGGGGCACGAAGCCTGCTGCCGTGCAGAGTGAGACCATGGCGTCCCGGATCCGGGAGCCGTGCGACGCCGGATAGGCGATGAATCGCTGGTCCCGCAGCGCCGCAATACTAACAGTCTCCTCCGCGGCCAGCGGGTGCTCGCTCGGTACGGCAACTATGAGGATTTCGTTGCGCACCAGGTGCGCTGATATTCCCGTTGGGGTGGGGGAGCTGACCACTCCAAGGTCGATCTCCCCGTCACGCAGCAACGTCAGGGCCTCTCCCGAGTAGAGCTGTGGCTGGAGTTCAAGGCTGATGCCGGGCTGCTCGCGCGAAACCTCCCTGGCCAGGATCGAAAGGATGGAATATCCGGTCGTGCCGGCAAACCCCACTTTGACGCTGCCGATTTCGCCCTGCTTCGCGGCCCGGGTGATGCGCTTGACGCCGTCGACGTGAACGTGAATGGCCTTCGCCGGTTCCAGGAGCGCAACGCCCGACGGCGTTAGGCGAACCTTGCGCGTTGTCCTTTCGAACAGTTCGGTTCCCAGCTCGCGTTCTAGGAGGCGAATGATCCGGCTCAGGGCGGGTTGGGCCATGTTTAGTTTCTCGGCGGCGCGCCCGAAGTGCAGTTCCTCCGCGACCACCAGAAATGCCTCAAATTGCCTGAATTCCATGCCGACGGCGCCTCCTCGTTTGGTCGACGGCCCGCGCCGACTACATTGTTGTGAATTCTACATCAATGGTTGTGCAATTATGTCTTGGACTCAAAGAATCAATTCTGAAATAGTGACATACAGCATAGGGGCGAGTGAGGCCCCCCACCTTTCGGAGGAATTGAATGAGCATCAGGAATGCATCAACGGAGCAGGAACCCAGCGTCTTGGGCATTGACCCAAGGCAGGCCCGCAAGGCCGGCCTGGCCGCCTTTGTCGGTACCACCATTGAGTGGTTTGACTTCTTCATTTATGGCACGGCATCGGCCCTGGTCCTTGGGAAGCTGTTCTTCCCTGATGCGTCACCGGCCATCGGCACCCTGGCGGCCTTTGCAACGTTTGCCGTCGGCTTCATCGCCCGCCCCCTTGGTGGCGTGATCTTCGGCCACTTCGGAGACAAGTTCGGCCGCAAGAACACCGTCATCACCACCTTGCTTCTGATGGGTGCTGCAACCGTCGGGGTGGGGCTCCTGCCAACCTACGCCCAGATTGGCGTGATGGCTCCCATACTCCTGGTGCTGCTGCGTGTCATCCAGGGTGTGGCCATGGGCGGCGAATGGGGCGGAGCGGTGCTCATTGCCACCGAGTTTGCGCCGCCCAAGAAGAAGATCCTCTACGGTGCCTTTGCCCAGCAGGGTTCCCCCGTGGGCAACCTGCTGGCAACGCTGGCATTCCTGGGCCTGACATTCCTGAGCAATGAGGCCTTCACCTCTTGGGGCTGGCGCCTGCCGTTCCTGGCCTCCGCCGTCCTGATCGTCATCGGCTTGTACATCCGCCTGCACATTAGCGAGACGCCCGAAATGATCAAGGCGGTCGAGTCCAAGCTCCAGAAGAGGGTCCCGCTTGCTGAGGTGCTGAAGAACCACGGCGGCGTTGTGCTCCTCGCCATGGGCGCCGTTGTTGCCGGCGTTGCACTGACTTACGTAAAGACCACCTTTGCGCTCTCCTGGGCCACCAAGGATTTGGGCTACAGCCGCTCGGAGTTCCTGCAGGTAATTACCGTTGCCTTGGTCTTCCAGATGGTCGTCCAGCCTTTCGGGGCCATCCTGGCCTCCAAGATCGACGTCAAGAAGGCAGTCCTGTGGATGCTGCTGCCCGAAATTGTGCTGCTGCCACTGATGTTCCTCATGATCAGCACTGGCAACATCGGCCTGTCGATGCTGGGCATGGCACTGGCCACCTTGCCCACCTGCATGTACTACGCCGCCTTGGCCGGCATCCTGGCGCAGCTTTTCCCGGCGCACATCCGGTACACGGGGATATCCGTCTCCTACCAGGTCTCCACGGCGATCTTCGCCGGCACTGCACCATTCCTGAGCCAGCTGTTGTTGAACGTGAGCGGTTCGATTTGGCCTGTGGTGTTCCTCGGCTTGGGCTACGTGCTGTTGTCCCTGGTGTGCATGACAGTGCTGCTGCGCAGCAAAGCATGGGCCAATCGCCCAGGCCACCTCGCAATTGCCGAGGCCTGAGAATCCATGGCCTGAGAGCCGCAGCACCAGGCATTTACTGAAAAATCTTGAAAGGCACGTGCAACACAATGAACTTTGCAACCAGCGATCCGGCCCTGATGCCCCTGGTGGAGCGCTACCTCGCCCCGTCGGACAGGGAACTGCTTGTCCCGGTCCTCAACCAACTGGGCGAGGACGCCGACAGCCGCCTCGCCACGCTGGCCGACACCGCCGACAAGAACAAGCCGACGCTGGAGCACTTTGACCGCGACGGCAACCGGGTGGACCGCATCAGCTACCACCCCAGCTACCTGGAATTGTCCAAGGCGGCCTACGAGCAGTACGGCCTCTCCGCCCTGTCCCACCGGGGCATCCACGGCTGGACGGGCGTCGCGCCGCACTTGGCCAAGTACGCGCTGTCCTACCTCTTTGTGCAGGCCGAATTCGGTCTTGCCTGCCCCGTGTCCATGACCGACGCCGCGGCGCGCACGCTGCGCAAGTTCGGCGACCCGGAGCTGTTCGGCGCCTACATCGAAGGCCTGACGTCCACCGACCCCGAGAGGCGCTTCACTGGCGCCATGTTCATGACCGAAACGCAGGCCGGTACCGACATCGCCATGACCGAAACCAAGGCCGTGCCCGACGGGGGCGCCTGGCGGCTGAGCGGGAAGAAGTGGTTCACCTCCAACCCCGACGCCGACGTCGTGCTGACGCTCGCCAAGTACCCCGGCGGCGACAGCACCACCCGCGGCGTCGGACTGTTCATGCTGCCGCGGCTGCGCCCTGACGGCACCCGCAACAGCTACGTCATCGACAGGCTCAAGGACAAGCTGGGCACCCGCTCCATGCCCAGCGGCGAAATCACGCTCGACGGCGCCTACGCCCTGCAGGTGGGCGAGCTCGACCGTGGCTTCAAGCATATGGCTGAGATGATCAACACCTCCCGCTTGTCCAACGCCATGCGCTCGACCGCCCTGATGCGCCGGGCCGTCGCCGAATCCGTGGCCCATGCACGCCAGCGTGTGGTGTTTGGCAAGCCGCTGATGGAACAGCCGCTCATGCGCATGACCATCCTTCCCCTGCAGCTGGAAGCGGAGGCGGCCCTGGGGCTGATCTTCCACTCCGGCGACACCCTGCAAAAGGCGGACGCCGGCGACGAGCGGGCCAAGGCGCTCATCCGCGTGCTCACCCCGATTGCCAAGCACTACATCTGCAAGAGGGCCCGCTTTGTTACGGGCGAGGCCATGGAAATCCGTGGCGGCAACGGCTACATCGAGGACTGGCCGAACTCCCGGCTGCTGCGCGACTCCCACTTGGGCTCCATTTGGGAAGGCTCCAGCAACGTCATCGCCCTGGACGTGCTGCGCTGCATGACGCAGTACGGCGCCCACCAGGTGGTGGGGGCCGCCATGGCCGAGAAGCTCGCAGCCCTGGAATCCACCGATTGCGCCCCCGGCGCCCAGCGGCTCACGGACGCTTGGCACGAGCTTGTCCAGCGCGGCGACGACATGCTGGCCCAGTCCACGGAGGATGCGCAGGCGCTCATCGGGCACTACACCAACTCACTGGCCTGGCTGATCATGGCCGTGCTGCTGCTTGAGCAGGCCCAGCATGAAATGACGGCGGCGGGCACGTACCGCAAGCTGCTGGTCGCCAACTCCTACATCTCCTTGATCGTTGAGGGTCGGACGGACAGCACCCCTGAGGCGCTGGCCTGGCTCGACGAGATCGTCGACGGGGCACAGGTGCCCCGTGAGGCCGCCCTCAAGGTCTTCAAGTAGGCGCCGGAAGAAGCTGAACACGATGGAAAACACGATGAACCCCACCACCTCCGGCCCGCTGGCAGGCATCAAGGTCGTTGACCTGTCCAAGATCCTCGCCGGCCCCTACGCCACCATGTCCCTGGCGGACCTGGGCGCGGATGTCACGAAGGTCGAGCACCCCGAGGGCGGGGACCCCACCCGCTCCTGGGGCCCGCCGGTTGCGGGCACCGACGCCACGTACTACCTGGCCATCAACCGCGGCAAGAAGGCGGTCACCATCGACCTGAAAAGCCCCCAAGGCCAGGAAACGGTGCACCGCATGCTGGCGGAGGCGGACGTGCTGGTGGAGAACTTCCGCCCCGGCTCCGGCCTGCAGCGGATCTTCGACTACAAGGTGCTCTCCGGGCGCTACCCGCACCTTGTCATCCTGCACATCTCCGCGTTTGGTGACGAGGGCCCGCTGCGTGACGAGCCGGGCTACGACATGATTGCCCAAGCGGCCGGCGGGCTCATGTCGTTGACCGGGGAACCGGGCGGCGCGCCGCTGAAGGCAGGGTTCGCGATGGGAGACCTTGGCGCCTCACTCTTCGGGATCATTGGCCTCCTTGCCGCCCTGCTGGAGCGCTCGCGCACCGGGCTGGGCCAGTACGTGACAACTTCGCTGTATGAATGCCAGCTGGCGTTGCACGTGAACTGGGCAACCAACTACTTTGCCGACGGGAAGCGCCCGGGCCCGCTGGGTTCCGGACATCCGAACCTCGTCCCGTACCAGGCGTACCAGGCACAAGACGGCTACTTCGTCATAGCCATTGGCAATGACGCACTCTGGCAGAAGCTGTGCGCCGCGATTGGGCGCCCTGACCTCGGCGCGGATGAGGTCTTGGCAACCAACAACGGCCGCCTGGCAAACCGCGAGGCGCTGAACATCCAGCTGGAACTTGCGCTCAAGGCAAAGACAGTCGTCGAATGGTGCGAGCTGTTCTCCGCCCGCGGCATCCCGGCCTCACCCATCCGCAGCCTGGACGAGGTGTACGCACACCCGCACACCACCGCGCTGGACATGCTCCAGACAGTGGAGCACCCGCGCATCGGGGCGCTGCAGCAGGTGGCCTTCCCCGTCAACTTCAACGGACAGCGCCCGCGGGTCCGCATCGCACCGCCGGAACTCGGCGCCGACAACAGCACGGTGCTGCCCCGCTACAGCCCGCTTCCGGCCGCCACCGGCCGCTAAACTCGTAGCCTACGCGCGCAGCCAACCCCAAAGACCCCTGGAAAGAGACAGACAGTGAACTCCCCCGCCACAGAAAACAACACGGCCGTCCTGGCCAAATCCGACATATTGAACCTTGACGCGCTTTTTAGCAGCGGGGAACTAGCCCTGCGCGACACCGTGCGCGAATTTGTGGCCGAGCGCATCCGGCCCAACATCAAGGATTGGTACGAAAACGCACACTTCCCCGTCGAGATCGCGAAGGAGATGGGGGCGCTGGGCCTGCTGGGCATGCACCTGGAGGGCTACGGCTGTCCGGGCCGCACCGCCGTCGAATACGGCCTAGCCGCCATGGAGCTTGAGGCCGGGGATTCGGGCCTGCGCACCTTCGTCTCGGTCCAGGGCTCCTTGGCCATGAGCGCCATCCACAAGTGGGGCAGCGAGGAGCAGAAGAACGCGTACCTGCCGGGCATGGCTGCCGGGGAGATCATCGGCTGTTTCGGCCTGACCGAGCCGACCGCCGGATCGGACCCGTCTTCCATGGCCACCTTCGCCCGGCGCGACGGGGACGGCTGGGTGCTCAACGGGGCCAAGCGGTGGATCGGGCTGGCCTCGATTGCCCAGCTCGCGGTGATTTGGGCGGCCACTGACGACGGCGTACGCGGCTTCCTGGTGCCCACCGACACCCTCGGCTTTACGGCCACCGTGATCGAGCCGAAACTGTCGATGCGTGCCTCGATCCAGTGTGACCTGGAGTTCGAGGACGTCCGGCTCCCGGCGGATGCCGTGCTGCCTGGCGCGAAGGGCCTGCGCGGCCCGTTTTCCTGCCTGAACGAGGCCAGGTATGGCATCATCTGGGGTGCCATGGGGGCCGCCCGCGACAGCTACGAGGAAGCGCTGAAGTACTCGCTGGAGCGGATGCAGTTCAACAAGCCGCTGGCCGCATACCAGATCACGCAGCAAAAGCTGGTGAACATGCTGCTGGAAATCCAGAAGGGCACGCTGCTGGCCATCCACACTGGCCGCATGAAGGACGCCGGCACGCTGGAACCCGTGCAGATCTCTGTCGGCAAGCTGAACAACTGCCGCGAGGCCATCCAGATCTGCCGCGACGCCCGGGCCATCCTCGCCGGCAACGGCATCACGCTGGACTACTCGCCGCTGCGCCACGCCAACAACCTCGAATCCGTGCGCACCTACGAGGGGACAGACGAGATCCACACCCTGATCATGGGCAGCCACATCACCGGCATCCCCGCCTTCCGCTAGGGACTGCGCACGTGACTGCGGCAATGCCGAATTATGAGACGATCAGCACCGGGCTGGCAGACGGGCTCGCCACCATCACGGTCAACAGGCCCGAGGCCCGCAATGCGCTGAACCCTACAGTCGTGCGTGAAATCCGTGAGGCCCTTGAGGACTTTGCGGGCAAGGATGAGGTCGGTGCCGTGGCCTTCACCGGTGCCGGGGAGAAAGCCTTCATTGCCGGCTCCGACATCAACCAGCTGGCGAGGTACACCTTTGCCGACGGCCTCACGGCCACCATGCAGCGCTTCTTCGACTACCTCGAGGACTACGAGAAGCCAACCATTGCGGCAGTCAACGGCTTCGCCCTCGGCGGGGGCAATGAGCTTGCCATGGCATGCGACATTCGCATCGCCTCGGACAGCGCCCGCTTCGGCCTGCCCGAAACCAACCTCGGGATCATCCCGGGGGCGGGCGGCACCCAAC
>NZ_JAAMFN010000041.1 GCF_013376095.1 Arthrobacter sp. SDTb3-6 | reverse complement strand
GCGCCCGGGGCCTTGGGCGCCCACGGCACCGCCCGGCGTCGTCCCTCCCAAGGGGTGCGAGCGGCACGCGTGCGGTGAATTCCGGGCTGCCCTCCACCGCCGGCGGGTACCCGAGGGGCTGTGCGCGGCCGTCCGTGGCGTTGGCGCTGCGCCGGGACCCGGCACATCCGCCGTGCCGGTACAGTGGGGGCGGGTGTTCCGTCAGGGCCCGCCACCGACCCGCACAACAAGGACCGCACCCATGAGCTTGATCCGCCTCAACGACGTCAGCGTCCGCTTCGACCAAATCCAGGTGCTGCGCGAAGCTTTTTTCAGGCTCGACGCCGGCGACCGCGTGGGCTTGATCGGCCGCAATGGTTCGGGAAAGTCAACGCTGCTGAAACTGGTCCTGGACCAGGTGCAGCCGGACACCGGCACCGTGGCCGTGGAACTGGGCACCAGGATCGGCTACTTTTCCCAGTTTTCCGAACTCAACGGCGCCGCCACCATCCTTGAGGTGCTCCAGGACGTGTTTGCCCATGTCGTGGAGCTGGAAGCCGGGCTGGCCGGCATCGACGCCGCGCTCGCAGCCGGCCCCGCGGAGAAGGAACTGGACCTGCTGGTCCACCGCCAGTCGGAGCTGTTCGCGGACATGGACCGGCTGGACGGCTGGGACTACCAGCGCAGCATTGACAAGGTGTTGACCACCCTTGGCTTCAGCGAAGCCCACCGCAGCTGCCCCATTGACGACCTTTCGGGCGGCTGGCGCAACCGGGCCGCCCTGGCAAAAATCCTGCTCGAGGCCCCGGACGTCCTCCTGCTCGACGAGCCCACCAACTACCTGGACGTGGCCGGCGTCGAATGGCTGGAGGGCTGGTTCAAGAACTTCCAGGGCGCCGCCATCATCGTCTCCCACGACCGCCGCTTCCTGGATTCTGTGGTCACGCGGATCATTGAGGTTGAGAACTTCCACCTGCATGAATACCCCGGAAACTTTGACGACTACGTCGTGGCCAAGCAGTTCCGGCTCAAGACCCTCGAGAGCCAGTTTGTGCACGAATCCGAGCTGCTGGCCTTTGAAGCGGAGGGGATTTCCGACCGCCGGGCGGCAGCGAAGGCCGCTTCCAAGGGGCTCGATTCGAAGCTGTCCAAGATCAAGAAGGCCCGCGCACCCCGTCCCGTGGACAAGATCATCACCGACATCTACGCAGGCCTGCACGTGAAGGACGTGCTGTGCCGGGTGGAATCGCTGGCCAAGGCGTACGGGGACCGGACCCTGTTTCGCGACGTCAGCCTGGAAATCCGCCGCGGCAACCGGCTTGCGGTTGTGGGCGCCAACGGTTCCGGAAAGTCGACGCTGCTGCGGGTGCTGATGGGGGAGGAGCCCGCCGATTCCGGCCATGTCGCGTGGGCCAAGGGAGGCGGCCCGGTCTCCTACAACCAGGTCCTGGCCGCACTGGATCCCGCGGACACCGTCACCCATGCCGTCAACGCACTGCCGGACAGCCTGGCGCTGACCGCCACCAAGAAGTCCGTCAACCGCTTCCTGGCCATGTTCCAGTTTTCCGAGGCGGACCTGAAGCAACGCATCGGCCAGCTGTCCGGCGGGCAGCAGGCGCGCGTGGCCATGGCCCAGTGCCTCCTCTCCGGTGCCTCCGTGCTGGTCCTGGACGAACCCACCAACCACCTGGACCTGGCCAGCACCCAGGTCATGGAGCGCGCGCTCCTGCACTTCCCCGGCGCCGTGCTGGTGGTCAGCCACGACCGCTTCTTCACAGAGAAGATTGCCACGCGCCGCCTGGTCTTTGACCCGGCCGCGCCGGCGAAGGTTGAATTCCTCCCGGCGTAATCTTGCCCGCAGCCACCCTCCCGCCGCGCCGCACAGGTACGATCGCAGTGGCCCCACCTCGCAGCCATGGCCCCATGGCCCACGCGGTGAAGCCGGCCCCGGCCCGGCGACATCCGGCGCTGCAGAACCCGTGAAAGGACCGCACGTGACGAAGCCAGGCAGATTCGGGAGGCTCGCTTACAAGACCGGTGCCGCCGCCGTCGGCGTCCTTCTGTCAGTCTGCCTGGGCGGAACGGCCCATGCCGAGACGCCTTCCCCGCCGCCTCCCCCCGCGGCCGCGTCCGTGGCCGTCCACCCGGACATCAACCGCAACGTCAAGGCAGCCCTGGCCGGGCACAGGCACCGGCCGGTATGTGCACCCGCCACCCTGCGCCATGCCAGCTGCAACTCCGTCAAGGACCTCGACGTGGGCGGCCCCCTGGCCTCCGCCGCCACGGTGCCCGCCGGATACGCGCCCACAGACCTGCAGGCGGCCTACAAGCTGCCGTCGGCCACCGCCGGAACGGGCATGACGGTGGCGGTGGTCGACGCCTATGACGACCCCACCGCGGAGGCGGACCTGGCCACCTACCGGGCCAAGTACGGATTGCCGCCCTGCTCCTCGGCCAGCGGGTGCTTCACCAAGGTGGACCAGCGCGGCGGCAGCGCCTACCCTGGCCCCGACACCGGGTGGGGCACCGAAACCAGCCTTGACCTCGACATGGTTTCGGCTGCCTGCCCGCTGTGCAAAATCCTGCTGGTCGAGTCCGACACCACCGCGGTCTCCGATCTGGGAGCCGCAGTGGACACGGCCGTTGCCAAGGGTGCCGTGGCCGTCTCGAACAGCTACGGCACACCCTCCGGCAGCCTCGACTCCTCCTATGACCCGTACTACAACCACCCGGGGGTGGCCGTCACCGCCAGCGCCGGCGACAACGGCTACGGTGCGGACTATCCGGCCGCGTCAAGCTACGTCACGGCCGTGGGCGGCACGAGCCTGGTCCGTGACGGCAGCACGCGCGGCTGGTCGGAGAGCGCATGGTCCGGCACCGGCAGCGGTTGCTCCTACGCATCGGCGAAGCCCGCCTGGCAGCCGGACACGGGCTGCACCACCCGGACCACCAGTGATGTGTCGGCCGTGGCGGACCCGGCCACCGGCATGGCCGTCTACTACTCATCCGGCGGCTGGATGGTGGTGGGCGGCACCAGCGCCTCCGCGCCCATCATCGCCGCTGTCTATGCCATGGCCGGGACCCCCGGATCAGGCTCCTATCCGGCACAGTTCCCGTATTTGCACCCCGCCCAGCTCAACGACGTGACGACGGGCGCCAACGGCATTTGCACCCCGTCCTACCTCTGCTCCGGCACCGCCGGCTATGACGGCCCAACCGGGCTGGGGACGCCCTCGGGGGTGTCGGCATTCGCCGACGCCGCGACCCAAACAGCCCCCACACCTACGCCCGCTCCGACCCCGACACCGCCACCGGCGCACGCCATCACCTCGCCGGGCGACACCGTGTATGCCGATTCCTCCGGGCGGCTCTATGACGTCCCGGCCACCGGGGCCATGAAGTCCGGCGCCGCGCGCCAGATCGGCCACGGCTTTTACAGCATCCGCGACATGCACGTCACCGACTGGAACAGCGACGGCGTCCTGGACCTGCTGGTCCAATGGAGCAGCGGGCGGGTCAGCGTGTACCTGGGGTCAGGCGGTGGCCTGGGATACGGTCCGGTGATCGCGACCCAGGGCTGGCAGGGCATCACCCTCACCGTCGGCAAGTGGACAACGTCGGCGCCCTACCCTTGGCTGGTCGGGACCAACAGCGCCGGAGGGTTGTATTACTGGGCCAACCGCCGCGGGACAACCGTTGACACGGCAGTGCGGATCGGCACGGGCTGGAACGGCCTGAAAATCACGCAGCTGGACTTTGACGCTGACGGCCGCGCTGACCTGTTGGTACGGACCAGCACCGGTGCCATGCTGCTTTACCGCGGCAACGGCTCCGGCGGGATCATCAGTGAACCACGCAAGGTGATCGGATCCGGGTGGCAGGGCTATGACGTCCTGAGCCCGGTCCCCGGATTTGCCAGTCCGGGCAGCCGGGGCCTGATCGCCCGGTACGCCGCGACCGGAGCCCGTTACTACTACCCCGTCTATACGGGACGCTGGGGTGCCAGGGTTGCGCTGGCCGGAAGCTGGAAGTACCTGGTGCTCGCCGACTGACTTGGGTGGACGGCTGGGGGTGCGGCCCACCGGCACCGGTGACGCCCGCACCCCGCAGGCCTGACCGGCACGCAAGACATGGTGACTTAATGATCACCGTAATGAATTTGATATGTCATTGGCCAAATGGCCGATAGACTCGGGCTGGGCCGCACCGCACCGGTGCTGCCCCCGCGGACATGTTCCGTCATCGAAAGGATCCCAGTGCACACCTTGGATCAGGCCTGCGGGCCGCGGGCCTGCGTTGAGCGGACGGTGGAATGGGTGGACACCGACGCCTCCGGCCACCAGCACAACTCCGCCGTCCTGCGCTGGGTGGAAGCGGCCGAGGCGGAACTGTTCAGGACGCTGCACCTCCCGGACTACTTCGCCTGTGCACCCCGTGTCCAGCAGGTTGTCAACTACCGTGCGAAATTGTGGTTTGGCCAGCGGATCCGGGCCACCGTTGCCGTTGAAGCCATCGGCCGCACGTCCATGACCTTCGCCTTCGAAGTCGAGGGCATGGCCCATAAGGGGGCCGGGGGAGGCCTGGCGGCCCACGGCACGTTCACCACGGCCCACGTCGCCCCGGGTGCCCAGGCCGCCTCCCCCTGGCCGGCCGGCATCCTGGCGGCCATCGGGCCGGCCGTCCCGTGAGGGAGGCCAGCCCGGGACGTGGCCGGGCCGCCGTGCGATGCCGTGCCGCCGTGAACTGCCGTGCCGCCGTGCGATGCCGGGGTGGAAAGCCGTGACGGAAACAGGCACCCGGGCCAGGCTGGAATTTCCCGCGCCTCCGGTGCGCCACCAGCAGCTGATTGTCACGATCTTCGGGCTCTACAGCCGGGGGCCGGACGCCGCGATGCCGGTCTCGGCACTTGTTGCGCTGCTCGGTGACCTCGGCTACGACGCGCCCGGTGTGCGGTCCTCCGTGTCCCGGCTCAAGGCCAAGGACGTGCTCAAAAGTGTCAGGACGGACAAGGTGGCCAAGTATGCCTTGTCGGAAAGTGTCCTGGAGGTGTTCAAGGAAGGCGACGCGCGCATATTCTCGCCCACCCGGTCCGTGGCCGGGGACGCGTGGGTCCTGGCCATCTTTTCCGTGCCGGAAGCGGTGCGCAACAAGCGCCACCAGCTGCGCTCCGAGCTCTCCTGGCTGGGGTTCGGTTCCGTCGCCTCGGGCGTGTGGATTGCACCGGCGGGCGTGCTCGGCGAGACCAGGCGGAGGCTTGAAAAGCGCGGGCTGGGCCAGTTTGTTGAGTTCTTCCGCGGCGACTACCTGGCCGAAGGCGACATGCGCACCAAGGTGGCCCAATGGTGGGACCTGGCTGCCCTGGACGAACAGCTTGGCGAGTTCCTTGACTTTTACCACGATGCCGCCGAACAGTGGCTCGGCCTGCTCGGTGACGACCCGGACCAGGCACTGGCCCGGTCGACGCCGGAACTGCGCGCCGATGCGTTCCGCTACTACATCCCCATGCTGACCGCGTGGCGGCGCTTTCCCTACCGGGACCCGAGCCTGCCGCTGGAGTTTCTGCCGGACGGCTGGAAAGGCCCCCAGGCCAGGGCGGCGTTCTCGACCGTGCACCGCCTCATTTCCCGGCTGGCGGCAGCGCACGCCCACAGCATCATCGACGCCGCCGGCCGCTGACCGGGGCACTTCAAAACCGGAAAACACGCAGGCGGGGCGCGCGGGCACAGTGCCCCCCGGCCCCGCCTGCGCCCGGGGCGCGCCCGCGGAAACCAGTGCGCCTGCGGAAATCAGCGCTCCTGGATCACCGCGACGCCCTGGATTTCGATGAGGGCCTCCTTTTGCCAAAGCCGGCTGATCCCGATGCCTGCCATGGCGGGGTATTTGGAGCCGGCCATCTCGCGCCAGAGCTGCCCGATTTCCTTGCCGTTGGCCATGTAGTCGTCCACGTCGGTGAGATAGATCGTGACGCTGACGAGGTCCTCGGGCTGCCCGCCGGCTTCTGTGAGGGTTGCCAGCACGTTGGAGAACGCCTGCCTGAACTGTGCCACGATGCCGCCGGGCACGATGTTCATGTCCTTGTCCAGGGCCGTCTGCCCGCCCAGGTACACCGTGTTTCCGGCGAGCACGCCGTGGGCGTAGCCGCGTGGCTTGGGCAGCGATTCCGGGTTGATGGTGGTGTTGCCCGTCGCTGTTGTGTTGTTCATGTCCAGCCTCCTTGCGGCGCCCCTGGGGCGATTTTGAAAAATCCATGTTCAGATCGTGACGATCGTGCTACGTTGAGCATATGTGACGATCGTAAATAAGTCGATACATAATCAGTGATCACCAATGTGAGAGGGAAAAGACCCGTGAAACTTGCCACCCTGCGCACCCGTTACGGCACGACGGCGGCGCTCCTCCTTCCCGGTGTCGGGTTCCTGCCGTTGCCGGCCGGGGACGTGGGCGGACTGTTGGCCGGCCCGGACTGGCGCGGCACGGTTGCGGCCGCCGTGGACACTGCCGCGGCAGGCGCCACGGTCCCGGAGCGCGAGGCGGACCTGGCGCCGCTGCTCCCGCGGGCGGCGAAGGTCATTTGCTGCGGCCTGAACTATGGGGACCACATTGCCGAGATGGGCCGGGACCGGCCGGAGTTCCCCACCTTGTTTGTGAAGTTTGCCGATTCGCTGGCCGGTGCCAGGGATGTGCTGGAGGTTGCCGGCAGCGCCAAGGTTGACTGGGAGGCCGAGCTCGCCGTCGTCGTCGGGGCCACGCTGCACCGGGCGGACGAAGCGGAGGCGGCGGCCGCCATTGCCGGGTACACGGTGGCCAATGACGTCTCCATGCGTGATTGGCAAAACCGGACACTGCAGTGGTTCCAGGGCAAGGCCTTTGATGCCGCGACGCCCGTGGGCCCGGTGCTGGTGACGGCCGATGAGTTTCCGGCCGGCGCGGGCTTTACGGTCCGCGGCTTTGTGAACGGGGAGCCTGTCCAGGCCGGAGACACCTCGACCCTGGTGTTCGGGCCGGCCCGGCTGCTCTCCTACATTTCCCGGTTCACCACCCTGCGTGCCGGGGACCTGGTGCTCACGGGCACGCCCGGCGGCGTCGGGATGGGGATGGTGCCGCCGCGTTTCCTGGCCGACGGCGACGTGCTGCGCACGGAAATCGACGGGATCGGCGTGCTGGAAAACGTGCTCCGCATCCACCCCCAAGACCAAGACCTGCATCAACAACTCGTGACGAAGGAGTCCGCAGCATGACCACCGACATTGAGGAATACCGCACCGAAGGCGACAATTCCGTGTATGCCGGGCCCGACGGTGCAGTGGTGCCCGTCGTGACCCGGGCCGGGGAGGAGGACACGAACACGGCGCAGTCGGGGGACTGCGTCCGGGTTTCCGGCGTCAGCATCCAGCACACCCCGGCCACGAAGATCTGGTTCGGCCAGGTCTCCAACACCCCCGGATACCGTTCGCTGCCCCACCACCACGGGGAGGCGGAGACAGGCGGCTACGTGCTGCGCGGCCATGGCCGCATCTACTACGGGGAAAACTACTCGCAGTTCCAGGACCTGTTGACGGGCGACTGGGTGTTCGTGCCGCCGTTCATGCCGCATGTGGAGGCGAACATGTCCACCACGGAGGAACTGGTCTGGCTGACCGCCCGCACGCCTGAGAACATTGTGGTCAACCTCGAGGACGTCCCCGACGAATCCCTCGCCGACTACCGGAGGGCTTGAGGACCATGGACATCCAGACGCTTTCCGCGCAGACCTTCCTGAACGCGGTGGAACTTTCTGCCGTGGCCCCCGAACACGGCGACGAGGCGTTCGAGGCCACCACCCAGTACGTGCCCTGGCCCAAGGCCTATGGCGGGGACATGGTGGCCCAATCCGCGGCGGCCATGATGCGCTCGGTGGGTGCGGACCGGAGCATGCATTCCATGCACAGCTACTTCCTGCGCCCGGTCGACGTCGGTTCGGTGGTCCGCTACGAGGTCGAGCACCTGCGCGACGGCCGCGGCTATTCCACCCGCACCGTGCGCGGCCATCAAAACGGCAAGGTCGTCTTCACCGCCATGGGCTCGTTCCAGGTCCCCGAACAGGGGCCGGACTTCCAGGGGGACGCGCCGGCCGCCGTCGACCCGGCAACCCTGCGCAGCGCCGCCGAGGTGCTCAAGGGTGTTGAGGGCCCTGCCGCGGAGTACTGGTCGGGCGGGCGCAGCTTTGACATGCGCCATGTGCCCGGCCCGGTGTACCTGGAGGTGGACGGCGGGGTGGCGGCGCACCAGTGCGTGTGGGTGCGCGCCTTTGGCGCCCTGCCCGATGACCCGGACCTGCAGCGGACGGCGCTGGCGTACGTGTGCGACTACACGATCCTGGAGCCGCTGCTGCGCGTCCGCTCGCTGAACTGGTCCACGCCGGGCCTGGCGACCGCGAGCCTGGACCACTCCATGTGGTTCCACCGCGAGGGCCGCGCGGACGGTTGGATCCTCTACGCCCAGGAAGCGGTGTCCGGGCAGTCGAACCGGGGCCTGGCCCTGGGCCGGTTTTACGACCGCGAAGGCAGGCTGCTGGCCACCGTCGCGCAAGAGGGCATGATCCGCAGTGTGGACCGGCCATGAGCACCACACACCTTGGAGCACCCGCCGACCTTGAAGCACCCGTCGAAGCACCAGCGAAAGGACAGGCCATGACGGCACCATCGGCCCACGTGGACACCTTCACCCGCGACCACCTCCCGCCCCGTGACAGCTGGCCCGTCCTGGAGTTCACCATTCCGGAGGTGCAGTACCCGGAACGGCTCAACGCGGCCACCGCGCTCATTGACGACACGGCCGCGGCGTATGGCCAGGGCCGCACCGCGCTGCGCACGCCCGACGGCGGCACCTGGAGCTACGGGGAGCTGCTCCGCCGGGCCAACCAGGTGGCCCAGGTGCTCACCGAGGACCTCGGGGTGGTGCCGGGCAACCGGGTCATGCTGCGCGGCCCCAACAACCCCTGGCTCGTCGCGTGCTGGCTCGGCGTGCTCAAGGCCGGTGCCGTCGTCGTCACCACGATGCCCATGCTGCGCGCCGGGGAGGTCGCTGCCACGATCGGGCTGACCCGCCCCGTCGTGGCGCTGTCGGACCACCGGTTCATGGAAGGGCTGCTCGCCGCGGCCGGGACCACCACTGTCCTGGCCTATGGCGGCGGTGGCGAGGCGGACCTGGTGGCACGGTGTGGGGCCAAGAGCGGGGAGTTCGCCAATGTGGACACCGCCGCCGACGACGTTGCCCTGCTGGGCCCGACGTCGGGCACCACCGGGGTCCCCAAGGTCACGATGCACTTCCACCGGGACATCCTGGCCAACGCGGACACCTTTGCCCGGCACCTCCTGCGGCCCACGCCCGAGGACGTCTTTGCCGGTTCCCCGCCCCTGGCGTTCACGTTCGGGCTGGGCGGGCTGGTCGTCTTCCCGCTGCGGTTCGGCGCCTCGGCCCTGCTGACCGAACGCGCCGCGCCCGTGGAACTGGCCGAAGCGGCCGCCGCGGCCGGTGCAAGCATCTTTTTTACCGCGCCCACCGCCTACCGGGCCATCCTGAAGGCGGGCCGCAGCGAGCTGCTGAGCCGCCTGCGCGTGGCCGTGTCCGCCGGCGAACACCTGCCCAAGGAGACCTGGGACGCGGTATATACGGCCACCGGGCTCCGGCTCGTGGACGGGATCGGCTCCACCGAAATGCTCCACGTGTTCATCTCCGCCGCCGGCGAGGACATCCGCCCGGGTGCCACCGGCGTCGCGGTGCCCGGCTACCGTGCCACGATCCTTGACTTCGACGGCAACGAACTGGGCCCCAACGAGGTCGGCCGGCTGGCCGTGATCGGCCCCACCGGGTGCCGCTACCTGGACGATCCGCGCCAGGCGAACTACGTGTGCAACGGCTGGAACGTCACGGGCGACACGTTCCTGCGCGACGACGAGGGCTACTTCCGCTACCAGGCCCGCTCGGACAACATGATTGTCTCCTCCGGCTACAACATCGGCGCCCCCGAGGTCGAGGCGGCCATCGACCAGCACCCCGACGTGATGGAAAACGCCGTCGTGGCCCGCCCCGACCCGGAACGCGGCTCCGTTGTCTGCGCCTTCGTCGTCCTGCGCGAAGGCGTTCCTGGCGACGCCGCCAAGCGCAAGGAAATCCAGGACTTCGTCAAGCAGACAATCGCCCCCTACAAATACCCGCGCGACGTCCAGTTCGTGGCGGAACTGCCGCGCAACCCCAGCGGAAAGCTGCAGCACTTCAAGCTCCGCGACCGCCTCCGGGACGAATCCCGACACCCCGCGGCCACCCTGCCGTCCAACGCTTAAGGAGACCACCATGAAAATCGCCATCGTCGGAGGCGGCCCCGGCGGCCTGTACTTCGCAGCCCTCATGAAGCAGCTCGACCCCGCCCACCAGGTCACCCTGTGGGAACGCAACGCCGCCAGCGACACGTTCGGCTTCGGCGTCGTCTTTTCCGATGAGACCCTGGGCGGGATCGGCAACGCGGACCCCGTCATCGCCGACTACATGTCCCGCCGCTTCGCCCGCTGGTCCGACATCGACATCCACTTCCGCGGCGAGACGGTCACCGTCGGCGGCCAGGGCTTCGCCGCCATGAGCCGGAAGGAACTGCTCGAACTGCTCCAGCACCGCTGCGCCGAACTCGGCGTGGACCTGCGGTTCTCCACGGTGGCACCGCCGGTGGCGGAACTGGAGGCACACTACGACCTGGTCCTGGCCTCGGACGGCATCAACTCCCAGATCCGTGCCACCTACGCCGACACCTTCAAACCGTCCCTGGACCCGCGCGCGAACAAGTTCATGTGGCTGGGCACGGACCAGGTCTTCGAGGCGTTCAAGTTCTTCGTCAAGGACACGCAGTGGGGCACCATGCAAATCCACGGCTACCCGTACTCCGACCAGGGCTCCACGTTCATCGTGGAAATGGGCGAGGACGTCTGGCGTGCCGCCGGGTTCGACGAGACCGCCGGGGAGGTGTTCCCGCCCGGCGCCTCGGATGAAAAGGCCGTCGCGAAGATCCGCAGCATCTTCGCCGAGGAACTCGCCGGCCACGAGGTGCTGGTCAACAACTCCAAGTGGCTGAACTTCACCACGGTCCGCAACGGCACCTGGCGGCACGGCAACGTCGTCCTGCTCGGCGACTCCGCGCACACCGCCCACTTCTCCATCGGCTCCGGCACCAAGCTGGCCATGGAGGACGCCCTGGCCCTGGCCGCCTGCCTGCACGAACACCCCGGACTGGAAGCCGCCCTGTCGGCGTACGAGACCGAACGCCGCCCCGTCGTCGAATCCACCCAGCGCGCGGCCCAGGCGTCGCTGGAATGGTTCGAGCAGATCTCCCAGTACAAGGACCAGGACGCCACCCGGTTTGCCTTCAACCTGCTCACCCGCAGCCGCCGGATCACCCAGGAAAACCTGCGCCTGCGCGACCCCCGGTTCGCCGGGCGCGTCGAGGCCGGCTTTGCCGCCGCCCAGGGCCGCACCGACGTCGTTCCCGCCATGTTCCAGCCCTTCCGGATCGGCGGGCTGGAACTGAAGAACCGCATCGTCGTCTCCCCCATGGACATGTACTCCGCCGTGGACGGCGTCCCCGGCAACTTCCACCTGGTCCACCTCGGATCCAAGGCACTCGGCGGGGCCGGGCTGGTCATGACCGAAATGGTGTGCGTCTCACCCGAGGGCCGCATCACCCCGGGCTGCACCGGCCTGTACACGGACGGGCAGCGCGAGAGCTGGAAAGGCATCGTGGACTTTGTCCACGGAAACTCGACGGCGAAGATCGGCGTCCAGCTCGGCCACTCCGGGCGCAAGGGCTCCACCCGCCTCATGTGGGAAGGCATCGACCAGCCCCTGGCGAACGGCAACTGGCCCGTGGCCGGCGCCTCGGCGCTGCCCTACGGCCCCGGCAGCCAGGTCCCCGTGGAACTGGACCGGGCCGGCATGGACAAGGTCGTAGCCGACTTCACCGCCGCGGCACGCCGCGCCGGGGAAGCCGGATTCGACCTGCTGGAAATCCACGCCGCCCACGGCTACCTGCTCTCCTCCTTCCTCTCACCGGTATCCAACACGCGCACCGACCGATACGGCGGCACGCTGGCACAACGGCTCCGCTTCCCCCTGGAAGTCTTCGACGCCGTGCGCGCCGCCTGGCCCGCCGGCAAGCCGCTGACCGTGCGCATCTCCGCCACCGACTGGATCGACGGCGGCAACACCGCCGACGACGCCGTCGAGATCGCCCGCGCCTTCGTGGCCCACGGCGCGGACGGCATCGACGTGTCCACCGGCCAGGTCGCCGCCGAGGAAAAGCCCGCCTACGGACGCAGCTACCAGACACCCTTCGCGGACCGCATCCGCCAGGAAGTCGCCGCCCCCGCCGGCGTGGCAGTCATCGCCGTAGGCGCCATCTCCAGCTACGACGACGTCAACTCCATCCTGCTGGCCGGGCGCTGCGACCTGGTCGCCATGGGCCGCACGCACCTCTATGACCCCCAATGGACGCTGCACGCCGCCGCCGAACAGGGCTACCGCGGCGACGGGGCCGGGTGGATCCCGCAATTCCGGGCCGGGCGCCGCAAGCCCCCGAGCGCCCGCACGGACGCCGTGCGCCCGCGCCTGTCCCTGCTCACCGAGGCTGGCGCCGACGGCGCGCCAGAACACCTGCGCTGGACCCCGGCCCAGGCAGCCACGCCCGCAACCGAACCCGCCATGGCATAACCGCAACAACCCGAAAAACAACGGAACGGGGCGGCACGGAAACGTGCCGCCCCGTTCCGTACCGATGCCGGGCCGCCGGCCGGCTGCACCGCCCCAGTGAATGTACGCCCCTGTGAAATGGCGTGACCAATGACCCCTGCGCCGCTGAACGACTGGAACGTGCCACGTGGGACCACCGGAATTCTCTTATTTTGTTGTTGGCTCGCCTTCCTCTCGGAAGGCTGCGACGTGGGCGTGCTTGGCGCCGTGCTGCCCGCCCTGGCACAGTACAAGGCCTGGGGCCTGTCACCGCTCGCCCTCGGCGCCCTGGGCGCCTACGGGCTGGCGGGCATGTTGGCCGGTGCCATGCTCATTGGGACGCTCGG
Source organism: Arthrobacter sp. SDTb3-6 (assembly GCF_013376095.1). Classification (GTDB taxonomy): domain Bacteria; phylum Actinomycetota; class Actinomycetes; order Actinomycetales; family Micrococcaceae; genus Specibacter. Next base: position 20,120 of record NZ_JAAMFN010000041.1, on the reverse strand, counting down.
CGACCGGGCGGGCCGGAACCGACGCCGGCCGACGTCGCCGCGGAACCGTGGCGGGCGGCCACTTTCACCATGTTCAGCAGGAAGTACCTTCGGTCCACCGTCTTTTTCTGGATTTCCCTGTTCCGCGGAATGGTGTTGGTGTATGGGCTGAACACGTGGCTGCCGTCCATCATGAAGGCGGCCGGCTACGACCTCGGGTCCTCCCTGGTGTTCCTGGTGGTGTTCAGCCTTGCCTCCGCCATCGGCGGACTCCTGCTGGGCCGGGCCGCAGACAAGTATGGCCAGAAGCTGGTTTTGATGGTTTTCTATGTGTTGTGCGGCCTGGGCATCCTGCTGCTGATGTTCCCCAACAACATGGCCGTGAACCTGCTCTTCGTAGCCTTTGCCGGCGTTGGATCGATCTCCACGTCGCTGATTCTCACCGGCTACATTGCCGATCACCATCCCGCCGGCGTCCGGGCCACGGCCACCGGGTGGGCCCTGGGCTTCGCCCGGATTGGCGCCATCTCAGGGCCGCTGATCGGCGGGTGGATCGGCAGTGCGGCGCTGCCCCTTGAATGGAACTTTGCCACTTTTGCCGCCATTGCGGTGGCCGCAGCGGCTGCCGTGGCACTCATTCCCCGGCGTGTGGTGCACCACCAGTCGCGGGTGCCTGTCTACGACATTGTCTGACGGGGCCCTCCCGGCGGCCGGCCGCATTGCCGGTACCTTGTCCAGCAACAGGTTGGCCGTGACCGCCGTCACCAAAATTCAACAAACAATGTCCCGGACGGGTGCCAAGGCGCCCTCCGCCATCGAACACTGGAGATTCAATGCGTCCTGTCCATGAAGTCCTCGCCTCGCCGGCCGCCGGTGCCGTCGACATCCATGACCTGACAGTGCCGCTGTCCGCGGACACGCCGACGCCCGTGCTGCCGGAGCCGTTGGCCAACCTGGCTGATTTCAGCCTCACCGAGGTCTCCGCCTACAACGGGCCGGGCCCCTACTGGAAGCACCACAACATCCACACGGGCGAGCACATCGGCACGCACCTCGACGCCCCCATCCACTGGATCTCGGGCCGCGACGGAAAGGACGTCTCGCAACTGGACCCGGCGCGCCTCGTGGGCCCGGCCGTGGTGCTTGATTTCAGTGCCAGGTCCGCAGTGGACCCGGACTTCCTCATCGACACCGGGCACCTGCTGGCGTGGGAGGAAGAACACGGGCCCTTCCCGGCCAACTCGTGGCTGCTCTTCCGCACCGGCTGGGACCGGTTCGGGCACGACAAGCAGGCCTTCCTGAACCTCGACGACTCCGGATCACACACCCCGGGCTTCACGGCGGACTGTGCCCGGTGGATCGCCGGACAACCGGGGGTCTCCGGCGTCGGGGTGGAAACCGTGGGAATCGACGCCGGCAACGCCGCCGCGTTGAACCCGCCGTTCCCCATGCACCACTTCCTGCTGGGTGCCGACAAATACGGCATGACCTCGCTGAAGAACCTGGACAAGCTGCCCACCCACGGCGTCATGGTCGTGGTGGCCCCGCTGCCGATCGTCGGCGGAACCGGCGCGCCGGCCCGCGTGCCGGCCATGGTCCAGAAGTGATCCGCCCCCGCCTACACCCCGCAGCCGCCCAGCAACCAAGGAAGCAACCATGAACGTTTCACAGCTTGTCGGCAGGACGCTGGCCGGACTCGGGGTCGGGCACTGCTTCGGGGTGGTGGGGTCAGGGAACTTCGCCGTGACCAATGCGCTCATGGAGCACGGCGTGCCGTTTACCGCGGCCCGGCACGAGGGCGGCGCAGCGACCATGGCTGACGCCTATTCACGCACCAGCGGCAAGGTCGCCGTGGTCTCGGTCCACCAGGGCTGCGGCCTCACCAACGCCGGCACCGGCATCGGCGAGGCCGCCAAGTCCCGCACCCCCATGATCGTGCTCGCCGCCGAGGCGGCACCCAGCGCCGTCTACTCGAACTTCGCCATGGACCAGGACGGCTTTGCCGCGTCCGTCTATGCGGTGCCCGAGCGGGTGCATTCGGCCGCCAGCGCCGTGGCCGACACCGTCCGCGCCTACCGCCGGGCGGTCAATGACCGCCGGACGGTGGTCTTGAACCTGCCGCTGGACGTGCAGGCGCAGGAAGCCCCCGCGGAACACGCCGCGGCGGCCGCTGCCGTCACGGCCGTCGAACCGATCCGCCCCTCGCGCGCTTCCGTCCGGGCCCTGGCCGGCCTGCTGGCCGGCGCGCGGCGCCCCGTGTTCATTGCGGGCCGGGGCGGACGCGGGGCGGGGGAGGAAATCCTTGCCCTGGCCAACCATGCGGGCGCACTGGTCGCCACCTACGCGGTGGCCAAGGGCCTGTTCAACCAGGACCCCTTCAACCTGGGCATCTCCGGCGGCTTCTCCTCCCCGCTGGCCGCTGAACTGATCACGGACGCGGACCTGTTCGTCGGCTTTGGCTGCGCCCTGAACATGTGGACCATGCGGCACGGGCACCTGATTGGTGCGGGCACCACGGTGGTCCAGGTTGACCTCGACGAGCAGGCGCTGGGCGCCAACCGGCCCATCGACCTGGGCGTTGTGGGGGACTCGGCACAGTGCGCCATCGACACCCTGGAGGCACTGCTCGCCGGCAAGGTGCCGGCCCGCGAAGGCTACCGCAACGCTGCCGTGAAAGCGCGCATCCAGGAAGCAATCCACTGGCAGCAGGTCGACTTCGAGGATCTCTCCGACGGGCGGTCCATCGACCCGCGCAGGCTCACGAAGGCCTTGGACGGGATCCTGCCGGCCGAACGCATCGTGAGCGTGGACTCGGGCAACTTCATGGGCTACCCCAGCCAGTTCCTCTCGGTGCCGGACGAATTCGGCTTCTACTTCACCCAGGCGTTCCAGGCCATCGGGCTGGGCCTGTACACGGCGATCGGGGCCGGCCTGGCGCAGCCGGGACGGATCCCGGTGCTGGGCACCGGCGACGGCGGCTTCTACATGGCCATCGCCGAGCTGGACACGGCGGTGCGGCTGGGCATGCCGCTGGTCTGCATTGTCTACAACGACGCCGCCTATGGCGCCGAAGTGCACCACTTCGCCATCGACACCCCGGAGGCGGACATGGGCTCCGTCCAGTTCCCGGACACCGACTTCGCGGCCATCGGCCGCGGGTTCGGCGCCACCGGAATCACTGTGCGCACCCTCGCGGACCTGGACGCGGTGCGGGAGTGGGTGGCCTCGAAGCCGGTCCGGCCGCTGGTCATTGACGCAAAAATCGCCTCCGATTCCGGCTCCTGGTGGCTGGCGGAGGCCTTCAAGGGGCACTGACCCCGGGCCGGGCGGGGTGCAGCCATGGCGGCCGTCCGTAGGATGGGGGGAGAACTCCAAGCGACGGGAATTGCGTGACCTCCACCCCAACAGCCGGGCCCCGGCTGCTCCACCAGCAATTGATTGTGACCCTGTACGGGCTCTACGGCAGCCTCGCCGCCGGTTCCCTGCCCGTGGCCGGGCTCGTTGCCCTGCTGGCGGACCTGGGCGTGGACGGGCCGGCGGCCCGTTCCTCGGTGTCGCGTCTCAAGCACAAGGGGGTGCTGCGCAGCGTGCGCGAAGGCCGCGTGGCCAGGTACGAATTGTCCGACGCCGTGTTGGACGCCTTCCATGCCGACGACCAGCGCATCTTTGCCCCCGTGCGATCCCGGCCCGGGGACCCCTGGTCACTGGTCGTCTTTTCCGTCCCCGAAGCCGAGCGCAACCGCCGCTACGAGCTGCGCTCGGAACTCGTCAGCCTGGGCTTTGGCACGGTGTCGGCGGGCGTGTGCATAGCACCCGGCACCGCGCTTCCGCAGACAGTTGCGCGGCTGGCCGAACGGGGGCTTGACGGGTACGTGGAATATTTTGACGCCGCCATTCCCGGCGGGGAGGACGTCAGGGGCAAGGTGGCCAGGTGGTGGGACCTGGCGGAACTGGACGCGCAGTACCAGGAATTCCTCGACGGTTTTGGGGCGGAGCCGCGGCGGTGGGCCGGCCTGCTGGCCGCTGCCGGCCCCGGCGGCCTGGACCCGCTTCAGCGCGCCGACGCGTTCAAGACGTACGTGTCGATTTTGACCGTGTGGCGCCGTTTCCCCTACCGGGACCCCAACCTGCCGTTTGAATACCTGCCTGATGGTTGGAAGGCCCCGCTGGCCAAGAAGGCATTCCTGGATGTCCACGGGCTGATTGCCGGGGTGGCACGGGCCCACGCCCAGGACTTGTTGGGTGCCTTCCCATCCGCGAGGGAGCCCAGCCAGGTGAGTACGGCGTCCCAGTGACCGGCCGTGGGGCTGATCGCGGCCAGATGGCCAAGGTCGGCGGGCTCCAGGAGGGTGATGCGGTCACCCGCGCTGCGCGCGGCCCGCACGTAGTCGAGCGAGTGGCTGACGGGCACGCGCGCGTCATTGGCGCCGTGGACCACCAGCGCGGGAATGCCGAGGGGCAACTGCCGCACGGGTGAGGAATCCGCATACTGTTCGGGCAGTTCCCGCGGGCCTGCGCCAAAGAACTCCGCAGCGGCGTCTTCGCCCAGCCGTTCGTGGAAGGTGCGTGCGGTATCCGTCACGGGTGCCAGGGCGACCACGGCGTCCAGCCCGGACGCGGCGAGCAGCGCCAGCTGGCCGCCCACGGAGTGCCCCACGCCCACCACCGGACCGGGCGCGGCGCGGCACCATGGAGTCCCGGTGATGGCGCGGACCGCGGCCCGGACGTCCTCGATGGTTTCCGGCCACCCGCCGCCGTTGCCGTGGCGGCGGTATTCAACATTGCCGACCTGCCAGCCCCGCCGCTGGAACTCGGCGGCGAGCGGTTCCATGAGGCCGGCGTCGAATTGTGCGCGCCAGTATCCGCCGTGGACCAGCAGCACCGTCCCGTGTGCGGCGGCGCCGGGACGCCCAAGGGCAGGCAGGCAGTGGACATGTTGCCCGCCGCCCGTGCCATACCGGATGGTGAAGCGCTCCCGTTGTTTGACGCTCATGCGTTTCTCCCTGCGTTCGTGGCCCGGAGAAGATGCTGCCGTGGCCGGTCGCTGAAGTGGCTCAAGGCGGCGGCAGGCACCATGGTCCCTGCCGCCGCCGGGCGGGCTACGCCCCGGGAACGGCGCCCGGCGGCAGGAAGTTGACGTCGTACAGGGCCGAAATGCGCACCACTTCCTCGGGGTCGGTCAGGTTGTGGAGCTTGCCAAACAACGTTGACAGGCTGCCGGAGGGGCTGACCCAAAAGAGCGACTTGCCGGGCGTTTCCCCCTTGTTGTAGTAGGCGTGGGGGAGGCCCATGGGCATGCGGACGGTGTCGCCGGGGCCCGCCGTCGTCCATTCACCGTCAAGGTAGAGCGTATAGACGCCTTCCATGATGTAAATGTGTTCGTCCTGGGTGGGGTGCACATGGGGCGGGACACCCGTCCCGGTGGGATCCAGGGACAGCCACGCAAAGCTTGATGCGCTCTCAACCTTGGCCAGGTACGTGTGGCCCAGGACATTCCAAGTCTTGTTGCCGTAGGCCTCGCTGGCCAGGGTGATGCCCTTGGGCAAGTTCCCCAGGATTATTTCCTCGCCGGTCTGGATTTCCATGGTGTTCCTTTCATCGGGCTGGTGATGAAGCCAGCATGCCACGGACGGAACAATATATGCAATAGCTATTGCGATCGCGAAAAACACTGCATATGCTGTAGCTCACATCACCGCAACCGCGTTTACCGCGTTGGCCGGACACCCTCCCCACAACATCTCCCCCTGAATCGAGGCACCATCCATGAGCACTTCAAGCCCGAAGGGAATGACGGTCCGCACGCTGGGAACCGGCGGCGGCCCCATCGTCTCCAGCGGACGCGCCGGCACCAGCACCGCCATCACCGTCGACGGCGCCACCTACGTGGTGGACTGCGGCATGGGCAGCATCCGCAACTACCGCAACGAGTGCCGCTGGGACGGGTTGAGGGGCATCTTTCTGACCCACCAGCACTCCGACCACATCTACGACCTCGGCTCCTTTTTGGTCACGGGGTGGGAAGTGCCCGGCGAATCGTTTTCACGCCCCGTCCACGTGTTCGGGCCCGGCCGCCCGTCCCGGCCGCCGGCCCTGGATGAAGAACAGTCACGGGCCATTGCCGCCCGGCTCGGCGGACGGCGGATGTCCGGGACGGTTGAAATGGTGGATGCCCTGCTTGACACCGTGTTCGCCTCGGACGTGGCCGTCCGCATGGCCGATGAGGGGCGCGGGGATCCGCACGCGTGGATCACGGCCCATGACATCGCCATCCCGGACGCGGCCAACGCCGATCCGGTCACGGCCCGCCATCCGCACATGGAGCCGTTTGAAATTTACCGCGACGAGTTGGTGGTGGTCACCGCCATCCTCGTCGACCACCGGCTGTGCTTCCCCGCCTTCGGCTTCCGGTTCGACTCCGCCTACGGCTCAGTGGTGGTTTCCGGCGACACCGCCTATTCGGAAAACTGCATCCGCCTGGCCGAGGGGGCGGACCTTTTGCTCCACGAGGTGATTGACCTCGAGGCCATTGTTGCCACCTTCCCCGACGGCCCCGCCCGGGCCGGCATCATCGAACACCTCAAGGAGTCGCACACGCCCTATGGCCAGGTGGGCCTGGTGGCCCGGGCCGCCGGCGTCGGCGCCCTGGTCCTGCACCACATTGTGCCCAATACGCCCGGGGCGGCGGACCTGGCGAAAATGCTCCTGGCAGTGCGTGCAGACTTCGCCGGCCAGGTGTCCATCGCAGAAGACAACGATATGTTCCCCGTGGGGGCGGACTTCACCACCATCAGCAGACTGACAATGAAGACAGGTGCCATGCCATGACAGTACGAAGCGAGATTCCCCCACACACACTCCGGGCAGCGGTCGCCCACGGACGCATGAACCGCCGGGCCTGGCTGGTGACCGGGGCCCTGGTGGTTTTCCAGATCATCAACTTTGCCGACAAGGCCGTGCTTGGCCTGGTGGCCGACTCGGCCATGCGCGACCTGGGCCTAACAGCTGGCCAGTTTGGCTTCATCGGCAGCGCCTTCTTCTTCCTCTTTGCCATTTCCGCGGTCCTCGTGGGGTTCCTGGCAGGACGCGTGCCGACGCGCTGGATCATCGTGTCCATGGGCGTGTGCTGGGCCGTGCTGCAGTTCCCCATGCTGTTGGGCGGAGGTGCGGCCGTGCTGCTCGTCGCCCGGATCCTGCTGGGCGCCGCGGAAGGTCCGGCCACGCCCATCACGCTGCAAAACGTCCATGGCTGGTTCCCCGCCAAGGAGCGCGGCCTGCCCAGCAGCCTCATCGCCATCGGTTCCACGCTCGGCCCCATCATCGCCGCGCCCATCCTCATGTGGATCATTGTGAACCCGGCCCTCGGCTGGCGCTGGGCCTTCGGCTTCCTCGGCCTGGCCGGCCTGGCCTGGACATTGTGCTGGCTGCTGGTCGGCCGGGAAGGCCCGTACAGCCACCACTCGCAGTCCAAGGGCCTTGCGGAGGCGGCCCCGGGAGCGGACCAGGCGCCCTTGAAGCCTGCCGGCGCCAGCATCACGGACCGGGCGGACCTGCTGCAGGTGGTCCCCATCCGCAGGGTGCTGGGCAGCGGCATGTTCGTGGCGGCCGTGTTGGCAGGTGCCGGCTGCTTTTGGGCCCAGGGCTTCCTGACCACCTGGTCGCCGAAGTACCTGTCGTCCGTTGTGTCCCTGGGCCCGGAGATGATTGGCGTCGTCTCCACGCTCCCGTGGGCCGTCGGCGCGCTGACGCTCATGGTGCTGGGCTATTCCTCGCGGTTCCTCATGTGCCGGGGCGTCACCGTGCGGTGGGCACTGGGCGCCCTCTTCGGCGCTGCCCTGCTGCTGTCCGGGGCCAGCTTCCTGGTCCTGCCACATACCCACGGCTTCATTGCGGTGTCGCTGCTGACCGTCGCCGCGGGCCTGGCCCTGGTCTTCCCGCTGGCACCGACCGCGGTGGCCTTCTGCGTCGGCTCCCGGCAGCGTGCCGCCGTCATGGCCACGCTCACGGGCCTGGCGTCCCTGGGCGGCGTCATTGCCCCGGCCATGGTGGGCATGCTGATGGACAACACGGGATACCGGCCCTCTGCCAAGGGCGTGCCCGAGAGCGCCCACATGATCACCTTGCTGACGCACGGCATGAACACGTCCTTCACCATGATCGGCGTTTATCTCGTGGTCGTCGGGATCGGCTGCATCCTGCTGCTGAACCCGGACAGCACCGCAACGCGCCTGCAGCAGCGCTTCGCCTGCAACGGCTGAGCGGCGGGCCCGGCCTGCCGCGCATCGGGCGTTGGGTGTCCCCGCTTTATCGGTAAGCTGGGCACACCATCAACGCTAGGGGTTTCATGCTTCGTCGTGCCGCGGGTCTCCTGTCCGTCCTCTCACTGGTCCTGGCCGGGGCCGCCTGCTCCGCGCCGAAGGACGACGGCACCGCCACCGCCAAGGCCCTTGCAGCTGCGCTCTCCACCCACACGGTGGGTTCCGTGGCCTTCGACCAGCCGGCCGCGGAGGTGCAAAAGGAGCTGACCGGACTGTCGAAGGGGATGGGCCCGGTGTGGCCCAAGGTCACCGTGGACGGCGTCGCGGTCAAGGCGGACAACACCGCGCGCGTCTCCCTGGGCTATTCGTGGACCATCCCGAATGTGGCGAAGCCGTGGACGTACAAGACGGCCGCGGACATGAAACGCAACGGCGACGGCTGGACCGTCACCTGGAACCCGTCCATCGTGGCGCCCCAGCTCGCGGCCGGGGACCAGTTGAAGATCTCCACCAGCCATCCCCAGCGGGCGGGCATCCTGGCCGCCGACGGCCAGGCCATTGTCAAGGACCGGCCCGTGGAGACCCTGGGCATCAACAAGGACGGACTCACCGACGCCCAGGCCCAGGCCTCCGCCACGGCGCTGGCCGCCGTCGTCGACATTGACCCGGCCGCCTACCTGGCCAAGGTCAAGGCCTACGGCCCCGTGGCATTCGTGGACGCCATCACCCTGCGTGCGGAGGCCTACTCCGCGCTGGACCAGGCGAAGCTCAAGGGCATCAAGGGCTTCCTGGCCACGCCGGGCACACTGCCGCTGGCGCCGTCGCGCACCTTCGCCCAGGCGGTCCTCGGTGCGGTCCACGAGGCCACCGCGGAGGACATCAAAAAGTCCAACGGCAAGGTGGTGGCCGGGCAGGTGGTGGGCGGCAGCGGGCTGCAGGCATCCTTTGACGCCCAGCTCGCCGGCACCCCGGGCGTCACCATCGAGGCCGTGCCCGGGGCCGCCGCCACGCCGACCGCCACCCCGACGCCCGGCGCCGGGGCCCCGGCCGCCGGTCCCGCCGCCGCTGCGAAGGAGCTGTTCACGCAGGCACCCATCAACGGCAGGGACGTAAAGACCACCCTGGTGCCCGCGCTGCAGACGGCCGCCGAGGATGCCCTGGCGGACGTCAAGACGCCCAGCTCCATCGTCATCATGAAGCCCTCCACCGGCGCCATCCTGGCCGCCGCCAACGGGCCCGACAGCAACGGTTACAACACGGCCTTCCTGGGCCGCTACGCCCCGGGGTCCACGTTCAAGATCGCCACGTCCCTGGGCCTGTTCCGGGAAGGGAGGAACCCGCAGTCCACGCTCAGCTGCACGCCCGAATTCACGGCGGACGGCAAGAAGTTCTTCAACGCCCCCGGCTACGACGTGAATGCGGAAGGCCAGATCCCCATGACCCTGGCCATCGCACACTCCTGCAACACCGCCTTTGTGTCCCAGTACCAAAACCTGGGCCAGGACAAGCTGGCCGACGCGGCAGGGGCGCTGGGCATCGGGATGGCCAACGACCTGGGCCTGGACGCCTTCATGGGCTCCGTGCCCCGCGACTCGGCCGGCACCGAGCACGCCGCCTCCATGATCGGCCAGGGCAACGTGCTGGTTTCCCCGCTTGCCATGGCCACGCTGATCTCCTCCACCGTGAAGGGGGCCGAGGTGGTGCCGGTGCTCGTGGCCGGCCACGACGGCAAGGCCAAGCCCGCCGAAGGCACGCCCGTCACCGCCAAGGAGGCCGAGGGGCTGCGCACCCTCATGCGGGCGTCCGTCACCGAGGGCTACCTGACCAACCTGGCGGACCTGCCCGGCGCCCCGGCCATCGGCAAGACCGGCACGGCCGAGTTCGGCACGGACAACCCGCCGCACACCCACTCCTGGGTCATTGCCGCCCAGGGCGACATTGCCGTGGCCGTCTTTGTCGAGGACGGCGACCTTGGCGCCATCACGGGCGGCCCGCTGGCCAAGGCCGCGCTGGAGGCGGCAGCCGGGAACTGATCTTCCGGCCGACGGGTGGGCCGGAAACAGGGCGGGCCGGCGGCGGTCGGCCGGAAAACCGGCCCCGCCGCCGGCCCTTGCCGTCAGTGTCTGCCGTCAGTGTCCGGAGTTCGTGCCCTGCAGTTTCACGGACGCGTCGCGTTCGGACTGCAGCTCGCCCTGGAACGTCTCGTAGCGGGACACGTGGCGGGGGCGCTTGCGCAGGAAGAACCAGACCACGCCGAGCACCACGAACCAGATGGGCGTGACCAGCAGGGCCAGCAGGGTGTCGATCTGGGTCGTCAGTGCCCAGAGGACAAAGGCGAAGAAGGCAAAGACCACAAAAACCATGGGAATGCCGCCGGGCATCTTGAAGGCGGATTCGGCATGCTTTTCAGGCCGGCGGCGCCGGAAGGCCAGGTAGCTGGCGAGGATGATCGACCAGACAAACACGAAGCAGACTGCGGAGACCGTGGTGACCATTTCAAAGGCCTTGCCAATGTCCTGACCGGCGTACATCAGCACCACGCCGGAGAGAAGGAGGACGCAGGAGAGGAAGAGTGCGTTGCGGGGCACCTTGCGGCCCGACAGCTTGCCGAACGGCTTGGGTGCGTCGCCTTCCTTGGCCAGGCCGTAAACCATGCGCGACGTGGAGTAGATGCCGGAGTTCGCCGAGGACATGGCGGAGGTCAGCACCACCAGGTTGACCACGGTTGCCGCGGCGCCCAGCCCGGCCAGCGAGAACATGGCGATGAAGGGGCTGTGCCCGGCGGCAAACTCGGTCCACGGGATCACGGACATCAGGATGACCAGGGCGCCGACGTAAAAGAGCAGGACGCGCACGGGGATGGAGTTGATGGCCTTGGGCAGGTTTTTCTCCGGGTCCTTGGCCTCGGCCGCCGTGGTCCCCACCAGTTCAATGCCCACGAAGGCAAACACGGCGATCTGGAAGCCGGCCACGAAGCCCATGAACTCGTGCGGGAAGAAGCCGCCATGGGTCCACAGGTTGGTGAAGCTTGCGGCCCCGGCGTTGGAGTGGAAGCCGCTGAAGATCATGAACAGGCCCACGATGATGAGTGCGGCGATGGCAACAATCTTGATGAGGGCAAACCAAAATTCGGTTTCGCCAAAGGCCCGGACCGTGGTCAGGTTCAGCACCAGCAGGATGCCGATCGTGACCAGGCCGGGAATCCAGAGCGGAAGCCCCGGCCACAGTTCCTGGGAATAGCCGGCGATGGCAATGACGTCGGCGATGCCGGTGATCACCCAGCAGAACCAGTACGTCCAGCCGGTGAAGAATCCGGCCCAGGGGCCCAGCAGGTCCGCGGCGAAGTCACTGAACGACTTGTAGTGGAGGTTGCTCAGCAGGAGCTCGCCCATGGCCCGCATGACAAAGAACAGCATGAAGCCGATGATCATGTAGACAAAGATGACTGAGGGCCCGGCCGCCGAGATGGTCTTGCCCGAGCCCATGAACAGTCCGGTCCCGATGGCACCGCCAATGGCAATCAACTGGATGTGCCGGTTGCTGAGCTGGCGCTGCAGTTGGGGTGGTGCATCGTGGACGGAACCGGGTTGATGAATCGTCACAGGGAACTCCATCGTTCAGGTGGCCGGGGCCACGAAGGGTTGGGTTCCTCCCCGCTCTGTCATGGACCTGAGAGTTTCCGCGCCCTTGCTGCCAAGGGTCGCTTGCACCGTCGGTGAGACCGGTTTCCCGGACTGCTTTCCAGAGTTGCCTTGCCGCGGCGGTACAGGGGCCTGAGAGATTCCCGGGGAGGGTTTGCTCCTTCGGCGCCTGCCGAGCATGCCGGCAGGACTCTCCCGCCGCGGGTCATGGGCACTTCACTTTTATGGGTGACGCGAGTCACACGGTAGCGCATGGCGGGGCTGAGCGCAAAACGGCCACCCCGGGTGAAGTCCGCCCGGGTGCACGCCAGGCCCCGTTGCCCGCGGCCTGATTTGGGGCGCGGGTGTTTTTCGTGTATAGTGTGGCGGGAATCACCACAATTTCATAGGCCTTTCAAATCGTGGCGGGAGAGTCCTCCCAAGCATTTTTGGCGGCGCCGTAGGAGCAAATCCTCCCCAGGAATCTCTCAGGCCCATGTACCGCCACGGCGAGGCAACTCTGGAAAGCAGCTCGGCGCAAGCCGCGCTCACCGACGGTGCAAGCGGACGTGCAGTCCTGCGGAATCTCTCAGGTCCAAGACAGAGCGGGGAGGAACCCAAATCCTTGCCGTACCCACCGGGCGGCCTTCCCTTGGAGTTCCTTTTGACGATTCAATCCAACTCGACAGTGTTTGCGGACCGGCACATTGGTGCCCGCCGGCAGGCCGACATCGACAGCATGCTCAAGGCCATCGGTTATGACAGCGTTGATTCGCTGGTCGACACCGCCGTCCCCGACGCCATCCGCCAAGGCAAGCCGCTGGGACTGCAGGCGGCACTGAGCGAAGTTGAAGTGCTGGCCGAACTGCGCGCACTCGCCGCCAAGAACAAGACCGCCGTCCAGATGATCGGCCAGGGCTACTACGACACCGTGACGCCGGCGGTCATCCGCCGCAACGTCCTCGAAGCCCCGGCCTGGTACACCGCCTACACGCCGTACCAGCCCGAAATCTCCCAGGGCCGCCTCGAGGCCCTGCTGAACTTCCAGACCATGGTCAGCGACCTGACCGCGTTGCCGGTGGCCAACGCATCACTGCTTGATGAAGCGACCGCCGTGGCCGAGGCCGTGCTGCTCATGCGCCGGGCCAACAAGACCAAGGGCGCCGCGGACGGCAAGACCGTCCTGGACTCCGACCTGCTGCCGCAGACGCTTGCCGTGGTCCTGGGCCGGGCCCGGGCGCTGGGCTTCGAGGTGGAAATCGCCGACCTGTCCCAGGGGCTTCCGGAAGGCGAGATCAACGGCGTCGTCCTGCAGCAGCCGGGCGTGTCGGGCCGTGTTTTCAACCACGCCCCCGTCATCGCCGCGGCCAAGGAACGCGGCGCGCTCGTCACGGTCGCCGCGGACCTGCTGGCGCTGACGCTGATCACGCCTCCCGGCGAGCAGGGGGCGGACATTGCCGTGGGAACGGCACAGCGCTTCGGCGTGCCGTTGTTCTTCGGCGGCCCGCACGCGGCCTACATGGCCGTGCGCAAGGGCATGGAACGGTCCCTGCCGGGCCGCATCGTGGGTGTTTCCGCGGACAACACCGGCCTCCCGGCCTACCGGCTGGCCCTGCAAACACGTGAGCAGCACATCCGCCGAGAGAAGGCCACCTCCAACATCTGCACCGCCCAGGCCCTGCTGGCCATTGTGGCCTCGATGTACGCCGTCTACCACGGCCCCGACGGATTGAAGGCGATCGCCGAAACCGTCCACGGCCATGCCCGCACGCTCGCCGCGGCCCTGGACGCATCCGGCGTCGAGGTCCTGCACACGTCCTTCTTCGACACCCTGACGGTCCGGGTTCCGGGCCGGGCCGGCACGATTGTTGCCCTCGCCGAGCGCGACGGCATCAACCTGCGCCCGATCGACGCCGACCTCGTGGGCATCTCCGTGGATGAAACGACGACGGCGGACATCGTGGCCCGCGTGGCCGCCCTGTTTGGCGCGGCCCCCGCCGGCGACGGCACCGACCACCAGGGCGGGGCGGCCTTCGCGCTGCCGGCGGAGACCCTGCGCACCTCGGACTTCCTCACGCACCCCGTCTTCAACAGCCACCGCTCCGAAACCCAGCTGCTGCGCTACATCCGCCGCCTCAGCGACCGCGACCTGGCACTGGACCGCACCATGATTCCGCTGGGCTCCTGCACCATGAAGCTCAACGCCACGGCCGAGATGGAAGCCATCTCCTGGCCCGGCTTCGCCTCCATCCACCCCTTCGCCCCCGATTCCCAGACGGAAGGGTGGCGCGAACTCATCGGCGGCCTGGAAGCGGACCTTGCCGAGATCACCGGCTACGACCAGGTCTCCATCCAGCCCAACGCCGGTTCGCAGGGCGAACTGGCGGGCCTGCTGGCCATCCGCGGCTACCACGTCTCCCGCGGCGAGGGCCAGCGGACCGTGTGCCTCATCCCGCAATCGGCCCACGGCACCAACGCGGCCTCCGCCGTGCTGGCCGGCATGAAGGTGGTGGTCGTGGCCACCGCGGCCGACGGCACGATTGACCACAACGACCTCACGGCCAAGATCGAGGCCCACCGGGAGCAGCTCGCGGCCATCATGATCACCTACCCGTCCACGCACGGCGTGTACGACGCCGATGTCCGTGACGTCTGCGACGCCGTCCACGCCGCCGGGGGACAGGTTTACGTTGACGGTGCCAACCTCAACGCCCTCGTGGGGCTTGCCCAGCCGGGCAAGTTCGGCGGCGACGTGTCCCACCTGAACCTGCACAAGACGTTCTGCATCCCGCACGGCGGCGGAGGCCCCGGCGTCGGCCCCGTGGCGGCCAAGGCGCACCTGGCGCCGTTCATGCCCGGCGACGCCAACAGCCCGGCGGCGCCCGCGACGGCTGGTTCGACGGCCGGGATCCCGATCTCCGCCTCGCGCTTCGGCTCGGCCGGCGTCCTGCCGATCTCCTGGGCCTACGTGAAGCTCATGGGCGGGCGGGGGCTGACCGAGGCCACCAAGTCCGCGCTGCTGGCAGCGAACTACATCGCCTCGCAGCTCAACGAGCACTTCCCCGTCCTCTACACGGGCGCCGGGGACCTGGTGGCGCACGAGTGCATCCTGGACCTGCGCGAACTGACCGCCCAGACGGGGGTCACCGCCGAAGACGTGGCCAAGCGCCTGATCGACTTCGGCTTCCACGCCCCCACCCTGTCCTTCCCCGTGGCCGGCACGCTCATGGTGGAGCCGACCGAGTCGGAGGACCTGGGCGAAATCAACCGCTTCATCACCGCCATGGTCTCCATCCGCCAGGAGATCGACGAGGTGGCCGCGGGCACCTTCACCCTCGAGGACAGCCCGCTGCGCAACGCGCCCCACACGGCGGCCGCCGTCGTCGATTCCGCCTGGGACCGCGGCTACACCCGCGAACAGGCCGTGTTCCCCGTGGATTCCCTGCGCCAGGACAAGTACTTCCCGCCCGTGGGCCGCATCGACGGGGCCGCAGGGGACCGCAACCTGGTCTGCTCCTGCCCCCCGATCGAAGATTTCGCCGAAGACTTCGCAAACTAACACCGCAAAGGAATTCCCATGACTGAGAAATCACAGACTGAGAACCACACAGCCCTTTACGGCGAACACGAAAAGGCCGGCGCCTCGTTCACCGACTTTGGCGGCTGGCAGATGCCGCTGAAGTACTCCTCGGAGCTGGCCGAACACCACGCCGTGCGCAACGCCGCGGGCCTGTTCGACCTGTCCCACATGGGCGAGGTGTGGGTGGACGGCCCCGATGCGGCCGCCTTCCTGGACTACGCGCTGGCCGGCAAGCTGTCCGCCGTGGCCGTGGGCAAGGCGAAATATTCGTTGATCTGCAACGCCGACGGCGGCATTGTCGACGACCTGATCTCCTACCGCCGCTCCGAGACCAACTACCTGGTGGTTCCGAATGCCGGCAACGCCGCCACCGTGGCAGCATTGCTGGCCGAGCGCGCCGCCGGCTTTGACGCCACCGTCCGGGATGCCTCCGCCGAGACGTCCCTCATCGCCGTGCAGGGGCCCGAGGCTGAGGCCATCCTCCTGACGCTGGTGCCGGAAGCGCAGCACGAACTCGTGACCGGACTGAAGTACTACGCCGCGGTGGAGGTCGGGATCAACGGCCAGCAGCTGCTGCTGGCCCGCACCGGCTACACGGGCGAGGACGGCTTCGAGATCTACCTGCCCAACGCGGACGCGCCGGCCCTGTGGCAGGCACTGCTGGAAAAAGGCACCCCGCACGGACTCATTCCGGCCGGCCTGGCGGCGCGCGACTCCCTGCGCCTGGAAGCCGGCATGCCGCTGTACGGCAACGAGCTCTCCACGGAAGGCCACGCCTACTCCGCCGGGCTGGGACCCGTCGTGTCCCTGGCGAAGGAAAGCGACTTTGTCGGCAAGGCCGCCCTGGCTGCCATCAAGGAATCCGGGGCGGGCGTCACCACGGGCCGCAAGCTCGTGGGCCTGAAGGGCGTGGGGCGCCGGGCCGCCCGCGGCCACTATTCGGTCCTGAAGGACGGCGCCACCATTGGCGAGGTCACCTCGGGCCAGCCGAGCCCCACCCTGGGCTACCCGGTTGCCCTGGCCTATGTCGACGTCGAACACGCCGGCCTGGGCACGCAGGTCGACGTCGACCTGCGCGGCAAGGCCGAGCCCTTCGAGGTTGTCGCCCTGCCGTTCTACAAGCGCCAAAAGTAGCCGCCCCTTTTGCTGGTCGAGCATCAAGACCCGCATTCATGTTTTTCGCTGGTTGAGCTTGTCGAGACCGCAACCCACCGCACCTGACCCAAAGGAACAATATGAGCAAGGTAGCAGCAGAACTGAAATACTCCGCCGAGCACGAGTGGATCGCCTCCGACGGCGCCGGCCCCACCACCGTGGGCGTCTCCGCCGTGGCCGCCGACGCCCTCGGCGACATCGTCTATGTCGACCTGCCCGAGGTGGGCGCCACCATCACCGCAGGCGAGACCTGCGGGGAGATTGAGTCCACGAAGTCCGTCTCCGACCTTTACGCCCCCGTCACGGGCGAGGTCACCGAAGTGAACACCGCCATGGTGGAGGATCCGGCCGTGGTCAACGCCGACCCGTACGGGGCCGGATGGCTGTTCAAGGTGGCCGTTGCCTCCGAAGGCCCGCTGCTGACCGCGGCCGAGTACGCCGCAGCCAACGGCGGCGAACTGTGACGGCCGCCGCTGCAACGGACTTCGTCCAGGTGGCCTCACCGAGCCTGAACGCGCCGCTGTCCGCCCTGGACCCGGATGTCGCCGTGCAGATCGACGCCGAGCTGGCACGCCAGCGCAACGGCCTGGAAATGATCGCCTCGGAAAACCACACGGCGGCCGCCGTCATGCAGGCCCAGGGCTCCGTGCTGACCAACAAGTATGCTGAGGGCTACCCGGGACGGCGCTACTACGGCGGCTGCGAGAACGTCGATGTCATTGAACAACTTGCCATCGACCGGGTCAAGGCCCTGTTCGGTGCGCAGTACGCGAACGTGCAGCCGCACTCCGGGGCCCAGGCCAACGCCTCGGTCATGCACGCGCTGATCAAGCCCGGCGACACCATCATGGGGCTCAACCTGGCCCATGGCGGCCACCTGACGCACGGCATGCGGATCAACTTCTCCGGCAAGCTGTACAACGTGGTCCCGTACCAGGTCCGCGAGGACACCCACCAGGTGGACATGGCCGAGGTGGAGCGCCTGGCGCTGGAGCACAAGCCGGCCCTGATCGTGGCCGGCTGGTCCGCCTACGCCCGGCAGCTGGACTTTGCCGAATTCCGGCGCATCGCGGACCTCGTGGGCGCCTACCTCATGGTGGACATGGCCCACTTTGCCGGCCTGGTGGCCGCGGGGCTGCACCCCTCACCGGTGCCGCACGCCCACGTCACCACGTCCACCACGCACAAGACCCTGGCCGGTCCGCGCGGCGGCATCATCCTCAGCAACGATCCCGAGATCGCGAAGAAGATCAACTCCGCCGTGTTCCCCGGACAGCAGGGCGGGCCGCTGGAGCACGTCATCGCCGGGAAGGCCGTGGCCTTCAAGATCGCCGCCTCCGCCGAGTTCGCCGAACGGCAGGAGCGGGTGCTGGCAGGCGCGCGCATCCTCGCCGGGCGCCTCATCCAGCCGGACGTTGCAGCGCGCGGGATCTCCGTCGTCTCCGGCGGCACCGACGTCCACCTGGTCCTGGTGGACCTGCGCAACTGCGAGCTTGACGGGCAGCAGGCCGAGGACCGCCTGGCGGCCATCGACATCACCGTCAACCGCAACGCCGTGCCGTTTGACCCCCGTCCGCCCATGGTCACCTCCGGGCTGCGCATCGGCACGCCGGCCTTGGCCACGCGCGGCTTTGGCGAGGCGGCGTTTGCCGAGGTGGCGGACATCATCGCCGAGGCCCTCACGGCCGACGCCGGTGCCGACCTTGCGCCGCTGCGCGCACGGGTCGCTGCGCTGGCGGCTGCGCATCCCCTGTACCCGGGGGTTTCCGCACTGTCCTGACCGGTACGGTTGGCCGGCCGTTGTGCCGGCCAACCGCGCCGTGGGGTTCCAGCCTGTTGGGGGTGTTGGAATCCCAAGGTGCAAATTTTCTTCCGCTCGCAGTATCCCCAGTTCCACGGCTCTTCGCCGGGGAAGCACTGGCGGACCTTGAAAGGGATGTTGTCATGTCTGTTGGTGTTTTTGACTTGTTTTCCGTGGGGATCGGCCCGTCGAGCTCGCACACGGTGGGGCCGATGCGGGCGGCTGCGGCGTTTGTGGCGGAGGTGGCCGGGGCCGGGCTCCTGGACCGGGTCGGCGGCCTGCGCGTGGACCTGTACGGGTCGCTGGCCGCGACGGGACGCGGGCACGGAACCATGACGGCGGTGCTGCTGGGGCTCGAAGGCCGGGAACCGGAGCTGGTGCTGCCGGCAGAGGTGGAGTCCCGGCTGGGTTCCTTCGCCGCGGGCGGGCCGTTGCTGCTGGGCGGCAGCGTGGCCCTGGCGTATGGCGCCGGGGACATGGTCCTGCATCCGTTGACCGTGCTGCCCCGCCACACCAACGGGATGAAGTTCGCCGTTCTGGACGCTGCCGGGGCCGTGCTGGCCGAGGCGACGTATTTTTCCGTGGGCGGGGGTTTCATCATCCGCGAAGGCGGGGTGGAGGCCGCCGTGGCCGAGCTGGAGTCCTCCAAGGCGAAGCTGCCCCACCCGTTCCGCACGGCCGCCGAGCTGTTGGAGCATTGTGGGGCGGTGGGCGGGAACTTTTCGGACGTGATGCTCGCCAACGAACGTGCCTCCCGCACCCTGGCGGAAGTCAGGGAAGGGCTGCTGCACATCCGCGACGTCATGGAGGACTGCAAGAACTCCTCCCTGACCCGCGAAGGGCTGCTCCCGGGCGGGCTGAAGGTCCGCCGCCGCGCCCCCGCCTGGCACGCCCGGCTGCTGGAGGAGGACCCGGACCGGGACCCGAAGTTCTGGCAGGAATGGGTGAACCTGGTGGCGCTGGCCGTGAACGAGGAAAACGCTTCCGGCGGGCGCGTGGTCACGGCCCCGACCAACGGGGCGGCGGGGATCATCCCGGCCGTGATGTTCTACGCCACCCACTACCTCGACGCCGTCCGCAACGCCCCCGCCGACCGGCACGATGCCGTGGTGGAGGACATTGTGGTGAGGTTCCTGCTGGCCGCCGGTGCCGTCGGGGTGCTGTACAAGGAACAGGCGTCGATTTCCGGGGCGGAGGTGGGCTGCCAGGGCGAGGTCGGCTCGGCATCGTCCATGGCCGCCGCAGGCCTGGCCGAGGTCATGGGCGGCACCCCCGGGCAGGTGGAAAACGCCGCGGAGATCGCGATGGAACACAACCTGGGCCTGACCTGCGACCCCATCGGCGGGCTCGTGCAGGTCCCGTGCATCGAACGCAACGCGATAGCCGCTGCGAAGGCCATCAACGCCGCCAAGATGGCGCTGTGGGGCGACGGGCAGCACCGCGTCTCGCTCGACGAGGTCATCGTCACGATGCGTGAAACAGGCAAGGACATGTCCTCCAAATACAAGGAAACAGCCATGGGCGGCCTCGCCGTCAACGTCGTCGAATGCTGACCGTACCGAAGCGGTCCGCAGGCTGAGGCCGCTTTCGGCAGGCGCCGGACCCGCAACGGGTTTGGCGCCGGTGGACGCGCTGCGCCAAACCCGGCCCCGGTCCGGCGCAGAATAATTCCCGGGCGGCAGCCGTCGCAGCGCATGGCGGTGCAGGAACCAAACAATCAAGGAGAA
>NZ_JAAMFN010000040.1 GCF_013376095.1 Arthrobacter sp. SDTb3-6 | reverse complement strand
ACGACTGCGCCGTCCCCGCCTTCGTGATCGCGGTTCTTCGGCAGCCGGTAAATCAGGTAGCCGGTGCCCGCCAGGAAGGCCAGGATCACGCCGATGACAGCCACCAACGGCATGCCGCGCCAAAAGATCGCGGCCAGCACCAGGAAGATGGGTCCGCCGGCGGCGCCGATCCAGGCGAGCACCATGGCAGGTTCCGCCCCGGCCAGGCTCGGCGGCACCGGAGGGACAAATTCGTCGTCCGGATCCGCTGCCGCGTAGTCGCGCGGACCGGTGTCCGGGGAGGCGGGCCCGCCGCGGCCGCCGCCGTAGGGCGGTTCCTCCGGGGCGGGCGAAAGCTGCCGGCGCCACACGCCCAGGGGGTCGAAGTCGTCCACGCCCTTCGACGGGCCGGCAGCCGGGGCAGCGGGGGGCGTGCCGGCTTCGTCCGCCGCCTCAGGGAGGGCGCCCTCCATGAAACTGTCGTCAGGCTCCTGGAGCCGGGCCACCAGGTCGAGCCAGACGGCCTCGTCGCGGTCGTCGCCGCCGGTGCTCGGGGTGTCGTGGCCATGGTCAGACTGCACGTGCATGCCTCCGGAAGAAGTCACTGGACTGGGAGAAGATCTGTGCGGCGTCATTGTCCATGGTTGCCACATGGTAGCTGTTGCCCAGCGGCACCACCTCGAACTCCTTCGCACCTATGCCGGCCCGCAAGGCGGCCATGCTGGATTCCGGCACCACGTGGTCCACGGTGGAACGGAAAACGATAGTGGGTGCCACCACGCGGGGCAGCTGGGCGATGGTGTCGGCGAACAGCTTGGAGAGTTCATGGACGGCGGCCACCGGCGTCCGCAGGTAGGCGCCCTCGGTGATGCCCGGGGCCTTGATGTCGTCGCCAATGGCCGGCACGCTTTTGAGCATGTGCCGCAACAGGCCCGAATATTTGGCCCGGCCGTCGCTGAACGTCAGGCCGGGATTGACGACGGCGACGCCGGCCACCGGGTGGTTGGCCGCGACCCGCAGGGCAAGGGCGCCGCCCATGGACAGCCCGGCCACAAAGACGGTGTCGCAGCGGGCGGAGAGTTCCAGATAGGCGGCTTCAAAGTCGCGGTACCAGTTGGTCCACGGCGTGCGCGAAAGGTCCTGCCACGTGGTGCCGTGGCCCGCCAGCAGCGGCATGTTCACGGCATAGCCTTCGTTGGCGAGGGACTCCGACCAGGAGCGGAGGCTGACGGGGGAGCCGGTAAAGCCGTGGCTGAGTGCCACACCGACGCGCGCCAAACTGCCATGTCCGTCCGAGCGGAAGGATTGCGCCGTTGCCATGGTGGCCTCCGTGAAGTCAGGTGCCATGAGTATAGGCACCATTTTCGGGCAGACACCAAAGGTGCGACGCATCCGCGTCACCACCCATGGCGCCCCACTTACTAGACTACTGTTGTTACGTTGGGTGCGGGTGGACGCATCGGGCACGCCTGGCTGAACCCGGTCCCGCCGGAGAGGATTATTACCGTGATTTATTGGGTGCTCAAGAAGATCTTCCTCGGACCGGTGCTTAAAATCCTGTTTCGCCCCTGGACGAAGGGCCTGGACAACCTGCCGGTGGACGGCCCGGCCGTGCTGGCCAGCAACCACCTTTCCTTTTCCGATTCCATCTTCATGCCCCTGATGGTCCCGCGCCCCGTCGTCTTCCTGGCCAAGAGTGACTACTTCACCGGACGCGGCCTCAAGGGCCGGCTGACCGCTGCCTTCTTTAAGCTGACCAACCAGCTGCCCATGGACCGCTCCGGCGGCAAGGCCTCCGCCAACTCGCTGCAGACCGGGGTGGAAGTCCTCAAGGACGGCGGCCTGCTGGGCATTTACCCCGAGGGAACCCGCAGCCCCGACGGCCGGCTGTACCGCGGGAAGGTGGGGGTGGCCAAGCTGGTCCTGACCGCCAACGTGCCCGTGATCCCCGTCGCCATGATCGGCACCGACAAGGTCCAGCCCATTGGCCGGCGCATCCCCAACATCCGCCGCCTGGGTGTCATCTTTGGCGAACCCCTGGACTTCAGCCGCTACCAGGGCCTGCACGACGACCGCTTTGTCCAACGCTCCGTGACGGACGAGATCATGTATGAGCTGATGCGCATTTCCGGACAGGAATACGTCGATTCCTACGCCAGCACCGTCAAGGACCGGATTGCGGCGGAAAAGGCCGGCAGGACTGCCGGCGCCAAGGCCGGTGCCAAGTCCGGCGCTGAACCCAAGGCGCCGGGCCAGGCAGCGGCCGCCCCGGAGGACGGCGCGAAAGCCGCGGACGCCGTCCGCATCGACCCCTCTGAGACCGTGGCCCCGGGGACCGTGACCGTGATCGGCGCCAAGGCCGGGCCGAAGCGTCCGCGCATTATTGCGGAAGACGTTACGGCCGATGACGTTACGGCGGATGGCATCCTGGCGGACCCTTTGCCGGCGGCAGGAGGGGCCGATGCCGTGAACCAACCGGATCCGGGCGAAATTCCGCCGGAAACAGCGCCACGGTAGGCCCAAGCGGAGGGGAGTGCGCACGGAAAGGCCGTCGCATCTCATGACTCGGACAGGTTCCCGCGGCAGTTGCGCAGGGGGTTAGTCTTGAGGGGTGACTGAGCTAAATGCCCCCGTAGCGCCCACACCCGCCGCCATGTCCGTTCCCGGCATGTCCCTCCCCGGCGCTGCCGTGTATCCCGGCCTTGACGATTGGCGTGAACTGCCCATCGCGCAACAGCCCACCTGGGCCGACCCCGAGGTGTTTTCCGCCAGCGTGAAGGAGCTCTCCTCGCTGCCGCCGCTCGTGTTTGCCGGCGAGGTCGATGTACTGCGTTCCCGCCTGGCCAAGGCCGCGCAGGGCAAGGCGTTCCTGCTGCAGGGCGGCGACTGCGCCGAGACCTTTGAGGCCGCCACGGCCGACCGGATCAGCTCGCGCGTCAAGACGATCCTGCAGATGGCGGTGGTGCTCACCTACGGTGCCCAGCTGCCCGTCATCAAAATGGGACGCATGGCCGGCCAGTTTGCCAAGCCGCGCTCATCCAACGACGAAACCCGCGACGGCGTGACCCTGCCGGCCTATCGCGGCGACATTGTCAACGGCTTTGAATTCACGCCCGAGTCGCGCAGGCATGACGCCTCGCGCATGCTCAAGGCCTACCACACCTCCGCGTCGACGCTGAACCTGATCAGGGCGTTCACCCAGGGCGGCTTCGCCGACCTCCGGCTGGTCCACGAATGGAACCGCGGCTTCACCTCCAACCCGGCGCACAGCCGGTACGAGAAGCTGGCCAAGGACATCGACCGGGCCATCAAGTTCATGGCCTCCTGCGGTGCCGACTTCGAGGCGCTGAAGACGGTGGAATTCTTTGCCAGCCACGAGGCCCTGCTGCTCGATTACGAACGTGCATTGACCCGCATCGACTCCCGCACCGGAACCCCCTATGACACCTCGGCACACTTCCTGTGGATCGGCGAGCGGACCCGCGACCTGGAGCAGGCGCACGTGGACTTCCTCTCCCGCGTCCGGAACCCGATCGGCGTCAAGCTCGGCCCCACCACCTCCCCGGACGACGCGCTGCGCCTGATCGAGAAACTGGACCCGAACCGCGAGCCCGGCCGCCTGACGTTCATCACCCGCATGGGCGCCACGAACATTCGCGAGAAGCTGCCGAACCTCGTGGAGAAGGTCACCGCCTCCGGCGCCCAGGTCCTCTGGGTCACCGACCCCATGCACGGCAACACCGTCACCTCGCCCAACGGCTACAAGACGCGCAACTTCGACGACGTCATCGACGAGGTCCGCGGCTTCTTCGAGGTCCACCAGGCACTGGGCACCTTCCCCGGCGGCCTGCACGTGGAGATGACCGGCGACGACGTGGCCGAGTGCCTCGGCGGCGCCGACCCCATCGACCAGGAAGCGTTCCTGACCGGCTACGAATCCGTGTGCGACCCCCGCCTGAACCACAAGCAGTCGCTCGAGATGGCCTTCCTCGTGGCGGGGGCGCTGAGCCAAAGCAAGTAGCACCGCCCGGCAGCCGGGCTCCGGCGGCCGGGTCAGATGACCTGCAGGGTGACCGTGCTGCCTTCGGGGGCCTTCCCGCCCTGCGGGTCCTGGAAGCGCACCGTGCCGAAGAAGCCGCCAAACAGCTTTTCCACCTTCACGGTGAAGCCGCGGGCCTCGAGCCGGGAGCGGGCGTCGTCCAGCTGCCTGCCCACCACATCGGGCACCTCAACCATTTTGGGGCCCTTGGAAAGGGTCACGGTGACCGTGCCCCCGGCGGTGAGGTTGCCGCCGGCGGGCGATTGGGCGGCAACGGAGCCGGCAGGGACGGTGGTGCTGTAGACCTGCCCCGCCGCGACGGCGGGCACGAGGCCAAGTTCCTTGAGCGCGGCCTGTGCCGCGGCGGCGGGCCTGCCCACGACGGACGGCACCGGGATCGGCCTGGGGCCCTTGGAAACCACGATGTCCACCTTGGTGTTGCCCCGGAATTGTGTGCCGGAGGCCGGATTCTGGCTGAC
Organism: Arthrobacter sp. SDTb3-6; assembly: GCF_013376095.1. GTDB lineage: Bacteria > Actinomycetota > Actinomycetes > Actinomycetales > Micrococcaceae > Specibacter. The sequence continues at coordinate 29,768 of NZ_JAAMFN010000040.1, read as the reverse complement.
GACGGTGCCGGCTGCGCCCTTTTCGTCGTATGCCTCCGTCACGGTGCCCGTCGCGAGGTGGCCCGCCGAGAGCGCCGCCTGGGCCGCGGCGAGCGTTTTGCCGGCAAGGGCCGGCACGGGGTACAGGACGGGACCCTTGGAAACCAGGATCGTCACGCCCTGGAATTTGCGCTGTTCGGTCCCTCCCGTGGGGTCCGTGTCCACGGCCAGTCCGGCGGCGGTCTTTTCGTTGAAGACCTCCGACGTTGCGGCCAGCTGGAACCCGCGGGCCTGGATCAGTGCCTGCGCCTGCGCCACGGTCTTGTTGTGGACGTCCGGCACGGTGGCCAGCGCGCCCGGACCCATCCCCAGGAACCAGCCTGCCGCGGCCACCAGCAGCGCCAGCAGGGCCACCACCAGGATCCAGAGGGTGGCCCGGCGCCGTGGATGGGCCGTGCCCAGGGTGGCGATCGGCTGGGCGGCGGTCCGGGCGCGCTCCCGGGCTGCCATGCGCACGGACCGCTTGGAAGGCGCCTGCCCGCCCGTCCCGGCTGCGTTCCGGCCGACGCCGGCCCCCGGCTCCAGCGCCATCGTCATGTTGGGCGTGGCATAGGCTGACGGACGGCCGTTCTCGTCGACATACAACCTGCCGGGGGACGGAAGCACACTCGTGGGGTTTGCCGGTGCGGCGATGACGGCGGTCTCGTTGCCCGGGCTGCCGTAGGGCGGGGCCAGGGCCTCGGTCACCGCGCCCGGGGGCAGGGGGCGGGATCCCGCGCCGATTCCGCCGGCGGCAAGCTGTTCCGGCGTCAGCGTGCGGCGGATGTGGCGCAGGTCCTCCAAGAGCGAGGCACCGTTGGCCGGCCGGTTGTCCGGGTCCTTTTCGGTCATGTAGCGCACCAGCTCGTCCATCTCCGCCGGGAGCCCCGGCACGGCGGCGGAAGGTGCCGGCACGTCGTCGCGCACGTGCTGCATGGCCACGGCGATGGGCACCTGGCCGTGAAAGGGCTGCTGGCCCGTGAGGAGCTCGTACAGCATGATGCCGGCGGAATAAATGTCGCTGCGGGCGTCCCCGCCGCCGCCGTTGACCAGTTCGGGGGCGATGTAGCCCACGGTGCCCATCAAGGTTGCCGTGTTCGTTGTGGTCGTGACGGCGCGGGACAGGCCAAAGTCGCCGATTTTTACCCAGCCGCTGCGCGAGACCAGCACATTTTCAGGTTTCACGTCCCGGTGCACGAGCCCTGCGGCGTGGGCAGCGGCCAGCCCCTCAACGATCGGGTCCAGTAGTTCCAGCGCCGCCCCGGCGGTCAGCGGTGCCGTGGCATTGATGACCTCCCGCAGGGTGTGGCCGTCTATGTACTCCAGCACCAGGTAGGCATGCTCCGCGCCGACGCCGTGGTCATGGATCTGCACGACGTGGGGGTGGGACAGGCTGGCCGCGCTCCACGCCTCACGTTGCAGGCGTTCGAGGAAGGCGTTGTCGGTGGCCAGGTGCGGGTGCAGGATTTTGAGTGCGATGTTGCGGTTGAGGCGGACGTCCTTGGCCAGGTAGACGGTGGACATGCCTCCGCGGGCCACCTTGGCCAGCACCAGGTAGCGGTCGTCAACTGTGGTCCCGATCAGGGCATCAAACGGCTCGTCTTGCACCCTTCGATCTTATTGGGTGAAACGAAGGGGGGCCGCCAGCAACACTCGCTGGCGGCCCCCGGCCCTGCATGGAAGCAGTGGATCAGCGGAAAAGTTTCCGGTTGGCCTTCACGCTCGCCACGTAGGCCTTGGTGTCCGCGAACATGCCGTGGACGCTGACGGAATATTGCCCCTGGTAGTACCCGGCAATCGCCAGGTCCTCCGTCTTGGCGTCCTTCAGGAGCGCCCTGATGATGGCGACGCCCGCCGTGACATTGTCCTGCGGGTCGAGCAGGTTCAGCTTGCGCCCCACCATCCCGGACGCCCAGTCGCCGGCGTCGGGGATGACCTGCATGGTGCCGATGGCGTTGGCGGGCGAGACCACCTGCTGGTTGAAGCCGGATTCCTGGTAGGCGAACGCCATGGCCAGCGACGGGTCCACGCCCATGCTGGCAGCGGTCCGGGCCACCATTTCCTTCATCTGTGCCTGCGACGGCACGGGTGCGGCGAGCAGGGCCTGCAGGTTCTTGTTGGCATCGGCCACCACGGCGGCCGGGTACGTGTAGTGCAGGAACGTGTTGGGCACCTTGGGGACCGCCGGCTTGATCGGCGTGATGGAACTGGATGCCGCACTGACGCCGGGGATGGAAAGTGTCTTCCCGGCATAGATGATGCCGTTGACCGAAATCCCATTGGCGGAGGCGAGCGACTTCAGTGGGACGCCGTGCCGGGCGGCAATGCCGGAGAGAGTGTCACCGGACTTGATGACGTACCTGCCGTACGACGCCGGCGTGGTGCTGGAGGCCCTGGCCGGAGCTGCCGCCGGGGCCGGCGCAGACTTGGCGAGCTTGATGGTCTGGCCGGGGTAGATGACGGTGGCGTTGTTCATGCCGTTGGCGCTCATCACCGATGCCAGGGACACCCCGTGCCGGGCGGCGATGCCCGAGAGGGTGTCACCGGACTTGACCACGTAGCTGGCCGCGGACGACGCCGGCCGGGCGGCCTTGGCGGGCGCGGCCTTGGCCGGGGCAGCCTTGGCCGGGGCAGCGGACTTGCTGAGCTTGATGGTCTGGCCCGGGAAGATGACGGTGGAGTTGTTCATGCCGTTGGCTGAGAGGACGGAGGCCGTGGACAATCCATGCCTTGCGGCAATGCCGCTGATGGTGTCGCCTGCCCTGACGGTGTAGGTGGATGCCTTGGGCGCGGCCTTGGCCCGTGCCGGGGCAGCGGCGCCGCCGCTGACCTTGATCAGCTGGCCCGGGTAGATGATGCTCGTGGCGCTGAGCCTGTTCAGCGCCAGCACGGCGTTCGTGGACAGCCCGTGGCGGGCGGCAATGGCGGAAATGGTGTCGCCGGGGACAACCTTGTAGGTCTTCGCCGCAGGGGCCTGCGGTGCGATCCGCGTCGGAATGGACCCGGCCACCACGGAGGCGGGGATCCCTGCCGCCTTCGGTCCGGACTGGACTGCCGTGGCAAGCCCGCCGTGGGTCACTGCGGAGGGAAGGATTTTGGGGCCGGCCGGGACAGCGGCCGCCGAGGCGGGCTGGGCCAGCGCCAGCGATGAAAGCATCACCACCGGAATGGCGGCCGTGGCAACAGCCGCCAGCTGCCTGCCGCTTGAGGGCGCGGGCCGGGAGGGACGTTGGGAAGTCATGGGTGTGATCCTCTGGTTTCCGTGACGATTGGTGCTCATGATGATGATGTTACTTGTGTGACTAATGTGAATTTACACCAAAACCGCTCAGCAAGCAGTGCCCCGGGCGTAAACTGGCTAAACCACAGATGTGTAATTTGCCGCCGGCCCGTGGCGCCGGTGCCCGCCGGTGTGCGGACGGGTCGTTCCTGTGGGAACCTTGGACACGTGAGTAAAGTTGAAAATGTAGTCAGTGAATGGTTGCCCCTGCCCGATGTCGCGGCCAAGCTGGATGTCTCCATCACCAAAGTCCACGCCCTCGTGAAGGACGGATCCCTGCTGGCGGCCCGTGTGGGCGAGCGCTCGATCCGCGCCGTGCCGGCCGAATTCTTCATCGACGACCACATCATCGAGAGCCTGCGCGGCACCATCACGGTCCTTCACGACGCCGGGTTCGACGACGAGGAAGCCATCACCTGGCTGTTCACTGCCGACGATTCACTGCCGGGGCGGCCCATCGACGCCCTGCACGAGGGACGCAAAACCGAAATCCGCCGCCGGGCCGCAGCCCTCGGCTGGTAGCAGGGCCCGCCCTGGCCGCTAGGACGTGCGGGAGACCGCCCCGCGGCCCAGGGCGGACAACGCTGCCGAAACTTCGTCGTCGATGGGCAGTCCGTCCAGGGCGGCGAAGGCGCTGGCACTGAGTTCGGAGATCATCGCCTCGGTCCCCGCCAAGGCGCCGGAGCCGACGATGATCGAGCACAGCTTGTCGATTTCTGCGTCGCTGAGGTCCTGGCGGCCCAGATGGCTGTCAACAAATTCCCGGTCAGTTTCGCCCGCCGCGTCAATGGTCAGGCCAACCAGCACGGTGCGCTTTCCCTCCCGGAGATCGTCGCCGGCCGGCTTGCCGGTCTGTGCAGGGTCCCCGAACACCCCCAGGACGTCGTCGCGCAACTGGAAGGCCTCGCCCAGGGGCAGTGCGAAGGCGCTGTAGCCCTCCAGGAGTTCCGGGGACGCTCCCGCCAGCGCCCCGCCGAGGACCAGCGGATGCTCCGAGGAATACTTGGCGCTCTTGAAGCGGATGATCGCCGCGGCCCGGGCGACGGCGGTGCTGTGCGGCTTCGCCGGTCCGGAAACTTCCTCCAGGATGTCCAGGTACTGCCCCGCCATGACCTCGGTGCGCATCAGGTTGAAGACGGCGCGTGCGCGGCTGTCCGGGCCCGTGCCGATGGCGGCAAACATCTCCTCGCTGAAGGAAAGGCACAGGTCCCCGGCGAGGATCGCGGCCGCGTGGCCGAACCGCTCCTCATCCAGCGACCAGCCGTTCGCGGCATGGAGGGTGCCGAACTGGCGGTGCACGCTGGGGCCGCCGCGGCGCGTGTCCGAACGGTCGATGATGTCGTCGTGGATGAGTGCGGCGGCCTGGAACAGCTCCAGCGCGGCACCTGCCATGATGACTTCAGCCGCGTCCGGGGCCCCGCCGGCTCCACGCCAGCCCCAATAGCAAAGGAGCGCGCGCATGCGCTTGCCGCCCGTGGCCAGGGCTGCGATTGAATCAACAAGGACCAGGGAATCGGGGGAGATGCCTGCCAACAGGGCGCTCTTTTCAGCCAGGAAATCCTTCAGTTTCACGGCCACCGCTGCGACGAACGCGTCCTGTTCAACGGCCGTTGATTCCTTGGGGGTGGCGGCAAATGCGGTCATGCGGGCGGATCCTTGCTGTGTGTGGAGCGGGGACGGCCGTGGCCGTCGCTGTCGTAAAAAACGGGAGGTGAAGGCGGGACTATTTGAGCGACGCCGGCAGGACATTCGCGCCGATGGTCACCGTTGCGGTGTTGCCTGTCTCCACCACGGCAACGTTGACAGTCTCCTGGCCGGCGGAGCGCACAAACGTTTTCAAGGGGGTCCCGTCCACCTTCTCACCCTTCAGGGCGGTGAACTTTTGGCCCTCGTAGACCTTGGTGTAAAAGGCAAGCACGTCCGCGGGCTTGGCGGTCACGGTCTCGATCAGGGTTGCCACCGACAGGGGCGTCGAGTGCTGCAGGCTCGACGACTGGACCTGTGCGCCCTTCATGACCGGGATGAGCCTGGCCGGGAATCCGGCCACTAGTTTGTCCTTGGCCGTGAGCGCGGTGGGGGTGGCAGCGGCCGTGGCGGAGGAGGTGGACGACGACGTCGGGCCCGCCGTGGCCGGAACCGCCGCGGCGGTGGTTGCCACGGTGGCGGCGGGGGCGGTGCCGCCGGAGCAGCCCGTCAGCAACATCGCGGCGGCAAGGGCTGCCGCCGAGGGGCCGGCCCACCGCCACCGCCGGAAGGGGCGCGAGGGGGCAATGTTGCTGCTGGTCATGACTTGGTTTCCTTAGCTGCCGGGAGCGGTGCAACGGATCGCCTCCAAGTTTACCCAATGCCTGCCGGGCGCACGTGTGGGGCCCTCGGCCGGAAGCGCCCGCCGGCCAGTAAGCTTGGTTCCGTGGAACAGCAACCGCGCCGCATCCCGGAACGACCGCGCCGGCCGGAGAGCAGCCGCGCCGAGGAGGCGCTTCGCCGCGGGCAGGCCGGACGCGTGCTGGACCAGTCCGGCTGCACCATCATGCATGTGGACATGGATGCGTTTTTTGTCTCGGTGGAGCTGCGCCGGCGCCCCGGGCTAAGGGGCCGGCAGGTGATTGTGGGCTTTCCGGAGGGGCGCTCGGTGGTGCTCTCCGCATCGTACGAGGCCAGGGCGCTGGGGGTGCGCTCGGCAATGCCCATGGCGACGGCCCTGCGGATGGCCCCCTCCGCTGTCGTCATTGAACCGCGGCACGGGGACTACCAGGAAGTTTCCCGGCAGGTGATGGGCCTGTTCAACTCCATCACCGACAAGGTGGAGCCGCTGAGCGTGGACGAGGCGTTTCTGGACATCTCCGGTGCCCTGCGCCGCCTGGGCACGCCCCTGGACATCGGGGCCATGGTGCGCCGGCGCGTGGCCACCGAACTGGGCATTACGGCGTCGGTCGGAATCGCGGCGACCAAGTTTGTGGCCAAGATCGCATCCACGCGGTGCAAACCGGACGGCATGCTGCTCATTGAAAAGGACCGCACCGTGGAGTACCTGCACACGCTGCCGGTCCAGGCGCTGTGGGGCGTCGGTGCCAGGACCCTCGAGTCCCTGCAGCGGCTGGGCATTTTTACCGTGGCCGACGTCGCCGCCACCCCCTTGGCCGTCATGCACAAGGCGCTCGGCGCCGGCGGCGTGGCCCTTCACAACCTGGCCTGGGGCATCGACCCGCGTCCCGTCACCCCGGTCCGGGTGGAAAAGAGCATCGGCGCCGAGGAAACCTTTGCCGTCGACACGTTCGACGACGACGTCCTCACCAAGGAACTGCTGCGCCTCTCGCACCGCGTGGCCGGCCGCCTCCGCGAGTCTGGGCTGGCCGGTCGGACGCTGGCGCTGAAGATCAAGTACTCCGACTTTTCCACGATCAGCCGGTCCAAGGCCATGCCCGCGGGCATTGACAGTGCCGGGCAAATATACGCCGGGGCCACGGGCCTGCTGCGCGCCCTGGGCATCCGGCCGCAAAGCGTACGGCTGATCGGCGTACGGGTGGAGTCCCTGGAGCCGGCCAGCTCGGCACCGCTGCAACTCGCACTGGACCCGCGCGAGGACAACAGCCGGGCCGCCGAGGTGGTGGGGGACGCGATTGCGGCAAAGTTTGGCCGGGCCGGAATCGTGCCTGCCAGACTGCTCAAGACCACCCGGAACACCCCGGAACGGGGCGGCCGGGAGGGTTTTTGACACCGCCCGTCGAACCGCCCGGCGCCGGGTTTCAGTTCAACGAAAACACGCCTATTGTTAGTAGTAGGAGTTGGCTTATCAATGGCTTCACGGCCCGTTGGCGCTCCGCAGGACGCGGTCCATTCCTTGGGCCGGCACGCCGCGGGGAACTATTCCGGGCAGTGAAGGCGTTAATGGGTTTAAGACGCCTATGGCACTGATATGAAGGAGGTCGTCATGCCCCTCTCGGAGCACGAGCAAAGACTGCTTGACCAACTGGAGCAGCAGTTGCACGACGAGGACCCGAAATTTGCCCACACCCTGGCATCGGATCCAGCGCGTTCATTGTCCACACGGCACATTGTGATCGGCATCCTGGTCATGATTGCCGGCATCATGGTGCTGCTGGGTGGCGTTGCGATCAAGGTGATCGTGGTGGGGATCATTGGATTCCTCATCATGGGAGCCGGCGTGTACATTGCCATTTCGCGGCCCAAGTTCAGCCGCGGCCCCGCAGGCGGTGCCAAGTCCGCCACCAAGCCAAAGAGCGGCTTCATGAACAACCTTGAAGAGCGTTGGGAAGAACGCCGCAAGGACCAGTAGCCGAATAACACAGCCGACCGCCCCACGACGCCCCCCGCGCCATGGGGCGAATCCCTGCGTGAGATGCATGTGCACGACGGGGGAGTGCGTTCCAAGCCCGCTGAGCGGGCTTTTTTTGTGCCCGAACGCAGCCGCTCCACTTCGCCCCACCGGGGTCCTCCACTTCGCCCCACCGGGGCTGGAATCCGGCCTGCCCGGGTGGGCAAAAGGGGGCTGTGGGGCAACTCCTGACGCTGCCTGGAGGACTCCGCGCCGGAGTGCTGAAATTTCCCTCCACCACGCACCACCGGCCGGATCCAAGCATTGGCGCGGAAACGGTCCCACGACACGCCCGCAGATTGTGTCGTTCGGCGTTGACGGTGGAGGATTGTGGAGTAAGGTGGAGCGCGTAAGAGGGGAATGGTGGAAGGCAGTCCAGGGGTCTCAATCTAAAGGTGGTGGGGGATGTTTCTCGGAACACATTCGCCGCGCCTTGATGAAAAGGGCCGGATCATCCTTCCTGCCAAGTTCCGGGAGGAACTGGCCGGCGGACTTGTCCTGACCAAGGGGCAGGAAAACTGCATTTACGTCTTCAGTGCCAGGGAGTTTGAAAAGGTCCATGCGGACATGGTCGGCGCGCCAATGCAGAATCGGCAGGCCAGGGACTATATCCGCGTCTTTCTCTCCGGCGCGTCGGATGAAGTTCCGGACAAGCAGGGGCGTGTGACCATCCCGGCCACACTGCGCGCCTATGCAGGTCTTGAACGGGAGCTGGTGGTCATTGGCGCCGGCAACCGGGCAGAAATCTGGGACGCCACCGCATGGAACAGCTACCTCGAAGCACAGGAGAAGGCGTTCTCGGAAATTGATGAGAACACCATCCCCGGCAGCACCCCGCAGTAACCTCGCACCAGCGGAAATGACCCGTTGAGAGCGCAGGTGGCCGGATCTTGCATGAGATCTCCACCCGCCCGGCAGTGTCAAACCTGGCTCACCTTCCCCGGAGCCAGGCGGGACACGGCCCGGCGCGGAGGGGGATCTGGTTCAAGAACGGAACCAGGCACGCCAGTCCAGGCCAAACCCGGGCAGCATGACAGACCCATCCATAGCCATGAGAAACGGAGGCGTGATGACGTCGGAGACCCCCACGCCACCCACGTCCGCCCGCCACACACCCGTTTTGAAGGACCGCTGCATCAACCTGCTGGCCCCCGCCTTTGAAGCGGCCCGGCACGCCGGACGCACCCCCGTCGTCGTGGACGCCACCCTGGGCATGGGCGGCCACAGCGAGGCCATGCTGGAGCGCTTTGGCGACCTCCACCTCGTCGGCATCGACAGGGACACCGAAGCCCTCGCCCTCGCCGGGGAGAGGCTCTCACCGTTCGCCGCCCGCACCGACCTGGTCCACGCCGTCTATGACGAAATCGAAGCAGTCCTGGCCCGGCTGGGCATACCGTCCGTCGACGGCGTCCTGATGGACCTGGGCGTGTCGTCGCTGCAGCTGGACGAGCGGGACCGCGGCTTCGCCTACTCCTTTGACGCCCCGCTGGACATGCGCATGGACACCAGCCGGGGGCAGACGGCGGCCGACGTCGTCAACAGCTACTCGGAAGAGGACCTGGTGCGCATCATCCGCAAGTGGGGCGAGGAAAAGTTCGCCGGCCGCATCGCGAACCACATCGTGGCCGCCCGCGACAAGGCACCCCTGACCCACACCGGTGAACTGGTGGAGATCATCCGCAACGTGGTGCCGGCCGGGGCGGCACGCACCGGCGGGCACCCTGCCAAGCGGACCTTTCAAGCCCTGCGCATTGAGGTCAACGAGGAACTGGACGTCCTGGAACGCGCCGTCCCGGCCGCGGTGGACGCACTGGCCCTGCACGGGCGCGCCGTGGTCATGTCCTACCACTCGCTGGAGGACAAGATCGTCAAGGCGGTCTTTGCCGCGGGATCGCGATCCAGCGCCCCCGCCGGATTCCCCGTGGAACTTGAGGAACACCAGGCGACGCTTAAGCGCCTGACCAAGGGCACGGAAATTCCCACAGACGAAGAAATAAAGGAAAATCCCAGGGCCGCCTCCGCGCGGCTGCGGGCAGTGGAAAAAGTGAAAGTCAGGAGCGCCGCATGAGCCAGGCCGCATCACGCAGAGTCCCCACGACAGTGGGCAACACCGCCCGCGCACTGTCCCTGGAGGAGCTGCATCCTCCGGCGGGGGCAGCCAAGTCGCCCCGTACCCCGCTGTCCCTGGTGGTGTCCGCGCCGCGGCGAAGCAGGAAGCCCGTCGTGGTCTCACTGTTCCTGCTGGTGCTCGGCGCCCTGACGGCAGTGCTCGTGATGAGTGTGTCCGTCTCACAGGGCCAGTACCAGCTGGTTGACCTGAAGAACCAGCAGGTGGCCCTGGAAAAGTCCAACCAGGCGCTGGACCTTGAACTGTCCGCCAAGGAGGCCCCGCAGGCCCTAGTGGCACAGGCCACGGCCATGGGCATGGTCCCGGCCGCGGCCCCCGGCCAGATCGACGTGCGCACCAAGCGGGTGACCGGGAATCCGCAGCCGGCCTCGGCAGACACCAAGGGGCTGGTGGTCCTTCCCCCGGCCGACGTCAACCGTCCGCCGGCGGGCGTCAAATCCACCACCACTGCGGACCAGCCCAAGGCCGAAAAGCCGGTGGGGGGCACCCCGGCCGCAGCGGCGCCGTCGGCCGTGACACCGGATTTGAATGGCGGCACCATCCCGGCCCCGGCGCAGCGGGCCAGCTAGGGTAGAGACAGGCACACGGCGGGCCGAGGGGTCCGCATAGGCTAGACGGCAAGGAAACGCAGTGGCACAAGACTCCACCAAGGCAGGACGGGGTGCAGGTGCACACCAACTGAACAAGGTCGGCCGCGGACGCATGCGCATTGGCTTCATTGCCATGATCGTGTTCCTGCTGGTCATCGCCGGCAAGCTGGTCATGATCCAGGGCCTGGACGTGGGGAAGATGGCCGAGGCCGCCGAATCCCAGCGCACCGTCAAGCAGGTCCTGCCCGCCATGCGCGGAAAGATCGTGGACGCCAACGGCAAGGTGCTGGCTGAAAGCATCCTGCGGTACGACATCACCGTCAACCAGGTCAACAGCGCCCTGTACCCGAGCTACCAGCACTATGACCCGGACACGAAGCAAACGCAGACCTTCACCCGCGCCGAAGGCCTCCAGCAGTTGGCTGACGTCCTTTCGCTGCCGGTTGACCAGGTGAAGAAGGCCGCCACCGGGACCAAGGTGTTCAACTACATCGTGCGCGACGTCAGTCCTGCCGTGGAGGACAAGGTTGCGGCCCTCGGCGTGCCGGGCATCTATTCGCAGGCCCAGACCAAGCGCGTCTACCCAATGGGCCAGGTGGGCGGGCCGATCGTCGGCTTTGTGGGCTCCAATGGCAACGGCCTGGCCGGCATTGAACAGACCATGAACGCCAAGCTCACCGGCACCCCCGGCTACCGCATCTACCAAGCCGGCAAGAACGGCATCATCATTCCCACGGCACCCGTCACGACCGTCCCGGCCGTTGACGGGCAGACGGTCAAGCTCACCATCAACGAGGACATCCAGTACTACGCCCAACAGGCGGCCCAGCAGCAGAAGGAGCAGTACAGCGCCGACTGGGCCAGCATCACCGTGCTGGAGGTCAAGACCGGCAAGGTCATCGCCATCGCGGACAGCGACTCCTACGACCCCAACAACCCCGGCGCCTCCAAGAAGTCGGACATCGGCTCGCGAACGGTGAGCGACGTGGTGGAGCCTGGATCGACCGAAAAGATCGTCACCACCTCCGGTGTCATGGAAAAAGGCCTGTTCACGCCCATGAGCCATTTCCTCGTCCCGCCGTCACTGACCATTGGCGGCCAGACCTTTGACGACGCCTTTGTCCACGGCACGGAAAAACGCACGCTGGCCGGCATCATCGCAGACTCCATGAACACGGGAACTGTCATGGCCGGTTCCAAAATGACCAAGCAGGAGCGTTACGACTGGCTGGCAAAGTTCGGCGTGGGCACGAAGACGGGGATCGACCTGCCGGGTGAAAGCCCGGGCATCCTGGTGCCCTGGCAGCAGTGGGACGGCCGGCAGGAATACACGGTGCTGTTCGGCCAGGGCGTGGCCCAGACCCCGCTGCAGTCCGCGTTCATCTACCAGACGGTGGCCAATGACGGGCTGCGGCTCAAGCCGCAGATCATCGACTCCACAACCGCCGCAGACGGCACGGTGGACACCGTCAAGCAGGCCCCCGGCATCCGGGTGATCACGCCAAAGACCGCCGCCGAGGACCGGCTCATGCTGGAGGGCGTGGCCACCATGTCGCACTACAACGCCATCGGCATTCCTGGATACCGCGTGGGCGGGAAAACCGGAACCTCGCAGGCCCCGGCCGCGAACGGCGTGGGGTTTGACGGATACACGTCCTCGTTCATTGGCATGGCGCCCATGGAGGACCCGCAGTACGTGGTGTCAATCACGGTCCAGCGGCCCAAGGGAAGCATCTACGGGGTGACCCAGGGGGCTACATTTAACCAGGTGATGGGGGAGGTCCTGCGCACCTACAACGTGCCGCCGTCGACTACCCCGCCCGCCAAGCCGCCGAAGTTCTACAAGTAGCCCGGCCCGGCACGACCAACATGAAAGACAAGGATTTGGTGGAAAAGCCAGCAGCCCCGGTGCGACCGGTTCATCACGGCGCGGTGGCGCTTGGAAAGATTGCGGACCTCGCAGGGGCGGCGGACGGGAACAATGAGCAGGTGGCCGTCAGCGGTGCCAGCCTCGACTCCCGCAGCATCCAGCCCGGGGACCTCTACATCGCCCTGCCCGGGGCGCACACGCACGGGGCTTGCTTTGCCGCCTCGGCCGTGTCCGCGGGTGCCGTGGCGGTGTTGACGGACCGCGCCGGCGCCCGCCAACTCGCCGGGACCCTGGCCGTTCCCGTGCTCAGCTGTGCCGACCCCCGGCGGGCCACCGGGGCCATTGCGGCCCTGGTCTACGGCACGGCGGACCGTGATGCCGCGGCCATGCCCCTCTTCGCCGTGACCGGCACCAACGGCAAGACCACCACCACCTACTTCCTGAATTCGCTGCTGCGCGCCCTGGGCAGGTCGACGGGGCTGATCGGCACCATCGAGATCCTGGCCGGTGACGAGCCCATCCCCAGCAAGCTGACCACCCCCGAATCGACCGAGGTGCACGCCCTCCTGGCGGCCATGGCCGAGCGGGGGCTCGGCGCGGCCTCCATGGAAGTGTCCTCGCATGCCCTGGCGTTTGGCCGGGTGGACTCCGTGGTGTTTGACGTGGCGGGCTTCACCAACCTCACCCAGGACCACCTGGACCTTCACGGCGGCATGGACGACTACTTTGCCACCAAGGCGCAGCTGTTCACCCCTGCCCGTTCCAAGCGGGCCGTGGTCACCGTGGACGACGACTGGGGCCGGCGCATGGCCGCCGGGGCCACCGTTCCGGTGCAGACCCTGGCCACCGTCCCCGGGACCACGGCGGACTGGCAGGTTTCCGGCGTCGAACGTGACGGCATTGGCTCGCGCTTCCGCCTGGACGGCCCGCATGGTGCTTCCTTTACCGTGCACACGGGCCTGCCCGGGGACTTCAACGTCTCCAACGCGGCCCTGGCGCTCGTCATGGTGGCGGCGCAGCTGGCCGTGGCGCCCGAGGGCGGCACCCCCCTGTCCACCGTCCAGGCCGTGCTCCAGGCCGCCCTGGACGCCCACGACCCCTTCACCGTTGACGTGCCCGGCCGCATGCAGCTCGTGGGCACCGCCCCTGTGGCGGTGGTGGACTTTGCCCACAACCCTGACGCCCTGCAACGGGCGCTGGCGGCCGTCCGCCCGCCGGCGGCCGGATCCAAGGTCATCGTCGTGTTCGGCGCCACGGGAGAGCGCGACGCGGGCAAGCGGCCCATCATGGGCGCCGTGGCCGTGGCCGGGGCGGATGTGGTGATCATCACCGACGACGACCCCCACGACGAGGACCCGGCGGCCATCCGGGCGGACGTTCTCAAGGGTGCGGCCGAGGCCAACGCCGGCCGCGCCGCAGCACGGACCATCGAGGAATTTGACCGCCGGGCCGACGCGATATTCCGCGCCGTCGAGCTTGCCGGACCGGGGGACACCATTCTGGTTGCCGGACGCGGCCACGAGGTTTACCAAGAGATCAAGGGCGTCAACGTAGCCCTTGACGACAGGGTGGAACTGCGGTCGGCCCTCGCGCACTTTGGATTCCCCGCCGCCACAGCCAGCAGGATAGAGTCATAAACCGAGATGATTGATTTTTCAGCGGCTGAGATTGCCGAGCTATGCAACGGGCGGCTTTCCGCGGGCACGGATCCCCACATCCGCATCGACGTGGCGCAGGTGGCCACCGACTCCCGCGACGCCGCCGCCGGCAGCCTGTATGTGGCCAAGGCCGGCGAACACGCCGACGGCCACGACTTTGTTGCCGCAGCGTTTGACGCCGGGGCCGTGCTGGCCCTGGCCGAGCGGGACGTCCCCCGCCCGCCGGAAACGGCCGGTGCCGGCGAGCCCTTTCCGGCGGTCGTCGTCGCCGACGCCGTGCTGGCCATGGGCCTGCTGGCCGCCGAGGTGGTGCGCCGCATCCGCGCCCACTCGCCCCTGACGGTCATCGGCATCACCGGATCCGCCGGCAAGACGACCACCAAGGACCTGCTGGCCGGCATCCTGGCCCCGCTGGGCGCAACCGTGGCCCCGGTGGGTTCCTACAACGGGGAGGTGGGCGTGCCCCTGACGGTGTTCCGCGCCGTGGAAAGCACCCGCTACCTCGTCATCGAAATGGGCGCCACGAAGATCGGGCACATCAACTACCTGGCGAACCTGGTCAAGCCGGACATCGGCGTGGTGTTGTGCGTGGGCAGCGCCCACGCCGGCGAATTCGGCTCCATCGACAACATTGCCCAGGCCAAGGGTGAACTGGTGGCCGCCCTTCCCGCCGGCGGCACCGCCATCTTGAACTTTGACGACTCCCGCGTCCGGGCCATGGCCGCCCGGGCCACCGCGCCCGTCACCTGGTTCACCAGCGCCGACACCGCGGAATCCTGCACCACTGAATCCGACACCACTGAATCCGACACCACGGGGGCCGGCGCCGTCCAGGCGCGCAAGGTGCGCACCACCGCCGGACACCCGGAATTCGAGCTTTCCTTTCCCGGCGATGCCGGCAGTTACCCCGTCAAAAGCCGACTCCTGGGCCTGCACCACGTCGCAAACCTGCTGGCCGCGGCCGCCGCTGCGCACGCAGCCGGCGCCGCCCCCGCGCAGATTGCCGCGTCCCTCAACACCCAGGGTGCCGCCAGCCGCTACCGCATGGAACTCACGGAGCGCCCGGACGGCGTCACCGTCCTCAACGACGCCTACAACGCCAACCCGGAGTCCATGCGGGCCGCCCTGCGAACCCTGGCCGAGCTGGGCGACGGCGGACGCCGCCGCACCTGGGCCGTCCTGGGGGAGATGCTTGAACTGGGCGATGATTCCGTCCTGGAGCACGACGCCGTGGGCCGGGTGGCCGTGCGGCTGAACATCTCGCGCCTCGTGGTGGTCGGCGCCCCGGCCCGGTCCATGCACGTGGGGGCCGTCATGGAAGGCTCGTGGGGCGAGGAATCCATGTTCGTGCCCGACGCCGATGCGGCCTTCACGGTCCTGGAGCGTGAACTTGCACCGGGGGACGTGGTGCTGGTCAAGTCGTCCAACGGTGCAGGCCTGCGTTTCCTGGGGGACCGGCTGCTGGAGCATCCGATAGCATTGGCTGCTGGCGGCACCTCCACCCCCACCATCCCCCCGACACCCGGTGAAAGGACCAATCAGGCATGATTGCACTGCTTATTGGCACCGGCCTGGCCCTGGCGTTCGCCATGGTCGGCACGCCGCTGTTCATCCGGCTCCTGGTGAAAAAGGGCTACGGGCAGATCATCCGCGACGACGGCCCCACCACCCACCAGATCAAGCGCGGCACCCCCACCATGGGCGGCACCGTGGTGGTCGGGGCCGTGGTGGGGGCGTACTTCCTGACACACCTGATCCTGTGGCTGGTCAACCCCGCCTCGCCGGGGCCCACGGCTTCCGGGCTGCTGATGATCTTCCTGATGGTGGGCCAGGGCCTGGTGGGCTTCCTGGACGACTTCCTGAAAATCTCCAACCAGCGCAGCCTCGGCCTGGACGCGAAGGGCAAGCTGGTGGGGCAGGCCGTGATCGGCATCGCCTTCGCCATCATGGCGCTCGGGTTTCCGGACAGCGCCGGCAGGACCCCGGCCAGCACGTTCATCTCCTTCGCCCGCGACATCCCCTCGCTCAACCTCGCCTTCGCCGGCGCGGGACTGGGCGTGGTCCTGTTCGTCATCTGGTCCAACCTCATCATTGCCGGAACCACGAACGGGGTGAACCTCACCGACGGCCTGGACGGGCTGGCCACCGGCGCCGCCATCCTCGTGTTCGGCGCCTACACGCTCATCGGCCTCTGGCAGACGAGCCAGGGCTGCGGCTCCCGCAAGATCCCCTCGGAAACGGTCTGCTACGAGGTCCGTGACCCGCTGGACCTCTCCCTGATCGCCGTCATCATGTTTGCCGCACTCATCGGCTTCCTGTGGTGGAACACCTCCCCGGCCAAGATCTTCATGGGCGACACCGGCTCACTGGCCATCGGCGGTGCCATCGCCGGCTTCGCGATCCTCTCCCGCACCGAAATCCTGCTCTTCATCATTGGCGGGCTGTTTGTGCTGATCACCCTCTCCGTCATCATCCAGGTCGGCTTCTTCAAGCTTTCCAAGGGCCGGCGGGTGTTCCGCATGGCCCCGCTGCAGCACCACTTTGAGCTCAAGGGCTGGGCCGAGGTGACCGTGGTGGTGCGCTTCTGGATACTGGCCGGGCTCATGGTGGCTGTCGGCATGGGTGCCTTCTACGCAGAATGGATCGTACGACTATGAGCACCGTGGAAAACCGCCTGGCCGGACTGACCAGCTGGGACGCGGACTGGTCGGGCCTGCGCGTGGTGGTCACCGGCATTTCCAAGACCGGCTTCTCCGTCGCGGACACCCTGGCCGAGCTGCGCGCACGCGTGGTGGTGGTGGCCGCCTCGGACGACGACGCCGCCCGCCGGGCCGCCGACACGCTGAAGATCGTGGGCGTGCACCAGGTGATCCTGGGCCAGGAAACCTCCACCGTGCTGCCCCTCGTGGACGGCGGGACGGCGGAACTGGTGGTCACCAGCCCCGGCTACAAGCCCACCCACCCGCTGCTCGCTGCCGCCGCCGACGCCGGCATCCCCATCTGGGGCGATGTTGAGCTGGCCTGGCGCGTGCGCATCCGCGAAGGCCGCAAGACGGCCGAATGGATCACGATCACCGGCACCAACGGCAAGACCACCACCACCACCATGGTCGAGCACATGCTCCAGGCCGCCGGGCTGCGCGCCATTGCCGCCGGAAACATCGGCACCCCCATCCTGGACGCCGTACGCGACCCGGAAGGCTGGGACGCCCTGGCCGTGGAACTCTCCACCTTCCAGCTCCACTGGACGCAGTCCCTGGAACCGGTCTCCAGCGTGTGCCTGAACCTGGCCGAGGACCACGTCGACTGGCACGGCAGCTTCGAGGCCTATGCGGCCGACAAGGCAAAGGTCTACGCCAACACCAAGGTCGCCTGCATCTACAACGCCGAACAAATCGAAACCGAGCACATGGTGGAGGCGGCCGAGGTCCTGGACGGCTGCCGGGCCGTCGGCTTCACCACGGGCATGCCGGCCATCAGCATGGTCGGGGTGGTCGAGGGGCTCATCGTGGACCGGGCGTTCATCGCCGAACGCAAGGACTCCGCCGTCGAACTGGCCCACGTGGGCGACATTGGTGAGCTGGTGCCGCGGCACCTGGTGGCCAACGCCGCCGCAGCCGCCGCCCTGGTGCGCGCCTACGGGCTCACCCCGGAAAACGTGCGCGACGGCCTGAAGGCCTACGAGAACGGCGACCACCGCATCCAGCCGGTGGCCCAGGCGGGCGGGGTGCTCTGGGTCAACGACTCCAAGGCCACCAACCCGCATGCGGCCGCCGCCTCGCTGTCGGCCTTCAATCCCGTCATCTGGATTGCCGGCGGGCTGTCCAAGGGCGTGGAATACGACGCGCTTGTCTCCGCCCATGCGGACAGGCTCAAGGCCGTGGTCCTGATCGGGGAGGACAGCAGCGCCCTGGCCGGTGCATTGTCCCGACACGCCCCCGATGTGCCGGTCATTGAGACCGGGAGGGCCCACACTGGCAAGGAAGGGATGGTGGAAACACCCATCTTTGGGGACGCCGTCATGGCACAGGCCGTTGCGGCCGCAGCCGGACTGGCAGCGGACGGCGACACCGTGCTCATGGCCCCGGCGTCCGCATCCATGGACCAGTTTTCCTCCTACGCCCACCGCGGGCAGGCGTTCATCGACGCAGTCCGCGAGTTGTTGGAACGACGGGCGAGCGCCAATAAGGAGTCATAGTGGCCAGAACGCCGGCACAACCGGGAACCACCGCAGACGGGCGCCTGCAGCGCCTGCGCCGGCGCCTCAATGAAGTGGCCGGACGCCCCAGCGTCTCCTACTACTGGATCATCGGCACCACCCTGGCGCTGACCTGCATCGGCCTGATGACCGTGCTCTCGGCCTCGGCCGCCGAATCGATCTCCCAAGGCCAGGACCCGTACAGCCTGTTCATCAAGGAAAGCATCTTTGCCGTGACGGGCCTGGCGCTGATGATGGGCCTGTCCTTCGTGCCGCCCTCCGGCCTGAAAAGGCTCTCCTGGCCCGTGCTGGGCCTGTCCGTGTTCCTGCTCCTGCTCGTCTTCACCCCGATGGGCAAGTCAGTGGGCGGCAACCGGAACTGGATCAACCTCGGCGACACCATGAGCTTTCAGCCTTCCGAGGCCGCCAAGCTGGCCCTCGCGCTGTGGATGGCCATGGTCCTGGCCCGCAAGGGGGACCTCATCCGGGAATGGCGCCACACCCTGCTGCCCGTCGTGCCCGTCGGCGGTGCGGTGGTGGGCCTGGTGCTGTTGGGGCACGACCTCGGCACCTCCGTGATCACCATGTCCATTGTCGCCGCCGGGCTGTATTTTGCCGGCGGCAGCAAGCGGGTGCTGCTCGCCGCCGGCGGTGGCGGACTGCTCGCGGCCGTCCTGCTCGCCGCCCTAAGCGGAAACCGCACCTCCCGGCTGTCCGCCTGGCTGGGCAATTGTGACAACGGACAGGGCTTGTGCGACCAGGCCCAGAACGGGCTTTACGCACTGGCCTCCGGCCGCTGGTTTGGCGTCGGCCTGGGACAGAGCCGGCAAAAGTGGAGCTGGATCCCGGAAGCGCACAACGACTTTATCTTCGCCATCCTCGGCGAAGAGCTGGGCCTGATCGGCACCCTGGTGATCATCCTGCTGTACGCCATCCTGGCCTTCGCGATCTTCCGCGTCATCATGAAGCGCAACGACACCTTTGCCCGCGTTGCCTGCGGCTCCATCCTGGCCTGGATCATCGGCCAGGCCTTTGTCAACATCGCCATGGTGGCCGGCCTCCTGCCCGTGATCGGCGTGCCCCTGCCCCTGATTTCCTATGGCGGCAGCGCCCTGGTGGTGACCCTGGCCGCCCTGGGGGTGGTGCTCTCCTTTGCCCGGTCGGCCCCGGAACACGGCCGGGGCGCAGACCCGGCCCTCAAAAGAACTGCCCTGAAGGAACCATGACTGACACCACACCCTCCGCACTTTCCGTGGTCCTGGCCGGTGGCGGCTCCGCCGGCCATGTGAGCCCGCTGCTGGCCATCGCCGGAGCCATCCGCACCCGCGTGCCCGGCGCCGCCATCCTGGCCGTCGGGACGGCCGACGGCCTCGAGTCACGGCTGGTGCCCGCCGCGGGCCACGAACTGGCCACCATCGAGCGCATCCCCATGCCGCGCCGGCCGTCGCCGGAGCTGCTGAAGCTCCCCGGGCGGATGCGCCGGGCCGTCACGCGTTCGAAGGACATCCTGCGCGAGGCTCACGCCGACGTCCTGGTGGGGGTGGGCGGCTACGTGTGCACGCCCATGTACCTGGCTGCCAAGTCGCTGGGCGTGCCGATCGTCATCCACGAGGCCAACACCAAGGCCGGGCTCGCCAACAAGGTCGGCGCACGCTACACCAGCCGCGTCGGCACCGCCTTTGCCGCCACCAAAATCCGCAACGGCCGCGTGGTGGGCATGCCCATGCGCCCGGCTGTGGCATCCCTGGACCGCACCGCGGCACAAGGCCCGGCCCGCGAACGGCTGGGCCTGGACCCCGGACTGCCCACCCTGGTCGTGACGGGCGGCTCGCTCGGTGCCGTGCGGCTGAACCGGGCCGTGGCCGGTGCCGCACCCGCTTTGGGGGCCGCGGGCATCCAGGTCCTGCACATCACCGGCAACGGCAAGCAGGTCACGGGGAGCGAGGGCGCACCGCTCACCGCGCCCCTGTACCGTCAGGTGGAGTACGTGGACGCCATGGAGGACGCCTATGCCGCGGCCGACGTCCTGCTGTGCCGCTCGGGCGCCGGGACCGTGTCCGAGGTGGCCGCCGTCGGGCTTCCGGCAGTATTTGTGCCGCTGCCGGTGGGCAACGGCGAGCAGGCCCGCAACGCGGCCGAACTGGTGGCCGCCGGCGCCGCCCTGCTGGTGCCGGACACGCAGCTGGACGCCGCCTGGATTGAAAACAACATCATTCCGCTGTGCCTGGACGGTGCACGGCTGGCCGCCATGGGCGCCCGGGCCTCCGGGCTGGGCATCCGCGACGCCGCCGACCGCATGGCCGGCATGGTCCTCGAAGCAGCCCGAAAGTGAGCGGCACAATGCCTGAGAGCAACGGCGTCCCGGCCGCTTATGCGGTCCCGTCCCTGGCGGAGCTGGGCCGCGTCCACTTCATCGGCATGGGCGGTGCCGGCATGTCCGCGATCGCGCGGATCATGCTTGGCCAGGGCGTGCCCGTCAGCGGCTCCGATGCCAAGGCCTCGGCCGGGCTGTCCGAGCTGGCGGCCCTCGGCGCCGAGGTGCACGTGGGCCATGCCGCACAAAACGTTGCCGCCGTGGACACCGTGGTGGTCTCCACCGCCATCCGGGCCGACAACCCGGAGCTGACGGCCGCGCAGGCGGCCGGGCTGCGTGTGCTGCACCGCTCCCAGGCGCTGGCCGCCGCCATGGCCGCGGACCGGGTGGTGGCGGTGGCCGGCACCCACGGCAAGACCACCACCACCTCCATGATCACCGTCATGCTGCGCGGCGCGGGCGTGGACGCGTCCTTTGCCGTTGGCGGGACCGTGCAGGCGCTGGGCGTCAACGCGGCCCACGGCACGGCCGACGTGTTCGTCGCCGAGGCCGACGAGTCGGACGCCTCCTTCCTGAACTACCGCCCGCTCGTGGCGGTGGTGACCAACCTGGAGGCCGACCACCTGGACCATTACGGCACCGCCGAGGCTGTCTTCGCCGCCTTCGAGGCCTTTGTGGCCCTGCTGCCGGAGGACGGCGTGCTCGTGGCGTGCGCGGACGACGCCGGCTCGGCCCGCCTGGCAGCGCTGGCGGCGGCCGCCGGCACGCGCACCGTCACCTACGGATTTTCCGACGCCGCCGACCTCCGCATCGCGCCCGGTTCCGGCGTCGGCCTGGATTCGGACACCACCCTGGCCATCCCCGGACGCCTGCTGGGCAGCGGCGCGGACCTTTCCGTGCCGCTGCACCTGCACGTGCCCGGCGCCCACAACGTCAGCAACGCGGCCGCCGCCGTCGCCGTGGCGCTGTCACTGGACGTGGATGTCCACGCCGCCGTGGCCGCCCTGACCGCCTTTACCGGGGCGGCGCGGCGCTTTGAGCCCAAGGGGGAGGGGCGCGGCGTCCGCGTCTTTGACGACTACGCCCACCATCCCACGGAAGTCACCGCCGCCCTCACGGCGGCCCGGACGGTGGCCGCCGGCCACCGGGTGCACGTGCTCTTCCAACCCCACCTGTTTTCCCGCACCCGGGAGTTCGCGGCCGACTTTGCCCGCGCCCTGGACTTGGCGGACACCGTGGCCGTCCTGGACATCTACCCGGCCCGCGAGGAACCCATCCCGGGCGTCACCAGCAGGCTGGTCACCGATGCGCTGACCGCTGCACCGGGCTACGCGCCCGACCCCGACGCCGCCGTCGCCGCCCTCGCCGCGGCTGCCCGGGACGGCGACATCATCCTGACCGTCGGCGCCGGCGATGTCACGGCCTACGGCCCTGCCCTGGTCGCGGCACTCAACGCGGCACCCGCCGGGAATGAAACAGGCGGCACCCATGGCTGAGCCCCGCCGTCCGCGCATCATCAGCTCCCGGTCCGGGACCCCAAAGGGCGCCATGCAGGACGCCCCGGACCAGGAGACCGGCACGCCTGCAGCAAAGGCCCGCAGCACGAGCCCCAAGGTCACCGTCACTCCGGTGCCGGCGGACGACGCGGCAGGGACGGGAAACCGCCGGGCCAGGACCGACAAGGAATCCGGCGCACCCAAGTCACCCAAGGCACCCAAGGCACCCAAGGCACCCAAGGCACAGTCCGCCGATGCCGGGCCCGGCAAGCCGGACGGGACCTGGCGAAACTGGCGAAACCTTCGCTCCGGCCCGCCGAAGGCGGCCGCCGCCGGCCAAAGCACCGGCGGGGGAGCGGCCGGCGCCCGGGTGCTGGCCTTCCCGGAACCGGCGCACAAGCGCCGGCGCCGCCGGGCCTGGCTGGGAGTGGCGGGAACCGCCGTCGTCCTTGCCGTGGTCATGGCGCTGGCATTGTTTTCCCCCGCCCTGGCGGTGAAGAAGGTCACATTCACCGGGAACAGGCTCGTGGCGGCCAAGACGCTCCAGGCAACGGTTGCCCCGTTGCTGGACCGCCCGTTGCCGCAGGTGACCCAGGCGGACGTGGACGCGCTCCTGGCGAAGGTGCCGCAAATCAAGTCCTCGAGCATTGAGGCCCGCCCGCCGTCAACGCTGCTGGTGCATGTGGTCGAGCGGGTCCCCGTGGCGCTGCTCAAGACCGGCGCGGGATGGATCCGGGTCGACCAGGACGGCGTGGCGCTGGGCAAGGTCGCGGACCAGTCGAAGGTGCCGCTGCCCCTGATCAACGGGGGCACGGCCGCCATCGGCACTCCCACGTTCCGGGCGGTCACCGCGGTCCTGGCCACGCTGCCCCAGTCCGTCCTGGGCAAGCTGGCGAGTGCCTCGGCGAAGTCGCCGGACGCCGTCGAACTGCAGATGGTCGACGGCAAGACGGTGGTCTGGGGCAATGCCTCGGACATGGTGCTCAAGGCCCAGGTCCTGGATGCCCTGATCAATGCCCCGGCACCCGTACCGGTCAACGGGGCACCCCCCGCACCGCCGGTGAAGGTGTACGACGTCAGCGCGCCGCTCCATCCTGTGACACGCTAGAGGTGTGCGGAAGGACCTCCGGGACGCTTTTTTCTCCCGGATTCACGCGACACGCGGCGGCGGTTATTGCAAGCGCGGCGGATGCACCATAGCGTCACTGACAAGAGTTGGTTGACATAACTATAACCTTCAACTTGAAGGTTAAGCTAGACAGTTTCAAGTACTGCTTGAAGCTGCATGGCCCAGCAGCACCCACAGAACTTCAAGCAAGACTACGAACAAGGGACACTTAACGTGGCAGCACCCCAGAATTACTTGGCCGTCATCAAGGTCGTCGGCATCGGCGGCGGCGGCGTGAATGCAGTGAACCGCATGATCGACGTGGGCCTGCGCGGCGTTGAGTTCATTGCCATCAACACGGACGCCCAGGCGCTGTTGATGAGTGACGCGGACGTCAAGCTCGACGTCGGCCGTGAACTGACGCGCGGCCTCGGGGCCGGCGCCAACCCCGACGTCGGACGCCAGGCCGCCGAGGACCACCAGGAAGAAATCGAAGAGGTGCTCCGCGGCGCCGACATGGTCTTCGTGACCGCCGGTGAAGGCGGCGGCACCGGCACCGGAGGCGCGCCCGTCGTGGCCCGCATCGCCCGTTCGCTCGGCGCCCTGACCATCGGCGTCGTCACGCGTCCCTTCACCTTTGAGGGCCGCCGCCGCGCCACCAGCGCCGAGAACGGCATCGACGCGCTGCGTGATGAGGTTGACACCCTGATCGTCATCCCGAACGACCGCCTGCTCTCCATCAGCGACCGCAACGTCTCCGTCCTTGACGCGTTCCGTTCCGCCGACCAGGTCCTGCTCTCCGGTGTCCAGGGCATCACCGACCTGATCACCACCCCCGGGCTGATCAACCTTGACTTTGCCGACGTCAAGTCGGTCATGCAGGGCGCCGGCTCGGCCCTCATGGGCATCGGCTCGGCCCGTGGCGAGGACCGCGCGGTCAAGGCCGCTGAGCTCGCCATCGCCTCCCCGCTGCTCGAGGCCTCCATCGACGGCGCCCACGGCGTGCTGCTCTCCATCCAGGGCGGGTCCGACCTGGGCCTGTTCGAGATCAACGAGGCCGCCCGCCTGGTCCAGGAAGTGGCCCACCCCGAGGCGAACATCATCTTTGGTGCCGTCATCGACGACGCCTTGGGCGACGAGGCACGCGTTACCGTCATCGCTGCCGGCTTCGACTCCCCGGACAGCGCCTCCGAGGCCCCCGAGCAGGCTGCAGCCGCCCAGTCCGCGCCTCCGGTCCCCGCCACGGTGCCCTCCTCCGGTGCCTCAGTGACCAGCCTGAACCAGTGGGGCCAGCAGTCTGCGGCGCACGTGCCGGCTGACGGCGGCTTCGACGTGGAGCTGCCGGCGATCGTTGAGCCGGACCTCACCGGCCACCGTTCCGACGACCTCGACGTGCCGGACTTCCTGAAGTAGCTCCCGCCCGTGTGACAGCAGGGCAGCGCAGCGCGCTGCCTTGTGGAAAGGCCAGTGTGCCCGAGTTGTGGTTTTCCCAGGAGGTCCGCCCCGGATTGTGGGTGGGTTTCACCTCCGCCGCAGCAGGGAACCTGGCCTTTCACGTTGGCGACGACCCTGCCCGCGTTGCCGCCAACCGCGCCGCCCTGGATGCCCGGCTGGCTGAACTTGCCGGTGCGGCCGGCGGACTGCACCTGCAGTACATGGACCAGGTCCACGGCCGGGAGGTGGCCGTGGTGGAGGCGCCGGCCTCCGCAGCCGTGGCCGGGCAGCTGCCTGCCGGTCCGACGGCGGATGGGATGGTTTCGCGCGCGGCCAGCCTTGCCGTCATGGTCGCCGACTGCGTGCCCGTCGTGTTTGCCGGGACGGGCGCCGGCGGCGCCCCGCTCGTGGGTGTCGCCCACGCCGGCCGCCCCGGCGTCGAAAAGGGCGTCGTCGCCGCCACCGTCGCAGGGCTGCGCGCCGCGGGCGCCGGGTCCCTGCAGGCCTGGATCGGTCCGGCCGTGTGCGGGCGCTGCTACGAAGTGCCCGCACCGATGCGGGCCGCGGTGTCGGCCGTTGAACCGGCGGCCTACTCCACCACCTCGTGGGGGACCCCGGCCCTGGACCTGCCCGCAGCCGTTGCCGCCCGGCTCGGGAGGCTCGGCGTCCCGGCCCGCCAGGTCGGGGCCTGCACCCTTGAACACGGCACGTTGTTTTCCCACCGCCGCGCGGTCCGTGACGGCGAAGCGGAGGGCAGGTTCATCGGTTTCGCCGCCCTCGCCGGCCCGTTGGACGGGCCCGAAGTGAAAGTTTCCCACCCATGAACTCCCTGGACACCCGGGCCGTGCAGCTTGCCGACAACCTGGCCATGGTCAACGGGCGGATCCGCCGGGCCACCGACGCCGCCGCCCGTGCCACCATGCCGGCACTGATCGTGGTGACAAAGTTCCACCCCGCTGAGGACGTCAGGCTCCTGCGCGGCCTCGGCGTGGCCGATGTGGGGGAGAACCGCGACCAGGAAGCCGCGGCCAAGGCGGCCGAGGTGGCCGATCCGGCCCTGCGCTGGCATTTCATCGGGCAGCTGCAGGGCAACAAGGCCAAGTCCGTCGTAAAGTACGCCCACTCGGTGCACTCCGTGGACCGGGCGTCACTCGTGGCCGCGCTGGGCAAGGCCATGGCCGTCCAACAGGACCTGGACGGCCGCGACGCGCTCCAATGCTACCTGCAGGTGGACCTCGCCGAATCCGCGGGCGGAAGTGCCGCCGGCCCCGGCGGCAGGGGAGGGGCGGCGCCGTCGCTCATCCCCGCCCTGGCCGGCGCCGTGGCGGGGACGCCCGGGCTCACGCTGGCCGGCGTCATGGCCGTGGCTCCGCTGGGCGGCGACCCCGTCGCCGCCTTCGAAATGCTGGCCGGCATTTCAGCGGCCCTGATCCGTGACCACCCCGCGGCCACGGGCATCTCCGCAGGCATGAGCCAGGACCTGGAGGAGGCCATTGCCGCCGGGGCGACACACCTGCGTGTCGGTTCCGATATACTCGGCCCGCGCCCCGCCGTGCTGTAGCGTTTTGGGTGTTGGCAACAACGGCAATATTCGACTCGACCCACCCGCACAATGCCGCACTGGCAGAGCGCGTAACGAATGAGGAGCTACCATGGCTGGCGCTCTGCGCAAGACAATGATCTATCTTGGGCTCGCCGACGGTGACGAGCATTACGAGGCCGAACAGGCCCCCTCAATCCAGAAGGGCGAGGAATCCGGTCCGGATCTCGAACGAGTACGGGAGGCCGCCCCGGCACCCGTGGCCGAGCCCGCAACGCCCAAGGCGGGCGATGAAGAATACCGGGCACCGGTGACCCCCATCAAGCGTGCCGCATCGAATCGGGAAGAGGCTGCAAGCTTGCGTCAAATTACCACTGTCCACCCGCGGTCCTACAATGACGCGAAGATCATCGGTGAAAGCTTCCGTGACGGCATTCCCGTCATCATGAACGTCACCGACATGGGTGAAGCCGACGCCAAGCGCCTGGTGGACTTCTCCGCCGGACTGGTCTTCGGCCTGCGCGGCTCGATCGAGCGCGTCACCAACAAGGTGTTCCTGCTCTCGCCCTCCTATATTGAAGTCCTGGGGGACGACAAGAAGGTCTCGGACACCCAGGCCAGCTTCTTCAACCAGAGCTGAGCGGCGCAACCGCACCAGCCTTAACGGATTGCCCGGGCACTAAGTGCCCGGGCAATCCGTTATATACGGTAACTGTGGAAAACAGGTACGGTTAATTCGTTTCGGCTCCGCTTTCATCTGCTCCCTAGGGAATGTGTTCACCAACGTGTCAAATCCATTAAGCCTGGTTTTTGGGCTTCTTTACCTGTTGCTGCTGCTGTACTTCCTCACGCTCATGGTCCGGCTGGTATTTGACTGGATCCAGGTCTTTGCCCGTGAATGGCGTCCGCGCGGGGCCGCCCTGGTGGGCGCGTCGTTTATTTACCGGATGACGGACCGGCCCCTTCGCACGCTCCGACGCCTGATTCCGCCCTTGCGGATCGGCAGCATGGCGCTGGATATCGGGTTCCTGTTGTTGCTGGTGGCGGTGGGCATAGGGATGAGCGTCACATGGAATTTGGCGGTTTAGGGCCGCGCCGTTAGTTTTCAAGGCCAAAAGGTTATATTGTGAAAACGAAACAGCCCAAGTACGGATCACATGATTTGTATTAGGTACCGTAGTTTGAACGGCTTCGGCCGGATTCGAAACTTACTTAGACCAACGAGGTGACTAGATGGCGCTTACGCCAGAAGACGTTGTCAACAAGCGGTTCCAGCCGACCAAGTTCCGTGAAGGCTACGACCAGGACGAAGTCGATGACTTTCTTGACGAGATTGTCGTGGAACTGCGCCGGCTTCACCAGGAAAACGACGAACTGCGCAAGCAGCTCGCCGATGGCGGAAACAGCCCCAAGGCTGCACCCGCCGCTGCGGCGCCCCTGGCGTCCAAGGCTCCTGAAGTAGCGGAAACCGCTCCGGAGGCTCCGGCCAAGGGCAAGCCGGCCGAGCCGGCAGCCGCGGCAGCGCCCGTGGCTGAAGCCGCGCCCGTTGCAGCTGCCCCTGCACCGGCCCCCGCAGCCGCCGCCACGGGAGTTGAATCAGCGGCAGGCGTGCTTGCCATGGCCCAGAAGCTGCACGACGAATACGTCAATGCAGGTGTTGAGCAGCGCGACAAGATCATCGCCGAGGCCCAGATTGAAGCCAGCTCGCTCGTCAACGATGCCCAGGAAAAGAGCCGCAAGACGCTCGGCGCCCTGGAGCAGCAGCGTTCCGTCCTGGAGCGCAAGGTTGAACAGCTCCGTGGCTTCGAGCGTGACTACCGTTCACGCCTGAAGACCTACATCGAGGGCCAGCTTCGCGACCTCGACGCCCGTGGCTCGGTGGCTTCACCGGACTACGCCGAAGGGGCCAACGAGTCCTAGGCACGCCGGTCCCTGAGGGACCGGGCAGCCGGCAGGCCGGTGGTGCGGGAATACCCGCACCACCGGCCTGTTGCCTTTAACCCGGCGGGCCCCACGGGTGGCGGCCGAACGGCCCGTGCCTTCCGAAGGCCGGCCGGCAACCTATGATTGTTGTGTCCCCGCACGACGGAATCCCACGGTTCCGCCGCTGACACCAACAGCAGTGACAATGAAAGAGCCATGAGCGACGACTCCCCGCAGAAACCTGCAACCAACGCACACGCGAGCCGCAATCCCGGCGACACCCCCGGCACGGAGCCCGCGACCGCGGCAGGCGTGCGGGCCCTGCCCCGCAGGCGCGGCCTGCTGGCGGTCTGGCTGGGTTTTGCGGCGCTGGCCTACGTGTGTGACCAGCTCACCAAGCTGTGGGTCACCTCCACCATGGTGGAGGGCCAACGCACCACCGTCATCCCAGGGGTGCTGCAGTGGTACTACATCCGCAACTCCGGCGCCGCGTTCTCCATCGGCGAGGGCTTCACGTGGTTCTTCACCCTGGTGATGGCCGCGGTCGCTGCGTTCATCATCATCTTCCTGGCGAAGCGGATCGGATCCTTTTGGTGGGCACTGGGACTGGGACTCCTGCTGGGTGGCTCCCTGGGGAACCTGACCGACAGGCTCTTCCGTGCACCCTCCTTTGGCATGGGCCACGTGGTGGACTTCATCTCCTTCCCGCATTTCGCCATCTTCAACATGGCGGACATGGGCGTGGTGGGCGGCGTCATCGCCATCTGCCTGCTGACCTTGATCGGCGTGCCCCTTGGCGGGCGGCGGGACAACACCGACAGGGACCCGGGGGAGCCCGGACCGCAGCTGGACGCGGGGGAGACCGGCAATGACTGAGACGTTTACCGTTCCCGAAGGGGCCGCCGGGCGTCGCATCGACGCGGCCTTGGCCGAGCTGCTGGGGATCTCCCGCTCCGCGGCGGCCCTGCTGTGCGCGGAGGGCAATGTGCTCCAGGACGGTGCGGTGGCGGGCAAGTCCGAGAAATTCCGGGCAGGCGCGAGCGTCCAGGTGACGATTCCCGAACGGCGCGACCCGCTCGCCGTCGTGGTGGAGCCCGTCGACGGGCTGGAGATCCTGCTGGACGACGAGGAATTCGTCGTCGTGGACAAGCCCGTGGGAGTTGCCGCGCACCCGTCGCCAGGCTGGGTGGGACCCACCGTCGTGGGCGGCCTCGCCGCGGCCGGCTTCCGCATTTCCACCTCCGGTGCGCAGGAGCGGGCAGGAATTGTCCACCGCCTGGACGTGGGAACGTCCGGCGCCATGGTGGTGGCAAAGACCGAGCACGCCTACACCGTCCTCAAACAGGCCTTCCGCGACCGCACCGTGTCCAAGGTGTATCACGCCGTGGTGCAGGGCCTGCCCGATCCGCTGCAGGGCACCATCGACGCGCCCATCGGCCGCCACCCCGGACACGACTGGCGTTTCGCCGTCATCGAGGACGGACGGCCTTCGGTCACCCACTACGAGGTGCTGGAGGCCTTCGGCAAGGCGACCCTGGTGGAGGTCCACCTGGAAACGGGTCGGACCCACCAGATCCGCGTGCACTTCTCCGCCCTGCGCCACCCCTGCGCGGGCGACCTCACCTACGGCGCCGATCCCAAGCTTGCCGCCGAGCTCGGCTTGACCCGCCAATGGCTGCACGCCCACCAGCTCGGCTTCACCCACCCCTCCACAGGAAAGCCTGTGGCCGTCACCAGCCCCTACCCGCAGGACCTGCAATATGCCCTGAAGGCGCTCCGCGGCGAGCCCTAAGCAACGCTCCCGCGCAACCGGGGCGTTTTGTCGGGATGCTCCCGCGCAACCGGGGCGTTTTGTCGTGACGCTCCCGCGCAACC
>NZ_JAAMFN010000004.1 GCF_013376095.1 Arthrobacter sp. SDTb3-6 | reverse complement strand
GATTCGGCCCCCGGAACAGGCCTTCCCCTGCAACTACTGCGACCCAGTTGCTAGGGTTTCCTCACACCAGACGAGCCAGGACTCCTCGAAGACGATGCCCGCCCTCAGCACCGCCCGCTGCAGGCCGCCGCCCCGGTCCAGGGGGACGCCGGGCGGAAAGTCGCGGGCCTCGATGGCCAGGTAGCGCTCCAGGGAGTCCCTGTGCAGCTGCCGGTGCCGGCGCATTTCCGCACCCACGTCCACCGTGCCCAGCACGGCCGCCGCCCGGAGCCGCACCAGCAGCGCATCGCGGATGGGCCGGGGATCGGCCGCCACGAGGGTCCAGCGTTCCAGCTCGGCGCGGCCGTGCGGGAGCACGTCAAAGTGCCGCTGGCTCCCGCGCGCCGTGGCAAGCCCGCGGGCCGCTATCAGCCCGTCGGCCTCCAGCTTCCCCAGCTCCCGGTAGATCTGCTGGTGCGTGGCCTGCCAGAAGTGGCCCAACGACTTGTCGAAACGCCGGGCCAGCTCGGCACCCGTGCACGGCCGTTCCAGCAGCGAGGTCAGGATCGCGTGCGGCAGTGACATCCGGGCCCGCTAGATCCGCGCGGCGAGGCGGGTGCCCTGGTCGATGGCCCGCTTGGCGTCCAGTTCTACCGCCACGTCCGCTCCCCCGATGAGATGGACCGTGGCGCCCCCGGCTTCCAGCGCGCCCTGCAGTTCGCGCCGGGGTTCCTGGCCGGTGCACAGGATGACGTTGTCCACGGCGAGCACGGTGTCGGTGCCGTTGACGCTCAGGTGAAGTCCGGCGTCGTCAATTTTTTGGTATTCGACGCCGGGGACCATCTGGACGCCCCTGGCTCGCAGTTCGGTGCGGTGGATCCAGCCGGTGCTCTTGCCCAGGCCGGCGCCCACCTTGGCGGCCTTGCGCTGGAACAGGCCCACCCTGCGGTCCGGGCGGGGGCGTTCGGGTACGGCGATGCCGCCGGCTCCGGCGTAGTCGGGGTCGATCCCCCACTCGCGGTAGAACTTTTCCGGGACCAGGGTGGCGCTGGTGCCGGTGGCAGTGAGGTATTCGGCCGTGTCGAAGCCGATGCCGCCCGCCCCCAGGATGGCCACGTTGGTGCCCACGGGCTTCTTGTCGCGCAGCACGTCCAGGTAGCTGAGCACGCTGGGGTGGTCGACGCCGGCGATCTGCGGGATGCGCGGGAGCACGCCGGTGGAGAGGATGACTTCGTCAAAGCCTTCCTGCAGCAGGGCTTCCGCCGTGGCGTGCGTGTTGAGCCGCAGCTCGATGCCGCGCAGCTGGATCTGGCGGCTGAAGTAGCGGATGGTCTCGTGGAACTCCTCCTTGCCGGGGATCTGCTTGGCGATGTTGAACTGCCCGCCGATCTCCCCGGCGGCCTCGAACAGCACCACCTGGTGCCCGCGTTCGGCCGCCGTGACGGCAAACGCGAGCCCCGCCGGCCCCGCCCCGACCACCGCCAGCCGCTTGGGCGCGTCGGCGGCCTCGATCACCAGCTCCGTTTCGTGGCCGGCGCGCGGGTTGACCAGGCAGGAGGCGCTCCTGCCGGTGAAGGTGTGGTCCAGGCAGGCCTGGTTGCAGGCGATGCAGCTGTTGATCTCGTTGCCGCGGCCGCCTTCCGCCTTGCGGACAAAGAAGGGGTCCGCCAGGAAGGGGCGGGCCATGGAGACCATGTCCGCATGGCCGTCCGCCAGCAGGCCCTCGGCCACCTCCGGGGTGTTGATCCGGTTGGTGGTGATCAGCGGAATGCCCACCTGGCCCATGAGTTTCTTCGTGACCCAGGCGAAGCCCGCCCGCGGCACGGAGGTGGCAATGGTGGGGATGCGGGCCTCGTGCCAGCCGATCCCGGTGTTGATGAGCGTGGCGCCGGCCCGCTCGACCGCCCGTGCCAGTTGGATGACCTCCGCCAGCGTGGAGCCGCCCTCCACGAGGTCCAGCATGGACAGCCGGTAAATGATGATGAAATCCTCCCCGACGCGTTCGCGGGTGCGGCGGACAATCTCCACCGGGAAGCGCATCCGGTTTTCGTAGCTGCCGCCCCACTTGTCCGTCCGGTGGTTGGTGCGTTGGGCGATGAATTCGTTGATGAGGTAGCCCTCGGAGCCCATGATTTCCACGCCATCGTAGCCCGCGCCCTGGGCGAGCTTGGCCGCGGTGGCAAAGTCCTCGATGGTCTGCTCCACCTCATCCTCGCTGAGCGGGTGGGGTGTCAGCGGGCTGATGGGTGCCGGCACCGGGCTGGGCGCCACCAGGCCCGGGTGTGTGGAGTAACGGCCAAAGTGGAGCAGCTGCAGGGCAATCCTGCCGCCTTCGGCATGGACTGCCGCCGTCACCAGCTTGTGGCTTTCGGCCTCCTCTGGCGTGCTGAGCTTGGCGCCGCCCTCCATGGGACGGCCGGCGTCGTTGGGGGAAATACCCCCGGTGACCATCAGCGCCACACCCCCGCGCGCCCGTTCCGCGTAGAACGCGGCCATCCGGGCGAAGCCGCCGGGGACCTCCTCGAGTCCGAGGTGCATGGAACCCATCAGCACCCGGTTGGGCAACGTGGTGAAGCCCAGGTCCAGCGGCGTGAAGAGATGTGGGTAGGGACCAGCAGGCATGGATGCCCTCCTTTGCGCAACAAGTTGCATAATCGTAGCGCACAACGCCGGGGGCCGCAGTCAGGGTCCACGCGTGGCGGCCCGGGCGGCCAGCACCAGCCAGAGCAGCACGAGCAGGAGGAAGACGCGCTCCACCAGTCCGCCCGCCTCGGCCCGCTGGGCCGGAACCAGCAGGATCAGCGCCACCACTGCGGCCAGGCCGCCGGCAGCGCGCCCGGAAACGGTGCCGCACGGGAGAGCGCCAGGATGCCGGCGGCCGCACAGACGAAGGCCACCAGGGCCAGCCCGGCAGTTCCCCCGGCGGAGCGGGGCATGCCCCTGCGCAGGGCGAGGAGGGCGCAGCCCGTCAGCAGGCCGCGCAGGATGAAGTTGGCATCCATGACCCACCCGAACGGGACCACGCCGAGGTTGCTTTCAGCCTGCCGGATCGGGCCGTAGGGCGGCGGCAGGGCCTGTGCGATGACATCCATGATGAGGTAAGCGACGGCTCCGGCCAGCGTCAGCCGCGCCCACGTCCGGGCAGGCGCGTCCCGGCGCATCGCATTCCGTCCGGCGGCCATCGTGTTCCCGTCCCTGGGTCCGTGGCTAGAACAGCACCGTGGCGAAGGTGCCGACCTGCTCGAAACCGACTTTTTCATACACGGCCCGGGCGCGGTGGTTGAAGTCATTGACGTACAGGCTGGTCACCGGCGCCAGCCGCTGGGCATACTGCACGACGGCGGCCATGTACCCGGCGCCCAACCCCAGGCCGCGGTAGCGCGGGTTCATCCAGACGCCCTGTACCTGGGTGACGCTGGCGGTGACGGCGCCGAGGTCTGCCTTGAAAACCACTTCCCCGCCGGGTTCGCAGTGGCTAAAGGAATGGCCGTGGTCGATCAGCCAGGCCACGCGCCGGCGGTAATTTTCCTCCCCGCCCAGGAACGGCGAGTAGCCCACTTCTTCCTCAAACATCGCCGCGGCCGCGGCCAGCACCTCGTCGAAGCGGCCGCTTGTGCTGTGTGCCAGGGCCGGGTTGGGCTCCAGCCGCGGGGCCCCTTCGAGGACCAGCAGCGGCTGGTCGGCGCGGACGGCCTGGGCATTGACGCCGGCGGCGGAGAGGGCCTCCATGATGCCCAGGACGGCCACGGACGGGCCGAAGATGGAGGCGTGCGGCTGCCAGTGGGTGGCAATCCAACGGCCAAAGTGCACGGCATGGCCGGCCTCGACGCCAATGGGGACCACGTTGGAACCCACCCAGCAGGCGGCAGCCAGCGCCCCGCCGTCGGGCTCAAAAAAGCCCAGGATCACGGCACCGCGCTGCGCGGGCACGGCGCTGCCACCCGTGGAGAGCAACGAATCGATAAAAACGTTGGCCACGGGGTCGCGCGCCACGAGTGCCCGGAGTGCGGCAGTGTCCTCGTGGACCAGGACGCGCACGGGGTCCCGGCCGGCGCCTCTAGGAGACGCTAACCACGGGACCACCCGGGAGCGGATTGTCGGCATCGGACTCCATCTCATCGGCAATTCTCATGGCTTCTTCAATCAAGGTTTCCACAATCTGGTCCTCGGGCACCGTCTTGATGACCTTGCCCTTGACGAAGATCTGGCCCTTGCCGTTGCCCGAGGCCACGCCTAGGTCGGCCTCGCGTGCCTCGCCCGGGCCGTTGACAACGCACCCCATGACGGCCACGCGCAGCGGCACTTCCATGCCTTCCAGGCCGGCGGTGACCTCCTCGGCCAGCTTGTACACGTCCACCTGGGCGCGGCCGCAGGACGGGCAGGAGACAATTTCCAGCTTGCGCGGGCGCAGGTTCAGCGACTGCAGGATCTGGTTGCCAACCTTGATTTCCTCCACCGGCGGGGCGGAAAGGGACACGCGGATGGTGTCGCCGATGCCCTTGGAGAGCAGGGCACCGAAGGCGACGGCGGACTTGATGGTGCCCTGGAATGCGGGCCCCGCCTCGGTGACCCCCAGGTGCAGCGGCCAGTCGCCCCTCTCGGCGAGCATCTCATAGGCGGCAACCATGACCACCGGGTCGTTGTGCTTGACGGAGATCTTGAAGTCCTGGAAGCCGTGCTCCTCAAAGAGGGAGGCCTCCCAGACGGCGGACTCGACGAGCGCCTCCGGGGTGGCCTTGCCGTACTTCTTCATGATGGAGGGCTCCAGCGAACCGGCGTTGACGCCGATGCGGATGGAGGTGCCGTGGTCCTTGGCGGCCTGGGCGATTTCCTTGACCTGGTCGTCGAACTTGCGGATGTTGCCGGGATTCACGCGGACGGCGGCACAGCCGGCCTCAATGGCGGCGAAGACGTACTTGGGTTGGAAATGGATGTCCGCGATGACCGGGATCTGCGATTTCTTGGCGATGATGGGCAGCGCCTCGGCATCGTCCTGGGACGGGCAGGCGACGCGCACAATGTCACAGCCGGCGGCGGTGAGCTCGGCAATCTGCTGCAGCGTGGCGTTGATGTCCGTGGTCTTGGTGGTGGTCATGGACTGCACGCTGACGGGGAAATCCGAGCCGACGCCAACGGAGCCGACCCGGATCTGCCGGGTTTTACGGCGGGGGGCCAGGACTGGTGGTGGCAATGGCGGCATTCCGAGGCTGACCGAGGTCAAAATATGCTCCTTGAAGTTTTTCAGCCGACGCGCCCGCGGCGCCTGGTTTCAGGCCCCGCGAAAAGGTTCACGCATCTTCTGTTCTAAATTGTAGGCGTGTTGGCGCCGGCGCAGCGCCTACGGCAAATACTCGCTCAGCTGGCCGATGACCGGCTTCCACTCGGAGACCTTCAGGCCCGTGACGCCGCCGCCGGCGCTCATGGGGTCCTGCTTGAGGATTTCGTGGAGGCTGGGTTCATCGGCGGCATTGAAGATCAGCAGCGCGCCGGCGCCGTCGGCGTACGGCCCTGAGGCCAGCACCACTTCCGCCTCGGCCTGCGCCGCCAGCCATTCGCGGTGCTTGGGGCGGTGCTCCGTGCGGGCCTCCTCGGCTTCGGGGCCATAAATGTACTCAACAGCAAAGATCGTCATGCTTTCCACCCTATAGCAGGAGGACTTTGGCGACGGTGGCCACCGCTGCGGCCCACAGCATGGATGCCAGCGTTCCGATGATGAACCGCTCGCTGGCCGCCGGTGCCTGCTTCAGTTCCGGATACCGGCCCAGGCCCTTGATGGCGACCACGTAGGCGATGGCCACAGGCTGGCCCGCCAGGATGGCCAGCACGACGGCGGCCCGCTCCAATACGCCGATCAACAGCCCCCCTCGCAGGACCCCTGCGCCGCGGGCTTCGGGCTCGCCGTCGGGGGCCGCCCCGGCGTCGTGACGGCCGGCCGGGATTTCACGGGCATCGGCCGAACGCACGGTGCGCGACGAGGCCAACCGCAGGATGCCGGCGGTCACCGGCCAGCCGCCCACGGCGGCCAGCACCACGGTGAGTGCAATCCACAAAAATGTCATCCGTCCTCCTCCTAGCCTCCCAGCGTAGCCAGCCGGACCGACAATGCCGGGCGGGCATGCCGGGGAAACGGCAGGGTGTTTGGCGGCCGCAGCCGGGTCAGGTGTCGGAGTGGGCCAGCAGCAGTTCGGCGGCGGCACGCCCGCCCTGCTCTTCCTGCCAGCCGGAGCGCAGGATGGCCTTGCTGACTGCCTGGGGGCTGATGCCGACCGCCCGCGCCACATCAATCTGGCGGCGGTTTTCGGGCCGGCCGAGCGCGTCCAGGACCCGCCATTCGGCACCCGTGCGCCGTCGGACCAGCCCGCCCACGAGCACCAGGACGGCCTCGGCGGCCGCGGCGTGGCCGCCCGCCGCAGCCGGCTGGACGGCCAGAGGCACGCGTTCCCCCGTCTTCTTGGCCCTGTCCACGGCCTGCCGTGCCAGCACAAAGGCGGCACCGGAGCCGGCGCGCGGGCTGTCCGGCAACGGTACGTCCACGGCGCCGATTCCAATGCCCACGTACCACTGCCCGGTGCGCAGGGCCCGCAGGGCGGCATCCACCACGGAGCGGGGATCCTCAAGCACGCCCTGGATCTCATCGCCCACGGTGCGTTCAAAGGGCAGGACCACGGGAATGTCCCGGAGTGCGGCCAAGGCCTCTGGCACCAGGTCGGTCCCCTTCCGGCTGCCGCGCTGGTCGATCGTCATGACAAACATTACTAAATCGTAATCGGTTGATTTGAAGTAATCAACCAATTTTAGGTGAAACGTGTCGTCTCCCTGGCGGGCGGGCAACGCGGGACGCCGCCGACGCGCGATTCCCGGGGAGCGTGCGGCCGTCGGGTATCCTGCGGTTGGACCACACCTTCCCCAAGGTCCCTATCGTGGAGGATGCAATGCAGCACACCAGCAATCACGGGAACACGCCAGGAGGCGCGGCACGGCAGGGGGCGGCAGTTCCGCCTCCCACCACCCTTCCGGCCGCACTCAGGCGCCGCTTCCCGAAGTACTCGGACCTGGCGCCCCTCATGCAGTTCAAGAAGCCGGAATTCAGCAATGCGGCGAGGCTCCGCCGTGCCAGCACCATCTGGGATCTTCGGGACATGGCCAAAAGGCGCACCCCGCAGGCGCCGTTTGACTACACGGACGGCGCCGCCGAAGCGGAAATCACGCTGCGGCGGGCCCGCCAGGCCTTCCAGGACATCGAATTCCGTCCCGGGATCCTGCGTGACGTGTCGAACATTGACCTGCATACCAGCATTCTGGGCCGGGAATCGAGCCTCCCTGTGGGGATTGCGCCGACGGGGTTTACCCGGATGATGCAATCCGAGGGCGAGTATGCCGGTTCCCGGGCGGCGCAGGCCGCCGGAATCCCCTTCACGCTCTCCACCATGGGCACGGCGTCCATCGAAGACGTGGCCGGCGCAGCACCGCACGGCCGCAACTGGTTCCAGCTCTACCTGTGGACCGACCGCGACCGTTCCATGGAGCTGATTGAACGTGCGGCCGCGGCCGGCAACGACACGCTGATGGTCACCGTGGACACCGCCGTCGCGGGGGCACGTCTCCGCGACGTCCGCAACGGCATGACCATCCCGCCCGCACTGACCCTCAAGACGGTGCTGGATGCGTCCTACCGCCCCGCCTGGTGGTTTAATTTCCTCACCCACGAGCCGCTCGTGTTTGCCTCGCTCTCGCGGTACACCGGGACGGTTGCGGAGCTGATCAACTCCATGTTTGACCCCACCCTGACGTTTGCGGACCTTGATTGGCTGCGCGAAACCTGGAAGGGCAGGCTGGTGGTCAAGGGCATCCAAACCGTGGCGGACGCACGCAAGGTGGTGGACCACGGGGCGGACGGCATCGTCCTCTCCAACCACGGCGGCCGCCAGCTGGACCGGGCACCGATTCCCCTCCGCCTGCTGCCGGAGGTCAAGGCCGCTCTTGCGGCAGACAGGAGCGATGCCGCCGTCATCCTGGACACCGGCATCATGAGCGGGGCGGACATCGTCGCCGGGCTGGCCTTGGGGGCGGACTTCACCTTGGTTGGCCGCGCCTACCTCTACGGCCTCATGGCCGGCGGCCGGGCGGGCGTGGACAGGGCCTTGGAGATCCTGGCGACGGACATGCGCCGCACCATGGCGCTGCTGGGCGTCAGCTCGGTCGCCGGGCTGACCCCGGACCACGTCCACCTCCCCGGCTAGTGGAAGGCCGCCCTGTCCGGGCAGGCTTCCGCGCCAGTGCATGCTTCAGCCGAACAGGTTCACCGGCTTGACGATGTCCGCGTAGATCAGCAGCGCCCCCATGACCAGCAGCAGCCCCGCGGCAACGTACGTCACGGGCAGCATCCGGGCAATGTCGAACGCGCCGGGATCCTTCTTCCGCAAGGCCTTCGCTATGGTCCGCCGGGCACCCTCATACAGCGCCCCCAGGACGTGCCCGCCGTCGAGCGGCAGCAGCGGGATCAGGTTGAAGACGAACAAGGCCAGGTTCACGCCGGCCATCAGGCCCACCAGCGTGCCAACCCGGGCGCTGAGCGGGACCTGCTGCATGGAAGCCACCTCGCCGGCCGCGCGGCCCACGCCCACCACGGACATGGGGCCGTTGGGGTCCCGGGGCTGGGAGCTGAACGCGGCCTGGGCCACCCCCACCAGCTTTTGCGGCAGGTGGAAGACGACGCCGCCAATCTGGGCGACGTTGTTCCCGACCGCCGGCAGCACGGCGGCGGCGGATTCGGGCACAAGTACGGAAGTGGGCCCCATGCCGATGAATCCGGCCTCCACCGTGACGGCCCTGCCGCCGGCGTCGACCTTGGCGTTGCCGTTGGCATCCAGAACGGGCCGGGCGGTGCGCACGGGCGTGACGGTGGTGGTGATGGTCCTGTCACCGCGCTGGTAGGACATTTCCACCGTCTTGCCCGCGTCGGCCCGGATCCATTCCGTCAGGGCCGCCCAGTCGGTGACCACCCTGCCGTCAAAGGTCTTGATCGTGTCGCCGGGCAGCAGGCCGGCGGCGGCGGCCGGCGTCTTGGTGCACTTGGCCATGTCGGTCGGTTCGGGTGCACCATAGGCGACCTGGCAGGCGCTGACCTGGGACAGCGTGGTGGTGGGCTGGGGCGAGCCAAAGCCCATGAGCAGCACGCCGGTCAG
Organism: Arthrobacter sp. SDTb3-6; assembly: GCF_013376095.1. Taxonomy (GTDB): domain Bacteria; phylum Actinomycetota; class Actinomycetes; order Actinomycetales; family Micrococcaceae; genus Specibacter. The sequence continues at coordinate 167,504 of NZ_JAAMFN010000004.1, read as the reverse complement.
GACGATGCCGATCAGCAGGTTCATGGTGGGCCCGCCGAGCATGATGACGATTTTTTTCCACACGAGCAGTGCGTAGAACACGCGGTTTTTGTCCTCCGGCCCCACCTCCTCGTGGGCCATGCTGCGGGCCTCGGTGGCCATGGTCTGGAACATGCCGGTGCTGGAAGGGCGGACGCTGCCGTCCACCGGATTGGGCGGGTACATGCCGATCATGGCCACATAACCGCCGGCCGGGATGGCCTTGAAGCCGTACTCGGTCTCGCCCTTCTTCCGTGACCAGAGGGTGGGGCCAAAACCGATCATGTAGCGGGTCACGCGGACATTGAAGAGCTTGGCGGGCAGCAGGTGTCCCACCTCGTGCAGCGCGATGGAGACCACCACGCCGATTGCGACGAAGAGCACGCCGCCAATGAATAGCAATACGGTCACAATGAACTTCCTGGCTTTGGTCCTACGGGCATGTCATCCGGCCTGCTGCCGGCAAGCACTGTTCAGCCCCTTCCGTCCGCTGTCCCGGCACCCTTGGCGCCCAGCAGCCCGTTGGTGCGCCGCCTGGCCCACTCTTCAGCTTCCAGCACGGACTCGAGCGTCAGCTCCGAAACGGGTGCATGTTCGCTGAGAACTTGCGCAATGGTGTCCACGATATCCAGGAATCCTATCCGTCCGGCGTGGAACGCGTGCACGGCCTCCTCGTTGGCCGCGTTGTAGACGGCTGGGCAGGTGCTCCCCCGCCGCGCAGCCTCCTTGGCCAGCTCGACGGCGGGAAACGCCGCGTTGTCCAGCGGTTCGAACGTCCAGGTGGCAGCCTTCGTCCAGTCGCACGGCTGCGCGGCGCCCGGGACGCGGTCCGGCCAGCCAAGGCCCAGGGCGATCGGCAGGCGCATGTCCGGCGGCGACGCCTGGGCAATCGTGGAGCCGTCCGTGAACTGGACCATGGAATGGACCACCGACTGCGGATGCACCACGGCGTCAATGCGGTCCAGCGGCACGTCAAAGAGCAGGTGCGCCTCGATGACCTCCAGGCCCTTGTTGACCAGCGTCGCCGAGTTGGTGGTGACCATGGGGCCCATGTCCCAGGTGGGGTGCCTGAGCGCCTGTTCCGGCGTGACGTCCTCCAGCTCGGCCCGGGACCGCCCTCGGAACGGCCCGCCCGAGGCGGTGACCACGAGCCTGTCCACTTCCCCGGGCGTCCCGGAACGCAGCGCCTGGGCGAGGGCTGAATGCTCGGAATCCACCGGCACCAGCTGGCCGGGCGAGGCTGCATCCTTGACCAGCTGCCCGCCCACGATGAGCGATTCCTTGTTGGCCAGCGCCAGGATGGCCTGCGTGCCCAGCGCCGCCAGCGTGGGGGCAAGGCCGATGGACCCGGTGATGCCGTTCAGGACCACGTCCGCGGCGTCCGGCCCGCCGGCACCCCAGGCCGCGATGGTGGTGGAGGCACCGGGGCCGGCCACGATCTCGGGGGCATAGCCCGCCGCCCCGGCCGCAGCGGCATGGGAGGTGATCAGCGCACGGAGGGGGCCGGCGTCGTCCGCGGCAATGCCGACGGCCAGGGCGCGCGTCCGGACGGCCTGCGCGGCCAGCAGTTCCAGGTTCCCGCCGCCGGCGCTGAGCGCGGTCACCGTGAAGCGCGGCGTGCCATCCGGCAGTGCAGCCTGTTCGACGACGTCCAGGGCCTGGGTGCCGATGGAACCGGTGGAACCGAGGATGATCACTTTTCGCTGCTGCATGCTTCCAGTATTCCCCACCTGCCCCCCTGGCCTCGTACCTCGGCCGGGGCCCCTCGCAGGCGTGGCCCCACCCACCGCTTGCCCTGGCCTCGTACCTCGGCCGGGGCCCCTCGCAGGCGTGGCCCCACCCACCGCTCGCCCTGGCCTCGTACCTCGGCCGGGGCCCCTCGCAGACGTGGCCCCACCCACCGCTCGCCCTGGCCTCGTACCCGGCCTGTCGGCTACCAGAGGCCCTTGTCCACCGCGGCGGCACGGATTTTTTGCAGCGAGGCCCGCAGCTGCGCGAGCTCGGCGGGGGCAAGGGGGTCGAAGACGGTTTCGCGGACCAGGCCCACGTGGCCCGGCGCGGCAGCGCGGACGGCAGCCCACGCGGCCTCGGTCAGGGAAATTTCCTGCCCGCGGCCGTCGGCACTTGCCGCGCAGCGCACCACCAGCCCCTTGGACTCCATGCGGCGCAGCAGGTGGGACACGCGTGACTTTTCCCATGCCAGGATCGCGGCCAGGTCACCGGAACGCACACCTTCCGCCGGTGCCTCGGAAATGGCTGCCAGCACCGCGTATTCGCCGCCGGAGACGTCGGAGTCGCGGCTGAGCTGGCGGTCGATGACCCGGGGCATGCCGGAAAGGAACTCGCGCAGCTCCAGCCACAGGTGCTGCTCCTCGGTGCTTAGCCAGCGGGTTCCGCCCGCCGCGCCTCCCTGCCCCGTCATGACCTACCCCACATTTCGCCTAATTAGTTGACACGTCAAGTATCGCAGTGCAGGATGGAAACATCAAGTTTTAGTTGACACGTCACCTACCCGGGTGGCGGACCTCGATTTCAAGGAGCACCGCACATGTCCAAGATCGCCATCGTCACCGGATCCACCCGCCCCGGACGCAACAACATCGGCGTGGCCCAGTGGGTCCTGGCCCAGGCCCAGGAGCGCGGCGACGCCGACTACGAAATCGTGGACATTGCCGATTTCAACCTCCCCATCCTGGACGAGGCCTACCCCGCCGGCTACCAGAACTACCAGAACGACCACACCAAGGCCTGGGCCGCCAAGATTGCCGAATTTGACGGCTACGTCTTCATCGCCGGCGAATACAACCACTCGGTCCAGCCGGCGCTGGCCAACGCCCTCTCCTACCTGAACGTCGAGTTCAACAACAAGGCTGCCGGCATCGTCGGCTACGGCTCGGCCTTTGGCACCCGCGCCGCCGAGCACCTGCGCGGCATCCTGTCCGAGCTGCAGGTGGCCCACGTGCAGAAGACCGGCATGTTCTCGCTGTTCGCCGACTTTGAGAACTTCTTCACCTTCAAGCCCACCGAGCAGCAGGCCGCCTCGCTGGCCCCCATGCTCGACCAGCTGGTCCCGTGGACCCACGCCATGAAGAGCGTGCGCGAAGAGTCCCTCGCCGCCGTCTAGCCCAACCAAAAAGTACGACGCCCACAAACGCTCCCGCACGAATGGCATCAAATCCGAAAACGCTTCCGCACCGCAGTGCGGGAGCGTCACCGGAAAACGCCCCGTTTGCAACCGGGCGTTGGGCAAAACACCCCCGATTGCAACCGGGCGTTGTTAGAGGGTGGCGCGGCGGAGGGTTTGCCTGGCGTGCAGCAGGATGGGGCCGTCCACCATCTTGCCGTTGAAGGCAAACACGCCGGTGCCGGCAGCTTCCGCCGCGGCCAGGAGTTCCCGGGCCGCCGCAACGTCCGCATCGGTGGGCCGGTAGGCGGCACGGACCACCGGCACCTGCCCGGGGTGGATGCAGGCCTTGGCACCGAAGCCGCTGGCCACGGCGTCCTCGGCCTCCGCGCCCAGCCCGGCCAGGTCGGGGATGTCCGCATAGATGGAGTCAACCGCCACCTTGCCGGCGGCCCCGGCGGCCAGCAGCAGCTGCGAGCGCGCCTGCATTGCCACGGCCCGGTAGCGGCCGTCGGCGAAGCGGCTGGACGTGCCGCCCAGGGAGGCCACGAGGTCCTCCGCCCCCCACATGAGGGCGACAACGTTGGGCAGCCTGGCCAGCTCGGGCGCGGCCATGATGCCTGCCGCCGTCTCGCACAGGGCCACGACGTGGAAGCCGGCGAGCGCGGCCACGGCGTCCGGGTCCTCGGCCTTGGCGACCATGACGGTGCGGTAGCGGGTGCAGGCCAGCGCGGCGAGGTCCAGTCCGCTCTCGGGCGTGCCCAGCGCATTGATGCGCACCATGGTGGCATCCGGGTCCAGCGGGGTGTCCACGAGGTGCCCGCGGGCCGCCGCCTTGGCCCCGGGTGCCACGGCGTCTTCCAGGTCCAGGATGACGGCGTCCGAACGGTCCGCCGCCTTGGCGTAGCGTTCGGGCCGGTCGGCCGGGGCAAACAGCAGTGCCGGGCCCATCGTGAAGGCTGCGTGCGGTTGGCTGATGGTGTGCTCCTTAATCGGTGGGCTTGAGCCAGAACAGTGCGGTGCGGCTGGCCCTGCCCACCACAACGCCATCCTGGTTGCGGCCGGTGTGGGCCATCGTCACGATGCCCTGGCCGGGGCGTGAGGACGAGAGCCGTTTTTCGGTCACCACGGTTTCCGTGTACAGGGTGTCGCCGTGGAACAGCGGGTGGGGGAAGGAAATCCCGTCCATGCCCAGCTGCGCCACGATGGTGCCCTGGGTCAGCTGCGCCACGGACTGCCCCACCATGGTGGCCAGGGTGAACATGGAATTCATGAGGCGCTGCCCAAACGGCTGCGTGGCGCTCCAGGCAGCGTCAAGGTGCAGCGACTGCGTGTTCATGGTCATGGTGGTGAACAGGACGTTGTCCGTCTCGGTCATGGTGCGCCCCGGCCGGTGTTCATAGACGACGCCGGGCTCCAGCTCCTCGTAGTAGAGCCCCCTCTGGGTGACCACGGGTCCGCCGCTCATACGTTGTCCAGGTCGTGCATCTCAAGGTTCAGCGGGGCGCCGGTGGCGGCCACGATCTCCTCCACGGTGACGCCGGGTGCCAGTTCCTTCAGGACCAGCCCGTCCGGGGTCACCTCGATGACGGCCAGGTCGGTGACGATCAGGTCCACGCAGCCCCTGCCCGTCAGCGGGAGGGTGCAGTTTTGCAGGATCTTCGGGTTCCCGGCCTTGTCCGTGTGCTCCATCATGATGATCAGCTTCTTGGCGCCGAACACCAGGTCCATGGCGCCGCCCATGCCCTTGACCATTTTCCCGGGGATCATCCAGTTGGCGAGGTCGCCGTTTTGGGCCACCTGCATGGCACCGAGCACGGCCACATCCACGTGGCCGCCGCGCACCATGCCAAAGGACAGGGCCGAGTCAAAGAACGCCGCGCCCTTGTTGACGGTGACGGTTTCCTTGCCGGCGTTGATCAGGTCCGGGTCCACGTCCGCATCCACCGGGTACGGGCCGGTGCCGAGGATCCCGTTTTCCGAGTGAAGCACCACCTCCACCCCGTCCGGGATGAAGTTGGGGATCAGGGTGGGCATGCCGATGCCGAGGTTCACATACTGTCCGTTGTGCAGTTCCCGCGCCACCCGGGCGGCCAGTTCGTTGCGTGTCAGTGCCATGGTCATGCCTCCTTCGCCTGGGTGTAGGCAACCTGGGTCTCGACAGGTCCGGCCGGCGGATCCGGCTGCACCGTGCGCTTTTCGATGCGCTTTTCGCTGCCCGGGGAGCCGGCCGGAACGTGGACCACGCGCTGGACAAAGATGCCGGGGACGTGGACCTGCCCGGGGTCCAGTTCACCGGGTTCCACCAGTTCCTCCACCTCGGCGATCGTGATCTTTCCGGCCATGGCGCACAGCGGGTTGAAGTTCATGGCGGTCGCGTGGAAGACCAGGTTGCCGTGGCGGTCGCCCTTGAGGGCGTGTACCAGGGCAAAGTCGGGGGTCAGGGACTCCTCCAGCACAAAGTCGGCGCCCCCAAAGGTGCGCACCTCCTTGGGTTCGGAGGCAATCGCCACTCCCCCGGCGCCGTCGTACTTCCGGGGCAGGCCGCCCTCGGAGACCTGGGTGCCCACCCCGGCTGCCGTGTAAAACGCCGGGATCCCGGCGCCTCCCGCGCGCAGCTTCTCGGCCAGGGTGCCCTGCGGGGTCAGCTCCACCTCAAGCTCACCGGCCAGGAACTGGCGGGCAAATTCCTTGTTCTCCCCCACATAGGAGGAGATGGTGCGCCGGATGCGCCCGTCGCTGAGCAGCACGCCGAGCCCCCAGTCGTCCACGCCGCAGTTGTTGGAGATGGTTTCCAGCTCCGAGGTGCCGGCGTCGTGCAGGGCCTGGATCAGGGCCACCGGAATGCCGCACAGACCAAAGCCGCCGACGGCCAGTGACGCGCCGTGGTGGATGTCATGGACGGCGGCGGCAGCGGATGCAACCACTTTGTTGATCATCGCAAGTACCTTTCATTCTTCGTCGGTCCCGGCCTGAGCCGTGGCGGGTGCCGGACCGGCACCTTGTTCCGGGCTACAGGCCGAGGTCGCGGGCTATGAGCATGAGCTGGACTTCAGTGGTTCCCTCCCCCATCTCCAGGATCTTTGAATCGCGGTAGTGGCGGGCCACGGTGAACTCGTTGATGAAGCCGTAGCCGCCAAACACCTGTGTTGCGTCGCGGGCGTTGTCCATGGCCGCCTCGCTTGCGACCATCTTAGCGATGGCCGCCTCCGTCTTGAACGGCTTGCCGGCCAGCATGCGGGCCGCGGCGTCGTAATAGGCGAGCCGGGCGGTGTGCGCACGGGTCTGCATGCGGGCAATCTTGAAGGAGATGCCCTGGTAGCGGCCGATGTTGTGGCCGAAGGCCGTGCGTTCCTTGGCGTACCTGACCGCCTCGTCCACGCAGCCCTGTGCCGCGCCCGTCGCCAGTGCGGCGATGGCGATGCGGCCCTCATCCAGGATGGAGAGGAAGTTGGCGTAGCCGCGGCCGCGCACGCCGATCAGGTTCTCCTCCGGCACGTGGACGTCCGCAAGGGTCAGCGGGTGGGTGTCGGAGGCGTTCCAGCCCACCTTGTTGTACGGCCTTTCCACCGTGAAGCCGGGCGTGCCGTTGGGCACCAGGATGGTGGAGATCTCCTTCTTGACGGAGCCGTCCTTGCGTTCGGAGGTGCCGGTCACGGCGGTCATCGTGACGAACCTGGTGATGTCCGTGCCGGAGTTGGTGATGAACTGCTTGTGGCCGTCCAGGATCCACTCGCCGCCCTCCAGCCTCGCCCGGGTGGTGGTGCCCCCGGCGTCCGATCCGGCGTCGGGCTCGGTCAGGCCAAAGCCGGCCAGCGCCTCCCCGGAGGCCAGGACCGGCAGCCACTGCTGCTTTTGCGCCTCGGTGCCGAAGCGGTGGATGGGCATGGCGCCGAGTGAGACGCCGGCCTCCAGCGTGATGGCGACCGACTGGTCCACCCGGCCCAGCTGCTCCAAGGCCAGGGACAGGGCGAAGTAGTCCCCTCCCATGCCGCCGTACTCCTCCGGGAACGGCAGCCCGAAGAGCCCCATCCCGCCCATCTGCCTGACCAGCTCGTACGGGAAGCTGTGTTCCTCGTCGTGCCGGGCGGACACGGGGGCCACCACATTGTCGGCAAAGTCCCGGACGGTGTCGCTCAAGTCCTGGTAGTCGTCGCTGAGTTCAAAATTGGGCACGTCATTCCCCTTCGGGTGTTGCTGTTTGGATGGTGGCGACCACTTGGTCCGCCTTGACGAGGCTGCCGACGCCGACGCTGATGTGCGCGATCCCGGCCACGGCGGCGGTGAGCTGGTGTTCCATTTTCATGGCCTCCACGGCGAGCAGCACGGTGCCGGCCTCGACGGGCTCCCCGGTGGAGACGTTGACGGAGGTGACGGTGCCGGGCATGGGGCTGCGGACCTCGGGACTGGCCGCCTGGTCCTCCTGCTCGATCCCGGCGAGCATCCGTGCCGTGGCTTCCCCGCGGCTGAGGACGGGCACGCGGGCGCTCCACCCGCCGCTGCCCAGGACCACGGCGCCGTCCTGGAACACGGCCTGGTAGTGCCGCCGCTCCCCGTCCCAGGGCAGTTCCAGCCTGCCCTCCTGTGCGTGGGCCAGCCCGGCCCGGTGCCCGGGCCCCTCGTCCCCGCCCGGCCCGGTGACGTGTACGACGCCGGACCCTTCCGTGCCGCTGACCGTCACGACGCCGGTGCGGCCCGGCCCGGCGCAGGCGACCCGCCATGGTGCAGGGTCCCCCAGCCGCCAGCCGTCGGTGCGGCCCCAGGGGCTGCCCGCGGCCACCCCGGGCCCCGGCACGCCGGACCCGAGGCCCCGCCCGACGCCCCGGCTCCGCGACCAGAGGGCGGCTGCGGCGTAGTCGGCGGCACCAAGGGTGCGGAACTCCATGGCGGGCAGCTTGCGTTCGATCAGGTTGGTGTCGAGCCGGCCGGCCTGCACGTCGGGATCAGCCAGGAGCAGGCGCAGGAATTCGATGTTGGTGGGCACGCCCAGCACCACGTAGTCGCCCAGGGCCGCGTCCAGCCGGGCCAGGGCTTGCTCCCGGCCGGCGCCGGCCGCAATGACCTTGGCCAGCATCGGGTCGTAGTTCGCGGAAATTTCCAGGCCCGGCAAAAGCGAGCTGTCCACGCGGACGCCGTCGCGCCCGGCGATGGATTCATCCAGCAACGCCACGGTGCCGGCCGAGGGCAGGAAGCCCTGCGCCGGGTTTTCGGCATAGACCCGCGCCTCCACGGCATGGCCGAGAAGTTCGACGTCGGACTGGGCCACGGTGAGCTTTTCCCCCGCCGCGATGCGCAGCTGCCATTCGACCAGGTCCAGCGGCTGCCCGTTGGCACGCACCACCATTTCCGTCACGGGGTGTTCCACCTGCAGGCGGGTGTTCATCTCCATGAAGAAGAACTCGTCCGGGTTGTCATTGGAGACCAGGAACTCCACGGTGCCGGCGCCGGTGTAGTCCACGCTGGCGGCAGCCGCGCACGCCGCGGCGCCGATGCGTTCGCGGACGGCTGCGCCGTCGGGCAGGGAGTCCAGCAGCGGCGAGGGCGCCTCCTCGATGACTTTTTGGTGGCGGCGCTGCAGCGAGCATTCGCGTTCGCCCAGGTGGATGACGTTGCCGAACCCGTCGCCGAGGACCTGCACCTCGATGTGCCGGGGCGTGGAGACGAGCCGTTCCAGGAACAGGGTGTCGTCGCCGAAGGAGCCGGCGGCCACGCGCCGGGCCGTGGCCAGGGTGGCGGGCAGTTCCGCCGGCGCCCACACGGCGTGCATGCCCTTGCCGCCGCCGCCGGCGGAGGGCTTGATGAGGACGGGAAAGCCGATGCCCGCGGCCGCTGCGATGAGGTCCGCGTCCGTGAGGCCGGGCTCGGAGATGCCGGGAACCACGGGCACCCCGGCGGCGGCCACATGGTTTTTGGAGCGGATCTTGTCCCCCATGACGTCCAGGGCCTTGATGTTGGGTCCGATGAACGTGATGCCGGCGTCCGCGAGGGCCCGGGCAAAGGCGACGTTCTCGGACAGGAAGCCGTAGCCGGGGTGGACGGCCTGCGCGCCGGACGCGCGGCAGGCGGCCAGCACGGCGTCGATGTTCAGGTAGCTTTCGGACGCGGCCGCCGGGCCCAGGCAGACGGCGGTGTCGGCCTCGCGCACGTGGCGGGCCCCGGCGTCGGCCTCGGAATAGACGGCCACCGAACGCAGGCCCAGGGTGCGCAGCGTGCGGATGACGCGGCAGGCGATTTCACCGCGGTTGGCCACCAGGACGGTGGAGAACTTCGAACTGTCAAAGGGACTGGTCATGCGTGGCTCACATTCTAAAGAGGCCGAAGGAGGTGTCCGGCAACGGGGTCCGGGCGCAGACGTCCAGGGCCAGGCCCAGCACGGTGCGCGTGTCCGCCGGGTCGATGACGCCGTCGTCCCAGAGCCGGGCGGTGGAGTAGTACGGGCTGCCCTGGTCCTCGTACTGGGCCTTGATGGGCGCCTTGAACGCTTCCTCGTCCGCGGCGGACCACTCCTCGCCGCGGCGTTCGTGCGCGTCCCGCTTGACCGTGGCGAGCACGGCGGACGCCTGGTTGCCGCCCATGACGGAGATCCGCGCGGCCGGCCACATCCACAGGAAGCGCGGCGAGTAGGCCCGCCCGCACATGGAGTAGTTGCCGGCGCCGAACGAGCCGCCCACGATCACCGTCAGCTTGGGCACGCGGGCGGTGGCGACGGCCGTGACCATCTTGGCGCCGTGCTTGGCGATGCCGCCCTGTTCGTAGTCCTTGCCCACCATGAAGCCGTTGAGGTTTTGCAGGAAAATGAGCGGGATGCCGCGCTGGTCGCACAGTTCGATGAAGTGCGCGCCCTTCAGGGCCGATTCACTGAACAGCACGCCGTTGTTCGCCACGAGGCCCACCGGGTGGCCGTGCAGCCGGGCGAACCCGGTGACCAGCGTGGTGCCGTAGTTTTTCTTGAATTCGTGGAAGCGGCTGCCGTCCACGATCCGGGCGATGACCTCGCGGATGTCATACGGGGTGTTCAGGTCCGTGGGGACGGCGCCGTAGAGTTCGCCCGGGTCGACGGCGGGCGCCTCCGGCGGCTGCAGGTCCCACGCCGGTGCGGGGTTGGGCGGCAGCGTGGCGACGATGTCGCGCACCATGGCCAGGGCGTGTTCGTCGTTTTCGGCCAGGTGGTCCACCACGCCGGAGATGCGCGCGTGGACGTCGCCGCCGCCGAGTTCCTCCGCCGTGACAATTTCCCCGATGGCGGCCTTCACCAGCGGCGGGCCGCCCAGGAAGATGGTGCCTTGGTTGCGCACGATCACCGTCTCGTCGCTCATGGCCGGCACGTAGGCGCCGCCGGCCGTGCAGGAGCCCATGACGGCGGCGATCTGCGGGATCTTCCGGGCGGACATCTGCGCCTGGTTGAAGAAGATCCGGCCAAAGTGCTCGCGGTCCGGGAACACCTCATCCTGCCGGGGCAGGAACGCGCCGCCGGAATCCACCAGGTAGATGCACGGCAGCTTGTTTTCCAGGGCGATCTCCTGCGCGCGCAGGTGCTTCTTGACCGTCATCGGGTAGTAGGTGCCGCCCTTGACGGTGGCGTCGTTGGAAACCACCATGACGTGGCGGCCCGCCACCAGGCCGATGCCGGCGATGACCCCGGCGCCCGGAGATGCGCCGTCGTACATCCCGTTGGCCGCCAGGGGCGAGATTTCCAGGAAGGGGCTGCCGTCGTCAAGCAGCCGGTCCACCCGGTCGCGGGGCAGCAGCTTCCCGCGGGCCAGGTGGCGTTCCCGGGATTTCGCCGGCCCGCCCAGTGCCGTGGTGCGCAGCCGTTCGCGCAGTTCGGCGGCCAGTTCGCGCTGGGCACTGCCGTTGCGTTCAAAGGCGTCGGCGCCCGGTTCGACGCGGCTTTGCAAAGTCTCCATTGACCAAAAATCCGTTCCCCGTCCGGGGCACCGCAGGGGCGCCCTACCTCGTCCGGAATCCACGTGCTAAGTTAATGGTTATTAACTGAGTTTCAGGTTAGTCGGAGAATTCCGTGAAGTCCAGCACAAGGAAAACATGAGCGAGTCCCCAGCCACCACCCGCAGGCAGGCCAAGGCCAACCGCCGCACCGTGCTCCTTGATTCCGCCGCCGCGCTTTTTGCCCGCCGCGGCTTCAACGGCGTGTCCATCGAGGACCTCGGCGCGGCCGCCGGTGTGAGCGGACCGGCCGTGTACCGCCATTTCAGCGGCAAGCAGGCCCTGCTCGGGGCGCTGCTGGTGGGGGTCAGCGAGGACCTGCTGGCCGGCGGGCGGACCGTCCTGGCGGCCGGGCACGGTGACGGCGCCGCCCTCCGCGGGCTCATCGCCTTCCACGTGGACTTTGCCCTGTCCCAGCCCGATGTCATCCGCGTCCAGGACCGGGACTTTGACAGCCTCAGCGCCGGCGACCAGCGCCAGGTGCGCACCCTGCAGCGGGCCTACGTGGAACTTTGGGTGGAGGTGCTGGGCCGGCTGTACCCTGACCGGGCAGCCGACATGCGGCGCCTGCAGGCCCATGCCGTGTTCGGCCTGATCAACTCCACCCCGCACAGTGTCCGGCTGTCCGGGCGGCGCCCCGGCGTCCCCGCCGCCCGGGCGGTGCTGGAGGCCATGGCGTGGAGCGGGCTGGCCGGGGCCTGAGCCGGCCGGCCCGCGTTTCCCGTGCAAGCGGCCCGGGCACGCCGTGCCTGCGCAAGCGGCCCGGGCACCCAGAAGGCGCCGGGGGTTCCGGCGCCTTCTGGCTTGGCACTAATGGAATTAATGGGCCGGCAGGCCGTGGTCATGCCCAACGGTGTGTTGGCGCATGCTTGGTTGTATTGCGAGCGCGCCAACGATCAGGGCCACGCCGCCTGTAATCCAGGACGTCCATGCCGCTCCCATGTGGCCGGAGTACCCGCCGATCCAGGGAGAAATGAACAGCAAGGCGGCAATCACCATTCGAACCCATTCGCCTACCGGTGTACCGGGGCTCATGAGGTTCCAGACGCCTGCCAGGATCAGCAGTACGCCGAAGCCGATCATCAGGACCATGGAACTGCCCTGCTGCGTCGTCCAGATTGTTGACAACGCGGCGTAAAGGCCTGCAATCACGGCAACATAGTCTTGCCAGCGGTTCCACTTCTTCATCGATACCAACCTCCTTAGGTTTCCCTTCAGTTGGCTCCCAAAGTGGGGGTCACTACACATAATACGTCTGCTGCTGCGGCTATTCCAGAGGCCCAAGATTGCAGAAAAGCCGCAGTTTTCAGCACGGGCGGCTCAGCACAGGGCCAGCGCCATGGCGGGATCGGACATGACGGCACCCACGTCGGCCAGGAAACGCGAGCCCTGTTCCCCGTCCACCAGCCGGTGGTCGAAGGAAAGGCTCAGCGTCATGACCTGCCGCAGCGCAACGGTCCCCTGGTATTCCCAGGGCGTGTTCCGCACGGCGCCCAGCGCCAGGATCCCGGCCTCGCCCGGGTTCAGGATGGGTGTGCCGGCGTCAATGCCGAAAACGCCGATGTTGGTGATGGAGAATGTGCCGCCGGCCAGGTCCGCCGGCTGTGTCTTCCCGGCGCGGGCGGTGGCGGCCAGTTCCCCGAGCGCCGCGGCCAGCCCGTGCAGGCCCAGCTGCTGTGCGTCCTTGATGTTGGGCACCACCAGTCCCCTGGGTGTTGCTGCGGCAATGCCGAGGTTGACATAGTTCTTGGTGACTATCTCATTCGCGGCGCCGTCCCAGTGCGAGTTCAGCGACGGCTGCCGCGCAATCCCCAGGCACACGGCCCGGGCCGCCAGCGTCAGCGGCGTGAGCTTGACGTCCGCGAACTCCCGTGCCGCCCGCAGTTTCGCCAGGAACTCCATGCCGGCGGTGACATCAACCGTCAGGAATTCCGTCACGTGGGGTGCCGTGAACGCACTTTGGACCATGGCGGCCGCCGTGAACTTCCGCACGCCCTTGATGGGGGTGCGCACCTCGCGGGACGTGTCCGTCCGGTCCCGGGCTGCCGCAGTTCCCGTGGTCGACGCCGGTGCTTCCGCGGCGCCCTCGGCGCCCTTTTCCTGTCCCCCGGCAAAGGTGACGACGTCCTGGCGGGTGATCAGCCCGTGGTCCCCGGAGCCAGTCAGCGCGGCCAGGTCGATCCCCATGTCGCGGGCCAGCTTTCGCACGGGAGGCGTGGACCGGGGGCGGTCCGCCTGCACGCGCGCCTGGGCGTCGGCCACTGCCACGGCGGGCGCGCCGGCCGGGGCTGCGGCCGGAACCCCGGTGGGCGCTGCGGCGGGCGCTGCGGCTCCGGCCGGGGCAAATTGCCGGGTCCGCCGCACGGGACGCTTCGAGGATTCGGGTTCGGCGCCGTAGCCCACCAGGGTCGGCACGCGCTTGGCGGGCGCCTCGTCGGCCGGCTGGTCCGCGGCGGGTGCATCCTGCCCCTGGCCGGGCACCTCAAAGGCGATGATGACCTCCCCCACCTCCACGGTGGTCCCGGGCTCGTGCGTGATGGCGGTGACCGTCCCGGCGTAGGGCGAGGGAAGTTCCACGACGGCCTTGGCGGTCTCCACTTCGCCGATGACCTGGTTCAGTTCCACCCTGTCACCCACCGCCACATGCCAGCTGACGATCTCCGATTCCGTGAGGCCTTCGCCCAGGTCCGGCAGCCTGAATTCGGTAATCATGGTCATCCTTCCAGCCCCGAAAGGGAGTTGGGGCGCCCCAGGGCGCGGTCAACGCCGTCGAGCATGCGGTCAAGGTCGGGCAGGTGGTGCTTTTCCAGCTTGGACGGCGGGTAGGGGATGTCGAAGCCCGTGACGCGCACGGGGGCGGCCTCCAGATAGTTGAAGCACCGCTCGGTGATGCCGGCGGCCACCTCGGCGCCCAGGCCCAGGGTCTCCGACGCCTCATGGGTGATCACGACGCGGCCGGTGCGGCGCACGGATTCCTCAATGGGGCCGTAGTCCAGGGGCGAGAGCGAACGCAGGTCGACCACCTCAAGGGAGATGCCGTCGTCGGCCGCTGCCTTGGCCGCGTCGAGGGCGGTGGCGACGAGGGGGCCGTAGGTCACCAGGGTCACGTCGGTTCCGGCGTGCACCACGCGGGAGGCGCCCATGGCGGGGGCGCGGGTGAGGTCCGCGTCCAGGTCCACCTCGCCCTTGGCGTGGTAGCGGCGCTTGGGTTCAAAGAACATCACCGGGTCATCGCACGCGATGGCCTGGCGCAGAAGGGTGTAGGCGTCCTGCGGGTTGGAGGCGCTGATGACGCGCAGCCCGGAGGTGTGCACAAAGTAGGCTTCCGGCGATTCGGAGTGGTGTTCCGGGGATCCGATGCCTCCGCCAAACGGGACCCGGATCGTCAGCGGCATGCGGACCTGCCCGTGCGTGCGCATGTGGAGCTTGGCAACCTGGGAGACAATCTGGTCAAAGCCCGGGTAGATGAAGCCGTCGAACTGGATCTCACAGACGGGCCGGAAGCCGCGGTAGGCCAGGCCCACGGCGGTGCCGATGATGGCGGATTCGGCCAGGGGCGTGTCAATGACCCGGTGTGAACCGAAGTCTTTCATCAGCCCGTCGGTCACACGGAACACCCCGCCCAGGGTGCCGATGTCCTCGCCCATCAGGACCACCTTGGGGTCGTCCTCCATGGCCTTGCGCAGGCCGGCGTTGATGGCCTGTGTCAGTGTCAGCCTGCTCATGACCGGCTCCCTTCCAGGGTGGTGCCATCCGTGGGTGCGAAACCGGCCAGGTAGCGTTCGTAGTGGTCGCGCTGGCGGTCCAGGATGGCGTGTTCGGTGGTGTAGACGTTGTCGAAGACGCTCAGCGGCGCCGGGTCGGGCAGGTTGATGGTGCCTTCGCGTAGTTCCGCGGCCACGGCGTCGGCGCGCCGTGCCACCGCGGCCTCGGCGTCGTCGTCGAGCTTCCCGCGGCCCTGCAGCAGGGCCTTGACCCTGGCGATGGGGTCCTTGGCGCCCCATTCCTCCAGTTCGGTGACGCCCCGGTAGCGGGTGGGGTCGTCCGCCGTCGTATGGGCCCCCATGCGGTAGGTCACGGCCTCGATGAAGCTGGGCCCGCCGCCGCTGCGGGCCCGGGCGGCGGCCCAGCGGGTGGCAGCCAGGACCGCGAGGACGTCGTTGCCGTCCACGCGCAGGCTGGGGATCCCGTAGCCCGGGGCCCGGCCGGCGATGGGCACGTGGGCCTGCAGGCCGACCGGTTCGGAGATGGCCCAGTGGTTGTTCTGGCAGAAGAAGATGACCGGTGCCTGGAAGCTGGCGGCGAAGACCATGGACTCATGGACGTCGCCCTGGCTGGTGGCGCCGTCGCCCAGGTAGGCGATGGAGAGGGTTTCCTTGCCGTCGAGGACCAGGCCCATGGCGTATCCGGTGGCGTGGAGCGTCTGGGATCCGATGATGATTTGCGGGGTGGCCATGTTGAACTTGTAGGGGTCCCAGCCGGTGTTGGCGCTGCCCCGCCACGTGCTCATGATCCCGGCCAAATCCGCGCCGCGGAGGTAGGCCACGCCGTTTTCGCGGTAGGTGGGGAAAATGAAGTCGTCCCCGCCCAGGGCCCGGAGCGAGCCGACCTGGGAGGCTTCCTGCCCCAGCATGGGCGGCCACAGGGCCAGCTGGCCTTGGCGCTGGAGGGCTGTCGCCTCGACGTCGATGCGACGGATGGCCACCATGTCCGAGTAAAGCCGGACAAGCTGGGCGTCGTCGACGTCGGCCACAAAGGGGTCCAGTTCCCCGTCGGCAACGCTGGTGCCGTCTGCGGCAATGAGTTGGTGGATCCCGGTTTGCGGTGATGCACCGGAGTTGGCTGATGCTTCCAGCACGGCAGTTCGCCTCCTTAGCTTCATGCCGGGGCGGGGCCCTGGCATCGGGCCGGCGCATCTTGTGGATGCAGGCCCCCAGGCCGCGTGCAAGGGTTTGTTGCGCACGGCAGGGCGCGTCATTGCAACCCTTAGTTGTGACACTACTCACAGCATGCAGCTGGCGCAATGTCCCTTGGATAAATTGAACATTCTGCCCTATATGGTGCGCCTTGACCGTGCTAATCTGCGCACTATGCATACCTTGGATGACACCGACGCCCGCATTCTCCTGGCCCTCGTGGAGGACCCGCGGCAGACCGTGGTGGCGCTGGCCCAGCAGCTGGGGCTTTCACGCAATACGGTGCAGGCGAGAATGGCGTCGCTGGAGAAGCGCAAGGCGTTCCTGGGCTTTGACCACCGCATCAGCGCGGCCACCCTGGGCTACCCCCTGACGGCGTTCATCTCCATCCACGTCCAGCAGCAAAAACTGGCTGAACTGGCCGCGTCGCTGGCCGGCATCCCGGAGGTGGTGGAGGCACACGGGCTCAGCGGCCGCGCCGACATCCTGGCGCGCGTGGTCTCCACCGGAGCCGAGGACCTGTTCCGCATCAACGGGAAGATCCTCGCCTGTGACGGGGTGGAGCGCACGGAAACCTCGCTGGCCATGAATGAGCTGGTCCCGTTCCGCCTCGGGCCGCTGCTGGAGCGGGTCGTGGACAAGTAGAGCGGCCGGCCGCCGACCACTTCCGTTATGCGCCGGACCCGCCGTGGGTTGCGCGCATAAGCTCCGGCCTCTTTTCTTATGCGCCGGACCCGCCGTGGGTTTGGCGCCAGTGGACAATCTGCGCCAAACCCGGCCCCGGTCCGGCGCATAAGTGAACCGTGCGGGCCCGGGCCACAGTCGGCCCTGCGATCCCAACCCGGATGGACCGCCGGCAACAATTCTGCGCCGGACCCGCCGTGGGTTGCGCGCATAAGCTCCGGCCTCTTTTCTTATGCGCCGGACCCGCCGTTGGTTTGGCGCCAGTGGACAATCTGCGCCAAACCCGGCCCCGGTCCGGCGCATAAGCGGACCGGGGCAACGGCGGACTCCGCGGCCCGGCGCGGATTTGGTGTCGGAAACGTGGCCTCTAGTGCTCCACGGCCTTCTCGGCGCCAATGCCGGTCAGGGAGCGGACAGCCATCTCGGCCTGGATGGCTGGATTCTCCTTGTTCTTGTCCAGGACGGTCCCCAGCCAGCCCAGGAAGAACGCGAGCGGGATGGAGATGAGCCCGGGGTTGGCCAGCGGGAACCAGTCGAAGCCGGCGCCGGGGATCATGGCCCTTTCACTGCCGGAAACCACCGGGGAGAACGCGATCAGCAGGATGGCCGAGGCCAGCTATCTGGTCCGCGTCTCGCTGTCGGATCTGGAACAGCGCTGGCAGGGCGCCGGCTTCCTGCGCATCCACCGCTCGTACCTGGTCTGTATGCCGTGCGCCACCGCCCTGAGGCTCGGCTCGGCCAAGCCCACGGTCTCCGTCGGAAACGCCGAGCTGCCGGTGAGCCGGCGCCACCTGCCGGCTGTCCGCGAACACCTGCAGGCCACCCGCCCGCTCCCCCGCCGGCACCTCCAGCCCCCGGCCGGGTGCGCGTCACGGCCCCGCGCAGCAAGGACCGCCTCGTCATCGGCAGCACCACCGTCTCGCAGGAGGTCGCCGAGCAGTCGGCGGTGGGCGAGGTCATGGTGCGGTCCCTCATCAGGTCCCAGCTGCGGCTGGCCCTGGTGGTGACGGCGGGCTTTGTGGCGGCACTGCTGATCTGCTGGATGGCGGTCCGGTGGGTTCCGGCCTTTGCCGAGTGGCGGATCCTGGGCATTCCCGCCCCGTGGCTCATGCTGGGCGCGGGCGTGTACCCCATCATCGGCGCCAGCGCATGGCTGTATGTGCGCGCGGCCACGCGCAACGAGGACAGGTACCGCGGCCTGGTGGACTGCAAGTGAACCCGGCCATCGGCTACACGGCCCTGACCGCCGTCTCCGTCGTCACGGCATTGATCGGCTTCTACGGTCTGCGGATCTCACGGACCACAAGTGACTTTTATGTGGCGTCCCGGACCGTTCGGCCGTGGTGGAACGCTTCAGCCATTGGCGGCGAATACCTCTCGGCGGCCAGCTTCCTGGGCATTGCCGGTCTGGTCATCGTCTCCGGCATTGATGCGCTGTGGTTTCCCATCGGCTACACCGCCGGCTACCTCATGCTGCTGTTCTTCGTTGCCGCTCCCCTGCGGCTGTCCGGCGCCTACACGATCCCCGACTTCGCGGAAGCGCGCCTGGGGTCCGCCCGGGCCCGCCACCTTACCAGCGTCCTGGTGGTGCTTGTGGGCTGGTTTTACATTGTCCCGCAGCTGCACGGTGCCGCCCTGACGATCCGGACCACCACGGGACTGCCGTCTTGGGTGGGTGCGGGGGGCCGTCGTCGCCGTTGCCTGCCTGACGGTGGTCACGGGCGGCACCGGCACCTACGGGACGCTGTCCCTGATGGTGGCACTGCTTTTCGGGACCCTGGGGCTGCCCCACGTCCTGGTCCGGTTTTACACCAACCCCGACGGCGCGGCGGCGCTGCGGACCACCCTGATCGTGCTGGGGCTGCTGTCCCTCTTTTACCTCTTCCCCCCCATCTATGGGGTGCTGGGCCGGGTGTTCCTGCCGCAGCTGGCGGCACGCGGCATCCCGGACGCGGCCGTGCTCCTGCTTCCGGGCAGGTTGGTGGGCGGGCCGGGCGGGGACATCCTTTCAGCCCTGGTCGTGGCTGGCGCCTTTGCGGCGTTCCTGTCCACCACTTCGGGGCTGGTGGTGTCCCTGGCCGGCGTCATCAGCCAGGACCTGCTGGGCGGGAACGTGCGAGGCTTCCGGGTCGCTGCCGTGGCTGCCGCGGTGGTGCCACTGGGCGTGGCCCTGGGCACGGATTCGCTGGCGCTGGCCGGCAGCGTGGGGCTCGTGTTTGCGTTCACGGCGGCCACCGTGTGCCCGCTGCTGCTGCTGGGCATCTGGTGGCGCGGGCTGACCGACGCCGGTGCCATGGCCGGCATGGCAGCCGGCGCGGTGCTGTGCGGGGCTTCCATGCTGGTGGGCGCGCAGCTGGCACCGGATTCTCCGTGGCGCACCGTCATGGTGCAACCGGCGGCCTGGACGGTTCCGGCCGCCTTCCTCACCATGGTGGCGGTGTCGCTGGCCACCCCGGGCCGCCTAAACCCGGGCATGGCCCGGTTCATGTCGAAGCTGCATGTGCCCGAGCGCCCGCACGCCATGCCGGGGCCGGCGTCCGGTCCGGACCGCCCCTAGCTGTCCGAGGGAATGTCGATGGCGGCCATCAGCTCCACGACGCGGTCCAGGAAGGCGTCCACCTGGCTTTCCTCGTAGCCTTCGGCCCCCTTCGCCGGGGCAAACACCGCCCGGCGCACCACGTCCACGCTGAGCTCGCCGTTGTCCTCGATGTAGGTCAGGAGCTCGCGGCACAGCAGGTCGACGTCGGCAGTGTTGTAGCTTTGGACGTTTTTCCTGGTGGGGCGGCGGAACCGCTCGCCGTCGGGCCGGTGCAGCCGGCCGCGCAGCAGGGACGCGGTTTTGCCGATTTCGAGCATCCACGCCTTTTCACCCTTGCCCTTGATGAGCAGCTCCTTCTCGCGGAGCACAAATTCGTCCTCAATCCGGTCCATGGCCGCGTCGACGGCCTGGGCGTTGTAGCCGCCGCGGGCGGGATCGAAGGATGCCGTGCGGACGTCCTGGCTCGTGATGGCCAGGCCGTTCGAGTCGGCGTTGAGGAAGTAGGCCCGGGCACGGTCCAGGAACACGTCAACCTGCTTGACGTTGTACCCGATCTCCTTGGGACCAACCAGCTTGAACTTGGAGTTGGTGCGAGTCTTGTCTTCCACGGTCACTGTCATTCCTCGGGTGTGGTGCTTGCTGGGACGAAAATCCGCCCTGGACACCCCCGACAGGGGCGCATCAGAGCTGGCCTAGAACGCTAAAGGTGGCGTAGGCAACGGGTGCCGCGAACAGGATGGAATCCAGCCTGTCCATGACGCCGCCATGCCCGGGCAGCAGGTTGCTCATGTCCTTGATGCCAAGCTCCCGCTTGACCATGGACTCGGCAAAGTCGCCGCCGGTGCCTGCAAAGACCATACCAACGGCCAGGACGAATCCCACCCACCAGTGCACATCCAGGAAAAATACCGTCGCCGGGATGGCCACGAGCATGGCACCCCCCATGGACCCGGCAAACCCCTCCCAGGACTTCTTGGGACTGATTTTAGGGGCCATGGGGTGCTTGCCGAACAGCACGCCCACCAGGTAGCCGAAGGTGTCATTGGCGACCACCAGGAACAGCATGATGACCACTTCGATGACGCCCGGGTTCATGGTGCTGAAATCGAGGGTCAGCCCGAGGGTGGGCGGGCGGAGGTCCTGCATCATCAGCAGGACAAAGCTGAGCATGAACGGGATCCACATCAGGACGAAAACGCCGGCGAGGATGCTCTTCACGGCGCCCGGTTCCGGGTCCAGCGAACGCCACAGGAGCGTGGCCCCCGCACTGGCCACGAGGGCAAACAGGAGGCCCTCCGAGCCGGCAAAGTAGGCCGACGCCGGCATGGCCACCGTCCCGACGAATACGGGTGTCAGGGGCAGCCTGATGCCGCGGGTGGCGATGGCCCGCGAGACCTCCCACACGCCCACTGCCACGAACACGGTGGCCACCACCACAAACGCCAGCGGGAAGAACAGGAGGCTGCCGAGGACCAGCACCAGCAGTGTCAGGCCCACCCCGACGGCGGCGGGAAGGTCGCGTCCGGCCTTGGGCGTGCGCGGCGCCTTGGCCGCACGCAACGGTTTGGGGGCTGCCACGGAGGCAGGCACGGGTGCGATGGGGCCCGGCGGGACGGGAACGGCGGGCGGCCCGGCACTTTTCGCCGGACGGCCGGAAGCGGCCTTGGCAACCCCTGCCGTGTCCGGGGAAGCGGCCTTTTCGGCGGTCGCAGCCGCTTCAGCTGCCCGCTTTTCAGCCCTTGTCTTGTGCGGCGCCGGTTTTTTGGCAGCACCCTTTTCCGGCGCCGGCCTTCCGGGCACGACGACGGGAATGACGCCTGTCATTTCCGCAATGCGCCGCGCCTTCCGGGTCGGAAACTGGTATGCGTCCGCGCCCGGCGGGGGGCTTGCCCCCGGGGGCGGGGCGTCCGGTTCCTCCCCGGGAGAGCCGGACGGCGCAGGCTTGGGGTCCGTCATTAGACCTCGAGAAGCTCGACTTCCTTGCGCTTGAGCAGCTCGTCGATGTTGTCCGTGTGCGCCTTGGTCAGGGCGTCGAGTTCCTTTTCGGCGCGTGAGCCTTCGTCCTCACCGGCGTCGCCGTCCTTGACCAGCTTGTCCAGGGTCTCCTTGGCCTTGCGGCGGATGTTGCGGACGGAAACCTTCGCTTCCTCGCCCTTGGTGCGGACCAGCTTGACGTATTCGCGGCGCCGTTCCTGTGTCAGTTCCGGCATGACCACACGGATCACGTTGCCGTCGTTCGAGGGGTTGGCGCCCACCTCGGAGGAGCTCAGGGCCCGCTCGATCTCGTGCAGGGCGCTTTTGTCAAAGGGGGTGATGAGCAGGGTGCGTGCCTCCGGCACCGCAAAGGAGGCCAGCTGCTGCAGCGGGGTGGGTGCACCGTAGTATTCCACCAACACCTTGTTGAAGAGGGCGGGGTTGGCACGGCCCGTGCGGACGGCGGCGAAGTCCTCTTTGGCTACCTCAATGGCCTTGTCCATCTTGTCCTCGGCCTCAAGCAAAGTTTCTTCGATCACGTCTGTCTCCCTCAACTTTTTGAAAATCCCAACTGCTCCGCGGCCGGGGCACGCGGCAATCCTGAGTCCATCCTACCGTGGGCCGGCGGGCTGCCGGGCCCGTGCGCCGGCCCATGGCGGGGCGCCCCGCCGTCGTACTATGGCGTGACGAGTGTGCCCAGTTTTTCGCCCAGGATGGCGCGGGCCACGTTGCCTTCGCCCTCCATGCCAAAGACCAGCATGGTGACGTTGTTGTCCTTGCACAGGCTGAAGGCCGTCTGGTCCATGACGCGGATGTCCCGGGCCATGGCCTCGTCGTAGCTGAGGTGCTCCAGCTTGACGGCGTCGGGGTCCTTCTTCGGGTCGGCCGTGTAGACGCCGTCCACGCCGTTCTTGGCCATGAGGACCACGTCGGCGTGGACTTCCAGGGCGCGCTGGGCGGCGACGGTGTCGGTGGAGAAGTAGGGCAGGCCCGCACCGGCGCCGAAGATGACCACGCGGCTCTTTTCCATGTGCCGGATGGCGCGCCGCGGAATGTACGCCTCGGCCACCTGCCCCATGGTGATGGCGCTTTGGACGCGGGTGTCCACGCCGGCCTGCTCCAGGAAGTCCTGCAGGGCCAGGCAGTTCATGACGGTGCCGAGCATGCCCATGTAGTCGGCGCGGGAGCGGTCCATGCCGGACTGGGAAAGCTCGGCGCCGCGGAAGAAGTTGCCCCCGCCGACCACAACGGCCACTTCCACCCGGTCCACGGTGCTGGCGATCTGCTTGGCGATGTCCCGGATGGTGTCCGGGTCGACGCCGAGCTTTCCCGCGCCGAAGACCTCGCCGGAGAGCTTCAACAGCACGCGGCGCCGCTTGGGTGTTCCTGACGGGTTGTGGGCAATGTCCTGCGTGGAGCCGGGAGTGTTCGTTGTCATTGTGCCTTCCGTGGGAACCATTCCGTGTGTCATTCGGTCAAGGTTCCGCAATGCAGATATGTCAGTGCAGTTGAGTCGGTGGGGTGGTGTCGTTGCAGTGTGCCGCCCGGAGGGGTGCCCCTAAGATCCTAACCGACGCCGGGCACAGGAAAGGGGCAGCCGCCCCAAGCGGCTGCCCCTTTCCTGTATCACACCGGCTGGCGCGTTACGTCAGCCGGTAAGGGTGACTTAGGCCCCGACGCGGAAGCGGGCAAAGGCGGTTGCCTTCACGCCGGCTTCGTTCAGGACGGTGCCGACGCTCTTCTTGGCGTCCTTGGCGAAAGACTGGTCCACCAGGACGATCTCCTTGAAGAAGCCGGTCAGGCGGCCTTCAACGATCTTCGTCATGGCGGCTTCGGGCTTGCCTTCGGCCTGTGCGGTTTCCGTGGCAATGCGGCGTTCGTTGTCAACAACGTCTGCAGCAACTTCTTCGCGGGTCAGGAACCTCGGGGACATGGCAGCAATGTGCACAGCTACGTCGTGTGCAACTTCCTGGTTGTCACCGTCGACGGCGAAGAGCACGCCAACCTGTGCGGGCAGGTCCTTGGAGGTCTTGTGCAGGTAGGCGTCAACCGTGGCACCTTCAACGCGGGCAACACGGCGGATGGCAACCTTCTCACCCAGCAGGGCACCTGCTTCGATGACCAGCCCGGACAGCGGCTTGCCGTCAACCTCGGCAGCCAGCAGGGCCTCAACGTCGGTGGCGCCGGAAGCCAGGGCGGCTTCCAGGACCTTGTTGGAGAACTCGATGAACGGGGCGGACTTGGCAACGAAGTCGGTCTCGCAGTTGACTTCCACCATGACGCCGACGCCGTTTTCTACCTTGGCGGCCACGAGGCCTTCGGCGGTGGAGCGGCCTTCGCGCTTCGTGGCGCCCTTGAGGCCCTTGATGCGAATGAGCTCCATGGCCTTCTCGGCGTCGCCGTTGGCCTCGTCGAGGGCCTTCTTGACGTCCATCATGCCAGCGCCGGTGCGCTCGCGCAGGGCCTTGATATCTGCGGCGGTGTAGTTCGCCATATTGAAACTCCTGTTTCGTGTTGTCGCGGTTGGCAGTTGTTTTAGGGCCCGCGCCGGGCGGGCACAGCACTGCCGGAACACCCAGGGGCGTTCCGGCAGGCTAAGGAGTTACTTGTCTTCGCTGGTTTCGCCGGAGAGGACCTCAGCGGCGTCCTTGGCCGGGGAGTCAGCCAGCAGCGTCTCGGCAGCCTTCTCGGCTTCCGTGCCGGTGATGACCTCGGCAGCCTCTTCGGCGGAGATGGCCTTGGCTTCGCCTGCGGCAGCCTGCTCGCCTTCGAGGAGTTCGCGCTCCCACTCGGCCAGCGGCTCGGCCGGGGCTTCCTGGTTGCCCGTGGCCTTGGCGTTGCGGGCGATCAGGCCCTCGGCGACGGCGTCGGCGATCACGCGGGTCAGCAGGTTCACGGAGCGGATGGCGTCGTCGTTGCCCGGGATCGGGAAGTCGACGTCGTCCGGGTTGCAGTTGGAGTCCAGGATGGCCACAACGGGGATGTTCAGCTTGTGGGCCTCGTCGATGGCGAGGTGTTCCTTGGGGGTGTCGACAACCCAGAGCAGGGACGGGGCCTTGCCGAGGTTGCGGATGCCGCCGAGGTTGGTCTGCAGCTTGGTCAGCTCACGCTTGAGGAGCAGGAGCTCCTTCTTGGTGTGGCCGGAGGAGGCAACGTCGTCGAAGTTGATCTCTTCGAGTTCCTTCATGCGCGAGATGCGCTTGGAAACCGTCTGGAAGTTGGTGAGCATGCCACCGAGCCAGCGCTGGTTCACGTAGGGCTGGCCCACGCGGGTGGCCTGCTCGGCGATGGCTTCCTGCGCCTGCTTCTTCGTGCCGACGAACAGGACGGTGCCGCCGTGGGCAACGGTGGCCTTGACGAACTCGTAGGCACGGTCAATGAAGGACAGTGACTGCTGCAGGTCGATGATGTAGATGCCGTTGCGCTCCGTGAGGATGAATCGCTTCATCTTCGGGTTCCAACGACGGGTCTGGTGTCCAAAGTGGACGCCGCTGTCAAGCAGCTGGCGCATGGTTACGACGGGCATGCCGGCGCTCCTTCTTGTTAATTTACGGTTCTTTAGCTTTCAACCTGCGGCGGAGTGTCCCGCCCATGGTTTTGCTCCTGGCACCCTATTGCGCTTCCATGTCCCGCCGCGAGGCGGACCGTATGGGCGCAATCCGTCGGCAGGGCCCAGGTTTCCCGTGGGCACCTCGTCAGGGTGGGGTGCGCGTAGTCAGCGCACAAAAGAGCGCACTGCTTCCACTATGTTACTACAGGGCTGACGGGCGGCCCGACCACGACTGCCCCCTCCACAGGCGGGCAGGACTGGTGCCTTGTCCCCATTGAGGCAGGATGCCGCTGCCGGTCCGGCGGGAAGCCGCCATGCTGGAAGGCATGAGAGGCATCCTTGGTTCCAGGCGGTGGCGCCCGGCATGGGCGGCGCTGCTGCTGGCCGCCCTGCTGCCGCTTTCGGCAGCTTCGGCGGGAGGCAGTGCGGCTGCGGCGGCTCCCCCGGCCGCCTTGTCCCCACGCACGACGGCGGCCCGTCCCCTGCCTGCCTCCGTCGGCTGGGCGTGGCCGCTGGCGGGCAGGCCCCGGCTGGTGCACGGCTTCGACCCGCCGGACCAGCCTTGGCTGGCCGGCCATCGCGGGGTGGACCTGCTGGCCGCCCAGGGCGCCGCCGTCCGCGCACCGACCGCGGGGGTGGTGTCCTTCGCCGGGACAGTGGTGGACCGCCCGGTGCTGACCATCACCACGGCGGACGGGCTCAGGCTGAGCTTTGAACCCGTCAAATCAACGTTGCGCAAGGGCGAAACCGTGGCCCGCGGCCAGCCGGTGGGGACCCTGTCCGGGATCACGCACTGCGACGCCGGTCCGCCCGGGGAGGACAGCTGCCTGCATTGGGGCGTGCGCCGCGGGGACGCCTATCTCAACCCGCTGCAATTTATCCTCGACCTGCGCCCGTCGGTCCTGTTGCCGGTGTCCGGCGGGTGAGCCACTCGTGGGGGTTCGAAACATGCCACAGCGCGGCCCAGCGGCTGGTGGAGATCCCGGCCCTTCGGAGCGGATGCGCAAAAAATCCCCGGAACCCTGACGGTTCCGGGGATTTTTTTGGTAGGGCCACTCGGACTTGAACCGAGGACCTTAGGATTATCAAACCGTGTTTTCGGCTGGCTTGATATGGCTTCCAATATCGTTGAATTGGCGCGGGATTTGGGGCCATACGCGGGCTTTGTCCACTCGTTATATTTGCGTCGATTGAGTTGTTTTCGTTGGGTAAACGTTGGGTCACGACCCTATTAATCGTCACCGCTTGGGTCTAAGATCCAAGCATCATCCACCATCGGGGGAAACACCATGAGTCAGCACACCATCACTCGGCCAATTGTCACGCTCGCTGCGGCGTCCCTCTTTCTGGCTCTGGCGGCCTGTGGGGGACATACTGTGGCTGCTGCAACGTCCCCCACGGCATCCAGCAAGCCGAGCACGTACTACGGAGAGGCCGCTTCCGCGATAGCGACACTGATTCCTGACTGTAAGGATGTCCAAGTCGGGGATGTGGCGTCGGGACCGCAGTCCGGCTTGTCGTCGCTCGCAACCTGCACGCTCGATGGACGGAAACTCACGGTCTATAGCTGGGCGGACGGGCCGAGTGCCGACAGCGTGTCTGAGATGCTGGCAGCCAACAAGTCCCAAGAGGCCTGGTACGTGAACGGCAACGGGTGGACGGCGATAGTCCAGTATGACGACACGCTCATGTACCAGCTCACGAACCAGGCCGACAAGCTGCTTGCGGACGGATTCGCTGGTGTTACACCGCCGCCCGCTGACGTGCCCGGAGAGAAAGCGGCGGCTGACAAGGTGGTGGCCGCGCTGGGCGGCGACGTCGTTCATTACCAGCCATAGGAGCCCTGACACCACAATGAAAGCGCGTGGCAGCACCGTACAAGCTCAGATCAATCACGGGCCGGCCACACAACTTCACCGTTACCTGCGGTTTCGGATGTCTCGGGCGAAGTTGTCCACAACCTGACCGGCCGCTTGTGTGGCTACGGTGTGGACTACTGCCTGGACCTGTTCGCCTGTGAATGGGTTGGTCACGTACACCGTGATGTTGGGTTGTCCACCGGTGGGCGGGATCTTCCCTGTCTGGTTCATGTAGTTCAATGCCGGTGCACCGATGGACTGTGCCGAAGCACGTTTCATCATGTACTCGCCCTCCGAGGCCCACACGGGGATGGTGTCAGTACCCACGGCGTGACCCGGGAACCCACCGCTTGCAAGGTAGGACGGGCTGATACTGCCGCCGTTGGCACGGTGGATCGCGCCACCCTCGGCCCGAGTCAATCCGCCGCTGCCGCCCTGCCCCGTGGAGACGTGGCTTTCGGAGTAGATGGAATAGATGCGGTTCGTTAGTGTCGTGCCGTGCATGGAGTTGATGTATGACTGCAACGCCCGCGCGTCTGCGAGGGCCTGGGCGTTGTCGACCTGCAACTTCGTCGGCGGTACGGACTTCGGGATGGCGAGTATCTTGTCGATGTAGGCGGTCACGGCGGCACGGTCCACACCATGGGCAACAGCGTTGTCGATGATCTGCTGACGCATGGTCACCATCTGCTGGCGCGCCTTGCCCGTGGAGTTCGCCAAACCACCGTTGGCTTCGACCACGTTCTGCAGGTTCTGGACCTGCGAATTCAACTGACCCCGCAACGTCACAGACGCGCTGGACATGTCGTTGATGCTGGTAGTGGTAAACGTGATTTTCTTGCCCGTCGCGGACACGTGCGTGCCCATGTTGACCAGTGACGAATCAAAACTGTTTTGGGCCTGTGCTGCCGAGATGGCTTTCCCGTTCAACCCGTCCAACGCTGCTTTGAGTAGTCCTGCCGCGTCGTTCTGCAACTGCATGGAGGCCGTGTTCGCATCCGTGGATGCCTTCGCGGACGCCTGCGCCGCGACCGCCGCCGTATATGCGCTACCCGTCATGCCCAGCGCCCCGGCGAGGGCCGTAGTGGTCCCGTTCTGGTCGTCCATGGCGGCGTTGTAGTTCTTCGCGGCAGCCTGGGCCTTGAGGATCTGGTCGTTGTTGGTGCCGTACGCGGCGGTGACAACTTGAAGCGCGTTGGACATCTTCGTCGCCTCGGCAGGCTGGGTGACGCCCATCTCTTGGATCTTCTGTTGCGCGCCGGCCAGCTTCCCCTTGACCGAGTCCCACGCGGTGCCTTGGTGTAGGACTGCGTCCGTGAGTTCCTGTTGGGAGATGCCCAACTGTTTGGCGGCGTCGTAGGCTCCGGAGTCTTGCAAGGCTTTCGCAGCGGTCTGGCGTACGTTGATACCGATTAAGCCGTTATCCCGTTCCAGTTGGTCGCCGTAGTCCGTGAGGACGGTGGTGGCTTGTCCGCCCGAGGCGGCGGACGCGGCGAACCCGACAGCGAGCCCGGTAATCGCAGCCAACAGCACACCAACGACGGGAACGGCGAGGTTAGCCATGACCCCGGTCAGCCCGATAGCCTCGGCAATGGACACGATCACGGGGGCGATCATGCCGTTCCCCAGCAGCTTGAGTGAGAGCCCGAGAGCGGCAACAGCAGTGACAACCCCGGCCAGGACAGGCAGCGGCAGTGCATTGACGATGTCCGTGAACACCTGGAAGCCTGCGATGACGGCAGGCCCGAGCGGGGCGAGGGATTCCACTACGTGACCCACCATCGTGACAAGTCCCTCGATGAGCGTCATCACGGAGGGCAGGTTAGTGATCGCGTAGTCCACGAACTGGGAGAACCCATTGGACGCGGGCATGGCGGCCAGCCAGCCGACGAACTTGTTCAACTCCACACCACCCGCGGTGATGAGCGGGTTCAATGCCTGCATGGCATCCAAGACACCGTGCAGGGCCGTGCCGCCCAACGTCCCCAACTGCCCGGATGCGTCGTAGATCATGCGGTTTAGGAACGGCATGCGCGCTGACAGGTCCTGCACGGCGCCGTTGAAGGCACCGAGCATCCCCACGGCGGCGGAGTGGGAGAGCTGGTCAAGCATGCCCTCCATAGACCCCAGCCCGACCGTGTACTGGTCCCCGGTGCGGGTGCCCTCGGCCATGGCGTCCTTGATGCCCTTGATGGCGAGGACACCGGAGACGGCCATGACACCGAACGAGGCACCCAAACCAATGGCGGCGGCGCCGATGGGGCCCAGTGCGGCGACGGCGGCAGGGGCTGCGGCAACAAGGGCGAGGATGCCCGTCCTGCCCTGCTTGCCCATGTCGACGCTGGAACTGCCTACGCGGCGTTCCGCAGCGTCAACGGCGGCGAGGTCGGACAGTGCCCGTCCCACATTGGCGTCCACGTTCACCGTCGGGGAGAGTGCCCCGAGGTCGCGGGCTTCATTGCGGACTTGTGCGGCTACGCGCCTAAACTCGCTGGCATCAAGACTGATGCTGGCGTTGATGTCACCCGAGGATGTAGGCATGCGTCACTTCCCGGCCTTGCCGGCTGCGGCTGCCTGGACTTGGCCGACAGACTTTTGCAGCAACGCCACCAGTTCCTGGGGGACGCCGTTCTCCCACAGCTTTTCCGCGCCTTCCCGGCCCGTCTGAAAGTCAGCAAGGGCGGTGAAGAACACCCGGTCAATGACCGTGACTCCCGCCTTGTCGTCTTGAAGCTGCTGGTACACGTCACCCAGGAGGATGTCGAACAGGTCCCGCCACGTCGCGTCCTCCGATTCCCCGGAGATCAGGGCCCGCAACCGGACACCGTCCTCAAAGGACACGGCGGGCAGGGTGTATTCCTTGCCCTTGATGGGGAGCGTGATGGGGCCTTGTACTTCTTCGAGCGGGCGGAAAGCCATGTGTTTGTCCTTTGCGGGTGTTGGGGCGGTGCTAGTCGATGGCGTCGCGGATGACTTGCGCGGCAACCTCAATGGCTGCGTCTTTCTCGGCCACCATTGTCGTGATGAGGAAGAATGATTGACCGTGTTCGTGGCGGAGCGGCAGCCCGTTCTTAGAGACGCCATATTCCTGGTACCGGGCATACGGACCCGGGTAGTAGATCTGGGCGCTTGCCGGCCCGGTGTTGCTGACCGCACCGGATCCGGCGAGGTTGCCAGTCTCTATCGGGACTTTGGGCGTGGTCATGGTGTGGATATGTTCCATGGCCTTGAACGCTGCTTCTGCAAGCGCGTCATCGATGCGTGCCTCCACGCCGTCCATCATCGCGTCGAAACCTTCACTGGACATGGGACCTCATGGTTAGACCTTGCCGTGGTAATTACGGGCGCCGGGCTCGTTGATCCCGTCGATGCGTTGCGCATCGGCGTCACTGATCTGTTCGGCGGCGCGGGCTGCCGCTGACGCCTGGGTCGAGTCATTGACCGGTGTCGTCAACAGGGCTTCCAACCGGCCTTCCTGGTACGCCTGCACGATCTGTTCGGCCGTCATGGCTTTCAGTTCGGCGGCGGTTACTTGCGTTGCCATTACTCGGGCCACGCTTCGGCGGCAGTGATGCGGCGTACGCCCGTCCGGGCGACTTCCTCATCCGTGAAGGGCCGGTCACGCTCCAGGAGTGCCCCGTTGGGTCCCCGGTAGATATATTCCGGGACGGTGCGCTGGTCGGGCGTGTCGATCTGGCGCAGCCTGGCAATCTTGGCTTGGACGGCGTCGGCGTCGAACGGAATAGCCTTCTCGTGGGTTCCGAGGTAGTTGTCGATGTCTTCGTGTCCAAAGACGGTGATGTCTGTCTTGACGGCGAAGGTGCCGCGCCCGAGGGAGATGAGCCCGTCGTTGGCCTTGGGGGTCGGTCGCCCGTCCTCCTGTGAGATGTCCAGGGCCTGGGCGCGCTGGTGCCACGATAACACCGTGTCGTTGCGTTCCTCCATGATGGACCGGAATTCTTCGCGGGCGTCATAGATGGCCTGGTACAAATCAGCGAGGCGTTGCCCGTCCTGGCCGGCGTAGGCGGTCATCTCATCGTGGAGGATCTGGCAGTCACGCAACCGGGCGGCTTCCTTCGCGCCGGCTGCTTTGCGGAGTGTTGCCGCTGCCCGGAGCCGTGCGAACCTGCCGAGGGATTCCTGCGCGGCGATTTCATCCGGGGTAACTGTGTCGTCGCCGTTGATGACGCGTTCTTCGAGTTCCCCGATAAGGTCCATTGCTTCCTTGGCTGCGGCTTGTGCCGCCTTCACGTCGGCGTCTGTCACTTCGGGAATCGTTGCGGGCGGGGCTGCTTTGGGTTCACGCTGGCTGGTGCGGGCCATGGGGTGTCTTTCCGAATCTGTAGGTGTCTAAGTCGTTTTCGCGGATGAGCCATTGACGGCCCGTCTTGGTGGCCCGGAGTCGGCCCTGCCCGCATGCACGCCGCACAGATCGGTCAGTGCATTGGAGCAGGGCCGCGACCTCCGAAGAGGTCTTTACTGCGATCACCCGTTGCTCTTCTAGAATGCGCTTTTCGTCAACGTCGGGTCCGCTGGCGGACATCCCCGACTCGGCGGCTTTGACAGCTGCCTGGTTCAGGGCGTGCAACACGTCCATGACGGCACCCGTGGGACGGCCCCCGGCGTTCCGCTGGGACGCCACTGTCACACCCAGCACGAGCAACCGCAGGAGCCCGTCAGCCACGGCCCCAGGCACCACCACGGACCCGTCAGCCTGCACCAGACGCGCATACTCCTGCGGCAGGGCATCCCTCACTGGTCCGCCGATGGCGTGAGCCACGCGGACGGGTCCGCAGGGGTTTCCCATTCGGGCCACCACCCGGGCCGCGCCTTGCGAAAGTAACTTCCCGACGCGGCAAACCCGCCTCCAAGACCAATCGCACCGTGGCCGAGGATCAGGGCATCGTCCGCGCTGACAAGGAACGTGACCTTTTGCCCGTCGCTGTTGTCCATGAGCGCAACCAAGACCATGCCCGCGTCCTCGGCCGGCAAACCACTGGCAGCAGGATTCTCGACCGGCCCGAACGCAACCAGTTCCATCGAGTCAAACTTGCCCACAAGAGGCCTCCTGATAATGCCCGGTTCTCGGGCCTGGGTGTTGTTCATGCCGTCCAGTTGGGCGGAATGTAGGGACTTTCACGGATACTTGCGCCATGCCGGGGCGGGTGATCCAACGCTTACCCAACGTTTTCCCCCGAATCCGGGCCGTTTTCGGGGTTCTCCCGCAGCCGTTGCAACAGGTCTTCCCGGGCCTGGGCGATCCTCACGGCCTGTTCGGCGGCGGCAATGGCCTTAGCTGCGCCCGCGTCGAACTTGGTGAGGTCCGGGCCGGCCTTCACCCGCAGCCGCTCCATGGTCTTTAGAACGGCTTTCAGGTTGTCCGTGGCAGTCCGTACGGTCGCGGGCTTGTGAGCCGGTGAGAGCCGCCTGTGTGAGTCCCGCAGGGATGTCCCGGCGAGCTTGCAGAGGTTCCAATATTCGACCTGGGGGTGATCCGGCGCGTACACGCTTGCCAAGTCCCGCAGGCTGTCCTTCGTGGGCCGGGAGCGCCCATGTTCGAGCTTGCCCAAACCAGTCCGGGACAGGCCAGCCAAGGCGGCGGCGTCCTCCTGCGAATAGCCGGCACGGGCACGGAGCCAAACCAACCGGGCGGCAACACCCTGCAACAGGTGTTCGCGCTCCACATCGTCAACCATCCCGCGTGTGCCATGTACGGGGGGCTGACTTATCACACTGCGCTTATTTGTGGTGGGCATGTTTTCTCCTGGTTTTGTCTGCGTGGTGTGCGGCTGTGTCGCCGGTTCTGTCGGTGTAGCTGATGCGGCGGTGGGTGTCGGTTTCGGGGGTGGCGGGTTTGGCCCCGGTTTTGTGTTCGGCGGTGAGTGCCCGGGTTTTCCAGTAGGCGGCTTGGTTGCGCCAGTATTCGACTAGTTCCGGTAGGGTGGCCGTTTCCTCGTTCATTGGTCTGCCAGGGCCTTGGCGGTGGCTTGGCGGGCCGCGTAGGCGGTGCAGTCGGGCTGGTGGGTGATGCGTATCGAGTAGATGGGGCCGTCTTCGGTGTAGCGGGTGGTGTGTTTGGTTGCCGTGCATTCCGGGCATGGGCTGGTTTTCATGGTGTGGTGTCCGCTTCGATGTGGTGGATGCCGTAGGCGTCGGCAATGGTGAGGGTGCCCCGGTGTGCCAGGAGGTCGACAAGCGCTTTGACTTGGGCGGTGAGTCGGTTGTTCGCGGCTTGCAACGTGGCGAGGTCTTGGGTGGTGGTCATTGGGCGGCTTCTTCGATGACGTTGGTGGTGGGGGCTTCGATAGCTGCGGGGCCGGGTTGGTGCTGGCGTTGCTCCCAGCGTGCGAGGTCTTGGCCGCGTTGGAAGGCTTCCATGGTGGCGGCGGGGTTGAGGTCGTCGGGGCTGATGACGGGGATGTGGAACGGGGTGGATGTGTCGAACGGGTCGACGCCGTTTTTTACCGCGTCGTATCCGGCCCGCTGTGCGTGCGCCAGACGGCGTTTCTCGGCGGTGGTGAGGAACTGTTGCGGGGCGGGCTTCTGGGCTGTCAGGTGCCAGTGTGTGCCGGGTAGAAATATGATGCCGGGTGTTCGCTTGTCCGGGTTGATTGCGACGGCCACGGCGGCGGCGGTGAGTTCCGGAAACGGGTGGTCATCGCGGTGTTCCCAAATGAGAGTCATCAACGAGGCTGGCACCCATTCGGGGCGGAGTTCATGCAGTAGCGCGGCGAGAGCCTGGGCCTGGGGTTTCGTGATGGTCACGATGCCGCCTGTTCCTGCCAGCCGGCGAGAGCGGCGGCGTGGATGACACGCTCACGGAGTGGCGCGTCTGTGCCGAGGTCCTGACGTGCTTTGTCCATGTAGTGGTCGCTGCGGTCTGGGCCGAGATTGCCGAGGTGCTGCCGTGCATTGTCGTAGATGGTGGAGTCATCATCTTGTGCAAGCAAAAGCGTTCCGCGTGCGCGTGGTGACGAGACAGCGCGACGGGAGCGGCTTGTAAGTTGGTCCTTTTGATTGCTTGCTTCAACTTGGTTAGTAGAACCTTGTAAGTATGCCCGTACTTTTTGTTCGCTAACCTCGGGGGTTTGACGAACTTTTTGTTCGTGATCCTCAACGGGTTCACGAACTTTTTGTTCGCTAGGTTCACGTACTTTTTGTTCGCTAACCTCGGGGGCCTCAACAAAGTTATCCACAGCTTCCCGGCCTGTCTCAAGGCATCCAAGATCGAGTTCATAGCGAGCCGTGCGCTTGTTTGGGATGGCCCGCTCAACAACCTTGATGATTCCAAGGTCCGTAAGCTCCTTCACGGCGCGTTCCCACAGCCGGAGGGCCACAGCGGGCTTCTTGTCCCGCCCCAGGGCTTCCAGCGCGGATGCCTGGGCGTTGCCGAAGAATTGAAGCGGCTTGGCGGTGTTGCCGTCCCGATCCTTGCCACCCTTCGGGATGCCGCGCCGGTCGTAGCTCACCCATGCCATATGGGTGAGGACCTTGTACTGGTTCCCCGTCAGGCTGCCGCCGTAGCGGTGGACTTTCTTGGCGTTGTCAGATCCCATGACGGCCTGCACCTTCACCGGTCGACCCGGGGGCGGGTAGTTCAGCACGGGGCGGCTGTTTCGGGTTGAGCATGAGTGGTTTCCTTCGGGTCCTGAATAGGCTGGGTGACCCAGGCGGGGAAGTTGCTCACGCTTCCCCGCTGGCTTGTGGGTAACTGGTGGTTCAACGGTCGGCGTCCGGAACGTACCGGACGCCGCGCCGGTACATGGCCCGGGCGATCAGTCCGGGACTCATGTCCTCGTACCCTTCCGGGATGCGTGACTCAATCCACTGAACACCCTCGGGCGGACCGAACTTGTCGTCCACCACATCGTCCACGAGTCGCCGCATGGGCGGCATCAACTCGGTGTAGGACGTTGCGCCCATCTTCCGGGCTTCCTTTTCCTGCTCCAAGATGCGCAGTGTCGGCGTGTCCATCAGGCGTCCGCCGTGACCGGGCCGTAAGCCATCGTGTAGAGCCGGGCCCAGTCCTTCAACGTGATCGAAACTGATCCATGGTCGGCGTGAATCCAGGCGAGGCGCACGCCCATTTCAAGGGCCTTCCCCGTCATCGAACCATCGAACGCCAAGGACTTCACCAACCAAGCCACCCCGTTGGGATGGATGTCATCCATGCAGATGATGAAGTTGTGGGCGGTCTGGGCGTCCTGGTTGCTCTTGAAGTACTGCCTGTACGCCTCGGCCCGGGCGTAGATCTCGGGGCTATTGGCGTCAGAAAGCCTGACAAACTCGGGCATCTTGGCGGCAGACTTGCCCGCCGTGGTGCTGGTGTTGGTGGTTGCGGTGCTGATAGACTGGGACATGGTAACTTCCTCGTGATTATTGGTGTTGCGGGTGGTTGGTTAGACGGTCTCGGCGTTCGTAGCGCCGGGGCCGTCAGTCTTTGTGCAGCCGGTCCATACCCGGCAAATTCCGCCGCGTCTGGTGGGCCGCTGGGTGATGTGGAATCCCACGCACTCAATGATTCGGCGGCGGGCGGCTGTCTTGATGACCGAGCCCCACTGTTGCGGACTGCCAGGGTCTGCCAGCCCGTGCCTGATTTGGAGTTGGTACCCGTCAAACGTCCTGCCCGTGCGGGCTTCCGCCTCAATGGCCTGTAGCGCTTTCTCGGGCCACGCCAGGTCTTCCAAAACTGCCGGCGTCCCCATCAGGCGCGCCTCGGTTCAAGCTGGGACTCAACCCACGCGAAAATTTCTGACTCACGGAATTTCAGGTACTTCCCGACACGAACGGCACGCGGACCGCGCCCTGTCATGCGCAGGTTGTAGAGAGACTGGACGGTGATCCCGAGATAGTCGGCCGTCCACTGCGCGTTCCGCAACGGGTTCATGGACCCCGGGGTTAGTGGGCTGACTGCGTCCTTGGTCTCGATGGTCATAGCGACTCCTAGTTTTCGATGATGCCGACCTCTGCATCCTTCGGCTACTTCAAGTGTGACACATGATGGCAGATGAATGCAAGAGACTGCTACAAGTTATTTTTGACGTCTCCTGCCTGCTGTTGCATTACGCGGCAGTCCCGTACTCTGGGAGCATGGAATCAATAGTCGAACCGCGCACCGAATCAGGAAAGACCGAACTCTTCCCGGGCTTCGATCTGTGGAACGAGGTAACCCACCGTCTGGTTGACTACCACGGCTACGACCTTGAAGCCGTTGTGCGGCTCGTGAATGAACGCTACGAAATATCAACATTGACAGTCCGCCAGAGACCGGGCGGGGACGCCATTACGGGTATTGGTCTTCGAGGAATAAAACCGGCGGCAATTGTTCGCAATACGATGATCGCAAATGCTGGGTTAGTGCTCTGGCCTCGGTTCGCGTTCGGGCTACTCACGCCAGCGGAAGCGGCAGCGGCGAAAGCAGCGGGACCAACTATGGAATCACTCCAAGCTGTAGCTCGAATCTATAGGTCAGCCGATGCAGTACAGGAGCCACCGACCAAGGCGGTCCAAAACATCTTTGAATTACCGGCCCGAACGGCAGGCGCATGGATTGCCAAGGCCAAAGCCGAGGGCCTAATTCCCCGAGAATCAGCCGCGACTGACGACGCTCACGAGCCGTCCCGTGAGCGCGCATATTCGGGTTTCGATGATGGGCCGGCGTTGAGTGATCCGGGGCATGACAGGACGGGCCGGGACGATGCCTAGGCCACCGCTTCCCATTGGGTCTTGGGGGAAGATCACTCGCAGCCAAGACGCCAAGGGCGGCTGGGTTGCGAAGGCCCGCGTCCGGGACCTGGACGGCGTTACCCGGTTAGTGGAGCGCGCCGGGAAGTCCGGGGCCGCTGCCGAACGCAACCTGACACAGCACCTCACCGAACGCACGGTGCCCGTCATGGATGACCTGAAACCGAACAGCCGGCTAACCCTGCTGTGGGAAATGTTCGAGGCCCACCTGATCAGCGAACACCGGGCCAGTGCCACAATGACCCGTTACCGGTACGTGTCCACGTACATCATCAAGGGGCTGGGCAACGTCCGCATTCAGGAAGCCACCACGCAACGCCTGGACGGGTTCATACAGGCCCTGAAAACCAATCATGGGGCATCCGTGGCAAAGTCGGCCCGCGTGGTCCTGTCGGGCATGTTTGGGCTCGCTGTGCGGTACGGGGCGACGGACCGTAATCCTATCCGGGACGTGGGCACCATCAAGATGGAGTCCAAGGCAGCGAGGGCGCTAAGCATTGACGAGCTGCGCGGCATCCTGGACGCCATGCGCCACTCCCCCAAGGTGATAAACCCGAAGAACAAGCTCACACCAAACCAGACACTCGCCCAGTACTGCACGGCGGCGGACCTTACCGACGTGGTCACAATGTTTGCCGCGACTGGGGCGCGCATCTCCGAAGTGCTGGGCGTCCGGTGGTCGGACATTGACTTCACAGCCAAGACGGTCAACATCAGCGGGAAGGTGAACAGACTACCCACGGCCGGCATGGTCCGTGAGTCCTTCACCAAGACCAAAGCCGGGTTGCGTGTCCTGCCGTTGCCTGATTTCGCCATCGCCATGCTCATGGCGCGCCAGTTGGAAGCTGACGGCAACATCCACGACGTGGTGTTCCCCTCCACCAGCGGCAACCTGCGCGACCCGTCCGGGGTCAGCAAGCAGTGGCGTAAGGTCCGTACAGCGCTTGGAATGGGCTGGGTGACCTCTCACACGTTCCGCAAGACGCTAGCCACGCTGCTGGACGGTCAGGGCCTCTCGGCACGTATCGGGGCGGACCAACTCGGCCACGCCCAAATCTCCATGACCCAAGACGTGTACATGGGGCGCGGCACCGTCCACACGGAGGTTGCCGAGGCCCTGGACAGGATGATCCACTGACCCATCTTGATTTGAATTCGTTGGGTAAACGTTGGATTGGGACTGTTAAACAACTACAGGTCAGAGACAACATGCCCCTGACCTGCGGTTATGTAGGGCCACTCGGACTTGAACCGAGGACCTTAGGATTATGAGTCCCGCGCTCTAACCAGCTGAGCTATGGCCCCTCGCAGCGCGCCCTCCACGACCGGCCTTCCAAAGGAAGGCCGTGCACGTGAAAGCACTCCTGCAATACTAATGCGTCCGGCCCTAAAGTGCGTGATCCTCGTAGCTGCCGCCACGGTAGATGTCCTCGAAGGTGTCCAGCGTCTTTTGCAGGCCGTGGCGGGCCACCATCGAGTGGCTGGCCGCCCCCATCGCGGCCCGGCCTTCCGGGGAGAGCTGCATGATGGTGGTGATCTTCGCGGCCAGGTCATCGCTGTCGTTGGGCTTGAACAGGAATCCGTTGACCCCGTCCTCCACCAGGTGCGGCAGTGCCATGGCATTGGCCAGCACCACCGGAGTGGACGCGCTCATCGCCTCGAGCGTCACCAGCGACTGCAGCTCGGCCGTGCCCGGCATGACGAACAGGTCCGCCGCCAGGTAGACGTCACGCAGTTCCTTGTCGCTGATCAGGCCGGTGAACTTCACGCGGCTGGACAATCCCAAGCGTTCGGCCTGGGCCTTCAAGGCCGTCTTCACCTCGCCGCCGCCCACCACCACCAGGTGGAGGTCGAGGTCCGCGGGCGTTTTGGCGATGGCATCGATGAGCACGTCGATGTGCTTTTCCTCGGCCAGCCGGCCTACAAAGGCCACGACCGGGTACGGCTTCGGCTCCAGGACCTCCCCCGGTGCCAGTTCATAGTTGCCGGCCTCAATCCCGTTGGACAGCGGCAGGACCTTCCGCAGGAAGGCGTGCTCGTGCATGGCCTTCGCGGCCAGCGGCGTGGGCGTGGTGACGACGTCGGCCCGGCTCATGACCTTGCCCATGTCGCGCCAGGAAACACGACCCACAATGTTCTTGAACCACTGCGGGAAGGGCAGGAACGGATTGAGGTTTTCGGGCATGAAGTGGTTGGTGGCCACAATGCGGATGCCGCGGCGCTCCGCCTCGTACACCACATGCTCGCCGATCATGTAGTGGCTTTGGACGTGCACCACGTCGGGGTTGATGACGTCGAACAGCGCGGTGATGTCCTTCTTGATTTCCCAGGGCAGGCAGACCCGGAAGTATTCGTGCGTGGGGACCGGACGCGAGCGCAGGCGGTGCACCGTTGCCTCTTCCCGCTTTTCCGTATACATGGGCCCGCCATCGGGGCGGAACGTCATGACATGGACGTCGTGGCCGCGTGCCGTCATGCCGGTGGCCAGGCGGAAGCAGAATTGGGCCGCGCCGTTGATGTGCGGCGGATAGGTGTCGGCGGCAATCAAGATCGTCAGCGGCTTCTGGCCGCTGTTCTCCGATGTGGATGTCACGGATAAAACTCCTGGTGGATTGGTTGGCCGCCGGATCGTGCCGGCGCCCCAACGCAAGGAAACCGCAAGGGGTTCCCAACGCCGTCGTGCTGTACAAAAAGGACGGGTCCCGCTGATGCGGCCCCGGGAGGAAGCCGCTGCCGCTGCTACCTCTTGGCATCCGCCCGGCGTTGCACCACGTCGGGATGGTGCCGCGACAAGGCGACCACCCCAACGATAGCAACCAAAGCTGCCCCGGCCATGGATATGGCAACCACGGGCGGCACGTCGGGACGCAGTTCACCCAGGATGGTGATGCCAATGCCGATGCCGACCATCGGGTCAACCACTGTCAGCCCGGCAATGACGAGGTCCGGCGGGCCGCTCGCGTAGGCGCTTTGGACAAACCAGCTGCCCAGGCCGCCGGCCGCGGCAATGGCGATGATGGAATACCACTGGACGTTGAGCAAAAAGAGGCCGTTGGGGTCAAAGACCTGCCGGGAGATGATGCGGGTCAGCACCGCGACAAAGCCGAACAGCACACCGGCACCGAGGATGTAGAAAAATGCCTTCAGCCGGTGCCTGAACATGACCAGCGCGCCGCCGAAGATCACAACGACGATGGCCAGGAGCATCACCACCGTGAGTTCCTCTGAGCTGTCCACATGGGTGTTTTCCCGGACCACATTGACGGCCAGGAGCACAAACAAGGCGCTGCCGGTCACGCAGGCGCTGATGGCCACCACCGTGGCGCGGTTGAGCCTGATGCCCTGGTCCCGGGAATTGACGATGGTGGTGATGACCAGCGCGATGGCGCCGATGGGCTGGATGACGGTCAGGGTCCCCAGGGTCAGTGCCACCACGTTCAGCGCCATTCCGGCGCCCAGCAGCAGCAGCCCGAACACCCAGCGCGGGTTGCGGAGCAGGCGCAGGAACCCGGTGCTGCCAAGTGCCAGGCCGCCGGTGTTGCTTTGCACGGCGCTGCCCTGGCGCTGCGCCCCGAACGCCAGGAAGAACGCTGCCACCACGGCGCACGCGACCGCCAGCCACATCATGGGTGCCCGGCCCGGGGAGGCTGCACGGGCAGGTGGATTGCGCGGTGCCGGGCGAGCAGTGCGCGGAAATATTGGCCAAAGGCAATGACGTGCATGACCATCGCCGAGCCCAGGAACACCCAGGCCAGGATGGCGGTGGATTCGGAGTCCAGCGCCCTGGCCAGCAGCAGCATCGGCGTGCCGATCATCAGCGCCGCCGTCCGGGACTTGCCCAGCAGTGTCACCTTCAGGCCGGCGTCGCCGCGGAAGTAATACAGCGTGGCCGCCAGCAGGATGACGTCGGGAATGAGCAGCAGGACCAGCAGCCATAGCGGCAGCACCCCGGCTATGACCAGTGTGATGGTCACCGCCACGAGCGCCACCCGGTCTGCAAGCGGGTCCATGATGCGGCCGAGCCT
Organism: Arthrobacter sp. SDTb3-6; assembly: GCF_013376095.1. GTDB lineage: Bacteria > Actinomycetota > Actinomycetes > Actinomycetales > Micrococcaceae > Specibacter. The sequence goes on along the minus strand of NZ_JAAMFN010000004.1, from coordinate 127,127 downwards.
GGTCACCTGGTTGAGCTTGCGCGCCACGTAGCCGTCAATCCAGTCGGTGCAGCCCATCATCGCCAGCACAAAGACACCCCAGCCGTACTCGCGCGGACCCAGGACCAGCCACACGAACAGTGGCGTGCCCAGGAACCTGACCACGGTAATGACGTTGGGAACGGTGACAATGGCGCCCGGATTGCCCGCAGGCGTGTTCGATCCGGCCGGCATGCTTGTCATTCCTCCCCGCAGCTAATGGAACCGCCCCCCGCTGTCCGGCGGCACGTCCAAGGAATTCACTTCTTGAACAACTTTCGCAGGAACACGACGCAGGCGGCAGCCGACACGGCGAAGACAGCGAGTGGTTTCCATCGCGTTTTGGCAGTTTCCAGCCCGTGCGACAGGGCGCCGGTGGCGGCCGCCCGGGCAGATTCGGCGGCCCGCCCCTTGGCAAGGTCCACGTAATGGGCGGCCTGCTTCTTCACGTCCGCCTGCTCCAGCAGTTCCTCCCGCAGCAGCCCAAGGTGTTCGCGGCGCACCTCGGTGCGTTTGATCAGTTCGTCCTGGCTTGCCTTGGGGCCATGCTCGGCTGCCTTGGCCGCCTGCTCGGCGCCGGCCTTCTCCTTGGCCGCCTCCTTCGCCGCCTTCCTGGCCTTCTTCTCCGCCTTGCTCAACGTCTTGTGCTCGAGGGTGCTGGCATCAAAGGTGCGGCCCTCCTTGGCAATGCCCAGGTCGTGGCGGATCCCGCGCCAGGCATTTTCGGGCAACAGCGGCAGCAGGGCCTTGAATTTCCCGTAGGCGACGAGGGCCGCAATGGCCGTCAAGACGAGGAAGGCTGCACTGATGACCAACGCCGAGAGCCACAACGGCAGGACCGTGCCGAGTCCGGCAACGGCGGCAACCACCAGGGCAATGACGAGCAGTGCCAGGAACACCAGGGCCAGTACGGCGAACACCGCGATGCCGCCCAGGCGGGACTTTTTGTTCCCCAGCTCAAGTTTGGCCAGTTCAATTTCATCGTTGACCTGGCGTGGCACGAGCCGGGCGGTCGTCTTGACCGCCTCCACGAGATTTGGACCTGCGACCACCTTCAGGTCTTTCGAGCCCGTGTGCACTGCCTGCTGTGCCACTGCCATGAGACCGCCTCCAATATTTACTTCCGCGCCCGTTCGCACGGACGGCGGAATCTTGTTGCGCCCATGTGATGCGGCGCTGCCGTAAACACAAAATTACCATCCATGGGCGGCAAAGATTCCACCCTTCGGGGAATAGCTGCCCCAGCAACGGTGTTGCCCCCAGCGTGTCGTGGCCTTTTGTGACATGGGGACATTTGTTCCACACTTCATTCCGGCCCTGCACAATTTGCGCATAGCATGGGCAGGCAGTCGTCTTTTTTGCGATATTGCCATGGCAGGCTCCCGCACCTCCTTTCCCGCGTTTCTTCCAGCCAGCAAGGATCCTTCGTTCTTGACCCCGATTACCCACCCCGGCGACAGCCTGTCCCGCCGGCAAAAACTCATCTACGTCCTGGTGCTGGGCCTGCTCACCGCCCTGGGCCCGTTCACGATTGACCTGTACCTGCCGGCCTTCCCCGGGATCGGCCGCGAACTCAACGTCAGTGCCGCAGCCGTGCAGCTGACACTGACGGCCACCACCATCGGCTTTGCCGCCGGCCAGCTGATCGTGGGCCCCTTCAGCGACAAGTTCGGCCGACGGATGCCGCTGATCCTGGCCACGGCCTTGCACGTTGCCGCTTCGGTCGGCGCGGCCCTGTCCACCGACATCACCATGCTGGGGGTCTTCCGCGCCCTGCAGGGCATCGGCGCGGCAGGCGGCGGCGTGGTGGCCATGGCCATGATCCGCGACCTGTTCGGCGGCTACCGCCTGGTCCGGATGCTCTCCTACATGTCGCTGGTCAACGGCATGGCGCCCATTTTTGCCCCTGTCATCGGTTCCCAGCTGCTGGGCATCATGGACTGGCCCGGCATCTTCTGGTTCCTGGCCGGCTACGGCGCCCTGGTGGTGGTGGCCGCCTTCGTCTTCATCGTTGAGACCCGGCCGCGTGACCTGCGCAGGTCCGACGGCGTCCGTGTCACCGACCGCTACAAGACCGTGTTCAGCGACCGGATCTTTGTGGGCACCCTGTTCGTGGGCGGGCTGAATTTCGCCGCCCTGTTCACCTACCTCTCGGCGTCGACGTTCCTGTTCCAGGCCAGCTACGGGTTTTCCCCGCAGCAGTACGGCTTCCTCTTTGCGGCCAACTCGCTGGGCGTGGTGGCCGGCGTGCAGACTGCGGCGCGGCTCATGCGCCGCGCCGGCCCGCAGTGGGTCATTGCCTGGGCCACCGTGGCCCAGGTGGTGGCAGCCGCCGCCATGGTGGTGTTTGACCAGCTGCACCTTGGCCTGTGGGGTGTGATCGTGCCGCTCTGGTTCTTCATTGCGGCCACCGGCTTCATGTTTCCATCCGTGCAGGTGCTGGGCCTGGCCCGCAACGGCCGCCAGGCGGGAACAGCGGCCTCCCTGCTGGGAGCGGTCACCTTCGGTTTCGCGGGGTTGATCACCCCCGTGGTGGGCCTGGTGGGCGTGCGCACCGCAACGCCCATGGCCGTCATCATGGGCAGCGCGATCCTGCTGGCCATGGCCGCCCTGTGGATCATTGTCCGGCCGCGCACGGTCCCGGCCCTTTAAGGCCCAGCCGCTGTAAGGCCAGGCACTGTAAGGCCAGGCACTGTTGGGCCGGGCAAAAATAAAATTGGCCCCGCACCCTCAAGGGGTGTGGGGCCAATCTTTTGCCTTGCTCCTCCGACTGGACTTGAACCAGTAACCCTTCGATTAACAGTCGAATGCTCTGCCAATTGAGCTACGGAGGAATGAAGCAGGAATATCCCAATCGGCACATTGCATAAATGAAATGCACCCCTTGTTTTTTGCCTGCTGCGCGTGTGTCCGGTTTGGCTTCCGGAAATCCCTGAATGGGATTGGCTCCTCTGACTGGACTTGAACCAGTAACCCTTCGATTAACAGTCGAATGCTCTGCCAATTGAGCTACAGAGGATCGCGCAGGAACAACAATAACAAAGGCCGGCGCCGTTGCGAAATCGGCGCGCCCGCGCCGGCCGGGTCAATCGCCGCGCAGGGCCCGGCGTGCCATTTCCAGCTCCATGAGCTCGCGCTGGAGCAGCTGGTACCCCTCCGGATCCACGGCCGGATCCATGCGCTGCAGGGCGCCGAGCCGCTCCTGCTTCAGCTTGGTGATCTGCCCTTCGAAAAGCCGGCGCAGCATCGCGCGGCAATACCGTTCCAGGGACTCGTCAGCCTTCGTGGGCAGCGGGCTCATGGCCAGCTCGGCAACGAGGTTCCCCAGCTCCCCCGGCACGTTGGCCCGCACGGCTTCCAGCCACTGGGACGAGGCTGCCAGCGATTCCCCCGCAGCGGCAATCCCGGCATGGATGGCCTGGTATGCGGAAACCTGGAATTCCGTGGCGGCAAAATGCTGCCAATTGCCTGCCGTCAGCAGCCCCGGGTGCTGGAGCACCACCTCCAGCGCCTCCCGCTCCATGCGGGCCTGGGGGTCGCGCGGGTCCGGACGGGGGAACCTCGGTTGGGCCGGCTCCTGGGCCGGTGCGACGCCGGTCCGGCCAGCGGCAGGCTGCCCGCCGTGCGCATGCTGCCCCTGGGCGTGTGCCCCGCGGGAGGGGGCGCCGTTCCCGGCCTGGCGCTGGGAGGCGGCGGGGCCGGCGTCGTACGGGGCACGTGGGGCGGGCGCCTGCCCGGCAACCGGCCGCGGGCTGCCAGGTGCGCCGGGCCGGGCAGCGCCGGCATGGGCGCGCTTCTCGGCGCCCTTGACGGCACGCAGGACTTCGTTGGGGTCGGCGATGCCCAGCCAGCCGGCCAGTTCCTGGCTGTAGCCGATCCGGGTGGAGCCGTCGCGGATTCCCGCCACCACCGGCGCGGAGGCCCGCAGCCCGCTGACGCGCCCCTCCACCGTGCTGAGGTCAAACTTGGCCAGGGTGGAGCGGATGGCGAATTCAAACAAGGGGCGGCGGGAGCGGATCAGGGAGTGGACGGCCTCGTCGCCGCGGCGCTGGCGCAGCTCGCAGGGGTCGGCCCCGGTGGGTTCCACGGCCACGTACGTCTGGGCGATGAAGCGCTGGTCCTCGTCGAAGGCCTTCAAGGCGGCCTTCTGCCCGGCGGCGTCGCCGTCGAAGGTGAACACCACCTCCCCGCCCGTGCCGTCGTCGGAGAGCAGGCGGCGGGCCACCTTGATGTGGTCGGCGCCGAAGGCGGTGCCGCAGGTGGCCACCGCCGTGTCCACCCCGGCCAGGTGGCAGGCCATGACGTCCGTGTAGCCTTCCACGACCACCAGCTGGCGCTTTGAGGCAATGTTCTTCTTGGCCAGGTCGATCCCGTAGAGGACCTGCGATTTCTTGTACAGGGTGGTTTCAGGGGTGTTCAGGTACTTGGGGCCCTGGTCGTCGTCGAACAGCTTGCGGGCGCCGAAGCCCACCGTGTCCCCGGCAATGTCCCGGATGGGCCAGATGAGGCGGCCGCGGAAGCGGTCGTAAATGCCCCGCTGGCCCTCGGAGAACATGCCGGTGAGCTTCAGTTCCTCCTGGGTGAATCCCTTTCCCGAAAGGTGCTTCAACAGGGAGTCCCAGCCCTGCGGGGCGAAGCCGACGCCAAACCGGTCCGCAGCGCTGCGTTCAAAGCCGCGCTCGGCCAGGAACGCCCGTCCCGCGGCCGCCGCGGGCGTGAGAAGCTGTGCCCGGAAGAACTCCCCGGCAATCTTGTGGGCGTCCAGGAGCCGCTGCCTGCGCCCCACCTCCTCGCGACGCGGGCCGGTGCCGCCGTCCTCGTAATGGAGTTCGTAGCCGATACGCCCGGCCAGCTTTTCCACGGCTTCCGAAAAGGGGATGTGGTCCATTTTTTGGATGAAGGAGATGACGTCGCCGCTCTCCTGGCAGCCGAAGCAGTGGAAGTACCCCATCTGCGGGCGCACGTGGAAGGAGGGGCTGCGCTCGTCATGGAACGGGCACAGGCCCTTGAAGGAGCCGATGCCGGCCGACTTCAGGGTGACGTAGGCGTCGACGACTTCCTTCAGGTCGGTGCGCGTGCGCACCTCATCTATGTCTTCCCGCTTGATCAACCCAGCCACCCGGCCAGTTTACGTGAGTTTGTCCGCCCCCGGCCCCGGGCAGCCGGCCGCTGTGGGGATCGCCCGCCAGTGACCGGAAACGCACACCCTGGTGGCTGGAATCACCGCCGTTTCAGGCCTGGACGCCCCTTGGCGCCGATAGAATTTAACTACCCCCCAATGGCGTGGACTTCCGGGCCGCCGGCCGGGAAAACCACCCCACACCATTTCCAAGGGAGCCTCCACAGTGTTTCAGTCCGTGCGCAGCAACGTCCGTCACGCCAGCCACCAGGGCATGTTTGCGTCCGTGCGCCGCAGCGTCGGTTCGGACATCCTGCTGGCCCGCCACGGCAGCGCCATTTCCTCGATGCGCCTGGACCGCGCCAACGCCCGGGTGGTGGCACGGCTGTCCGACGGAACCTTTGACAGCGCCCCCAACCTGATCGACCCGGAGCTGCACATGCCCGGCCGCCTTGACGACGACGCCAAGCTCATCGCCGCCGTCTGCGCCGCCACCGTGGGCCTGGCAGCCGTGATGGCCGCCGTCGTCGGCATGGTGTTCTCCTTCGCCAGCCCCGAACAGCTGGCCAATTTCACCGCAGCCCTGGGCAGCTACTCCGCCGGCATGTAACCGCAGCGCCTGTGGTGACAGGCCTGTGGTGGTGCCGCCGCGGCAGTGGTAGCCTCGGCCCCATGATCGGGCGCCTGCACCACCTTGTCATCGACTGCCCCGACCCCGACGCGCTGGCCGGTTTTTATGCTGCGCTGCTCGGACAGCCCGTCACGTACCGTTCACCGGGCTTTGTGGTCGTCGCCGGGAACAGCCACAGCTCCGGACTCGCCTTCCAGCTCGCCCCCGGCCATGTGCCGCCCCGCTGGCCGGACCCCGCCCACCCGCAGCAAATGCACCTGGACGTGATGGTCGACGACGTCGCTGCCGCCCGCCCGCGCGTCCTCGCCCTGGGCGCATCGCAGCTGGGCGGCCCCGGCTCCACGGTGTTCGCCGACCCCGCCGGGCACCCCTTTTGCCTGGTTCCACGCCCCGGCTGGGCCGCCCCCATCAGGACGGACTGACGACCCCGGCGGCCACAGAAAACGAACGCCGAATCCACAGGAGATCCCCAGCATCCGCTCTTAGCGTTGGCACTAATGCGCAGGCGCCCGGCCCCGCAGCGTGGAAAGGATGTGCGGCATGTCCGAGGGGGATGTACCTGCCACGCTTCCCGTCCTGCAGGTGGACCAATTGGAGGTCGCCTACGGTGCCCGCACCGCCGTCGCCGGTATCAGTTTTGACATCCGCCCGGGCGAGATCTTCGGCCTGCTGGGCCCCAACGGCGCGGGGAAGACCAGCACCCTGAGCGCCATCGAGGGCCTGCTACGGCCACGCTCGGGGTTTCTGCTGGTGGACGGCCTCGACGTCTCGGAGCACCCGCTCGAGGCGAAGGCCCGCCTGGGCGTGCAGCTGCAAACCTCCAGCTTTCAGGCCGAGCTGGGCATTGAACAAATCGTCAGGCTCTTTGCGGGTCTCTACGGTGCGCGGCTCGACCGGGACCAGCTGCGCACCGCCCTCGAGCAGATCGGGCTTGGCGGGGAACTGGGGCGGCGGTTCAAGCAGCTCTCCGGCGGCCAGCAGCAACGCCTGGCCCTCTTCATCGCGTCCGTCCACGAGCCGCGCCTGCTCCTGCTGGACGAGCCCACGGCCGGGCTGGACCCGCAGTCGCGCCGGCAGTTGTGGAACCGCATCGAGGCGTTGCGCGGCGAGGGCCGCAGCATCCTGCTCACCACCCATTCCATGGAGGAGGCACAGGCCGTCTGCGACCGGGTGGCGATCATCGACCACGGCGCGCTCGTGGCGCTCGCCACCCCTGCCGGGCTCATCGAGGAATACAAGTTCGATCCCCGCGTGGTCCAGGCGGCCCACGGGGAAGTGACCCTTGAAGACGTTTTCATTGGACTGACGGGAAGTGAAATCCGTGACTGACACCGGCACCGTCCGCCCGCCGCTCAACCTGGCCCTGCGCGCCCTGCTGCGCGCAGACGCCACCGTGCTGATGCGCAGCAAAATTTCGGCCACCTTGAGCATCCTGCTTCCCGTGGTCATCCTGGTTGCCACCACCTTTGGCAAGTCCCAGCACCGGCTGGGCGGGACCACCCTCACCATCGGCCTGGCCCTGGTCATCGGGCTGCTCACCTCCAGCATGCTCGGCTTCACGCTGGCCATCGCCGGCGACCGCGACACCGGCGTCCTGCAACGCCTGCATGCAGCGCCCGTCCCCACCTGGGCCATCATGGGCAGCCGCATGGGCGTCCAGGTGGCCGCCAACCTTGTCGGGTCCATCATTGTGGTGGTGGTCGGCGTCATCCTGCACGGGCTGGCCCTGGACGCGGGACAGGTCCTGCTGGTCCTGGGCGCTGCACTCCTGGGCGGCGTGACGTTCCTGTCCATCGGGCAGGCAGTGGTGGGGCTGGTGAAATCCTCCGCCGCCGTCCTGGCCGTCAGCCGGGTGATCTTCATTGTCCTGATCCTGCTGGGCCTTGTGGGTGGCACCGGGCTGCTGGGCGACACCCTCAAGTCCATCGCGGAGTGGACACCCGTGGGCGCCCTCATGACCTTGTTCGCCGACATCCTCAACCGGGCCGGCTGGAGCGCCCAGGACGGCTGGGCCCTGCTGGCCTGCGTGGCCTGGACCGTGGTGTGCGCCGGCATCGGCATCCGCTGGTTCCGCTGGGAATCCCGCTGACCCTCCGGCCGTGCGCCTAGAGGAGCGTGCGCTCCATCCCCACGAGGCGCTCGTGGAGGGCCAGGGCCGAGACATCGGTCAGTGAGGCGATCTGGTCGATGACCACCCGGAGCCGGGCGCCGTCGTCGTCCGCCTCCCGCCAGTCCGCGGCGAACATGGTCTCCAGGTGCGCGTCCCCCGTGGCGCTGAGCACGGCCACGAGCTCGCTGAGGATGTCCTGCTGGCGCTGGTAGATGGGCTGGCGGTGGTCGGTGGTCATGACGAAGGTGGTGGCCAGGCCCTTCATGACCGCGATCTCCACGGCCGTTTCCTGGGGCACGACGACGTCGGCCGCGTACCGCGTGAGCCGTCCCGTCCCGTAGATGGCCTGGGTGGCGGCGACGGCGCTCTGGCAGAAGCGGCCGATCAGCTGGCTGGTCATGTCCTTCAGCGCCGCCATCGACGCCCGGCTGCCGTCCGCGTGGCGCACCCAGACGTCGGCGGCCTCCAGCCGGGACAGGGCCGCGTCGATCTCCGCCGTGTCCACGCCGGGCAGGTACCACTGCTGCGTGTAGCCCAGGACGCGGTTACGCTGGTCCTGGTTGGCCAGCCACTTCAGCTGCACGTGGCCGGCAACAATGGCGTCCTCCACGTCGTGGACGGAGTAAGAGATGTCGTCGGCCAGGTCCATCACCTGCGCCTCGATGCAGGTCTTGCCGGCCGGGGCGGCGCGGCGCAGCCATTCAAACACGGGCAGGTCGTCGGCGTAGGCGCCGAACTTGCTGGTCCGGCGCCCGCCCACGAGCGGCGCGTCGGCCGCCAGCCAGGGGTACTTGGAGGAGGCGTCCAGGGAGGCGCGGGTCAGGTTCAGCCCGGCCGAACCGCCGTCGGGCCTGATCACCTTGGACTCCAGGCGGGTCAGCAGGCGCAGCGTCTGGGCGTTGCCCTCGAAGCCGCCAATGTCGTGGGAGAGGTCGTTGAGGACGGACTCGCCGTTGTGGCCGAACGGCGGGTGGCCAAGGTCGTGGGCGAGGCAGGCGGTGTCGACGACGTCGGGGTCGCAGCCGAGCGTGCGGCCCAGCTCGCGGCCGATCTGTGCCACCTCGAGGCTGTGCGTGAGGCGGGTGCGGACAAAGTCGTCGGTGTCCGGGGCCACCACCTGGGTCTTGGCCCCGAGCCGGCGCAGTGCCGAGGAGTGCAGGACCCGGGCGCGGTCCCGTTCGAAAACGGTGCGGAAGCTGTTCTTGTGGGCTTCCTGGACCCAGCGCTCCACGTCCGTGGGCGAATACTCTGGCTGCGCGGCGGTAGACATATCCCTTAGTTTAGGGCCATCGCGCCCCGGTCCGGGGACGGCCAGGGTGGCTCAGGGCAGGTGACGGTTGATCCAGCGCAGCGCCGGCCCGACAGCCGGGAGACGGTGCCAATTGCGCTGCATGACCGCCTGCCGGCCGCTGCGGACGGCCTGGACCCGCCACCGTGCCAGGACACCCTGGTCCGCGGCCTGCCGTTCCCGGGCCCGCTGCCGCAGCGAAATGGTGCAGTTCAGGCACACCCCGGCCTCGGGCCTGCTGCCGAGCCGGATGATCCCCGACTCCGGGAAGGTCCGCCCGCAGCACCAGCACAGTTGCTGCCCGGGCCCGCTGGCGTTATCCGCTGTGGTCATGGCTGCATGATCCCACGGCACGGCCGCGTTGCGCTACCCGCCGGAGACGTCCAGCTCCGCGCCGGCGATGTCCGTCCTTTGCAGGCCGCTGAGCGTGCGGTCCTTCAGCCAGCCGTCCGGCAGGGCGGTGCGCTTGGGGCTGCCGGCCCGCCCGCGGGGTCCCTCGGCGTCGGCGCCCGGATACGGGCTGTCCGCATCCAGCTGGTCCAGAAGCCCCCGCAGGACCTCAAGGGTGGGGACGGCGGCAAGCTGGGCGCGCAGGTCCCCGCCCACCACGTAGCCCTTGAAGTACCAGGCCATGTGCTTGCGGATGTCGCGCAGGGCCTTGTTTTCGTCGTCGAAGGTGTCCACGAGCAGTTCGGCGTGCCGGTAGACGGCGGCCGCCACCTCGGCCAGTCCCGGCCTGTGCCGTTTGTCGCTGCCCTCGAAGGCGGCCTTCAGGTCGCCGAACAGCCACGGGCGGCCCTGGCAGCCGCGGCCCACCACCACGCCGTCGACGCCGGTTTGGCGCACCATGGCGATGGCGTCCTCCGCGCTCCAGATGTCCCCGTTGCCCAGGACGGGCACGTCCGGCAGTGCCTCGCGGAGCCGGGCGATGGCCTCCCAGTCCGCCTGGCCGGAGTAGAACTGGCTGGCCGTGCGCCCGTGCAGCGCCACGGCGGCCACGCCGGCGTCGCGCGCGATGCGGCCGGCCTCCAGGTAGGTGAGGTGGTCATCGTCAATGCCCTTGCGCATCTTGATGGTCAGCGGCAGCCCGCCCTTGGACGCTTCGCGCACGGCGGTCTGGACGATCGCCGTAAACAGGTCCAGCTTCCAGGGCAGGGCCGCTCCCCCGCCGCGGCGCGTGACCTTGGCGACCGGGCAGCCGAAGTTCAGGTCGATGTGGTCCGCGTGGTCCTCCTCGACCAGCATGCGCACGGCCTTGCCCACCGTTTCGGGGTCCACGCCGTACAGCTGCACGGAGCGGATCTTCTCGTCGTCGTCGTGGCTGATCAGGCGCATGGACTCCGGGGTGCGCTCCACGAGTGCGCGGGAGGTGACCATTTCGGAGACAAAGACGCCGCCGCCGTGCTCGCGGCACAGGCGCCGGAACGCGGTGTTGGTGATGCCGGCCATGGGGGCGAGCACCACCGGCGTGTCCACGGTGATATTGCCCAGTTTGAGCGGCGGAAGGTCCAGTTTGGTGTCGCTGGCGGGGATGTCTGTAACAGTCACCCGACAATTCTCTCAAATGCGTCCAAATTAAGCGCCCGGCTGCCCTGGGGGCATCCACTGTACAGCTGTGGCGGTCCCGCCGGCACCGGGCCCGCCCGGACCGTACACTCGGCGGGATCCAACCCGCCAAAGCTGCACGCCGGGCGCCGCGCGCGGGCGCCGCCGCCATTGTGTTCTTCACCGGCGGCGCCTAAGAATGGACTATGACGGTCACGCTGAGGTCCCTGGAAACGGCAGTCCCCCCAACGATCCTGGTCCAGCCCGAGGCCCGCGACGTGTTTGCGGCCCAGCCCGGGCTGACGCGCCTGGGCCAACGGCTGGTCCGCACCTGCTTCGACTCCGCCGCGATCGACACCCGCCATACGGCCGTGGCGGAAATGTCCACCTCCTTCCGCAGCGAGACCCCGGTGTTTTTCGATGTCGACACCGGACTTTTGCTCACGCCCAGCACCAAGGAGCGCAACGACCTCTTCACGGTGGAGGCCACTGCCTTGTTCATTGAGGCCGCGACGAGGGCGCTGGACGCGTGCGACGGCGTGTCCGCGGCCGATGTGACGCACGTCGTCACGGTCTCCTGCACGGGCTTCTTCAACCCCGGGCCGGACTACAAGATTGTCCGGGCGCTGGGCATGCCGGCGTCGGTCCAGCGCTACCACCTCGGCTTCATGGGCTGCTATGCCGCGTTCCCCGCGCTGCGGGCGGCCAAGGCCTTTTGCGAAGCCGATCCCGACGCCGTGGTGCTGGTGGTTTCCGCCGAGCTGTGCTCGTTGCATGTGCGCACCTCCAACAACCCGGACACCATCATGGGCTCCTCCCTGTTTGCCGACGGTGCCGCCGCCGCGGTGGTCACGGCCCGGGACCTGCCGGACACGCAGCCGGGGATGGTGCTGGACCACTTTGAAACCGTGCTGACGCCGGTGGGCGAGGATTCGATGGCGTGGAACATTGGCGACCAGGGCTTTGAAATGGTGCTGGACAGCTACGTGCCGCGCATCATCGACGACCACATTGTGGGCGCCCTCGAGCCGCTGCTGGCGCACGAGCCGGCCCTGGCCGGGCAGCCGTACCGGGACATCCGGCACTGGGCCATCCACCCCGGCGGGCGCAGCATCCTGGACAAGGTGGAGGCCAAGCTCGGGCTCTCCGAGGACCAGCTGGTGCCGGCCCGGGAGACGCTGCGCAACTACGGCAACATGAGCAGCGCCACCGTGATGTTCGTCCTCAAGCACATTCTGGACCAGCCCGCGGCGGAGCCTTCCGAAAGCATCTGCGCCATGGCGTTTGGTCCGGGCCTGACGGTGGAAACGGGCCTGTTCACCAAGGTCTCCCCGGGGTCGGGCCGCACCATGGAGGGTGCCGCCGCGCACAGCGCCGTCCTGGACAACGCTGCCCGGGTCTGAGTCCATGCCGTTCTTGCAGGAACGCGCCACGGACGCACGCGAGGAAATGGACCGGCCGGATTGCGACCCCGTCCGGCTCGCACGCACCTACGCCCAATTTCCACGGGTCAATGCCGTGGTTTCGGGGTCGCGGGCCGTGTACCGCGACCGGATCCGGCCCCTGCTCTCCCCCACCACGGCCACCACGCTGCTGGACGTCGGCTGCGGCGGCGGGGACATTGCCCGCCGGCTGGCCCGGTGGGCGGAGCACGACTCCTTCCTGCTGGACATCACCGCGATCGACCCCGACCAGCGCGCCCTCGACTTCGCCACGGCACGGCCCGGGCGCCCCCGGCTGGCGTTCCGCCGCGCCTACAGCTCGGACCTTGTCCGCGAGGGCGCGTTCTTCGACCTGGTCATCTCCAACCACATGCTCCACCACCTGGCCCCGGCCGAGCTGCAGGGCCTGCTGTCCGATTCCGAACGGCTCGCCACACGCGCCGTCATCCACGGCGACATTGCCAGAAGCCCGGCAGCCTATGCCTTGTTCGCGGCCGGCACGCTGCCCTTCTTTCCGGGCTCCTTCATCCGCTGCGACGGCCTGACCTCCATCCGGCGCAGCTACACGCCGGCGGAACTGCGCGCCGTGGTCCCCCCGGGCTGGACCGTCCGGCGCGAAAGGCCGTTCCGCCTGGTGCTGCAGTTCACGCCCGGGGCTGCCCGTGGCTGAAATTCCAGGACCCGAGCTGCTCGACGTGGCCATTGTGGGCGGCGGGCCGGTGGGGATGTTCCTTGGCATCCTGCTGGCCCGGCAGGGACTGTCCTTCCGGATCCTGGAGCAGCGCGCCGGGTCAAGCCCGCATTCGCGCGCCATCGGCATCCACCCGCCGGCCCTGGCCGCCCTGGCGCAGGCGGGCGTGGGGGCGGCGCTGGATGCCGAAGGCGTCCACATCCGGGACGGCGTTGCCCGCAGCCGCGGCCGGCTGGTCCAGGGGCTCTCCTTCGCCGACGCCTCACCCGCCTCGCCGCACATCCTGACGCTCCAGCAGGCGCGCACCGAGGCCATCCTGGAGGCCCGGCTGCGCGAACTCGCCCCGGGCGCCCTGCTGCGCGGCGTGCACGTGCAGTCCATGCACGACGCCGGCACGCACGTCGAGCTGGCAGCCTCCCCCGCAGCCGGGGACCCGGACGGGGCCACCTGCCGGGCGAGGCTGGTGGTGGGGGCCGACGGCGGGCACTCCACCATCCGCCGGGAGCTCGGCATCGCCACCACGGGACGCGAGTACCCCGACACGTACCTGATGGGCGACTTCCCCGACACCGGCAGCGACGGGGCCACGGCCGTGCTGTACCTGGAGCCGGGCGGGATCGTGGAATCCTTTCCGCTTCCGGACGGGTTGCGCCGCTGGGTGGTGCACACGGATTCGCTGTTGGAGGGCGCCTCGGCGCGGGAGCTGGCGGCCTTGATCCGCCGGCGCACCGGCACGTCAGTGGACGCCGCCGCCAACAGCATGCTGAGCGCCTTTGGCGTGCGGTCCAGGATGGCCGTGCGGATGGTGCAGGGCCGGGCGGTGCTGGTGGGCGACGCGGCGCACCAGGTGAGCCCGATTGGCGGGCAGGGCATGAACCTGGGCTGGCTGGACGCCGCGGCGCTGGCGCCGGTCATCGGCTCTGCGCTGCGCGGCCGGCCCACCGGGTTGCTGCTCGAAAGGTTCGAGAAGACGCGGATGTCCGCCGCCCGGCGTGCCTCCTGGCAGGCGGGACTAAACATGGCGCTGGGACGGCCCCTGCCGGCGTCGTGCCTGGAAGTGCGCAACGCAACGCTGGCCCGGGTGCTGCACAGCACCTGGCTGCGCAACGCCGTGGCGCGGCGCTTCACCATGCAGCCGGTGGGCCGGGCCCGTCAGTAGCCGGCCGGCCAGGCAAACGGCGCAGGCGCCTTGGCCGTCCCGGTGCCGCTGGTGATGACGATGTCGACGTCCTCGTGGTTGGCGAGCTGGATGGCGGCGGGGTTGCCTGCCTGCTTCTTGCCGTTGACGAAGGTGGTGATGGTATAGCCGCCGGAGGTGGAATAGGAGCCGACGCGGTTTGCCGTGAGCGCCACGTCCCATTCGGTGAAGACCTCGCCGAGGTTGAAGGGCTTCACGACGGGCGATTCGACGTGGATGATTCCGGTGGAGTCGTGGGTGTGGAGGGGCGAGATCATCTGGGCACCGAGGTCGATCCCGATGTCGCCGGGCACCATGATGGACCTGCCGTCGGCCGTGATGCCCAGGTGGGTGTGGATGTGTTCGGCCGTGCCCTCGGCCGTCAGCATGGTCAGCCCGGCGGCCTTGGCCCGGGCCGACGCGTCGGCCGGAGCAGCCCACGGCGGTGTCTGGGTGGAACCGTGTGAGGCGGAGACGGTTCCCTGGGGGGCCTGGCCGGATGCGGCGGCGTTGCCCGCGGAGTTGGTGCTGATCACCACCCCTGCAGCAACAACGACGGCCACGGCCGCCACTGCGCTGCCGGACCACGCCACGAGGCGGCGGCGGCGCGCCTTCTGGCGGGCGGCGGCGGTTTGCTTCCCGGTTGCCTTGGATTCCAAGCAAGTCTCCTTACGGCCGACACGGCGCCGGACCCGCTATTGATGTTCCCACGCCCCGGGGGCCGAAAGGCGCCGTTTCGGGTGTTTCACAGCCAATGCGGTGCAAATGCCCAGTCAGCGGGCAGGCACCTACAGACGCCCGGTTGCAATCGGGGCTGTTTTTCCACACGCCCGGTTGCAACCGGGGCACTATCGGCCAACGCTCCCGCAACGGCGTGCCGGAGCGTTGGCGAAAAACGCCCCGGTTGCAACCGAGCGTCGAGTCAGGCGGGCTGGAGGGCGTCGAGTCAGGCTGGCTGGAGGGCGTTGCGGCGGCCCGTGGCCTTCACCACGGCGACCGCGACCGCCGTCGTGACCGGAATGGCCAGGACCAGGCCAATGGAGCCGACCAGGATCCGCACCACTTCCTCCGCAAGCTCGGAGCTGGTCAGGGCGTCCAGCAACGGGCGGTCGTACAACGAAACGAGGATGAGCACGGGAAGGGCGCTGCCTGCGTAGGCGAAGGCGATGGTGTAGACGGTGGAGGCGATGTGGTCACGGCCAATGCGCATCGCTGACGTGAAAAGCGACCGGGCCGGGGTGTCCGGGGCCAGCTCGTACAGCTCCCACACCGCGGAGGACTGCGTGATGGTGACGTCGTTGAGCACGCCCAGGCCGGAAATGATCAACCCGCACAGGATCATCCCGGACAGCGACATCCCCTTCGTGAGGTTCAACAGCTGGTAGGCGTTGTCGCCGGCCGTTCCGGTCAGGGCGGCGGCGTCCACGGCCCAGCCGGCCAGCGCCGCCGTCGCGCCAAGCCCGAAGAGCGTGCCGAGCAGGGCGGTGGAGGTTCTGGCCGAAAAACCATGGGCAAAGTACAGCACGCCGAACATGATGGCGGACGAGCCCACCAGCGCCACGGCCAGCGGCGGTTTGCCCTCCACGAGTGCGGGCAGCACAAACCAGGCCAGTACGGCGAACGCACCGCCGAGCCCGACCATGGCACGCAGCCCGCGCCACCTGGCCACTGCGACAACCACCACGGCGTAGAGGACCGCCAGCAGGCCTATCGGCACCGTGCGGACAAAGTCCATGAACATGTACTGGGGCCCGGCCGCCTCCACGCCCGGGGCCACGTTGGGCAGCTTCAGGTAGCGGATGGTGTCGCCCGCGTTGACGCCGCGCGCCTGCACAATGTCCGGCGTGACGACGACGGGCACTTCCGCGCCGCCCCGGGCAGACGTGTGGGCGATGAAGCAGCTTTGCGACTGCTGGGCAGTCCCGGGGCACTTTTCCGTGGCGGTCCGCTGCACGGTGCCCTCCACAAAGGAGGCACCCTGCGCCGCCGCATAGGGGCTGCCGGCCGACGGCGCCTCCCCTCCCCCGCCGGGCCACAGCAGCACCATGGCCGCCACCGTCGCCACGGCCAGCGGCACCAGGATCCAGCTCAACAGCACCACGGCACGGCGCCGGGCATCAGAGCGCCGACGCAGCCCGGCCCGGCTCAAGGAGGAATCGTCAGGGTGCGAATGGGAATGGCCCATGGGCAGAAATCAGTCCTTCGGTTGGTCCGGCGGGCCGGGCCGGCATTTTTTGTAGGCGACGTCAAGGAGACAACTAAGGCCGCCCGCGGCCGTGGTGTCGGATAGTCGCCGGAAAAATGCCGGCCCGGTGCGGCCCGATTATTCGCCGACGACCAGCGTTTCCGTACCGCGGACCTTGGCCGCCCCGACCTCGATCATGGGATTGACGACGGCGGCCACGGCCTCCATGGAGTCGTCCAGTTCCAGCTGCACGGGGTACTGGTGGGTGATCAGCGCCAGGAGGTCGTACACGGCCTGCACGGCCGCGTCCCGCTCCAGCTTCGGCTCCACGCCCAGGAAGACTTCCGACGCCGGGGCTGCCGCGGCCGGGGCGTCCGGCGCACCGGGGCCCTGCGAGTAGCTGACGGCGAACGCCTCGATGCGGCCTTTCCGGCTTGGCTGGACGAAGGCACCGAAGGCGCTGGAAGGCTCGGCCCGCAGCACCAGGGCCCCGTGGGCGCCGGTGAGGTCGTCCAGGAACATCCGCTGCACGGCGCCCGGCGCCAGGGGCCCGGTGGGGTCCCACTGGTTGACCGCTTCGTAGTACCGCCCCACCACGTCCGTCAGTTCCACGGACCCCGTGGCCAGGTCCTGCACGCGGGCGGCGGCCTCGGCATCGGTGCCCTCGCCGAAAACGGGGAGCTTCAATGCGCCCGGCGCCACCTCCACCACCCGGTTGCGCTGCAGCACGGCCAGGCCCATCGCTTCGGCAAACGCCGCGCCCGGGGTGCCGGGGGCAATCTTGGTGCGCAACGCCGTCGTGCCGGCCAGGCCGGCGGCAACCGCAGCCGACGCCTCGCTGCGGAGCATGGTCAGCAGCGTGGCGCCCACGCCGGTGCGGCGGTGGTCGCGGGCCACCTCCACGTAGGCCCAGAGGCGGGCCGGGTGCAGCGTGGTGGAATACACGACGGCGGCCGCCACCGGGATGCCCTGGTCCTCGGCGACGATGGTGCGCCGCCACGGGTTGGCATCCTGTCCCGGCGCCAGTGCGGCGCGGAACTGGCCGGCCGCGGCGGAGTCGGCGTCGCCCCAGATTTCACGCAGGGTGAGGTCGTCGCCGTCACGCCACGGCCGGAAGGAAAGTTCAGCCACGCCTACGCACCCAGCAGGCGCGCGGCCAGGTAGGCCTGCACCTTGTCCAGGGAGACGCGGTCCTGGCTCATGGTGTCGCGTTCGCGGATGGTCACGGCGTTGTCCTCGAGGGTGTCGAAGTCGACGGTGATGCAGAACGGCGTGCCGATCTCGTCCTGGCGGCGGTAGCGGCGGCCGATGGCGCCGGCGTCGTCAAAGTCGATGTTCCAGTGCTTGCGCAGTTTGTTGGCCAGCTCCTTGGCCTTCGGGGACAGGTCCTCGTTGCGCGACAGCGGCAGCACGGCGGCCTTGACGGGGGCCAGGCGCGGGTCCAGCTTCAGCACGGTGCGCTTGTCCACGCCGCCCTTGGCATTGGGGGCCTCGTCCTCGACATAGGCGTCGACAAGGAACGCCATCATGGAGCGTGTCAGGCCGAAGGACGGCTCGATCACGAACGGCGTGTAGCGCTCCCCCGTGGCCTGGTTGAAGTAGCTCAGCTCGGTGCCGGAGCCCTTGGTGTGGGAGCCGAGGTCGTAGTCGGTGCGGTTGGCAACGCCCATGAGCTCCCCCCACTCCGAGCCCTGGAAGCCGAACTTGTATTCAAAGTCGATGGTGCCGGCGGAGTAGTGCGCACGTTCGTCCTCGGGGACGTCGAACTGGCGCATGTTTTCCGGGTTCATGCCCAGGTCCAGGAACCAGGCCCAGCACAGGTCGACCCATTCCTTAAACCACTTGTCGGCATCTTCCGGCGCGGTGAAGAACTCAATCTCCATCTGCTCGAATTCGCGCGTGCGGAAGATGAAGTTGCCGGGCGTGATCTCGTTGCGGAACGCCTTGCCGATCTGGCCGATGCCGAACGGGGGCTTCTTGCGGCTGGTGGTGAGCACGTTGTTGAAGTTCACGAAAATGCCCTGGGCAGTTTCGGGGCGCAGGTAATACAGGCCGGCGGCGGCATCCACCGGACCCAGGAACGTCTTGACCAGGCCGGAGAACAGCTGCGGCTCCGTCCACTGGCCCTTGGTGCCGCAGTCCGGGCACACGATCTCTTCCATGCCGTTTTCGGGCTGGCGCTTCTTCTTGGCCACAAAGGCCTCAATGAGGTGGTCCTGGCGGTGGCGCTTGTGGCACTGCGTGCACTCGACCAGCGGGTCCGTGAACGTGGCCACGTGTCCGGACGCTTCCCAGACGGCCTTGGGCAGGATGATGGACGAGTCCAGGCCCACCATGTCCTCACGGCCGCGCACAAAGGACTGCCACCATTCGCGCTTGATGTTTTCCTTCAGCTCAACGCCGAGGGGGCCGTAGTCCCAGGCCGAACGCGAACCGCCGTAAATTTCACCGGCCTGGAACACAAAGCCGCGACGTTTCGCGAGGGAAATGACCTGGTCAAGCTTGGATTGGGGCGCCACTTGCTACTCCTATTAATTACGAGGCCGCTGGGTGCGGTCCGTCCGGGGACAAGCCTACCGTCCGGGGGTGCGCGGGGCGGAATTGCGCCCCTGGGGACGAACCCGCCGCCAGTTGTGCCCATGGTGCACTCCGGGCACAACCCGCCCTGGGTTATGCCCCTCGGGCAGACGCCGTCGTTCCGCCGGGGTGCCGCTCAGGCCAGCACGATGCAGGTGGGGCTGCCGAACCCGACCGTCTGCACCGGTTCGGCGCCGGGCAGGCCGTCGCCGTCAAGGGCAAAGACGGCCACGGTGTTGGAGCGCTGGTTGGCCACGTACAGCCGGTTGTTTCCCAGGGCAAAGTGCCGCGGCCAGCGGCCGCCGCACGGGACCCGGCGCAGGACGGCCGGAGGCCTGCCTGCGTCCAGGCCGGAAACGTCCAGCACCACCACGGTGTCCGCCCCCCGGACGGCGGCGTAGAGCCTGGTGCCGTCACCGGACAGCTGGATGTGGGAGGGGGCCGACCCCGCGGTGCCGCCGTCCGCCCCGGCGGACAGCGGCACCCGGAGCAGCCACTTCCAGAACCGGCCGGCGCCGTCGTGCGGATCGGCCCCGCCCGGATCCACGTCGGCGCGCCGCAGCACATGCAGGTGCCCGTCAAGTTCCCCGGCCACCAGCAGGAACTCCCCCGCGATGGCCACGTGCCGCGGCCCGGTGCCCGGCGGCAATTCCGCGGACCCCAGCCGGACGCGGGACGCGGCCGAGTACTCATCCACCCGGTCGGCGCCAAGGTCGGATACCAGCACCGTGCCCCAGGGGGTGGCTGTCACCTGGTGTGCGTGCGACCCGCCCTGCCGGTCCGCGACGGGACCGGTGCCCGGGTGGGACAACAGCTCCGGGGGTTCCGGCGTCGTGCTTCCCAAAACGGCGGCCAGGGGTGTCACGGATGCCGTGCCGGAGGAGTAGTTGGCTGCCCAGACGTCGGGGCCGATGAGCGCGAGGTGGCAGGGGTCCGCGCCGCCGGAGGCCACGCGGCCGCGCAGTTCAAGCGTTTCGGGGTCGAGTGCGGCGATCCGGCCCTGGGGCAGCTCCTCCACGGCCAGCAGGGCCCCGCCACCGGGCGCGATGAACGACGGATTCACCGCGCCTCCGACGGCCAGCTGCCGCCCCACCGTGCCGTCCGGTTCCAGCGAAAAGCGCCCGACGCCGGGGCCCCCGCCGTAGGGCTCCCGGGTGTAGCCGCTGACAATGATCTGACTGGCATTCATGGGGGCTCCTGGATGGCTGGCGTGTCTCCCACCACGTTATAACCGGCCGGCGCCGGCGTCGCGCCCCATGCGGCACAATTGACCCATGAGTTCACACGAGATCATCGACATTCCCATCCGCGACGACATGATCCGCCTGGGGCAGCTGCTCAAGCTCGCCAGCCTGGTGGAGGACGGTGTGGAGGCCGCGGACCTCATCAAGAACGGCATGGTCAAGGTGAACGGTGAAATCGACGAGCGCCGCGGCCGCCAGCTGCACGACGGCGACACCGTCACCGTGGGCGGCGAAACGGTGCGGATCAGCACGCCCAGGTAGGGCCTAGTTCAGCACCTTGTACCGCAGGAACTCGCCCACGTGCGCTATTTCCTGGGCGTTGATGCCGTGCCAAATGCCCGTGTACAGCACCTTGGTGAGCTCGGTGTGGGCGCGCAGCCAGGTGTTGGTGTACTCCACGGCGGCGGCGGGTATGACGGGGTCGGCCTGGTCGCGGCCCCAGAAGATCTCCGGCTTCGCGGCGGCCGTGGCCTGGTCATCGAACCAGGGGTCCCCGTCCGCCTCCACCACAAATCCTGAAAGCCCGACGACGGCCACGTAGTCTGCGGGCCGGTGCCGCAGCAGCGTGGTGGCCACGCACATGCCCTGGGAAAACCCGAAGAGGGTCACCGAGCTGTGCGCGCCGCGGATGGTGTCCAGCCACGCCTCGACGCCTGCCGCCGTTTCCGTGACCGAGTCCAGCGAGTAGGAAAGGTCCGTCCGGAGCGGGAACCAGGCCCGGCCCGGGCCGGCCTGCAGCGGCCCCTGGACGGAGGCGACCGTGAACTCGGCAGGCAGCTGCGCCGCCAGCCCGAAGAGGTCGGCTTCGTCGGCACCGTAGCCGTGGAACATGACCAGCAGGGGCGTGCCGGCCCGCTCATTTTCGGGACGGGACCACAGCACTTGGGGGGATTCACTCATGCGCCCCATCTTTCCATGGCGCTGTTGCAGGGGGCCAACCGGGCGGACCGGTGGCGCCGGGAGGGGCCCCGAGGGCAGTATGGAACCGTGAGTGAATTTTCCGACGCAGAAGAATCCCGGCAGCCGGGCACCGTGGCGCCGCCCCGCCACCCGTGGAACCGCTACATTGCCATCGGCGACTCCTTTACCGAGGGGATCGGCGACCCCGAGCCCAACAGCCCCGGCGGGCACCGCGGCTGGGCGGACCGGGTGGCCGAGGACCTGAGCCGCGGCCGCGACGACTTCAAATATGCCAACCTGGCCATTCGGGGCCGGCTCCTGCAGCAGATCATTGACGGGCAGCTGGAACCGGCCCTGGCGCTCAAGCCGGACCTGATCAGCATTTCCGCAGGTGGCAACGACCTCATCCGGCCCGGTTCCGACCCCGACCACCTGGCCGAACGCCTGGATGCAGCCGTGGGCAGGATGTCCGCAGCCGGGGCCACCGTCCTGTTGTTCAACGGACCGGACATCCGCGACACGCCCGTGCTCGGCATGGTGCGGGGCCGCGTGGCCGTGTACAACGAAAACCTCCGCACCATCGCACTGCGGCACGACGCCGTCGTGGCGGACATGTGGTCCATGCGCCAGCTGAGGGACCCGCAAATGTGGTCCCCGGACCGGCTGCACTTTTCCCCCCTGGGCCACCACAACATCGCCATCATGGTCCTGGACACGCTGAACGTCCCGCACGAACTGCTCCCGATGCTGCCGAAGCCCCTGCCTGTGCAGAAGTGGCAGGCCGCCCGGGCCGAGGACCTGGTGTGGGCGCGCGAGTTCCTGTTCCCCTGGGTGCTGCGCCGGCTGCGGCACCGCTCCTCCGGCGACGGAATGTCCGCCAAGCGCCCAACGGCCGGCCCGGTGTTTGGGCCGGGACTGGGAACGGGTTTGCCGCTTTCGCACTAGCCACCTGCCGGCCCGCCCGGGCCGGGGTGCACCATTCCGGACTACCATGGAAGGAGACGCAGTTGTCTGCGTCCCTGAGCGTGGAAGAGGTGTGTTGTGCTGACTATGCTCGACCCTTCGGCAGCCGGGACCATGGCTGCCTCGTCATCCGGATCCGGCGCAGTCCCGCCGTGGTTGATCCTGGTGTTTTTTGGCGTGGCCCTGGTGGCGAGCTTCGTCCGGGCGTCCTCCCGCCGCAAGCGCACCCGCAATGCCCCGCCCCGCGGAATCCAGTCCCGGACCGTCCGGCAGGATCCGCCGATCCCACATGGCGGAACGCTGCTCAACGGCGTCCCGATGAAGGCCTACGACAACGCCCAGGGGCAACAGTCGATGGGCTTCGCCAACGAGCGCATGAGGGCCGAGGCCGAGCTCAAGCGGCAGCTGGATGCCCTCGATGCCGCCCGCCGCGCCGGCCAGGTCACGGCCGAACAGTACGCAGCCCACCGCGAAGCGATCTTCAAAAACTTCTAGGCGCCGGCCGCGTCCCGGCCCGGGAACCGCCCGGAGCCAGGCCCGGCGGCCCCGCCGGACTACTCCGCGAAGAAGGACTCCCGGAGCAGTTCGCCGACGGCGCCCACCTCGGTCAGGAAGCCGTCGTGGCCGATGGCGGAGTCGATGTGGCGCACCCGGACCTCGCCGGGAAGGGCGGCAGCCAGTTCCGCCGACTGCGCCGGGAAGTACAGCCGGTCGCTGCTGACCGCTGCCACCAGGAACTCCACGCCCTCGGTGCGGGCCAGGGCCTCGCCCAGCGTGCCGCGGCCGCGCGTGACGTCGTGGCTCATGAGCGCCTCGGTGATCGCCACATAGCTGTTGGCGTCGAAGCGGGTGACCAGCTTGCGCGCCTGGTGGTCCAGGTAGCTTTCCACCTGGTACCGCCCCTCCACGGAACCCCCGGCGGCAGGCCGCAGCCGGGCGTGCCCCAGCGGGTCCTCGCCGGGCTGCACGGAGCGCCCAAAGCGGGCACCCATCTCCTGCTCCGACCTGTACGTAATGTGGGCAATCCGCCGGGCCAGCCCGAGACCCAGGACGGGCGCCGCGCCGTCGTAGTAGTCCCCGCCGGCAAAGTTCGGGTCCTGCCGGATGGCCAGCACCTGCGCTTGGGCAAAGGCGATCTGTTCGGCCGTGCTGGCCGCGCACGCCGCCACGACGGCACAGCGCTGAACCCGCTCGGGGAACGTCACGGCCCATTCAAGGGCGCGGGCGCCGCCCATGGATCCACCGATCACGGCGTGCCAGGCGGTGACGCCCAGGGCATCGGCCAGGCGCGCCTCGGCGTGGACCGAGTCGCGGATCGTGACGAACGGGAAGCGTGAGCCGTAGGGCGCGCCGTCGTCGGCAATGCTGGACGGGCCCGTGGTGCCGTAGCAGCCGCCGAGCATGTTTGCCGCCACCACAAAATACTTGTTGGTGTCGACCACGGCGCCGGGACCGACCAGGCCCTCCCACCAGCCGTCCTCCTCGGAGTCGCCGCGGCTGACGTGCGTGCTGCCGGTGAGGGCGTGCTGGATGAGGACGGCGTTGCTGCCGGACGCGTCCAGCGTGCCCCAGCATTCGTAGGCCACCGTGACGGCAGGCAGTTCGCCCCCGGCCTCCAGCGGCAGGTTGCCGATGTTCACGCTGCGCAGCACGCCGCCGCCCTGCCCGACGGCGGCAGACCAGGGGCTGCCTCCGGGGCCGGGCGTTCCGGGGTCGGTGTCCGGGCTAAACACGCTGTCCTCCGCAGCCGTCCTTTCCATGGCACTCACGCAGTTTTGGCTGCGCGGAATCCGGCCTCGAGATCGGCGATGATGTCCTCAACGCCTTCCAGCCCGACGGACAGGCGGACCAGTCCGGGGCGGACGCCGGCGGCGAGCCGCTGCTCCTCGCTCAGCTGTGCATGGGTGGTCGACGCCGGGTGGATCACCAGGGAGCGCACGTCGCCGAGGTTCGCGACGTGGGAGTGGAGCTCCAGGCCGTCCACGAAGCGGCGGCCGGCGTCCAGCCCGCCCTTGATGTCAAAGGAGACGATGGCGCCGGTGCCCTTGGGGCTGTACTTGCGGCCGCGCTCAAACCAGGGGCTGGAGGGGATGCCGGCGTAGGCAACCGCCTCGACGTTTTCGTTGGCCTCGAGCCATTCGGCCACCTTCACGGCATTGCTGACGTGGCGTTCCACGCGCAGGCTCAGCGTCTCGATGCCCTGTGCGATGAGGAAGGCGTTGAAGGGGGAAATGGCGGAGCCGAGGTCGCGCAGCAGCTGCACGCGGGCCTTGAGGATGTAGGCCAGGTTCGCCCCCAGGGCGCTGCCCACGCCGAGGTCACGGGCATACACCAGGCCGTTGTAGCTTTCGTCGGGGGTGTTGAAACCGGGGAACTTCTCCGGGCTGGCGGCAAAGTCGAACTTGCCGCCGTCGACAATCACACCGCCGATGGCGTTGCCGTGGCCGCCCAGGTACTTGGTGGCGGAGTGGATCACGATGTCCGCACCCCATTCCAGGGGGCGGATCAGGTACGGGGTGGCCAGGGTGTTGTCCACGATGAGCGGCACACCGGCGTCGTGCGCGATGGCGCTGATGTTTTCCAGGTCGAGCACGTCCTGGCGCGGGTTGGAGACCGTCTCGCCAAAGAACGCCTTCGTGTTGGGCCGGACGGAGGAGCGCCATTCGTCCAGGTTGTCCGGGTCGGAGACGAAGGTGACCTCGATGCCAAGCTTCTTCAGCGTGTGGGCCAGCAGGTTGAAGGTGCCGCCGTAGACGCTGGGGCTGGAGACGATGTGGTCGCCGGCCTGGGCGAGGTTCAGGATGGCAAACGTCGTGGCGGCCTGGCCGGAGGCGAGCAGCAGGGCGCCGACGCCGCCCTCCAGGTTGGCGACGCGCTGTTCCACGGCGTCGGAGGTGGGGTTGCCGATGCGCGTGTAAATGGGCTCCAGCTCGG
This sequence comes from Arthrobacter sp. SDTb3-6, assembly GCF_013376095.1. Lineage (GTDB taxonomy): Bacteria > Actinomycetota > Actinomycetes > Actinomycetales > Micrococcaceae > Specibacter. Next base: position 102,303 of record NZ_JAAMFN010000004.1, on the reverse strand, counting down.
AAAGCGCAAAGCGGGCAGCAGCGCTCTCCGTGGAAGGGAACACGAACGACGTCGTCTGGTAGATCGGCAGCGCCCGGGCGCCGGTGGCGGCGTCCGGCTCCTGGCCGGCATGGATCTGACGGGTTTCAAAGGACCATGCGTTGCTCATGGTGAGCTCCTTACACACTAGAGGCCGTCCAAGTATGGCCCCGCCTGGTCCGAGGGACCGACGGGGGCCGGGCTTGGAAGTTGCGGCCCGCGCTTGCGTTGGGGCCGGCTGGCCCAACGCCTGGTCTTCACCCGGGGCACCCCGCCGCGGAAAGGAGGGTTGCCGGCCTGCGAGCCGGGGCTTGTCGCAGGCACTCATGACCTGCTACCAGTGTGCGAGACCGGCCCGCAAAGCTGCAACATTATGACGGTTATATGACCCCTGCGCGAAGATGTGCTGGACTTTTCGCGCCAAACCTGCACGGTGCCGAACATGTGAAGCGCCGCGGGGTGGTCACTTCCCCAATCCCGCACGGCGCAGGGCCTCGGCCATGGCGGTCGCCGCCGGCCGGGCCTGGCCGGACCCCTTGGCCGCCGGCCGGGCCTGGCCGGACCCCTTGGCCTGGCGGGAACCCTCCGCCGGCCGGGCCTGGCGGGGTCCTGCGGCCTTCGCCTCGTCATCCAGCCGCAGGGTCAGCGAGATGCGCTTGCGCTCCGGCTCCACCTCGAGCACCTTCACGCGCACCACCTGTCCGGACTTGACTACGGTGTGGGGGTCGGAGACGAAGGAATTGCTCATGGCCGAAACGTGGACCAGCCCGTCCTGGTGCACGCCGATGTCCACGAACGCGCCGAAGGCCGCCACGTTGGAGACGGTGCCCTCCAGGATCATGCCGGGGTAAAGGTCGGTGATCTTTTCGATGCCCTCGGTGAAGGTGGCTGTTTCAAAGCGGGGGCGGGGGTCGCGTCCGGGCTTCTGCAGCTCGGCCACGATGTCCTTTACGGTGGGCAGGCCGAACGCGCCGTCCACAAAGGCCTGCGGGTCGACTGTTGCCACGGCAGCCACGCCGCCGGAGATTTCCGCCTTGTCCGCACCCACGGCAGCCAGGATTTTCCGCGCCACCCCGTACGCTTCGGGGTGCACGCTGGAGGCGTCCAGCGGCTCCGCTCCCCCGGTGATGCGCAGGAAGCCGGCGCACTGTTCGTACGCTTTGGGGCCCAGCCGGGCCACCTTGAGCAGTTCGCGGCGCTTGGTGAACGGGCCGTTTTCGTTCCGGTGCGCCACAATGTTTTCACTCAGCAGGGTCCCGACGCCGGCCACCCTCGCCAGGAGCGCGGGCGAGGCGGTGTTGAGGTCCACGCCCACGGCATTCACGCAGTCCTCGACGACGGCGTCCAGCGAGCGTTCCAGCTTGGCCGGGGTGAGGTCGTGCTGGTACTGGCCCACGCCGATGGACTTCGGGTCGATCTTGACCAGTTCCGCGAGCGGGTCCTGCAGGCGGCGGGCAATGGAGACGGCGCCGCGAAGTGAGACGTCCATGCCGGGCAGCTCGGCCCCGGCCAGGGCGGAGGCCGAGTAGACGGAGGCGCCCGCCTCGGAGACCACCAGCTTGGCGACCACGCGGCCCGGGTTGCGGCGCTTGAGTTCGGCGAGCAGCTCGGCGGCCAGCTTGTCGGTCTCGCGGCTGGCCGTGCCGTTGCCGATGGCGATGAGCTCCACCTGGTGTGTTTCAGCCAGCGCCACGAGCGTTGCGAGGGCCTCGTTCCAGCGCTTGGCCGGGGCGTGCGGGTAGATGGTGTCCGTCGCGGTGACCTTGCCGGTGCCGTCCACCACGGCCACCTTCGTGCCGGTGCGCAGGCCCGGGTCCAGGCCCAGCGTGGCACGGTTGCCGGCCGGCGCGGCGAGCAGGACGTCGCGCAGGTTGGCGGCAAACACGCGCACGGATTCCTCCTCGGCGGCCTGGAACAGCCGCACGCGCAGGTCCACGGAGAGGCGGGTGAGGATGCGGGTGCGCCAGGCCAGACGGGCGCCCGTCATGAGCCAGGTGTCGGCGGCCCGGCCGGACCCGGTGATGCCGAGGGAGTGCGCCACGGCGCTTTCGTACCTGGCGCGTGCCTGGGCCTGGGCGTCGGCGTCGCGCGTGTCCGCCTCCGCCAGGTCCAGGGACAGGACGCCCTCCTTTTCCCCGCGCAACAGCGCCAGGACCCGGTGGCTGGGCAGCGTGTGCGGCGGCTGGGCAAAGTCAAAGTAGTCCTTGAACTTCTCCCCGGCGGCATCCTTGCCGGCCTTCACGCTGGAGCGCAGCCGGCCGGTCTTCCACAGCCGCTCGCGCAGCTCCCCCACCAGGGCCGCATCCTGGCCCGCGCGTTCGATCAGGATGGCGCGGGCGCCGGCCAGCGCGTCGTCGGCGCTTGCCACGGCATGGTCCGGGTTGAGGTACGCGTCTGCCACGACGGCGGGGGCCTGCGCAGGATTCTTCAGGAGCGAGTCAAGCAGCGGTTCCAGGCCCGCCTCCCGGGCGGCGTCGGCCTTGGTCTTGCGCGTGGACTTGTAGGGCAGGTACAGGTCCTCGAGGTCGGACTTGGTCGCGGCGGCCTCGATCGCGGCGCGCAGCTGTTCCGTCAGCTTGCCGAGGGCGTGGACGGACTCCAGCACGGTCTTCCGGCGTGCCTCCAGCTCCCGCAGGTAGCGCAGGCGCTCCTCCAGCTCGCGCAACTGGGCGTCATCCAGCGTCCCTGTCGCTTCCTTCCGGTACCGGGCAATGAACGGGACGCTGGCGCCGTCGTCCATCAGTCCCACCGCGGCACGCACCTGGGCCGGGCGGACGCCCAGCTCCGCGGCGATGGCGGCGGCAATCCGGGCCTCCACGGCTGCGGCCCCGGGCCTCCTCAGGGAGGGTTGGGCGGGGGAAGCGGAGCCGGGTTGGCCGGGGGAAGCGGAGCCGGGTTGGGCGGGGGAGGCTGGTGCTGAAGTATCGGTCACGGTTCAATTCTGCCCCACGTTTGGGCCCCTTCGCCCGCCCCGGCCGTCAGACATCCCATGTGAGTTAGGTAACGCTAAGTCGAGAGGCCGATCACAAAGTGCCAAGATGAACGCATGCGAATGGACCACGTTTCTTACGCCTGTGAATCAGATGGATTGGCTGCCACCACGGAGCGGATCGCGACCGCACTGGGGGTCGAAGCAGTGCGCGGCGGGGTGCACCCCCGCTTCGGCACCCGCAATATGATCATTCCGCTCACCGACCACCATTACCTCGAAGTGGTTGAGGTCCTGGACCACCCCGCTTCGGACAAGGCGCCCTTTGGCCAGGCCGTCCGCGCCCGTTCGCAGGCCGGCGGCGGCTGGATGGGCTGGTGCGTGGCCGTGGACGACCTCTCCCCGTTCGAGGAACGCCTGGGCCGCAGCGCCGTCCCCGGCAACCGCAAGTTCCCCGACGGCCGCGAGCTGGTCTGGCAGCAGATCGGCATCAAGGGCCTCATCGCCGACCCCCAGGTGCCCTACATGCTCAAGTGGGAGGGCGATCCCGCCCTTCACCCGTCCCTGGCCCGCCCATCCACCGTCCGGCTGGCCTCGCTGACCATCGCCGGCAGTGCCGAGCGCCTGACCGAATGGCTCGGCGAGCCGGTGGAGAAGCCGCTGGAGGATGTGACGGTGGAGTGGATCGCCCCGCGCGGCACGCCCGGCATCATGTCCGTGACGTTCGAGACGGCCAAGGGCCAGGTCACCATCTAGCTTTCAGTGCAAATCAAGCGGCACCCGTCCCTGCAGGGTCGGGTGCCGCTTCCTTGCCCGGGAACCAGGCCGCTTTTGCTGCACCATCGAAACCGGCGGTGCAGCAAAAGCGGGTTGGTGGCTGATCGGAAATTCGGCGGTGCAGCAAAAGCGGGCTGGCACCCGCCCAGGCCGCTTTTGCTGCACCATCGAAACCGCCAGTTCGGTCAACGGGGTCCAATGCGGACTCCGCGCCGCTTTCGGGCGCATGACGGGCCGCCCGGAAGCCGTCCCTCCGCAGCTACCCGAAGCCGAGGGCGGGGCCCATGGTGAAGGCGGCAATGTCCACGAGTGAATGCGCCACGACCAGCGGCATCACACGCCCGTACCTCTTGTAGAGCCAGCAAAAGAGCAGGCCCATGACAAAGTTGCCGAAGAACGGCCCGAACCCCTGGTACAGGTGGTAGCTGCCGCGGATCAGCGAGCTGAGCAGGATGGCGGCGATGGACGACATCCCCATCCGCCCCAACCGGTCCAGCAGCCAGCCCACCATGACCACTTCCTCCAGCAGGCCGTTGTGGATGGCGGAGAGCACCAGCACCGGAATGGTCCACCAGTACTGGTGCAGGGCGCTCGGGATGATTTCCGTGGTGATGCCCAGCGCCCGCCCGGCCGCGTACAGGCCCAGCGACGGCACGCCAATGACAACCAGGAGCCCGAGCGCCCCGAGCCCGTCGCGGACGGGGCGCCGGAAATCCAGGCCGATCCGGCGGAACACGGACTTTCCGGGTTCGGCCATCAGGTAAAGGACCAGGAAGACGGGCACCACGGCAAAGAAGATGTCCAGCAGCTGGTACGTCAGGTCGAAGAACTCCCGGTTGCTGCGTACCGCGTTCAGCGTGGACGTCCCCTGCGCAAGGGGTGCCCGGGACATCTTGTCCAGCAACTGTACGACGGCGTACACGCCTGATTGCCCCAGCGAGAGCCCCAGCACCAGCAGGACCTCGAACACCAGCCGCCGCCGCGACCTGGTGCCCCAGTTCCACTGCACCGCCGTGGCCCCGCCGCCCAAGGCGGGCGGGCCGCCGTCGTACGGGCCGCCGTCGAACGGGCCATTGTTACGGGGAACCATGTCACTCATGTACTAAATCATGCCGGACATGCCTACTTTGCGGCGCAGGCTGGCCTAGGCTCTTTGACATGAGTGCCCCACGCCAGATCATCATGGTCCGCCACGGCCAGTCCGCGGCCAACCAGGACCAAAGCATTTACAACCGGATCCCGGACTATCGGATTCCGTTGACCGAGGTGGGCGTGGAGCAGGCACGGAAGGCCGGGGAGCGGATCCGCCGGCAATTGGACGGGCAGAAGGTCGCCGTCTATGTCTCGCCCTACCTCCGTGCCTACCAGACGCTGGAGGCGCTGGAACTGGGCGAGCTGGTGGACCGCACCATGGAGGAGCCGCGGCTGCGCGAACAGGACTGGGCCAACTTTCAAAATCCGGCCGAGATCGCTGACCAAAAGGAGCTCCGCAACGCCTACGGGCATTTCTTCTACCGCTTCCGGGAGGGCGAATCCGGCTCCGACGTCTATGACCGGGTGTCGTCGTTCCTGGAGACGCTGCACCGGCGCTGGTCGGAGCCGGACTTTGCGCCCAACACCCTGCTGGTGACCCACGGACTGACCATGCGCCTGTTTTGCATGCGCTGGTTCCACTGGTCCGTGGAGTATTTTGAGTCGCTGAACAACCCGGGCAACGCCGACGTGCGCACGCTGGTCGAAAGCAACGGCCGCTATAGTCTCGACGTGCCCTTTGACCAGTGGACGCCGGCGCACCCGGGCACCACGGTCATGGACGCTCCGCTGAGGTTTTAGCGGCCGGTTCCCGAGGCCGGTTCCCAAAGGCGGCGAATGTCGAGGGCGGGCGCGCTACGCTTCGGGGGCGACGATGACGTCCGTGCCGGCTTCCTTGAAGGCTGCCAGCTGCTCCGCGGTGATGCCGGAATCGGTGATGAGCTTGTGGAGGCGGTGGTCGTCCATGGTGGCGAAGGCGCGTTTGCCGATCTTGGAGGAGTCGGCCAGCATGTACGCCTCCGAGGCCCGGCGGGCCATGCGCGAGTTCACGGACGCCTCGCCCTCGTCGTTGATGGTGGGGCCCGTGACGGGGTCAATGCCGTTGACGCCGATGAAGGCCAGGTCCAGGGCCACCTTTTGGAGGATGGAATCGGCATACGGGCCCACCAGCTCGTAGGAGCGGGCGTTGACGATGCCGCCGGTGACCATGATTTTCAGGTTGGGCCGGATGGCCAGCTGGGCCGCGATGTTGATGGCGTTGGTGACAATTGTCAGGGAGGGCCGGTTCGAGGGCTCCATGAGGTCTTCGCGCGTGGACAGGACCTGCGCCAACGCGGTGCTGGTGGTCCCCCCGCACAGGCCAATGACGGCGCCCTTGGGGATCAGCGCACTGGCGGCCAGGGCAATCTGGTGCTTTTGCGCCGCGTGGTCGTCGCGGTTGTACCGGCCGGGCAGGTCGTAGGAGACGGAGCCGGAGGTGGCCCCGCCGCGCGTGCGGGTCAGCAGGCGCTCGTTGGCCAGGGAGTCCAGGTCGCGCCGGGCCGTGGCCGGGGAGACGCCGAGCTTCTCCACAATCCCCTCAACCTCCACCTGCCCGTCGGCCGCCAGGATGTCGAGAATGGCTGCCAGCCGTTCAGTGCGGTTCATTGGATGCTCCCGAGGGAAGAAGGGTCCGCCATCAGGGCAGCCCCCGGTTGGGCGCAGCCCCTGCGCCTGCAAACAACGCTAGCAGCCGTGCTACCTCCGGAACCAGTGCGGCGCGCCCGGCTCCCAGGTACTTGCGCGAATCCACCACGGCCGGGTTGGCATCGAGGTAGCTGCGCACGGCCCGGGTGAAAAAGCCGTTGAGGTGCGTGGAGACGTTGATCTTGGTCATGCCGGCCGCGATGGCGGCCACAATGGTCCCATCCGAAACGCCGGAGGAGCCGTGCAGCACCAGCGGCACGTCCAGGGCGGCCTTGAGGGCGGTGATCCGGTCCAGGTTCAAGGCGGCCGAGCGCTCGGTCATCGCGTGGGAGGAGCCCACGGCGACGGCCAGGGCGTCGACGCCGGTGGCGGCCACAAACGCGGCGGCCTCAGCGGGGTCGGTCAGCACGCCCGGCGCGTGCGCACCGTCCTTGCCGCCCACCTTGCCAAGTTCCGCCTCCACATAGACGCCCCGCCCGTGGGCGTAGGCCGCCACGCGGGCGGTCACTTCGACATTCTTCGCGTACTCGAGGTGCGCGCCGTCGTACATGACGGAGCCGAAGCCCAGGTCGACGGCCTCGCAAGCGAGGGCCTCGTCCTCGGCGTGGTCAAGGTGGACGGCCACGGGCACGGACGCCTTGCGGGCCGCGGCCAGTGAGGCGGCCGCCACGGGCTCCAGCCCGCCGTGGAACTTCGCGCAGTTCTCGGAAATCTGCAGGATGACGGGGCGCCGGGCCGCCTCGGCGCCTGCGATGAGGCCTTCGAGCGTCTCCAGGTGGATGACGTTGAAGGCGCCCTGGCCGGTGCCTTCCTGCGCCGCACGGTCCATGATGGTGCGGGTGGCGGTCAAGGGCACGGTTCCTCCAGGTGGTCGGTGATGATGAGTTGTGCGGCGAGCTCGGCGTGGCGCGGGGAAATTTCCCCTGCCCCCGGCATGAGCACCGCGGCTGCGCCCCAGGACGCGGCAAGGCGCAGGATCTCCCGCAGGTCCGTGGTCCCGCTGGCAAGTGCGACGGCCGTCGCGGCCACCGCTGCGTCCCCGGCGCCCGTCGGGTTGCCGGCCAGCGGTGCGGGCAGCTTCGCCTGGAGGTGGCCGGGGCGCCCGGTCTCGAAGGCGAGCATGCCCTCCTCCCCCACGCTGACCAGGACGCGCCGCGCGCCCAGGCCCATGAGCTTGCCGGCCGCGGCAACAAGGTCCGTCTCGCCCATGGCGTCCATGAGCTCGTGATGGTTGGGCTTGAGCAGGTCCGCCCCGGCCTTGGCCGCGGACAGGATCCCGGCGCCGGAGGTGTCGATGATCGCCGGGACGCCGGCGTTGTGGGCCAGTGCCACCAGCCCGGGGTAGAAGTCGGCCGGGGCGTTCTCCGGCAGCGAGCCGGAGCCCACCAGCACGCCGGGGCGCGGCGCATCGTCGGCCCAGCCACCGTCTGTCTGGCCGCCGTGCACTTGGCCGCCGTCCAACCCGTCGACGACGGCGGCAGTCAGAGCCTGCCATTCGGCACGGCTGAGCGCGGGGCCGGCTTCGTTGAAGATGCTGGTCAGCCCGGACACCGTGTCCACGAGCGCAATGGTGCGCCGGGTCGCGGAGGCCACGGGCACCAGTCGGTACGGTATGCCCGATCCCGCGAGGTCGTCGGCGAGCTGCGCGCCGGACGCCCCGCCCGCCGTCGTGACCGCCAGGGTGGGAAAGCCCTGCTGGAGGGCCACGCGGGAGACGTTCAGGCCCTTGCCGCCGGCCCGGTACAGCGGCGTGGGGACGCGGTGGGAGGAGCCCGGATCCACGCCGTCGACCATGTAGGTGACGTCCACCGCGGGGTTGGGCGTGACGGTCAGGACCAGCTTGCCCGCGCTCACCGGGACACCCCGGCGGCCAGGCTCCGGGCCTTGAGGGCGGAACCGATGAGTCCGGCGTTTTCGCCCAGGACTGCGTGGACAAGGCGGGGGCGGCGGTGGAAGGAAAGCAGCGCGTCGATGCGGGCCGCCAGCGGTTCGAACAGGGCCGGGCCGGCCATGGACAGCCCGCCACCCAGCACCACCGTTTCGGTGCCCAGGATGGACACGCACTGGGCCACGCTGAACGCGAGAGCGTTGACGGCGTCGTCCCACACCTGCCGGGCGGTGGCGTCGCCGGCCCCGGCACGGGCCAGGACGTCGCGCGCGCCGTCCACGGGGCGGCCGCCGGACTGGGCGTAGCGCCGGGCAATGGCCCCGGCGGAGCCAAGCGACTCCAGGATGGCGAGGCCGCCGTCGGGCGACGGGACCATGGCATGGCCGATTTCGCCGGCATAGCCGCCACCCGTCACGCGGCGCCCGTCGCACAGCACAGCGCCGGCAATTCCGGTGCCGATCACCAGCACCAGGACGTCGGACTCGCCAACGGCCGCGCCGATCCTGAATTCGGCCTCCCCTGCCATGGAGACGTCATGGCCGAATGCCACCGGCAGGCCCAGCGCCCCGGTGAGGGTCCGGGTGAAGGGGAAACCGCGCCAGCCCAGGTTGGCCGAATAGACGCCGATCCCGTTGGCCTCGTCCACAATTCCGGGCACCGTCACGCCCACGGCCGCGATCACCGTGTCCCGGTGCCGCGTCTGGTAGTCGTGCGCAAGTTCCGCGATGCGGGCGCAGACCGTTTCCCCCGGGCGTTCGCCGTCCAGCGGCGTGGGGTGGCGCTGCAGGTCCGTCACGGCGTGGGAGGCGGCGGTCAGCTCGCCGCGCACCAGCCCCACTTTCATGTCCGTCCCGCCCACGTCAAAGGCCAGCACGGCCTGGCCCGCCACGGGGCTGGCCCCGACCGGGACTGCGGTGAGGCGGGCCGCTGCCGGGCCTGCGGAGGGGATGCTCATCAGGTTGCTTGCTTTCGTGGCGGCCGGACGGCCCTAGGCGGTCTCGTCCAGAATGACGGAGCGGGTCAGGTTGCGCGGCAGGTCCGGGTTCATGCCGCGGGCACGGGCGCGCTCCAGGGTGACACGGTGGACGCGGGCCAGTTCGGCGAGCGGGTGCACGTCATTGTTGATGTAGCGTGCGCCGGTCTTGTCCATGTCCGCATCCAGGCCCTCGGGCTGCCGGCCGAACATCCAGGTCACGCGGTTGGGCGCGGCGATGGAGATGGGGCCGTGGCGGTATTCCTTGGCGGGGTACGACTCGGTCCAGCCCTGGACGGCCTCGCGCATTTTCAGGCCGGCCTCGTGCGCCAGGCCCACGGTCCAGCCGGTGCCCAGGAAGGTGAACTGTTCGGCGTCGATGAGCTCCGGCCCCACGGGCGCCGTGACTGCCGCCTTGGCGTCCTCGACGGCGGCCGACAGGTCCACGCCCACGCTGGTGAGCAGGTAGGCCAGGGCCGTCGTGGCGAAGCGGGTCTGCACCACGGACTTCTCGTCCGCGTAGGGAAGTTCGACGACGGCATCCGCCAGCCCCATGATCGGCGAGGAGGTATCGCCCACCACGGCAACGGTGCGCACGGTGCCCTTGAGCCCGATCAGGACTTCGAGCACCTCGGTGGTGGTGCCGGAGCGGGTGATGGCGATGACGGCGTCGTAGCCGCGGTCCGCGCCGAGGAACGCCTCCGACGCAGCGAAGGCGTCGGTGACGCCCCTGCCGGCGGATTCCCGTGCGGCGGCATAGCTCTGGGCCATGAACCAGGAGGTGCCGCAGCCAATCACGGCCACGCGCTGGCCATCGGCCGGCAGCAGGCTTTCCTCCCGGGCCTGGGCGATGGCCCGGGCCCACACCACAGGCTGGCTGGTCAGCTCTGCTTCCATGAAGGGGCCCAGGTCCGTAACGGCGGTCTCGCTCATTGTGTGCATACTCCTTGAGGTGGGGGTCCGGCAGCAGCGGGGCCGCGCCGGCGGTTTCATTCTATAGACCAAGCCTAGCACGCAATGATTGTTAATGATTTAAAGCAGGTGAAAATAATCAACTTAACGCCAATCAATCATGCCGACCCTTCGCGGGGGACCCGACCGATCCCTGGGGTCACCCGGCGGACCTCGTGGAACCGGCCCTTGTAATCCAGGTCACTCGCGTGGAACACTTCTCTTGTTATCCATAACAACGGTTCGGGCGCCGGCGATCCCGCCACACCTGGTCCCGCCAGTCGCCGGCCCGTACGCCGGGCATTCCCCGGCACACTTGACGCATTTCCCTTCCCGCAAAGGACTTGAATTCGTGAAATCCCCCCAACCTTGCACCCTGGCGGCACCTCCGCCACAACTGCGCCCGAGATTGCACCGCGCCACGGCCGCCGCGGCCGCGCTGACGCTGGCAGCCACCCTGAGCGTCGGCATGGGGTCCGCCGCCCAGGCCGCCCCGGACCCGACCGGCACGCCCGTCACCCCGTCGCAGTACACGCTCATCGGGGCCGACTCCCAGTCGCCCGCCTACCCGGCCCCGCCCGCCCTGGACGGCACGGCGGCCGGCGCCTTCGACAACGATTATGCCTCGCAGTGGACTGTCGCCTACAAGGTGGTCGACGGCGTCGGCGTGGCCGACCCCCTCCCCCACTGGATCTCCTGGGACGTGGGCGGATCCTTCACCCTGACCGGGCTGGACTACTCCGTCAAGAACCAGGCCAACGGCCCCGTGAAGGACTACAAGGTCTTCGCCACCGACAACCGCTCCGTGGCCACGGATCCGGCCGGCGACTGGGGCGCACCCGTGGCATCGGGCAGCCTGGCCCAGCCGACGTCGAACACCCAGGTGCAGACCATCCTCTTCGACAGCCCGGTCAAGGCCCGCTACGTGAAGTTTGAGGCCGACAGCACCATCAACGGCAGCAACAACGTCTCCGCCTCGGAACTGCGCGTGCGCGCCACCGGCGACACCACCCCGGTGCCCGTCCCGCCCGCGCCCCCGGCGGATCCGGCAACCCCGGTAACGATCAGCAACGGCGCCGGCCTGGAAGTAAAGGTAGGCAAGGAATTCCCGCAAGTCATCTCCTATTCGCTGGACGGCAAGTCGCTGGCCGGCCAGGCGGACAAACTCTCGGAATTCACGCTGAACGGCAAGAACCACGCGGCCACCACCACCATGTCGGCCAGTGGCGCAACAGCCACCTACTCGTCCACGTTCGCGGACTTCCCGAACCTCACCATCGAATCCTCGCTGACGGCCACCGCCAAAAACACGGTGGAGTTCGCCGTCACGAAGATTTCCGGCAGCGCCGCCGCAACCCTTGACCAGCTGGCCATCCCCAACCAGTCCCTGGTGTCCGTTGACTCCAGCGATCCGGCTGCCCAGCTGGCCCGGACCAAGATCTCCACCGATTCCACCACCACGGCGGACCAGTTCCTGTCCGTCACGGGCGGCAGCAAGGTGGACCCGGCCGACGTCGGAACCCCCTACGGCTTTGTCAGCAACTCCCAGCTCTCCGCCGGACTCATGACCAACGCCACGGACGACTCGGCCCAGGACAACAACAACAACTGGAACACCCGGCTGCAGTCGCGGATTGTCGACGCCGGCAACGGCGCCAAGCGCGCAGAACTGTCCGTGGGCAACTACACCTACGCAGCCGCCGGGGCCACTGATCCCCGCGTGCAGTTCTACACCCTGCCCAAAACCACCGTGGTCCTCTCCGCCGACGCCAATGGCGACGGCAAGGTCACCTGGGAAGACGGCGCCACGGCGTACCGGACCGCCATGACGGCGCCCCTGGGCGCCGACCGCGTGCCCGAGCGTGTGGTCCAGCACATCCCGTTCAACTTCGCCTCGCAAGCCACCAACCCGTTCCTGAAGACGCTCGACAACGTCAAGCGGATCTCCCAGTCCACGGACGACCTGGGCCAGTGGGTCCTGGAAAAGGGCTACGCCAATGAAGGCCACGACTCCGGCCATCCGGACTACGGCGGAGACTACAACACCCGGGCCGGCGGCCTGGCGGACCTGAATACCCTGGCATCGAAGGGAGCGGCGTTCAATGCCGACCTTGCCGTCCACGTCAACGTCACCGAGGCGTACCCGCAGGCCAAGAGCTTCAGCGACGGCATGATCTCCGGCCAGGTCAACGGCTGGGACTGGCTGAACCAGTCGTACCACATTGACCAGCGCAAGGACTTGGGCACCGGCGCCATCCTGGACCGATTCGCCGAACTCCGCAAGGAAGCCCCCGGCATCAAAACGATCTACATCGACGCCTACTACTCCAGTGGATGGCTGGCCGACCAGCTCGCCACCCAGCTGCACAAGATGGGCTTCGAGGTGGCCTCCGAGTGGGCGTACAAGTTCGAGGGCAACTCGATCTGGTCGCACTGGGCCAATGACAAGAACTATGGTGGCGCCACGAACAAGGGCATCAACTCCAACATTGTCCGCTTCATCTCCAACTCCCAGCGCGACGTCTGGAACACGGACCCGCTGCTGGGAGGCACCCAGCTGAAGGAGTTTGAGGGCTGGACTGGCCAGGACGACTTCAACGCGTTCTACAACAACATCTGGGTCAACAACCTGCCCACCAAGTTCCTCCAGCACTTTGACGTGACCAACTGGGACTTTGGCAAGTCGGCAACGCTGACGGGCGGGGTGGCCGTCCAGATGGTCAATGGCCAGCGCCGGATCACGATGGGCAACGCCGTGGTCCTGAACGGCGGCACGTACCTGCTGCCCTGGCAGGACGCGGCAAACAACTCCAAGACCACCTCCCCCACCGACGCCGACAAGATGTACTTCTACTCGGCAACCGGCGGCACCACCACGTTTACGCTGACCAGCCAGTTCGCCAACAAGCGCAACTTCACGCTGTACAAGCTCACGGACCAAGGGCGCACCAAGGTCTCCGACGTCATCAACAACAACGGCACCGTCACCCTGACCGGCGACAAGGCAGTGGCCTACGTGCTGGCACCCAATGGCGACCAGCCCGTAAACAAGAGCGCCAACTATGGCGACGGCTCCATGCTCGTGGACCCCGGCTTCAACGCCGGCAACCTCGACGCCTGGAACCCCACCGGCGGCGCCGCCGTCGCACGTACCTCCATCGGTGACAACGTAGCGGTCCTGGGGACCTCGGCGTCGTCCATCGGCCAAAGCGTGAAGAAGCTGGAGAAGGGCAAGTCGTACACGCTCAGCGCCAATGTGGAGATTGCCGCGGGCAGCCGCCGGGCCGTCACCCTCGGCGTCACAGGCACGGGCCTCAACGCGGCCAACACCTTCGACATCACCCCGGACAAGAACCAGATGGCGTCCGACGCCAAGCAGGGCACCTACTCACAGCGGGCATCGGTGCAGTTCACCGCCCCCGTCAACCAAAAAGTGGATGTGTCCATCAGCGCAGTGGCCGGTGCCGCAGCGGTGACACTGGACGACGTGCGGATCATGGAGGACACCACGACGCCGGTGGCCGTGCCCGCGGGCAGCCCCGGAAAGCTCGTCGCCAGCGCCAACTTCGAAGGAAACCAGCCCGGCTGGGGTCCGTTCGTGAAGGGCGACGCCGGCGGATCCACCGATCCGCGCACCAGTATCAGCGACCTCCACGCCCCTTACTCGCAAAAGGCGTGGAAGAACACGGCCAGCCCGTACAACGCAGGCTCCCTCAACGGCCAGGCAGTGGACGACGTGCTGGACGGGAACCATTCGCTGAAGGCGCATGAGGAGAACACCGGCCTGGTGTACCGGACGGTGCCCGCCACGGTGCCGTTCACGGCCGGCCACTCCTACAAGGTGTCCTTCAAGTACCAGACGAACGTGGCCGGCCAATGGCAGTGGGTGACCGGTGCGGACACTCTTTCGGGAGGAACAGCCGGTGGCACCGTGACGTCGAAGGACCTCAAGGACGAGGCCATGGCCCCGGCCCTGGACACGGCAACATACTCACGGACCTTCACGGCCGGCTGCGGGGACGACTGGGTGGGCCTCCGGAAGACCGGGGCTGCCAAAGGTGCCGACTTTGTGCTCGATGACTTCACCGTCACTGACCTTGGCGCTGTCAGCGTCGGGGCGTCCTGCGCCGCCGTGGCCGGTCCGGCCAACGCGGACCTGAACCCGGGCACCACCAACAGTTACGTGACCACGTTCACCAACAACGAGGCCACGGACGCCACCAATGTGGCCATGTCGCTGGGCATCCTGCCCGCCGGCTGGACCGCACAGGTGGCAGTCAAGGACGGCAACCTGGCGGGCACCGTCAAGCCGGGCGCCACGGCCAAGACGACGTGGATCATCACGGCCCCGGCGGGCGCCGCCGGGACCAGCGCGGTGATCCACCCGGCCGCGACGTATTTCAACGACTGCGCCACCAAGACGGTGGACTCTGATTCGAACCTCGCGGTCGGCAGCAAGGCCATGGTGCCGCCATCGTCCATGACGGCGAGCGCGGACTCCGAGAACATGACCACAGGGCCCGGCGCGGGACCCGTCGCCAACGTCCTGGACGGCGATGCCAGCACCATCTGGCACACGGAATGGGATCCGACCATCACGGACTACCCGCACTGGGTGCAGCTGGACCTCCACGGTGAATACACCGTCAGCGGCTTCGGCTACCAGGACCGCCAGTCCGGCGGCCAGAACGGCAAGGTGAAGGGCTACACCATCTTCACCTCGGAGGACGGCACCACCTGGACGCAAGTCGCCACCGGTGACCTGGTGGACGCGGCGGGCATGCAGAACATCACGTTCCCGGCCGTCAAGGCCCGGTTCGTGAAGTTCCAGGCCAACAGCGCCCTCAATGGGCTGCAGTTCGCGTCGGCCGCCGAGATGCGGGTGTTTGGCAGCGGCGGGACCGCGGCCGCGGGTTTCGACCCGGCCGCGCGCCCGGCTGATACGGCCTGCACGCCGTAGCCCGGCTACACAACTTACCCGCAGTAGATGTCGGAAATCCCACGGATTCGTGGGATTTTCGGCATCTAGTGCGGGTCACTTTTTGATGCGGCCGGGGCTTTCCGCGCTAGACTGCCCGGGCGCCGGCGCGCCATACCGCGTGCGTTAGCGGTATGCCGGGGCGGTAGGCCAGGTGTGTGGCCGACGGCGCCTTGAGCATGTGCAGGTCCGCCCGGTGCCCGACGGCGATGGACCCCACCGCGCGGCGGCCGTCCCCGTCGATGCCGGTTTCCCGGTGGAGTGCCAGGGCTCCGCCCCAGGTGGCGGCGCGCACGGCCTCGTGCACGGAAAGGCCCATCTGCAACACGGCGGTGGTCACGCAAAACGCCACCGAGGACGTGTAGGAGGTGCCGGGGTTGCAGTTGGAGGCGATGGCCAGCTGCACGCCGGCGTCCAGCAGCCGCCGGGCCGGGGCCAGTGGCTGCCGCGTGGACAGGTCGCACGCCGGCAGCACGGTGGCCACGGTGCCCCGCTCCCCCGCGCCACCCGCCCAGCCGGACCACGACTGCGAAAGGAGGTCGACGTCGTCGTCCGTCAGGAAGTTCACGTGGTCCACGCTGGCGGCGCCGAATTCCACGGCGAGCGCGGCGCCGGCACCCGGGCCCAGCTGGTTGCCGTGCACGCGCAGCCCCAGCCCGGCGTCGCGGCAGGCCGCGAGCACCCGGCGCGACTGCTCCGGCGTGAACGCGCCCGTCTCGCAAAAGACGTCGGCCCACGTCACGAACGGCCGCACGGCGCGCAGCATCTCCCCGCAGACCAGGTCCGTGTACTCGTCCGCGTCGGCGCCGGCCGGCACTAGGTGGGCACCGAGGTAGGTCGCCTCGTCGGCAATGCTGGCGGCGATCCGGGCGCTGCGGGCCTCGTGCTCCACGTCCAGCCCGTAGCCGGTCTTTGTCTCCAGGTAGGTGGTGCCCTGCGAGACGGCCTCGGCCACCCGGCCCAGCGCCAGGCGGGTGAGGTCGTAGTCCGCCGTGGCGCGGGTGGCGTCCACGGAGACGGCAATGCCGCCGGCGCTGTAGCCCTCCCCGGCCATGCGCGCCTCAAACTCGGCCGTCCGGTCACCCGCGAAGACCAGGTGCGAGTGTGAATCGACCCAGCCCGGCAGCACGGCCCGGCCCTGCGCGTCGGTGGCGGTGTCCGCGGCAGGCGCGTGGACGGCGTCGCCAATCCAGGCGATCCGCTCCCCCTCCAGCACCACCGCCGCATTGTGCCGCGTCCCCTGTTCGTGGTCCTGCGTCATCAATTCGCCGATGTTGGTGATCAGTTCGCTCATTCCCCCAGCGTACGACGCCGTCCTGCCGCCTTTCGCGGACCGGCTGCGGTTGCGTCTGGGATGCCAGACGGCAAGTGCCTGCTGCCGGGGCCGGCGCGCAAGTTCGGCAGCCGGCATGCCGGACAATTGAGGCATGACAGTGATTTCCCTCCTCGGCTTTGCCGGGCTGTGCCTCATGCTTGCCCTCATCCCGGGCCCGGATACGTTCCTGGTGCTGCGGATCGCCATGTCCCGCGCCCGGGCCGGCATCGCCGCGGCGGCAGGTTCCGCCACCGGCGCGCTGCTCTGGGCCGCGCTGGTCGGTTTGGGCCTGGCGGCCATTGTGGAGCAGTCGGCCGAGGTGTTCCGGTGGCTCAAGATCGCCGGCGGGCTGTACCTGCTGTATTTGGGCGTCTCCTCGTTCCTGAAGGCGCGCAGGGCTGCCCGGGAAGGCGTGGCCGTTGAGGGCCGGCCGCCGCTGCGCTACAGCTGCCGTGCAGCCTACGGATCGGGGCTGCTCTCAACACTGCTCAACCCCAAGGTGGGCCTGTTCTACCTGGCGGTGGTGCCCCAGTTCATCCCCCACGGCGGCAACACGCTGGGCATGGCCATGGTCCTGGGCCTGACACTGGCCGCCATCGGCTTCCTCTACCTGGCCGCGATTGCCGTCGTTGCCTTCAAGGTGGTGCAGTGGCTGCGCAGGCCCAAGGTCAACACCGTTATTGAGCGCACCAGCAGCGGCATCCTGGCGGTGCTGGGCGTGGGCGTCATGGCCTCCGGCGCCTCCAGCTGACTGCTGATTTCGCGTTCTGCTAATTTTGCCCGCTGCATTGCCCGCCTCGGGTTCCTGGCACCGCTTACACCATGCGCCGGACCCGGGCCGGGTTTGGCGCAGCTTGTCCACTGGCGCCAAACCCACGCCCGGTCCGGCGCATAAAGGACGGCAACTTCCGGCTCGCGCCAAACCCACGCCCGGTCCGGCGCATAAAGGACGGCACGCCGGACGTCCGTTGCCCGCAGCCCTCCCTGTGCCGGACAATTGACTCCATGACCCTGCTTTCCCTGCTGGCGTTCGCCGGCCTGTGCCTCCTGCTGTCGCTGACCCCGGGCCCGGACACCTTTCTGGTGCTGCGCATCGCCTTGAACCGCGCAAGCGCCGGAGTGGCCGCAGCAGCCGGTTCGGCGTCGGCCGCCATCGTGTGGGCGGGCCTGGTGGGCGTGGGCCTTGCGGCCGTCCTCGAGCAGTCCGCCGAAGTGTTCCGGTGGGTCAAGATCGCCGGCGGCATCTACCTTGTCTACCTCGGGGTGTCGTCGTTCCTGAAAGCCCGCAGGGCCGCCCGTGCCGGAATAAAGGAAGGCGCGCAGGCGCCGCTGCCGTACAGCCGCCTGGCCGGTTTTGGCGCCGGCGCACTGTCCACGCTGCTCAACCCCAAGGTGGGCCTGTTCTACTTGGCCGTGGTGCCGCAGTTCATCCCGCGCGGTGGCAACACCCTGGCCACTGCCATGGTCCTGGGTGCCGTGGAGGCGGTCATCGCCTTTGCGTACCTGGCCGTGGTGGCGGTGCTTGCCTACAAGGCCATGACGTGGCTGCGCCGGCCCAAGGTCAACAGCACCCTGGAACGTGCCAGCAGCGGGATCATCGCCGCCCTCGGCGTCGGCGTGCTGGCCTCCGGCGCCGCCAGCTAGCCAGCCGCGCCAAGCCAGCAAGTCAGCAAGCCAGCAAGCCACCCAGCCAATATCAGCCCGGCCAAGCCGGCCGGGCAAAGCCCGACGCCCGAGTCCGCGCAAAGCCAACCGCGACCGGCGGATCGGGCGTCAGGTGTCGGGGGTGGTCGTCAGTTACCGCTGCTTCCGCAACCTGTTGACCCGCGCCTTGGCTTCCTTGCGCGATTCCTTCAGGTGCTCCTTGCCTACCTTGTGCGCTTCCTTGGCCTCGAGGTGCGCGTTGTCGTGTTCGGCTTCCTTTTGCGCGTTTTCAATCTTGTATGGCTCCTTGCCCTTGTCCTTGAGGTGCTCCACGTGGCGTGCACGGCCGGCCTCCTTGTGCTCGACGTGGTGCTGCGCGCGCTCGGCGGTGCGTTCGTCGCGGTACTCGTCGCGGGCGATCTTCTCGCCGTACTTCCGGTCCACGCGTTCGTTGTGGTGGGCGTCGTGGCGGGCAAGGGTCTCTTCGGTTTCGAAGGCGCGCCCTACGTTTTCCACGGCGTGGCCCGCATCGCTGAGGCTGCCGGTGACGCCGTGGGCGACAGCCAGGCCGATGTCGGCGCCGGCGTGGCCCAGGTCCTTCAATATGGAGGTGACACCGTGTGCGACTTCAACACCGCCGTCGCCGAATTCGCGCCCGACGCCGCGTTCGCCGCCTATATCGTGCTTGTGTCCGGTGGGGGCATCGTTGCGATGGCGTTCCGAGACGGGATCCTGATGATACCGGTCCTTTTGGCCGGGTCCTTCAACCATTGCCGACTCCTTTCGAGTGAGCATCGTCCCCAAAAGGGACCGCATCGACAAGTCCGAAGGGAACACGGCCATTATCCCACCCAGCCGCACGCACGTAAATTGTCCGGACGGCGCCCGGCTACCCGAGACCGGCGCGCTGGGGGCTGAGTGCCCCGGCCAGGCAGCCGTCGTCGTCCGGCAAGGTGCCCGTGACCAGCGCGGCCGCCAGCGTGGCAAGTGCCGCCGAGGTCTGGATGCCGTAACCGCCCTGCCCGGCCAGCCAGAAGAAGTTGGGCACGACGGCGTCGAACCCAACCACGGGCAGGCCGTCTGCCGGCTGGGTGCGCAGGCCCGTCCAGGCCTGTACGACGCCGGTGATCCCCGCCGTGGTGACCCCGCCAATGCGCCCGATGAGTTCGGTGATGTCGTGCTCCGCCACCTGCGCGTCGCCGGGCTCTGCCGGCACCGATTCGCACGGCGAAATGAGGAGGTTGCCGCCGTCGGGCCGGTAGTAATACGAGCCGTCGGCCGGCTGCACCATGGGTCCGAGGGGGGCCACCGGGTGTTCCGTCGAGACGATGGCCACGCTGCGCCGGTGCGGTTGCAGTCCCCGGGGTCGGGCACCAAACCGGGCGGCCACGGCATCCGCCCAGGCGCCGGCCGCGTCCACCGCAATGGTGGCGGTGATGGTGTGCGCGCCGGCGGACACCTGGAAGCGCCCGGCGGATGATTCGACGCCGGAGACACGGGAACCCGTCAGCAGGATGGCTCCGGCACCCATCGCCTGGCTGCGGTAAAACTCCAGCAGCGCCGGCACGTCTACCTCCATCGCGGTGCCGTCCACGGTGGCGGCCTCGAAGGTTTCGGGGCGCAGGTCCGGGCTGCGGTCCATGGTCTCGGCATGGGTCAGCGCCGCCAGCGCCGGGTCCTGCGCCACGAGTTGGGCCACCTGCTCCGCCGTGCCGAGCGTGAGCAGCGGCCTCGGCATGAGGATCGGCGCCGGCAGCCGCTCCGAGATGCGCCCCACCATGGCAATGCTGCGCCGCGTCAATTCCTGGATGGGTGCCGGCCCGTAGCTGGGCTGCATCTGCCGGGCCGAACGGGACGAGCTGTGGTACCCGAGCGACTCCTCCGCTTCCACCAGCACCACGGCCCGGGAAGGGGCCAGCCGCCAGGCCAGGGACAGCCCGGCGATTCCGCCGCCAACAATGAGTACGTCACAGTCCATGCCGCAATCGTGGCACAGTACGCCCCCGGCGTAAAAATCCGGGCGGGGGCGGGGTCAGGCTGCGGCCCGGGCCGCGACGAACGCCGCAACGCAGGCCTCGACGTCTTCCGCGCTGTGGGCCGCGGAGAGCTGTACGCGGATTCGGGCGGCGCCGCGGGGCACCACGGGGAAGCTGAAGGCCGTGACGTAGACGCCGTGTTGCAGCATGGAGTCGGCCGTGCGGGCGGCCGCCACGGCGTCGCCGAACATGACCGGGACAATGGCGTGCTCGCCGGGGAGCAGCTCAAAGCCCTCCTCGGCCATGCGGCGGCGGAACTGGGCGGCGTTGTCAAACAGGCGGCTGCGCAGCGCGGCGGAGCCGGCCACGAGCTCCAGCGCCTTGAGCGTCGCGGCCACGATGGCCGGGGCCAGCGAGTTGGAGAACAGGTACGGCCGGGCCTTTTGGCGCAGCATGGCCACGATCTCACCGCGGCCGGAGACGTAGCCGCCGGATGCGCCGCCCAGCGCCTTGCCGAAGGTGCCGGTGTAGATGTCCACGCGGTCCGAGACACCGGCGTGCTCCGGCGTGCCGGCACCCGTGGGGCCCATGAAGCCCACCGCGTGGGAGTCGTCCACCATGACCAGGGCGCCGTACTTGTCTGCGAGGTCGCAGATGGCGCGCAGCGGGGCCAGGAAGCCGTCCATGGAAAACACGCCGTCGGTGACCACGATGGTGCGCCGGGCCCCGGCGCCGTCGTTCAGCTGCGCGGCGGCCTGCAGCTGGGCCTCGAGGTCGGCCATGTCCTGGTTGGCGTAGCGGAAGCGGGCGGCCTTGGAAAGGCGGATGCCGTCAATGATGGAGGCGTGGTTCAGGGCGTCGGAGATGATGGCGTCCTCCGCCCCGAACAGCGATTCAAAGACGCCGCCGTTCGCGTCGAAGCAGGAGGAGAACAGGATGGTGTCCTCCGTGCCGAGGAACCTGGAGACGGCAGCCTCGAGCTCCAGGTGCAGGTCCTGGGTGCCGCAGATGAAGCGGACGCTGGCCATGCCGAAGCCGTGGCTGTCCATGGCGGACTTGGCCGCGGCGATGACTTCGGGGTGGTCGGCCAGGCCCAGGTAGTTGTTGGCGCAAAAGTTCAGCACGGGGGCGGTGGCGCCGTCGAGCGGACCGGCCTGGACGTGGCTGGACTGGGGCGAGGTGATCCGGCGTTCGGTCTTGAACGTTCCGGCGGAACGGATTTCATCCAGCTCGGCGGCGAGCTGGGCCTTCATGGAGGTGTACATCGGCTTCTCCTTGGGGTGGCGCGGTGGGGAGGACGACGGCGGAACCCGGGGTCCGGCGTCGTACGTACTTGGGCGGTACGTGGCTTAGGAAAAAACGGACCAGTCAAGGACCACTTTGCCACCCCGGCCGGACTTTGCGATCGCAAATGCCTGTTCCCATTCGGTGGCGGGCAGGCGGTCGGTCACCACGGAGGCGACGGCGGCGCGCAGCACGGGGTTGGAGGAGAGCATGGCACTCATGGCGTACCAGGTCTCGAACATTTCGCGGCCGTAGATGCCCTTGAGCGTGAGCATGTGCGTGACCACCTTGCCCCAGTTGATGTCGATGGGTTCGCTGGCCAGCCCGAGCATGGCGATGCGGCCGCCGTGGTTCATGTTGTCAATCATTTCCGGCAGGGCCGTGCGGTGGCCGGACATTTCCAGGCCGACGTCGAAGCCCTCGCGCAGGCCGAGCTCGCGCTGGGCGTCGCGCAGGCGGGTGGTGGCGACGTTGACGGCGAGGTCGGCGCCCATGCCGGCGGCCATGGCCAGGCGCGCTTCGGAGATGTCGGTGATGGCGATCTTGCGGGCGCCGGCGTGGCGGGCCACGGCCACGGCCATCAGGCCGATGGGCCCGGCGCCGGTGATGAGCACGTCCTCCCCGACCAGCCCGTAGCTGAGCGCGGTGTGGACGGCGTTGCCGAGGGGGTCGAAAATGGCGCCAAGTTCCGGGGTGATGGAGGGATCGTGGTGCACCCAGACGTTGGATTCGGGGATCACCACGTACTCGGCAAAGGCGCCGTCGCGCTGAACGCCCACGGAGACGGTGTTGATGCACAGGTGCCGGCGGCCGGCGCGGCAGTTGCGGCACATGCCGCAGACCACGTGGCCTTCGCCGGAGACCTTGTCCCCGACCTTCACGGTTTCCACTTCGTCGCCGATGTCCACCACCTCGCCGTAAAACTCGTGGCCGGGGATGAGCGGGGCGTTGATGGTTTCCGCCGCCCAGGCGTCCCAGGCCTGGATGTGCAGGTCGGTGCCGCACAGGCCCGTGGCTGCCACCTTGACCTTCACGTCCCGGGCGCCGGTTTCCGGTTCCGGGCGCTCGACGAGTTCAAACCCGGGGTGCGCGCCGGACTTGTAGAGTGCTTTCATCGGACCGCTTTCTGCTGGCGTGTTCAGGGGTTTCCCTGGCTCCATTACAACCCGCCAGACCATTTAGCACAATCGAATTTTGCTCCATCATCGATTTAGAAATTGCTAAATGATAATGTGGCGGCGTGGAACTACACCAACTGCAGATGTTGCGCGAACTTGGCGAGCTCGGAAGCGTCAAGGCGGTCGCGGAGACCATGTCCGTCACGCCGTCGGCGGTCAGCCAGCAAATTTCCCTGCTCCAGCGCCAGGTGGACACGCCGCTCACGCGCAAGGAGGGCCGGAACCTGGTCCTGACGGACGCCGGGCAGGTCCTCGCCGACGCCGGCGCCGAGGTCATCAACGCCATGGCCACGGCACGGGCGGCCATCGGCGAGTACCAGCACGATGCCAGCGGGACCGTCTCCATCAGCGGCTTCCACAGCGCCGGGCAGGCCCTTTTTGCGCCGCTGGTGCGCCGGCTCGCGGGGATGAGGGCCGGGGTGCCGGCCTCCCCGGCCCGGGCCGGGGTGCCGCGGGTCAAGCTGAGCGACGAAGACGTGGCCCAGCACGACTTCCCGGCGCTGACGGCCAGGTACGACCTCGTGCTGGCCCACCGGATGGACCACAGCCCGGCTTGGCCGGAGTCCCGGGTGCGTGTCATCCCGCTGGCGCACGAGCCCCTCGACATCGCCCTGGCCGTGGACCATCCCCTGGCCGCCAAGGCGGAACTGTCACCGGAGGACGTGGTGGACTGTGCGTGGGTGGCCAGCCGCAGCGGCTACTCCCCCGCGGACGTGCTCACGGCCATCGGTGCCGTGGCCAGCCGGCCTGTGAACGTGGTGCACCGCATCAACGACTATTCGACCGCCGCCGCGCTCGTCTCCACGGGGGACGTGATCGGGCTGCTGCCGCGCTACACGGCCAGCCCGGCCCTGAACCCCGGCGTGACGCTGCGCCCGCTGACGGGGATCAGCACCCGGCGGCGGATCGACCTGCTGGTCCGGCCGGAAAACCTGAAGCGCAGCTCCGTGCAGGTGGTGGCGGAGGCACTGCAGGAGGTCATGGCCGGCATGGTCCGCTGAGCGTTCCCGGCCGTTCCGGTGCGCCGCGGACAAAAGTTTGCCGCTGTCCATGAATCGGGATAGAACGGAATACATGACCACCATCACAGACACAACCGCCGCGGCCCTGACCATGGGGCAGCTTGCGGAGCTGCATAAATCCTTTGCCGCCGATCCCGTCCTCAAGCGCACACAAAACGCCATCTCGCGGGTCAGCGTGGACGAAATTGCCGTTGACCACCAACTGGCCACGTCCCTGTCCACCACCGTCTCGAACCGCATCGACGACTGGAAGGCCACAAACCAGAAGAAGTCCGGCCGCTGCTGGCTGTTCGCGGCGCTGAACCTGCTGCGCGCCGGCGCCAAGCAGGTGCTGGACGTCAAGGAGTTCGAGTTCTCGCAGAACTACGCCATGTACTTCGACAAGCTGGAACGGGCCAACTACTTCCTGCAGTCCGTCCTGGAAACGGCCGAACGGCCCGGGGACGACCGACTGGTGGCCTACCTGCTGCAGACCGTGATGGGCGACGGCGGGCAGTGGGACATGGCCGTGAACATCTTCACGAAGTACGGGGCCGTGCCAAAGTCGGCCATGCCGGAGACCGAGTCGTCCTCGAACACCAGCCGGATGAATTCCGTGCTCCGCTCGCTGTTGCGCCGCGGTGCGCAGGAAATGCGCACGCTGCGCCACGCCGGCGACGCGGCCGGGGAGGAAGCGGCCCGCGAACGGATCATCACGGAGGTGCACCGGATCCTCACCCTGCACCTGGGCACGCCCCCGACGCAGTTCGAGTGGGAGTACACGGACGACAAGAAGGCCTTCCACCGCGAGGGCGTGCTGACCCCGCAGGAATTCCTGGCCAAGTACACCACCCTCGACCTCCATGACTACGTCTGCCTCGTGGACGACCCCCGCTCCGAGCACCCCAAGGGCAGCACCCTGACGGTCGAGCACCTGGGCAATGTGGTCGGTGCCGCGCCGGTGCTTTACCTCAACGTGGACATCGCCCTGGCCAAGCGGCTGGCCAAGGAGGCCATCCTGGACGGGCAGCCGGTCTGGTTTGGCTGCGACGTGGGACCGCAGATGGTCCGCAAGGACGGCATCTGGGACGCCCGCCTCTATGACTATGCAGGCCTCTACGGCGCCGAGCTGGACATGGACAAGGAGGCCCGGGTCCGCTTTGGCGAATCGGCCATGACGCACGCCATGCTGCTGACGGGCGTGGACGTGCTCGACGGCGACACGCGGCGCTGGCGGGTGGAGAACAGCTGGGGCGAGGAAAACGGCGACCAGGGATTCTTCACCATGGCCGACAACTGGTTTGACGAGTACGTCTTCGAGGTCGTGGTCAACAAGAAGCGCCTCTCCCCCGAGCTGCGCCATGCCTTGGCAGCCGAGCCCATCGTGCTGCAGGCCTGGGACCCCATGGGCGCGCTGGCCTAGGCTCCCTGGCAACCCGTCGCGAACGGGCACTTGACTGTGCCGCAGAAACACCCCGGTCAGGTGCCCGTTAGCGCGTCAGTGTGGGGCAGGCGCTGCCGCAGCCAGGCGATGAGGGCTTCGGCCTGCTTCCGCTGAAAGGCACGCAGCGCTGGAATCCCCGGCGGCTCGGGGCGGCGGGACATGTCCATGAAGTAGCCGGCATAGCCCGCCAGGACGCCGTCCACGTCCCCTGCCGGAACGCCGGCGAAGACGGGATGGTGCACCAGCGGCAGTTCGGGGTTGGCCGCCGGGTCGAGGGACGTGACGTTGACCAGCACACCCAGCGCATCGACCCAGGGGGCACCGGTGCAGGCCCACGGCCAGTCGACCAGCACCGCGCCGTCCCCCGTCAACAGGATGTTGTCGGTGCGCAGGTCCCCGTGGACCAGGGACGTGCCGGCGACGGCGGCCAGTCCGCGCTGCGCCAACCCCGCCAATGTGTCGAGGCTGTCCGACGCCCACGGATCGAGCCCGTCCAGCGGGCGCTTCCGCAGTTTTTCCCACCCCTGGAAGGCACCCCGGAGCGAATCCTCACAGCGCGGCAGGGCCGGGCTTCCCTGCAGGCTGACGCGTCCCATGCGGTCCAGCGTGTCCAGAACATGCTGCAGTTCGGCGTCCACCCACGGCTCCGCGGGGTGCCGGCCGTCCACGTCGGTGAAGGCCAGCGCCACCCAGGTGCCGTCGTCGTACGAGCCGAGGAACGCCGGCACGGGCAGGCCGTCCGGGAGTGCGGCGGCAATGCCCGCTTCGCGGCGGTGCAGGGCCGCCGAGGTGGTGTTGACGTCGGCGCTGACCGCCTTCACAAACGCCGTGCGCCCGGACGCGAGCCGCACCCGGTCCGCCGAGCCGGGCGAGAAGCCGCCGGGCTGCGATGCGGCCGCCACGACTGCGTCGCCCAGGATCCCCTCGATGCCGGCACGGACCTGTGCAGGCAGCCCGGCCCAGCCGATGCGCCCGGTCATGGGCAGGGGGCCAGTGCCAGGACGGTGGCGTCGTCGGCCACTTCCCCGATGTCGGCCTGCCGGGTGCGCAGTTCATGCATGAGGCCGAGGGCGCCGAGTGTCGTTTGGGTGCGTTCCAGGAATTCTTCCGGCCCGCTGACCAGGCCGAGGTCAACGGCGCGCCAGGCCCCGTCGGTTGCCATCACCATGATCTCGGGCCGCTCCAGCTGGACCACGTGGGCATGGTCTGCCGCCTCGGGCTCGCGCCGGGCCACCCAGAGGCGGCCGGGCGTGTTGCGCAGTTCACGGTCGCGTTCCAGGAGCCTGCGGCGTTCCCCAGCGTCCACGGCGCGGCGGGATTCCTCGGGCCCAATGCGGGAATCGGCGGGTTCGGCGTGCACCTGGCGGGTTTCGCCGCCCGCTGTGCGCACGACGACCGTGCAGTCGGCCAGGCCGGCCACCTCCACGCCGTCGGCATTCAGCTGGGCCAGGGAGACGGCTGCGGACGGGAATCGGACGCGTTCGGCGCCGACCAGGGGCGTGGCGGCGGCATCGACGGCGGCCAGCGCGGAGGCGAGCCGGGCCCGGACTCCGGTGCGGCCCGGGTCGTGGCACGGCCCGGCGAGGTTCATGGACAACGTCTGCGCCAGCCATTGGGGATCCGACGCAGCGGGCAGGCCGAGCTGTTCGAGCAGCGGCGTGGCCCCGTCAATGATCCACGCGTTGGGTCCCTTGAAGCCGCAGGCGTCCTCCATGACGTGGGCGTCGCCCTCGAACTGCACGCGGGCACGGATTTCCCAGCCAAAGGTCATGCCCTCATCCTGCCACAACGAAAACCGCGCCCGTTCCCCATTTTTGCGCCCCGTGGACGGGGCGCAAAAATGGGGGGCGGGCGCGGCTGCGGCGTTCCGCGCAGGCTACCCTTCGACGCCGAGCGTCGCCAGGATCAGCTCGCGCACGCGGGCCGCGTCGGCCTGCCCGCGGGTGACCTTCATGACGCCGCCAACGATCGCACCGACTGCCTGGACCTTGCCGCCGCGGATCTTCTCCGCCACGTCGGGCTGTGCGGCGAGGGCCTCGTCGATCGCCTTCTGGAGGGCGCCGTCGTCGGACACCACGGCCAGGCCACGCTTGGCCACGACCTCGGCGGGCGTGCCTTCGCCTTCAAGGACGCCGTCGAGCACCTTGCGGGCCAGCTTGTCATTGATGGCGCCCGAGGCGATGAGCTTCTCGATCTCCACCACGACGGCGGGGCTGACGCCCAGCGCGGCGGGGTCGACGTCGGCCAGCTTGGCCCGGCGCGCGATCTCGCCCATCCACCACTTGCGGGCTGCGGCGGCGGTGGCGCCGGCCGTGACGGTTTCCTCAATCTCGTCCATGAGTCCGGCGTTGACCACGTCGCGGAATTCCAGGTCCGTGTAGCCCCAGTCGGCCTGCAGGCGCTTGCGGCGCTCGGCGGGCGGCTCGGGCAGGCGGGAGCGCAGTTCCTCGACCCACTCGGCTGTGGTGACGATGGGCACCAGGTCCGGTTCCGGGAAGTATCGGTAGTCGTCGGCGTCGGACTTGGGGCGCCCCGAGGTTGTGGACTTGGTGTCCTCGTGCCAGTGGCGCGTTTCCTGCGTGATCTCCACGCCGGAATCGAGCACGGCGGCGTGGCGCTGGATCTCGAACTTCACGGCGTTTTCGACGGCGCGCAGCGAGTTCACGTTCTTCGTCTCGGTGCGCGTGCCGAACTTTTCCGCACCGTGCGGGCGCAGGGAGACGTTGGCGTCGCAGCGGACGTTGCCGCGTTCCATGCGCGCGTCGGATACGCCCAGGTTCTTCACGATTTCCCGGACGGCTGCAACATACGCCTTGGCCAGTTCGGGGGCGCGGGAGCCGGCCCCTTCGATGGGCTTGGTGACGATTTCCACCAGCGGCACGCCGGAGCGGTTGTAGTCGACCAGGGAGTAGTCGGCGCCCTGGATGCGGCCGGTGGCCCCGCCCATGTGGGTGAGCTTGCCGGCGTCCTCCTCCATGTGCGCGCGCTCGATCTCCACCCGGAACACGGTGCCGTCCTCCAGCTCAATGTCCAGCCAGCCGTCGTAGCAGATCGGGTCCTCGTACTGGGAGGTCTGGAAGTTCTTGGGGGTGTCCGGGTAGAAGTACTGCTTGCGGGCAAAGGTGCAGTGCTCGGCGATCTTGCAGTTCAGCGCCAGGCCGATCAGGATCGAGGACTCCACGGCCTTCCTGTTCACCACGGGCAGCACGCCGGGCAGGCCCAGGCACACCTCGTTGACGTTGGTGTTGGGCTCGTCGCCAAAGACGTTGGGTGCGGAGGAGAACATCTTGGTCTTCGTGTTCAGCTCAACGTGCACCTCGAAGCCCAGGACGGGGTCGTACTTTTCCATGGCTTCCTCGAAGCCCACCAGGGTCTCGGTGCTCATTAGTTGGCCTCCTTGGCTGCGGCGGTTGCGGCGGTCCCTTGGGTCTCGACAGGCTCGACCGCCGGGGTCTCGGCCAGCGAGGGGGCGCGGTCCAGGATCGGGCCGCCCCACTGTGCCTCGAGCAGGGATTCAAGCACGGCGCCCACGCGGTACAGGCGGGCGTCCTCGCGGGCCGGGGCCAGCAGCTGGATGCCCACGGGCAGGCCGTCCTCGTCCGCCAGGCCGCCGGGCAGGGTCAGCCCGGGCACGCCGGCCATGTTGGCCGGGATGGTGGCGACATCGTTGAGGTACATGGCCAGGGGGTCGTTGAGCTTCTCGCCCAGCTTGAACGCCGTGGTGGGCGCTGTCGGGGAAATCAGCACGTCGACCTGTTCAAACGCGGCGGCAAAGTCGCGCTGGATCAGGGTTCGGACCTTCTGGGCGGAGCCGTAGTAGGCGTCGTAGTAGCCGGCCGAAAGGGCGTAGGTGCCCAGGATGATGCGGCGCTTGACCTCGTCGCCGAAGCCGGCCGCACGGGTGGCGGCCATGACGCGTTCAATGGTGAGCGGGCCCTCGGCCGGCAGGGCGCGCATGCCGAAGCGCACGCCGTCGAACTTGGCCAGGTTGGAGGAGGCCTCACTCGGCATGATCAGGTAGTAGGCGCCCAGTGCGTAGCCAAAGTTGGGGCAGGAGACCTCAACGATTTCGGCGCCGGCGCCGCGCAGCAGCTCCAGCGACTCGTTGAAGCGGTTTTCGACGCCGGCCTGGTAGCCCTCGCCGTGCAGTTCCTTGATGATGCCGATCTTCATGCCGGCAACGTTGCCCAGGCGGGCGGCGTCGGCCAGGCCGGTGGAGGGATCGGTCAGCGAGGTGGAGTCCTGGGGGTCGTGCCCGCCGATGACCTCCTGCAGCAGGGCCGAGTCCAGGACGGTGCGGGAGACCGGGCCGATCTGGTCCAGCGAGGACGCCATGGCAATGGCGCCGTAGCGGGAGACCGCACCGTAGGTGGGCTTGACTCCCACGGTGCCGGTGACGGCGCCGGGCTGGCGGATGGACCCGCCGGTGTCGGTGCCCAGGGCCAGCGGGGCCTCAAAGGCAGCAACGGCAGCCGCGGACCCGCCGCCGGAACCGCCGGGGATCCGGTCCAGGTCCCACGGGTTGCGGGTGGGGCCGTAGGCGGAGTGCTCGGTGGAGGAGCCCATGGCGAATTCGTCAAGGTTCGTCTTGCCGAGGATGGGCATGCGGGCGGCGCGCAGCTTCTTCACGACGGTGGCGTCGTACGGGCTCATCCAGCCTTCGAGGATCTTCGAGCCGGCCGTGGTGGGCTGGCCCTTAGTGACGATGAGGTCCTTGACGGCGATCGGGACGCCGGCGAGCTCGTGGAGCTCCTCCCCGGCGGCGCGGCGGGCGTCGACGTCGGCCGCAACGGCGAGGGCCTCTTCGGCGTTGACGTGCAGGAACGCGTTGACGCCGCGCTCGCCGCCGTCCACGGCGGCAATGCGGTCCAGGTGTGCCTGGACCAGTTCGACGGAGGTGATGTCGCCGGCGGCCAGCTTGGCGGCCATGTCGGCGGCGCTGGAGCGGATCAGTTCATGGACAGTCATGGCTTAGCTCTCCTCCAAAATGGCGGGCACCTTGAAGCGGCCGTCCGCGGAATCCGGGGCACCGGACAGTGCCTCCTCGGCGGTGAGCACATGGCCCACCACGTCCTCGCGCATGACGTTGGTCAGCGGGATCGGGTGGGATGTGGCCGGGACGTCGGCCCCGGCAGCCTCGCTGACGCTTTTGACGGAATCCACAATCACGGCCAGTTCCTTGGCCATGCGGTCCAGTTCGTCGTCGCTCATCTCGATGTGGGCCAGTTGCGCCAGATGCGCCACCTGCCCACGGTTGATCGCAGCCATGGATCTCCCCTGCAAAAAAGAAAAAAGTTGTCCCCACCAGCTTAGTCTCCCGCGGCGGGGGATAATTCCGTGCCGTCTACACTTCCTGGCGGTAGACGCGCAGCATCTTGCCGTTCTCCGGGATGGGCCAGTCGCGCTCCGGCGCGCGGACGAACCCCAGCTTGCGGTAGAGGGCGTGGGCGCCGTGCCAGTCGTCGCCCGTGGTGAGGCTCACGGCCCGGATGCCGTCCGCGGCGCGGGCCCGGTCCAGGATGTACCGCACCATGGCGGCCCCGGCCCCGCTGCGCTGGACCTTCGGGTCCACCACGAGCAGCCGGAATTCGAGCTCGTCGGGCCGCGCAATGTCCGCCCATTCGTCCCCGTGCACGGCCAGCGTCGCGGAGCCCACCACCACCCCGTCGCGTTCTGCCACGATCACCGGGGCCACGGCCGCCCGCTCCGCCACCCGCATGATCTTTTGCATGTACGGGTACTCGGCGCTGTCAAAGTAGCCGGCCCCCAGGTAGGCATCGGCCGTGATCCGGGCGACGGCGCCAAAGTCATCGGATGTTGCGGGGCGGACGGTGAGGTTCATGCGTGGGGTTCTCCTGGTGGGGTACGACGGCGGTGCCCGCCTTCCCCAGTTTCCCCTATGCGGGTGCCGCGCGGGAAATGCGGCGGGCCGGGCTCAGCCGCCGGCGGGCCAGGCAGCCCTGGCGGACCCGTAGCCGCGGGGTTCCACGGCGGTCCAGGCCGGGACGCCGTCCACCTCCACGGCCGACGCCAGCCGCCGTCCGGGACCCCAGGCCGTCACCTCCGGCCCGGCCACTAGCGTTTCCGGCGCCGGCAGTTCGCCGGACACCCGGCTTGGTCCGGTGCGCATCAGTTCCACGGCGGTCCGGGCCAGCGACAGCCGTGCAGTGCGCACCGTGCCGTCCAGCCGCTGGCGCCACGCGTCGATGGCCGCGGCGGCCGTGAGGTAGCCGGTGGCGTGGTCGAGCGCCTGGACGGGCAGCGGGAACGGTCCTCCGCGGCCAAAGTGTTCCATGCCGGCGTGCGTGATCCCGCAGCTCATCTGCACCAGGGAGTCAAAGCCGCGCCGCTGCGCCCACGGGCCGGACCAGCCGTAGGCGTCGAGGGCCACGTTGACCAGTGCCGGGTGGCGTTCGGCCAGTGTGGCGTCGGAGAGGCCCAGCCGGTCCAGGGCGTCGGGCCGGTAGCCGTGGATGAAGATGTCGGCGCCGGCAAGCAGTTCCTCCAGGCGCGCCAGCCCGTCCGGCGTCTTGATGTCGAGCCGGGCACAGTGCTTGCCCAGCGTCATCTCCGGTTCCAGGCCGGGTTCATTCCAGTCCGGCGGGTCGATCCGCAGCACCTCGGCTCCGTACAGCGCCAGGAACCGGGTGGCAACCGGGCCGGCGATGACCCGGGTCAGGTCCAGGACACGCACCCCGGCGAGCGGGCGGGCGGCGGTGGGCTCCATGGTGCGCGGCGCAGTGGTGGGAGCAGTGGTGGCGGGACCGCGGCGGCGGGTGCCGGCGTCGTGCCTGCCAAAGGGCGGGACTCGGCGCTCCTGGCCCCAGTGCACCAGCGGCTCGGCGGCGACGGCGGCGCCTTGGGGGTGGGCGAGCCACCCGTCGCGGGTGCGCATGACGGCGGCGCATCCGTCCGCGGCAACGATGGCCGCTTCCAGCTCGTCCCCGGTCAGGGGCGCCACGGCCGGCGCCACGGTTTCGCGTGTTGCACCGGCGGACAGGCCCAGGACGGCGAGCGCGACGGCACGGTGGTGCGGGGCGTTGGTGTGGAGGCGGATCCAGCCGTCGGCGCAGGGGTAGATGCCGGCGATCGCGTCCCACACGGGCGGCAGTTCCCATCCCGTGGGCGTGAAGGACAGCCCGAACCAGGCCGATGCCAGGGCCCGGTCGACGGACACCTGCGGGGCGGCACGGCCGAGCCGGCCCGACAGCGCCGCCACGGCCGTTCCGGCGGCCGCCATGGCGGCCACCGCCAGCCCGGTGACATCGAACGCGGACGGCAACGCCCCGTCCCCCGTCAGCCCCACCTGGTCCGGGGCGGCGAAGTTCGCACCGTCGACCCTAAGGTTCATGCCATCAGGTTACTCCCGCGTGCCGGTCCCGCGCCGGGCCCGGGCACGGGGCGCGGGCGCCGGGCGCGGGCACGGGGCGTCCACGTTCCGTAGCATGGAGGCATGGCCGCCCAGCATGCACTGATTGACCCCAGCACGCCGCCCGTTGCGAACACCACCGCCGGGTTGGTGCGCGGCGTGTGGCGGCCCTGCCCGGAAACAGCGCACGGGCAGGGCGCGTTCAGCCAGTCCGCGGCGTTCCTGGGCATCCCCTTCGCCAAAGCCCCCGTGGGCAGCCTGCGCTTCGCCGCACCGGTGCCGCACGCCCCCTGGGACCGGGTGCGCGACGCCGTCGAACACGGTCCCACGCCGCAGCGCCCGGGGCCGCCGGAACCCACGCTCATCCCGGAACCGTCCGTTCCGGGGGAATCCACGCTGAACCTGGACGTCTTCACCCCCGCGCCGGGCGTGGCCGCGGCCCTGCCGGTCATGGTGTACCTCCACGGCGGCGGCTTCACGGCCGGCTCCCCCGCCAGCCCCTGGTATGACGGCGCCGCGTTCAACCGCGACGGCGTGGTCACCGTCAATGTGTCCTACCGGCTCGGCTTCGACGGATTCGGCCTGGTGGAGGGCGCCCCGGACAACCGGGCCGTGCTGGACTGGCTGCTGGCCCTGGAATGGGTGCAGCACAACATCGCCTCCTTTGGCGGCGATCCGGGCCGGGTGACCCTCGCCGGGCAGTCGGCCGGCGGCGGCGCGGTCCTCACGCTCCTGGGCATGCCCAAGGCACAGCCGCTTTTCGCCCAGGCCTGTTGCCTGTCCGGGGCGCTCGGCGACGTGCCCCGGGACAAGGCGCAGGCGCTCGCCGGGCGGCTGGCCGAACTGGCCGGCGTTGAACCGACCCTGGAGGGGTTCGCCTCGGTGCCGGAGGAACGCCTCCTGGAACTCCAGCCCAAGGCCCTGGAAACCGGCGGCGGAAAGTTTTCCATGCTGCGGCGCGTGATCGACGGCGGCCTGTCGCTGGGCCCCATGGTCGACGGCGGCCTCATCACCGCGCCCGCGCCCGACTCCCTGCGTGCAGGCACGGGGGCGGACAAGCCACTGCTGCTGGGCACCGCCGACGACGAATTTGCCATGGCCGTGGCGGGCATGCAGTCCAAGCTGCGCTTTGTCCCGTCCCGGCTGCTGCTGGGCCAGGCCGGACTGGCCCGGGGACGGCGCAGCGACTACCTGTCCGCCAACACGGACGTGGCCCGGCTCGGTTCCACCGCAGTGCTCGGCCGGTACATCAGCGACGCAGTCTTCCGCAGCACCGCGCTGGCGGTCGCGGAGGCACGGACCGGGGCCGGTTCAGGGGAGACCGTTGCCCCGGCCCGGACCTGGCTGTACCGCTTTTCGTGGCGCTCGCCGGCGTTCGGGCGGGCGGTGCACTGCCTGGACGTACCGTTCTTCTTCGACTGCCTCGACGCGGAGCGGATCGATGCCCTGGCCGGCAGGACTCCCCCGCAGGCCTTGGCCGACGAGGCCCATGCGGCCGCCGTGTCCTTCGTGATCTCCGGCGATCCCGGCTGGGCCGCATACGACGCCGGGCGCCGGACCAAGGTGTTTGACACGCCCTCGTCGGTGGTCGAGGACGGGTACGCATCCGTCCGGCCGTTGCTCGGGTAATTCCCGCCGCTCCCCACCGGGCGGCCGTGGCCAGGCGCCGCTCAGGCCCCCTCCCCCGGGTCCTTGATGTTGCACACCAGCTGCCACACGTATCCGTCCGGATCCGTGACGGTGCCGATGTATTGCTTGCGCCCACTGGCGTGGTCCATCACGCGGGGTTCCGACGCCGTCCCGCCTGCCGCCTGGGCCGTCTTCAGCAGCCGGTCAACCTCTTCCGTGGACCGGATGGCGCAGCTGAGGACGCCGTCGCTGCGCCCACCTGCTGTTGCGGACACGCCGGCCCGGGCGGTAAGCCCGGTGTTGCGGGCAAAGTCGTCCGGCCCGGCCAGGAACAAGGTCAGCCCCGGCAGTTCGAGGCACGCAATGCCGAACATGAGCTTGGCCTCCTTCATGCCCAGGCCGTTGCGATAAAACGCCAGCGAGCGCCCGGCATCGGCCACCGCGCGCGAGAGCACCACCCCGTCGGTTTCCATCCCGTTCATCCTTTCTGCAGTTGGTTCAGTCTGTGGGTCCGGTGATTGAGCCTGCCGAATTCCTGGTCTCGACAGGCCCGGCCGCCGGGGTCAGTCCCCCGGCGCGAAGTTCCCTTCCAGCCCCGGCACGCAGGCGCCGGTCCACACAGAGAGCACTTCCTCCCGCGGCGGCAGGCCGTTGATGGCCGGGCTCAGCCGGGGGCGCCGCACCCACGCCCCGGCCTCCTCGGCAATCAAGGCGCCCGCGGCAAAGTCATGCTCGAACAGGCCGTACTCGAGGTACGCGTCCACGCCGCCGTCGGCCACGGCACACAGTTCAAGGGACGCGGCGCCCAGCCGGCGGAAGTCGCCGAACTTGTCCAGGCGCCCGTCCAGTTCGGACACCAGGCGGCGCCGGACGGCCGGGTCGTAGCTCAGTGACATGGAGAACAGGGTGCCGCCGCGGGCCTCCACCGGCCCGCGCAGCCGGCGCACGCCCTGCACACCGTCGGCCCGTGTCTCATCCAGCCAGGCCCCAGCCCCGCGGGAGGCGAAATAGATGCGCCGCAGGGCCGGTGCGTCGACCACCCCGGCCAGCCATTCGCCGTCGGGCCCCATTACGGCCACCGAGGTGCCGTAATAGGCGATGTTCCGGATGAAGTTCATGGTGCCGTCCAGCGGGTCGATGCTCCACCGGTAGCCGGAAGGTTCCGCGGGCAGGGCCGGGGCCAGCTCCTCGCCTGTGATGACGTCGTGCGGGCGGGCGTCGGTGATGACGGCACGTACGGCGCGCTCGGCGGCGACGTCGAAGGCGGTCACCCAGTCGGCGTCGGAGGACTTCTCCTCGGCCCGGAACCCGGCGGGGTCCCGCGCGGCCAGCACGGCAGCCCCGGCGGCGGCGGCCCGCAGCGCCACCTCCAGCAGCTCATCCACGGTCACCGTCTGGCTCATGCGTCCTCCCCCGTCCCGCTATGGTCAGTCCCAACAAGTTCAGCGTCCGGTCCGCCGGGTCCTTCGGCGAGCAGTTGCACAAAGCCGTCCTCATCCAGCACCGTCAGGCCCAGCGATTCGGCCTTGTCCAGCTTGGTGCCGGCGTTCTCCCCCGCCACCACGTAGGAGGTGTTTTTCGACACCGAGCCGGAGGCCTTGCCGCCGCGGGTGATGATGGCTTCCTTGGCCTCGTCCCGGCTGAAGTTGGGCAGCGTCCCGGTCACCACAATGGTCAGTCCCTCGAGGGTGCGCGGTGTGGATGCGTCCACCTCGTCCACCATCCGCACCCCGGAATCGGCCCACTTACGCAGGATCTCCAGGTGCCAGCCCACCCCGAACCATTCGATGAGCGCCTCGGCGATGATGGGGCCGACGCCGTCCACGTTGGCCAGCGCCTCTTCCGGCGCAGCGCGGATGGCGTCCATGGAACCAAACGCCGTGGCCAGTGCGCGCGATGCCGTGGGCCCCACGTGCCGGATGGACAGGGCCACGAGCACGCGCCACAGCGGCTGCGATTTGGCCTTTTCCAGTTCCTCGAACAGCTTCTCGGTGGTCTTGGTGGGCACCGAGGGCTTCTTGGCCGTGGCCTTCGTGTAAAAGTACGGGACCTGCGCGAAGCGGCCCGTGCCTTCGCCCTTGGAGCGTATTTCCCGCCACACCATGACGCCGGACAGGTCCAGGCCGGCAATGTTGAAGACGTCCGCCTCGCTGGTCAGCGGCCCGGGGCCGGCCGGCAGGATGGTGCCGCCGTTCTCCGCCGGGTCGGGCCCGGGGCCGGTTGTCAGGGCGGCGGCGGCCTCATAGCCCAGCGCCTCAATGTCGAAGCCGCCGCGGCCGGCCAGGTGGGCCACGCGCTCGGTCAGCTGGATGGGGCAGGACTGTGCGTTGGGGCAGCGGATGTCAACGTCGCCCTCCTTGGCGGGGGCCAGCTCGGTGCCGCACGACGGGCAGTGTGTGGGCATCACGAATTCGCGCTCGGCGCCCGTGCGCAGGGCCACCACGGGGCCGACGATCTCCGGGATGACGTCCCCGGCCTTGCGGAGCACCACCGTGTCGCCGATCAGCACGCCCTTGGCCTTGACCACGTCCTGGTTGTGCAGCGTGGCGCGTTCCACGGTGGAACCGGCCACCTTGACCGGTTCCATGATGCCGAAGGGGGTCACCCGGCCGGTGCGGCCCACCTGCACCTGGATGTCCAGCAGCTTGGTGTGGACTTCCTCCGGCGGGTACTTGTACGCCACGGACCAGCGCGGCACCCGGGAGGTGTTGCCCAGGGCCCGCTGGGTGGCAAAGTCGTCCACCTTGACCACAATGCCGTCAATTTCGTGGATGAGGTCGTGCCGGTGCTCTCCGTAATAGGCGATGAATTCCAGCACCTCCTCCAGCGTGTCCAGGACCTTGAAGTAGGGGCTGGTGGGCATGCCCCATTCCTTGAGCTGCGCATACGTTTCGGACTGGCTGGTGGTTTCCAGGCCTTCCCGGGCTCCGATGCCGTGCACAAACATGCTCAGCGGCCGCTTGGCGGTTTCCGCCGGGTCCTTCTGCCGCAGCGAGCCTGCCGCCGAGTTGCGGGGGTTGGCAAACGGGGCCTTGCCGGCGGCCACCATTTTCTCGTTCAGTGCCGCAAAGTCCTTGGAGGCAATGAACACCTCGCCGCGGATCTCCACCTCGGCCGGGAACCCGGTGCCGTGCAGTTTCTGCGGGATGTCCTTGATGGTGGCCACGTTGTGGGTGATGTCCTCACCTGTGGTGCCGTCGCCGCGTGTCGCGGCCCGCACCAGCACGCCGTCGCGGTAGAGCAGGTTCACGGCCAGGCCGTCGATCTTCAGCTCGGTGAGCCACTTGGGCGCCGTCCCGTGCTGCTTTTCCACCGACGCCTCGGCCTTGCGCAGCCACGCTTCGAGTTCGGCGAGGGAGAAGACGTCCTCCAGCGAGTACATGCGGGCCAGATGGTCGACGGCGGCAAACGCCACCGAGACGTCCCCGCCAACCACTTGGGTCGGGGAGTCGTTGGTGACCAGTTCGGGGTTGAGCGCCTCGAGCTCCTCCAGTTCACTGTAAAGGGTGTCGAATTCGGCATCCGAGACCAGGGGCGCGTCCTCGTTGTAATAGGCGGCCCGGTACTTTTGGACCAGCTCCACAAGCTCGGCATGGCGTTCCCGCGCCTGCACGGACGGGGTCTTTGCGGGCTCAATCACGCCTGCGGGGCCATCGGGCACGTCAGTGCTGGTCACGTCGGTGGCGGGGTTTTCAGGAAGGCTGGTCACGGTTCCATCTTGCCGTAAAACGTGCCCCGGCGCTCCCAGCCGCTTCCGGCGATTTTTCCCGCCAAGGCTGCCGTTGACCGCCGTCAATTGTTACGTCCCGGGACCATCCGGCACTGTGGAGTCCATCACAGCGCTGCCTGCCTGGGGCGTGCCGTCCCGTAACGTGGAGGGTGCTGCCACAACGACGAGGCCGCAGGAAGACAATCAAAGGAAGCAACGGCGCATGAGCTTTGAATCGCACTCCATGACCCTCAAGATCTGGGACCACTCCACGATCGAGCACACACTTGAATCGGCCATCAGCCACGTTTCCTCCCGGGCGAACGCCCCGAGGGAGCACGTCCGGGTAACGCTGAGCGGCCCGAACCAGTTCACCGTCAGCGCGTCCGACGACGCCCACTCGCACACCGGCTGGAGCCTGTAACCGCAAAAACCACGGACACCGCCGGACGGACCTGGCACCGGCGTCGTTGAGGCGGATGTACGGCCCGGCCGGTTCGGCCGGGAACCCATCCGTCCCTGCGGTGATGGCCTAGGCGTCGTCGCAGTCACGCGTCAGCCGGTCGAGGCAGATGCCGTCCGGCCGGCGCAGGTAAGTCTGCCGGCCCTGCCGGGTGACCGCGTCCAGGGCAGCCGCCTGCGGGAGCCCGCTGGCGTACATGGTCCCTGCGCCGCTGTCAGCGTGGATGCGTTCCCGGCCGCTGCACAGAAACCAAGTTTGATTCCTGTGCCTTTAATGGCTGGAGATGCTTTCCGCGAAGCTTGCCCTTTGCCGTGTCGACGGCCAGGCCTTCTCGGGTTCGATCCCGGATCAGCCCCGCCGTAAATTCTGCAGTCATGGGAAGAACATTGAAGAGCAGACTGCGCACGGGATCGGTGGGGGCGTGGGCAAGGGCCACCGATGGTGGGATTGGCCTCGCGGCGGACGAGCTCGTCGGCAATTCCCTCTGCATCGCGCAACGACCGGGCCAGGCAGCCAGGCTTGGTCATGACCAGGATGCCCCGGCCCGGCGGGCCGCCGGCGCTTGCCCACGTCCGGGCCGCGCCCTGTCCGCACTGGCGGCGAGATCATGGCCGGTCAAAGTCATCCCCGGCGACACCGCGGGGGCTAAACGCCACACCCAAAACCATGGCTGGATTCCTCTTCAATGGTCTTGCCGTGGTTGCAGAATTTGAGGCGGACATGATCCGGGCACGAACCCGCGAAGGCATGGCTGTCGCCACTGCAAAGGGCAAATCGAACGGAAAGCAGCCCAAGCTCTCGAAGGCATAGGAAGCACACTTGGTTTCTGTGCACCCGGCGGGAACATACACGACAGGTGAAATTGCCGAACTTTTTCTTTCCAGCCGTTCAACCCCCTACCATGCCATTAAACGCGCCGGCGAGGCGCCCAGACCCCAGTAGTGTCAGCAGCCCTGGTGGCGGTCTAGTTGTTTGTGCCTGGGTGTCCTTGCCCTGTTCGGGGGCGGTGGCCTGTCGAGGCTAGGCGTTGGCGGCGCCAATGAGCCGTTTCGGGACACCTGTGCCAACCGCGAGCACGATTTCCTGTTCCACCGTCCGGCCGGTGCGGGCCGCGACGGCGCGTATGCGCGCCAACTGCTCGCTTTCCGCCACATCCAAATACTAAACCCGAACCTGAAGCAACAACTGGTTCCCCGCCCGATTACGATCGGAAACATGGCCGATGACCGGTTGGACCCCCGGACTTGGCTGCGGCAGATGGGGGTTGCTCCTTTTAACGGACAGATCCGCTGCCCACGGGACGGGTTCCTTTCCCGGCGAGGAGTGGTGAACCCGCGTTGAGGGGTCGATGGCGTTGCGGCCGGTGAGCCTCCTTAACACACGATTGTCGTCCCGGTCCCCGTTGGGATAGTAGTTGCTGTTCCTGGACTCGAGCACCATCAATCGCACGGCGTCCCTCATGCGCGACTGGTTGCATCCGGAGCAACGATGCTCCGTCCGGCTTGGGCCTCTGAGCATGAATTTCCCCGACCGCCCGGTCCACGTCGTCCGGCGTCGGGCCGCCCCACAATCGGGGAGCGGACAGTGCCGCCCCGCTGCGGAAAGGGACCAGCAGCGGTGATGCACCAAAACGAATCCACCCCCGAATCCGGGAATCTTTCCGGAACCGAAAGCGGATGGGTGGATTACAGCCAGGCCGGTCAACCGGCTGTGCCGCAAATGACTGGCGGGACCCCGTGCGTCCACGGGGTCCCGCCAGTCAAGCAAGCCGCTGTAGAACCTTGCTCTGAAGTCCGGTTCGGACAAAACGTCAGCGTTTTGCCGGTTCCGCAGGGAACGCGGCTCATGTCAGTACTGCTGGCGGCCCAGCTGGCCGCTCAAGGCGTCGCGGCCCTGGTTGATCTGGTCCTGGAACTGCCCTCCGGTCAAGTTGTTGGCGTCTTCGCTGGCCTAGTTCAGAGCGTCGTTCTCCATGTTCTGGCCCTCACTGCTGTTCAAGAAATCCTTCGCCATGTCTCCGATTCCCATAGCTTTTCTCCGCACGTAGTTTGGCCCGGCTCGTCACCGAAGCCCGCTCTCCAGCCTTGCCCACCCTGGTCAAATCAGTAATGTCCCTTTGACAAATTCACGGGGGAACGCACATGTTCAACCTGCTTCGTCCCCTGCCCGTCATCAGGCACCCGGTCCACAGGACGGCTGCTCAATCGTGCTGTGTCCGGTCCCGTGGTGGCAGGTCCACCACCCGGCTGTCACCGGGGGTCCGCTGACGGGGACGCGGCCGCGGCCTGATCTCGCTCACCAGGACGCTGGCCACAATGAGGACCGCACCCGCAATGGCGACGCCCGGAAGCCTGTCCCCCGCGATGCGCCCGAAGATTCCGGCCCACACGGGCTCGCCGGTGTAGATGATGGTGGCACGGGTGGGCGTGACGAACTTTTGGGCCCAGTTCATCGTCGCCTGGATGACGCAGCTTGCCGCCCCCAGTCCGGCCGCCGTGGCAACCCACACCCACGAGAAGGCCGGGATGCCTTCCCGCACCACCGGAACGGCGATAAACCCCAGGACGCTGCACGTGAGCAGCTGCACCACCGTGACACGTCCCAGGTTGACCCGGCCGGCAAAGACGCTGATCAGGATGATCTCCCCGGCGATCGGGACCGTGCTCACCAAGGTGGCAATCTCGCCGGGGCCCACCCCAACACGCACTGCCGACGGTCCGGCCAGCAGCACCAGCCCGACGAAGGCCAGGGCCGCGCCGGCGAACATCATGGCACCGGGCCGCTTGCGGAAAACGGCCCATTGCAGAAACGGCACCATGGGCACATAGAGGGCGGTCAGGAATGCCGACGTGCTGCTGCTGACGGTCTGCAGGCCAAAGGTCTGCAGACCGTACCCTAAAAAGATCATCACGCCGATGGCAGCCCCGGCACCGGCATCCGCCCAGGTCATGCCGCGCAGGACCCGGCGGAACAGGACGCACGCCAGGAGCCCTGCCACCAGGAATCGCAGCCCCACAAAGAACATGGGCCCGCTGTGCCGCATGGCAATGTGCACGGCCAGGAACGTGCCTCCCCAGACCGTGGTGATGGCGATGAGGGCCAGTTCCTGCCGGCTCAGGGGGACGGACCGCAGCCGGCCCGGAAGGTGCATCATGCTGCACATCCTATGGCGCCGGCCCGCCCTCCCGTAAACGCGGAACCCGGCCCCGGACGACGGGCTGCCGGGGCTAGGCCGGCGCGGCCAGCACAACGAGCTGCTGCGTGGCCCGGCTCATCGCCACGTACCGGTCCACGGCGCCCTCGATCCCTGGTCCGAATGACACCGGGTCCACCAACACCACCAGGTCAAACTCAAGCCCCTTCACCAGCTCCGGCACCAGCCACCGCACGCGTGGCGACGCCGGAAGATGCCCTGCAGCCGGGGGCCGGGCGCCCACGACGCAGGCCGTCCCGTCGTCGTGCGCGGCCAGCCAGGCATCGAGGACGGGGCCAAGCTCTGCCGTCGAACCATGGAGCACGGGGAGGCCGCTGCGCCGGATGGATTCGGGCACGTTGGCCTCCGGCAGCACGGCACGGATGACCGGCCCGGCCTCCGCCATGACCTCCTCCGGCGTGCGGTAGTTGATGGACAGGGACGCCAACGCCGCCCTCTCCAGGCCAATCCGCCCGAGCCGCGCGGCCCACGGCTCCCCAAACCCGTGCCTGGCCTGCGCGCGGTCCCCCACGATCGTGAAGCTTCCCGATGGGCAGCGCTGCAGCAGCATCTGCCATTGCGCGTCGGTCAGCTCCTGGGCCTCGTCAACCATCACGTGCGCAAACGGACCCGCCAGCACGTCCGGGTCGGCAGCCGGCGCGTCCTCCACGCCGTCGAGCTTCTCCGCCATGTCCTGTCCGCGAAGCATCTTCGTCACCTGAAGCTCGGAGTCGTCCGCCGCCACCAGGTCATCGACCACCCGGTCCATGACGTCCCGCCCGGCACGCACGACGGCGTCCTGCCGCTGCTTCCGCCGCGCTTCCTCCGGGTCGCCGAGGCGCTCCCGGGCCGCATCCAGCAGCGGCAGGTCGGACACCGTCCAGGCCTCCGGCACCGGGCGCTGCAGCCGGTCCACCTCCCCGGGCAGGAGCCAGGGGGCGCACAGGCGCAGGTAGGCAGGCACCCGCCAGAGGTCGCCCACCAGGTCGGCGTAGTCCAGCAACGGCCACGCCCTGCTGAACGTTTCGACCAGTTCCCGGTTCCGTGCCAGGGCGCGGCGCAGCAGCCCGGCCGGGACGTCACCGCCGCGGCACTTGTCCGCCAGAATGCTGAGCAGTTCCTCCCACACCTCCCCGCGGGCCTCATTGTGCGGCGTGCCGGGGACCGGTGCGTCGAATGCCTGGGCCCAATCGGCGGCGTCCAGCCAGAGCCCGCCATAGGGGGTGTCCACGGCCATTCCCTTGGTGGGTGCCCGCTCGTAGAACGCGACGGCGGGCCCGATCGCCTTGACCATGGCCGCGGTTGACTTCAGCCGGGCCACGTCCGGATCCGCTTCCACGCCTGCGGCCGCACCTTCCGGGACCAGGTCACGCAGCGTGCACGTCTGCACGCCTTCCTCCCCCAGGCTGGGCAGCACGTCCGCCACATAGTGCAGGAACGGCTGGTGCGGGCCCACGAACAGCACGCCGCCCCGGTGGTGGCCGATGCGCGGATCGGAGTAGATGAGGTACGCGGCGCGGTGCAGGGCAACGACGGTCTTGCCGGTTCCCGGGCCGCCGTCGACCACCAGGGCGCCGCGGGCGGGAGCACGGATGATGGCGTCCTGGTCGGCGGCAATGGTGGCCAGCACGTCGCGCATCCGGGCGGTGCGGCTGCTGCCGAGGCTGGCGATGAAGGCGGAGAGGTCCTCGAGGGCGGCCGTGCCCGGAACGCCGTCGACGGCGAACACCTCGTCCCAGTAGTCGATGATGCGCCCTTGCATCCAACGGTAGCGGCGCCGGGCGGCCAGCCCCATCGGGTTGGCGTGGGTGGCCCCGAAGAACGGTTCGGCCGCGGGTGAACGCCAGTCGATGAGCAGCCGCCGCCCGCCGCTGCCCGTCAGGCCAAGGCGGCCGATGTACACGGGTTCCGCTCCCCCACCAGCGTCGATGCGGCCCAGGCACAGGTCCAGGCCAAAGCTGCCCAAGGTGCGCAGGCGGGCGGCCAGGCGGCGCACCTCAACATCCCGCTCCACGGCCTCCTGGCCCAGGCGGACCGGCGCCCGCCGCGCAGCGTCGAGCTGGCGGCCCAGCCCTTGGAGGGTGAGCTGGAGCGTTTCGGCGATGGCCGCGAGATGTTGCTCGTCGGCAGCAATCAGGGCCGGATCCGCCTTGGCCGCGAGGGTGCCGGGAAGGTTGAATGCGCTGGTGTCAGGGGGCACGGCGTCGGCTCCTTCCTGCCGGGTCGAAGGCGCGGATCGAGGGACCGGCGGGCGGCCGGGTTCCGCGCATGCCGGCGCCGGCTACCCATTATGCGGCCCGCCCGGGGCCTTGCGGCAAGGCCCCCTGCACGCGGTAGATTTAAAGAAAGGGAAGGTGGTTCCCCCTCCCTTTTCACCCGGCACCGGAGGCCCCGTGTTCCAAAACCGCCCACGCAGCCTCCTTTGGGAGGCCGCCCACGCCGAGCGCGCCGCCCTGGCCGACGACCTTGCCCTGCTCGACGGCGGCCAGTGGGCCCGGCAATCCCTGTGCGGGCGGTGGACGGTCCAGGACGTCACGGCGCATCTCACCGCGGCCGCAAGCCTCGGCCCCGCGCGCTGGTTCTCCAGCGTCATCGGCGCCAGGTTCGACTTCGACCTGCACAATGACCGGCGCATGGCTGAGCACCGCGGGGCCACGCCCGCCGAGACGCTGGCGCAGTTCCGCACCATCATCAACAGCTCCGCCTCCGCCCCGGGCCCCACCGAGGCCTGGCTGGGCGAGGTGGTGGTGCACAGCGAGGACATCCGCCGCCCGCTGGGGATTCTGCGCGACGTACCGCTGGACACGGTCACCGCCGTGGCCGGCTTTTATGCGCGGCGGAACCTCGCCGTGCCCAGCCGGACCATGGTTGAAGGGCTCCGCCTCGAGGCCGTCGACGGACCCTTTGCGGCAGGCACCGGCCCGCTCGTGACAGGAACCACCCTCGCCTTGACGATGGCCATGGCCGGGCGCGCAGCCTACCTGGCAGAGCTCACCGGGCCCGGCGTCGAGACACTGCGTTCCCGCTTCGTGCCCTGAGACGGTTTTCGTGCCGGCCTCCCCCCGTGCGGCCGGGCAGGCATCAGGCCCGGTGCGGGATGCACCGGGCCTGCACACCACCGCTCGTATCAGTGTGCGGAGGTCTGGATCTGCTGCTGGCGCTGCTTGTTCACATTCTGCTGCACTTCCTGCAGGCTGTGGGCCACCTTGGTCAGCTGCGTCTTGTACGTCGGCCAGTCCGTGTGCTTGAACCGGTCAGCATCCGGACCCTGCCACTGCACGGAATTCGCCTTGCCATCCAGCGAACTGGTCAGCTGCTGGATCTGGTCCAC
Organism: Arthrobacter sp. SDTb3-6; assembly: GCF_013376095.1. Classification (GTDB taxonomy): domain Bacteria; phylum Actinomycetota; class Actinomycetes; order Actinomycetales; family Micrococcaceae; genus Specibacter. Next base: position 57,535 of record NZ_JAAMFN010000004.1, on the reverse strand, counting down.
CGCATGCCCCAGCTTGCCCGCCAGGTCCGCCATGTCCTCCGGGTTGTTACCAATCAAACCAGCCACAATGCACATCCTTTGTTGGAATTATTTGTCCCGGACGGCTTGTCCATCCGATTGACTAACTCAAAGCTAACAAGCCGCGGCGGCCGGGGTCGATGGGGACCGGTCCCCATTTGTTGGCGTCTCGACAAGCTCGACCAGCGGGGGTCCCGACCGGCGCCAGGGCTACCGCTCGTGGTCCATGGTGGTGGCCACCTGGAGCTTGAACGCCTTGCCCCGGCCCACAACGTACCCCCGGCCGGGGATGAACTTGTTGTTGGTCAGTCGCCCCAGCGGCGTGTTCATGAGGGTGTCTCCCTCCAGGTCCCCCGGGTTCATGAGCAGGCCGCGCCGGCCGGCCTTGAACAGGCCGGAGAAGTTCCAGGCCCCGGACCAGGTGGAGGATTCCGCCTCGCCCACGACAAAGTGGTTGAGCTTGATGGCTGCCTTGATGAGGTTGACCAGGTCCATTTCCAGCATGGAGTCGGCAAATTCGGTGACGCCCTCAAGGAACAGCGCCACCGGCTGCGTCTCGGACTCCACCAGCTCGATCAGCCGTGCCAGCTCCGGCTCCACCCCGTTGTTGGTGGTGAATGCCTCGTCCCAGACCGGCATGCCGGCCACCGCCGACTTCCGTGAGCCGAGGTAGACGCGCCGGGTGCCCGGCGTCGAACGCTTCAGGGCCTCGGCCAGGGTGACCAGGGCCGTGGTGCGTCCGGAGCCGGGCGGGCCGGTGAGCATGAGCGCGCCGTTGGCGGCCAGGCCGGCGGGTTCGAGGTTGTAGTCGTCCATCCCGATGATGGCGTGGCCCGGGGCGGCGGCGGGGAGCACGTTCAGGTCCAGGGTCTCCGGCAGCGACTCGACCCGCGGCGCGTCCGGCACTCCCTGGCGGCGCATGGCCTCGGCCAGCTTTTCCACCTGGCGCGACTGCAGGGCCAGGTTGGCGTTGCCGCCGAAGATGGCCAGCTGCACCTCGCCCTCGTCCATGAGTCCCCGGCCGGGCGGCGAAGCGGCCGAAAGCACGTCGCGGGGAAGCCCCAGGTTCACATAGTCGTCCATCGTGGCCATGCGCAGCACCAGCATGCGCTGCATGGAGGCTGCGAGCGACGCCGGCAGCGACTTGGTGCTGTCACCGGCGATGACAACGTGCACGCCCATGGGGCGGCCGTCCGTGGCGATCTGCTGCAGCGTTTCAAACTGCGTCATGCCCACGCGGTACTCGTAAATTTCCCGGAACGCCGCCAGTCCGTCCACCATGACGATGATGCGCGGCTCTTCCGGCCTGTTGGCCAGCCGCCGGTATTCGGCGATGGTGCCGGCCTTGACCGCGGCAAACGTCTCCGCCCTCTCCTCGATGACGCCGCGCACGTAGCGCAGGAGCCGGCCCACGCGCTCGTTGTCCTCGGCGTTGATGATGCCGCCCACGTGCGGGAGCATCTCCAGCATGGCCAGGCCGTTGGAGGCGGCGTCAATGCCGTACACCTGCACGGGGCCGCCGCGCGGGGTGATGGCGGCGGCGATGGCGATGGTGCGCAGCGCAGCGGACTTCCCCGAGCCGCTGGCGCCCAGGATGGCCATGTTGCCGTCCCTGTCCGGTTCAAAAAAAACGGTGGGCTGGGCCTGGTGTTCGGGGTCGTCCATGACGCCCAGCAGCAGTTTCGCGTCGGTGCGCGGGTTGGGCAGTTTTGAGAAGTCGTAGGTGTCCGGCAGTTCGCCCAGCCACGGTTTGCGCGGCGGCCTGACCCCGAGTTCGACGGCGGCCAGCGAGACGTTGGCGACCACGCGGGAGATGTCATTGGGCCCGGCGGACTCCTCGACGGGTGCCGCCACCGCTTCCTGTTCCCAGGCCGCGCCGGAGCCAAAGTCCATCTCCACAATGTCAATGCGCGGGCGCTGCGGGGTCCTGGTGGTCCAGCCGCCGGCATAGCCGGTCTGGAACCCCTGGATGCGGCCGGGCCCGGTCTTGGCTGCGCCGCGGCCCGGGATGGAGGGGCTGAAGTAGGCGGCCGTCGGCTCGCCCAGGATGTCCTGGGAGTCGTCGACGTCGGCCATGCGCAGGGCGATGCGCATGTTCGTGTTGGCGCGCAGGTTGTCCTTGATGACGCCCGAAGGCCGCTGGGTGGCCAGGATCAGGTGCAGTCCCAGCGAGCGCCCGCGCGCGGCCACGTCCACCACGCCGTCCACGAATTCCGGCACTTCCTTGGCCAGGGCGGCAAACTCGTCCACCACGATGACCAGCGACGGCGGCGCCTCCGGGTCCGCTTCCCGCTCCAGGGCAAGCAGGTCCTTGGCCTTCTTCCGGTTGAGCAGGTGCTCGCGGTAGTGCAGCTCGGCCCGCAGCGACGTCAGCGCACGGCGCACCAGGTGCGGGGACAGGTCCGTCACCAGGCCCACCGTGTGCGGCAGCTTCACACAATCGGCGAAGGCGGCACCGCCCTTGTAGTCGACGAACAGGAACGTGAGCCGGTCGGGGCTGTAGGCGGCTGCCATGCCAAGCACCCAGGCCTGCAGGAACTCGCTCTTGCCGGCCCCGGTGGTGCCGCCCACGAGTGCGTGCGGGCCTTCCGTCTTCAGGTCAAGGTACATTGGCTCCACGCCCTTGGACCCGACCAGGGCACGCAGGGAGCCCTGGAACTTGCGGTTCTTCACGGCCCGGGAGGACACCGAGTTGTTTTCCAGCCAGCGGTCGGCGATACCGGAGGTCCCCTCGATGAGGTCGTGCCCGGCGAGGGTCACATAGGAGACGGCGCGCGGCAGGTCGGAGTCGTCGTCGACCGGCTTGGCGGTGTCCACCACGGGTGCCAGCATGCGGGCCAGGGTGCCCGCAAGATCCGCGTCGACGCTTTCGCAGCTGACCGGGTAGCTCAGCCCGCCCAGCCGGACCTGCCCGGTGGTGGCGGTCTCCGCCACGTGCATGAAGTCGCGGCACGACGCCGGGAGTGCCTCGATGGAGGATGCGACCCAGAGCACGTGGACGCCGACGTCGGCACCGTGCTCGGCCAGCCTGTTCAGCCGGCCGCGGTCCGCCTTGACGTCGTCCTCGACCACGACCAGCAGTGCCGGGACGGCCGGCGGCGGCAGCTCACGCTTGTCCGCGTCCAGTCCCCCGCGGTGCGCGGCGGAGTTGGCGGCCAGGTTGGCCCCCCGCGTGACGATCAGGTCTTCCAGGGCGGCCAGCAGGACGCCGGCCGCGCCGGTGCCGGCCGCGAGGTGGTCGGCGGCCAGCGGGGAATGCACGGAGCCGGTGTGGGGCAGCCACTGCAGCCATTCCCAGCGTTCCTTGGACTCCATGGAGGTCATGGCGGCCACGGCCAGTTCGGCCGGCGAATGCAGGCCCACGGCCTGCAGCACCAGGGCGCGTGCCACGTCGTCCACCACGCCGCGCGGGCCGGCCACGCCCAGGGCACCGCTGAGGCGCAGCTGCGCCACCACGGGCACGGCGTCAATCTCGCTGAATTCGGTTTTCAGGTCATCGATCTCGGCCATGAATTCCGGCAGCGTGTTGTTTTCATTCGAAGTCCTGACCGGCGTGCGCGACGGCTGCCGGCCCACCCCCATGCGCAGCGACAGGAAGGCCTGGTGCTCGGGCCGGTGCGTCCACAGCAGCGGGCCGAGCTTGTAGATGGCATCCACCGTCTCGCTGGCGGACGGGCTTTCGGCGAGCCGGACGGCCCGCTCCACCTGTTGGCGGGCCGTCATCTGGCGCCGGAACTCGGTGACGGCGGCCCGGAAGTGCTCGATGCTTTCCTGCAGGTCCTTCTTCAGCTGGGATTTTTGGTCCATGTAGCTGCCCAGCATCATCAGCGGCATCATGGCCATGAACATGATGCTGAACAGGCTTTTGGTCACCGCAAACATGACGGCGCCCATGACGACGGGGGCCACCATCATCACGATGGGGAAGCGTTCCCGCTTGGGCCGCTGCGGCCCGCTCGGGACGCTCTGCTCCTCAATTTTGAAACGCGGCACCACGCGGGGTGAACGGTTGAATTCCACCAGCGGGCTGGTGGGCCCGGACTGGGCCCCCCGGCCCAGTCCCACCACGGAGATGGTGGTCTCGCCCAGCGTCACCTCGTCGGAGGAGCCCAGCACGGCGCGGGAGATGGCGGTCCCGTCCATCATGAGGCCGTTGGCGGAGCCGGTGTCCACAATTTCCACGGCCCCGGCCACCGTGATGCGGGCGTGGCGCTTGGACGTCATGGGGTCGCTGAGGCGGACGTCGGCGTTGAAATCGCGGCCCACGTAGCTGGTACCCAGGGGCAGCGCGAACTCCCTGCCCTGGTCCGGACCGGACAGCACGCGCAGGGTCGCGGCGGCCGGGCCCCGGTCATGCCCGGGCATCCGGAAGGTGTCGCTGACCTGGGTCAGGGACACGGTGGCGCCGGGGCGCAGGCCGGACTCGAGCAGGTTCGACTCCGGGGGCAGGGTGCGCCCGCGGACGCCGCCCACCACGGATTCCTCAACGGTGAGCGAGAGCTTGGGCGGCGCCTCCGCGCCCTTGCGGGAGGGGTCCGAGAGGTAGAGCTCGGTGGCAATGTCCCCCACCGTGGCCAGGCCGTCCACGGTGACGGAGAGGTTCTTGTCCGCCAGGGGCGTCCGGCGGAGGGTGAGCCGGATCTTCACTCATCGTCCTTTCCGCGCATGGCGTCCAGCAGCGGAAGATCGTCCGGGGTGACCAGGTGCGAGGTGACGGCGTGTTCAACGAGCCGGGAGCGGCGGTTGGTGGCCAGCTTGCCGCCGCCGCCGCGCAGTCCCACCACGCCCACGCGGTCCAGCTTGTCGCACACGTTGTCCAGCTTGCGGTTGAACCGGGTCAGGGCCCAGCCCAGCCGCCTTGCCGCTTCCGCGGAGGACGGGATGGAGCTGAAGCCGGTGCCGTCGCGGCGCAGCATGGGCTCGGCCAGCGCCACGATCAGGGCTTTTTGGGAGTCGGTGAAAACCACCGGGCCGATGGTGGTGGACCCCGCGGAGTCCTCCCCGCGGCTTTGCGCCATGAATGACGGCGACTTCAGGTGCACCGAGAATTCATAGGTGGTGGGCCCTGCCGTGAAAATGACGTTCGTGTGCGCAAACACCAGCGGGATGCGGGAGCCCGGCGCCATCCAGGCCTGCATGCCGCCGGCGGCGTCGGCAATGGTGGCCGAGAGCATGGTGCCGGCGTTGGTCAGCCACCAGATGCCGTCGTAGCGGCTGACTTCCAGGAACTTGCGGTGCAGGTACGGGTTGTCGTCAATTTCCAGGTCCCCCTCGCGCCCGATGCTAAAGACGGCGTCCGGCGACGGCTCGTACCACTCGCCACAAAAATCGATGGCCAATTCCCCCATGGTGCGTTCATTCCTTTCGTGCGGTCCCTGGCTCACAGTCGTGTTGCGCACTTCCCTACGGGAAGCATTTCCTGGTCTCCGGCGAAGTGCTGCCGTTCTTGCGGACCAGTTTCACCGATATGCATGATTGGCCGTTGGCCGAGTTCTTGGTGACGAACACCCTGGCCTCCCCGACCGGCTTGAAGGTGCCGGAGTTGACGGCGCTGACCGCGGCCCACACGTACATGTCCCCGGGCTGGGGATCCGGGTTGGTCCAGGTCCACACGGCCCCGCCGTTGCTTGGCACCGCCTTGAGCTTGGTGACCGGCGGGACGTCGGCCCCGACAATGAGGGCCGGCGGGGGCGTGGAGTTCCGCCCCTCCCCGGGGTCGACGGGGGCCGGGGAACCGGAGTTGGCGTAAACCACGATACCGACCACGACGGCGGCCGCCAGGACCGCGCCCGCCCCCAGTCCCAGCCACCGGCGCCCGGCGGACGGCTGACGCCGGCCCCCCGGTTCCTGCCCGGTCCCGTCCTGCGGCCCCTGTGCCTGCGGCGCCACGGAGCTGCGGTGCACGGTCGAGGCCAGATGGGCCTCCTCGGCGGCCTGGCTGCCGGTGCGCGGGAGCGGATCGGCCCACTGGGTGGGCGAGACCATGGACGAATAGGGCCGGACGCCCGGCGACGTCGGCGCCGCAGCGGTGTCGCCGTTGTCCGGCCCGGCAGGCGCCCCGGCCGGCCCGTGCGTACCCGCCGCGGGCCCACCCGCGCCGGGCGCGGTGCCGGCGCTGCCGGGCACCGTGGCTCCGTTCTGCGTCAATCCGGTGGTGGCGCCGTGGGTCCTGCCCGTGACGCCGGGGACGCTGTGGATTTGCGGGTGCTGCGTAAACGGGCCGGCCCCCGGCGTGCCGGGGCGGAATGCGGACGGAAAGGTGGGGCCGGACGGGTGCGAGTCCGGGTCGATGGACACCACGCTGCGCACCCGGGTGGCCTCGAACCCTTCATCGGGGTCGGACTCCTCCTGGGGGGCTTCTTCCTGGACCTCGAAGGGGGTGATGGAGAGGTTCAGGTCCGCCTGGATCCGCATCAGGGCGCGGGCCAGGGCCTTGGCGGAGGCGTAGCGGGAGGACGGCGACTTGGACATGGCGGTGGCCAGCACCAGGTCCAGTGCCTCGGGAACATCGGCGCGGCCCAGGCGCGGCAGCGGGCCGGAGTTGATGCGTGAGATGAGCTCGCGCTGGGAATTGTCGCCGCCCGGGATGACAAACGGGGAATGTCCCGCCAGCAGCGTGTACAGCGTGGCGCCGAGCGCCCAGATGTCCACCTTGACCCCGTCCGTGGCACCGGCGGCGAAGGATTCCGGCGGTGACCAGGGAATCGACATGCCGGCGTCGTCATCCTGGGCCGCATCCATGGTGCCGGAGATGCCGAAGTCCGTCAGCGCTGGCCGGTTGTAGTCGGTCACCAGGATGTTCGCCGGCTTGATGTCCCGGTGGGCAATGCCGGCCCGGTGTGCCGTTTCCACGGCGGAGGCCACCTGGATGCCCACTCGGAGTGCCTCGTCAACGCTGAAGCGTGCACGCCGGTAGCGCACGTCCAGGCTGGGCCGGGAGCAGTATTCCATGGCCAGGTACGAATGCCCGGCGTCGGTGATCTCGGCCTCGTAGATGGTGACGATGTAGGGGTGCGTGGACAGCTGCGCCATCAGGTTCGCCTCGGACTCGAAGCGGCGGCGGGCGCCGTCCGTCTTCAGGTCGGCAACGAGCACCTTGACGGCCACCTTGCGGCGCGGCCGGTCCTGTTCATAGAGGTAGACGTCGGAGAAGCCGCCGGACCCCAGGACCGAAAGGAACCTGAATCCGGGGATGGGCGGAGGGGGTGCCGGCGGGCGTTTGCTGCTCACAAAAGACCTTCGAACAGCAGCGAGACGCCGTCGCCCAGCTCGGCAATGTCGCCGTTGAGCAGGATGGCCTGTTCGCCCTGGCCCAGGCGGCGCGGGGCCTGCCCTTCACGGACCAGCACGGTGCCGTTGGTGGCCTTGAGGTCGACCAGCAGCACGTCCCAGCCGTCCAGGCGCACCTCCACGTGGGAGCGGGAGATGTCGCCGCTGGAACTGTGCACCTGGACCAGCCGCGGCATCACCCCGCCCATGACCCGGGAGACGGACGGCTGCCGGCCAACGACCAGCGAATGGTCCAGGTCCAGGACCTCGCCGGTGGAAATGTGCATGCGTCCCAGCCGCGGCCGTCCCACTTCGCGCGGCTCGGAGCTGATGGCCGCACCGCACTCCGAACACTGTGAACGGCTCGGCGGGTTGGCGTGCCCGGACGGGCACAGCCGCGCCAGCACCATCGGCCCGGTGGGCGGGCGCGATTCCAGCTGCGTGGTGGCCGGGCCGCCGGCCGCATCGTTTCCGGCCACCTCGCTGCGCATGACCGTGTGGCCGTCGTGGTCCGTGTCCACAACATTCCCCGGGGCAGCCGGCGCCCCGGCGGGGGATCCCCCGGCGCGGCTGTTGCCCCACGGCACCGAATCAATCAGCAGGCCCGACGGCGGCTGCCACGCGGGTGTCGGCGCCGCGGCGGGAGCCTCCCCTGCCGGCGGCTGTCCGGACGACGGCGGCAGCTGCGGCTGCGGTGGAATGACGGCAGGGGCGGGCCCCGGCGCCGCGTCGTGGACCTCCCGGCCGTCCTCGTCCAGGCGCACGGCGGCGTCCTCCACCGAGCGCAGTTCGGTGGCACCGAAGAGGTGGTCGTAGTTCGTGGTGTTGCTGACGTCGGCCGCTTCAGCGCCGGGTCCGCCCGCATCGCCGGCGGGTTCGTCGGCCGCTGAATCCTCGTGGCCCAGGCCGGGGAAGATGGTCCGGCCCAGGTCTTCCTCAACGTCGCCGTGGTCCGTGGCGACGGCTGCCGGGTTTTCAGGTGCCGGGTTTTCAGGTGGCGGGGCGTCAGGGCTGGCAGCAGCCGATGCCTCGGGGTGGTGGGCGTCCTGCTCGGAGCGGGAGGGCTCGTCCAGCTCGGCGTTCCACTCGGCATCGGCGGCCAAGGCAAAGCCGGCGTACACATCCTCGCCGCCGCCGTCCCTGGCAGTGCCGTGCGCCGCTCCGGATCCGCTGCCTGGTGCAGGGGAGGCAGGCGCAGCCAGGCCCTCCATGGCTGGTCCCTCCGCCGCGTGCGCGGGCGCCGGGGCGGCAGCCGCCTGCCCCGTGCCGGCGGCAAGGCTGGGCACATCAGCGGCGGGCATACCGCGGCGCAGCTCCGAAAGCAGGACCACGGCCTCGCCCACGGGCAGTCCGGGCGTGGCACCCGGCTCCGGCAGGACGGCGTCGAGCGTCAGGACCATGGACTCCGGCAGCGCCAGCGACCGTTCGCTCCAGGTGGTGACGTCGCGGCCGGATACGGTCTCCACGGTCCCCCCGCCCTGCACGGACAGGGTCATCCCGCCGCGCAGGATGGCGTGCAGGCGGTCTCCGGCGACCAGGATCCCAAACGCCGGCATGCCGGTGAGGTCCGTGCCGAAGCCGGACGTCACGGCGTTGAGCACGCCGTCGATGGTGGGCGTGTCGCGGCCCAGGCTCTCCCACAGGGCGGCGACGGTGCCGGGGCCGGTTCCGGCCTCCAGGACGATGACGGCGCCGGAGCGCACAATGCCAAGCCAGGGGCCGGGGCGGTAGGTGGTCTCAGGCATGGTTCTCCTCAGGCGGGACGGAATTCGCCCCGGGTGCTTCCTCCGGCAGGCGCGGCAGGGTGTCTTCCTCGGCCGGCGCCGACGGCTGGGTCAGGGTTTCCGGGCCGGTCCCGTCCACGCGGGCGGCGTCGACCACCACCACCGTGACGTTGTCCCGGCCACCGGAGCGCAGCGCGGCCTGGATGAGCGAATCCACCACATCCTGCGGGTGTTCCAGCGTGCTCAGGGCCCGGTGGATGCCTTCGTCGCTGACCTCGCCGGTGAGGCCGTCGGAGCAGACCAGGATCCGGTCCCCGTCCTCGACCGGGATCAGCCAGTAGTCGGCCTCGGTATCCGTGCCGGTGCCCAGCGCGCGGGTCACCACGTGGCGCCGCGGGTGGACCAGTGCCTCGGCAGGGGTGATGAATCCGCCGTCGACCAGTTCCTGGACCTCGGAGTGGTCAACACTGACCTGGCCGAAGCTGCCCTGGCTCAGCCGGTAGGTGCGCGAATCCCCGACGTTGAACACGAGCCAGTAGGGCACGCCGCGTTCCTCCACGACGGCCACCCCCGTGACAGTGGTGCCTGCGCGGGCGTGGGAAATCTCGCGGATCCTCGCGTCGGCCTGGCGCAGCGCCTGCTGCAGGTCCACGGCCGTGGCGCTGCGGGAGCCCGCCGCCAGGACCGCCTGCTGGCTGAGCACGCTGATGCATTCACGGCTGGCCACCTCGCCGGCCTCGTGCCCGCCCATGCCGTCGGCCACCGCGAAGATGGGGTCCGCGGCGAGGAATGCGTCCTCGTTCAGTTCGCGCCGCAGCCCCCGGTCGCTGCCGAAGCCAAAGCTGAGGGTGACGCCGTGCCGGATGTCCGGCGCCTCCTCCGGCTGTCCGTCCGGCGCCCCGGCCGCCATGCTCACGCGCGGCCCACCCGGAAGGAGCGGTCGCCGAAGTGGACGGTGGCGCCCACTTCGGCCAGTGCGGCCGTGCCGCCCTGCAATACGGATTTCCGCCCGGAGGCGTCCGTGATGGCGCTGCCGTTGGTGGAATTCCGGTCCGTCACCCACAGGCCCTCGCCGGAGACGCTGACGTGCAGGTGTGTCTTGGAGACGGACCTGCTGGAGTCCCGGACCGGGACAAGGTGTTCAATCATCTCCCCATCGTATCCGGCGGGGTTGCGGCCAATGAGTGCCACCGACCGGACCTCCTCGGTGCTGCCGTCGTCAAATTCCAGGCGCAGCGCGGGCCCGGACGCGACGGGGCGGACCCGGGTTTCGCCCAGGCTCCCCTGCTCCCCTGTCTCCTCTGCGGCCGCTGAGGCACCGCCGGCAGGGTTGCCCCGGGCAGGGTTGCTGCCGGCCGGCCTGGCAAACGGCACGCCCGTGATGGGGCCGGATTCGGGCACCGCGAAGCCTTCCGGCGGCGCGCCGAAGGCCGCCCCGTCCGAGGCCGGGGCGGCGGGCGGGGCAAAGGGGCTGGCCGGTGCGGGTGCGGCGCCGAAGGCCCGTGCCGGGGCACTGTCCCGGGCCGGGGCGCCGTCCTGCCGGGCCTGCCCGGCGAATCCGGGGTCCGGGAGCGGCGCCGTCGGACCCGTCTGTCCGCCCGGGCCTGTCTGTCCGCCCGGGCCTGTCTGTCCGCCCGGGCCGGTCAGCCCGTCCTGTGCTGTGGGCCCGGACTTCCCCGGCACCAGAGTTTGTGCCGGCGCGGGGGCCTGGCTGCCGGGCCAGGCCTGGCTGCCGGGCCAGGACGGGGCGGCAGGCCGGGCAGGCACGCCGGGCAGCGGCGAACCCACCGGCGCAATGCCGGGCATGCCCGCCGGCACGTACGGTTCACGCCCGGCGATGCCACCGGTCTCCAGGGGGTTCCGGCCGGTCCTGACGTTGAAGACGAGGGTGTGGGCCACCTTGTCGTGCCAGCCCTGCCGCTTGCCGTTGCGGTCCCAGGCGTTGGAGATGACCACCACCACCGTGCCCACATAAAACGCCACCGAACCCACGGCTATGATCAGGTTGCGCAGGAAGATGGCAAGCACGCCCGCCGGCAGGCCGTCCATGCCGGTGGTGCGCAGTCCCAGCATGATGTTGCCGGGGGTCTTGCCCGTCCCGGCCTCCCAGAACCACAGCCACAGCCCGTACACCAGCGAGAGCACCGCGGCGGTGCCGGTCAGGATGGCCAGCCACGAAAAGTCGATGGTCCGGTAGCCGCCGGATTCCCTGACGGACAGCAGGGCGGTCCCCACGACCAGGGCAGTGCCCAACAGGATGGCGGGAAGGAGGGCATCGATGACCTTCGCCGCCAGGCGGCGGCCCGCGCCGCCCGCGGCCGGCTCGGAGGGGGCGGCGAACTGCGCGTTGCCGCCCACCTGGACGGGTTCCACGAGCGGTCCGGCCGGCTGCATGCCGACCGGGATGACGCCCGGCACTGCGGCGCGGGAGCCCTGCGAGGGGCGGCCCAGCGGGACGGAATCCGCGGCCGGGGAGGCAGCCCGGTTGGCCACCGCCGCCCCACACAGCGTGCAATAGGCCGAGCCGGGTGCCAGCTCCGCCCCGCAATTTCGGCAGCTTTCGGCCACTTTCCGCGCCATTTACCTTGCACCCCTTCGGGTCTTGTCCATCAACTTTGCCAGCCAGGATGTCCGCCCCGGCCCCACGGCAGCACCGTCGGCAGGGACGTTTTGCGCCGTCCCGCCCTTGGCCCGTGCCCTGGCATCGACCAGCAGCGACCGCGGCGAGAACCTTGCCCGCTGCCGCTTGAAAAATCCTACCGAGCCTTTCATGTCCCGTACGGAATGGTCCACGTGCGCCCAGTAGTCGGCCACTTCTTCCTCGCTGGGCTGGCCCGGCCCGAAGATGGCCGCGTCTGCACGCGCGGCCAGGACCGCCGTCGCGGCCCGGCTGTCCGGGAAGTCGCTGTACAGGGCCTGGGCATGCTCCCGCCGCGTGCCGTTGGCGTCCAGCCCCGCGCCGAGGTCGGTGGCCAGGCTTGCCACTTCAGACCAGCCGCCGCTCACCCGGTCCGCGGGGAGCCCGGTGGAAAAGCGCCTATTGCGGCGCCGGGTCTTCAGCAGCACCACCAGAAGCAGCGGCAGCACCAGGACCACCACGGGGATCGCCGCGACGCCCAGGACCATCAGGATGGCGCCCAGGATCCCGGCCGGGTTGTTCTTCTTGCCGTTGGTGTCCAGGGCGTCCGGGGCGGTGTCCGGCGGCAGGTCCGCCGGCTCCTGCGGCGGGGGCGGCGGCTGGAGGACCTGCGGCTTGGGCTTGGAGGCGTTCTGGGGTTCCGGCGGGTTCGGCACGTGGTTCTTGTCCGGGGTGGGGTTGAACGGCACCCAGCCCACCCCGGCGAAGTTCACCTCAACCCAGGCGTGGACGTCGTCGCCCTTGATCTGGACGGTGCCGGCGCCGTTGGCCGGGTCCTTCTCATCCAGGTGGAAGCCCATGACCACACGCGCCGGGATGCCCAGCTGGCGGGCCATGAGGACCATGGCGGTGGCGTACTGTTCGTCGTCGCCCACCATTTGCTTGCCGGAGAGGAGCTTGGTGATGCGGGCGGCGCTGTGCCCGGAGGTGCTTGGCACCTGCCCTTCCAGGCCGTTGCTGAACTTGCCTTCGCGTTGCAGCGCCCCTTCCAGCGCCAGCACTTTCTTCAGGGGGGTGTCCGCCTCACCCACGATGTCGTTGGCCTTGGTGGTGACCACCTGCGGCACGTTTTCCAGCTTGGGCAGGCGCACCGAGCCAAAGTCGGCCGTGGCCAGCTTCTTCGTGTCCACCTGCGGGACGTCGACGTCCATGGTGTAGCTGTCGCCCTGGCGCACCCCGGCCAGGTCCAGGGCCGTGCCGGAATCCCTGTTCAGGTACAGGGTGGGGGTGGGGCCGGCGGCGCTGTGGTAGCTCAGGCTCTGCGCCACGGACATGCCGGGGATCCAGGGACCCGTGTAGTCCCCGATCTTCACGCCGACGACGAGCGCGTCACCGCCCGCGGGCTGGTTGAGTGCGCGCGGGTCCCCCACCGGGGAAAACGACGCCGAACTGTTGGGGTCCACGTTGAACACCACGCCGTCGTAGCTGTCCAGGGCGGCCAGGCGGATGCGGCCGTTCTTGGGCAGCCCGTCCACCGTAAACAGGACCTTGTCCTTTTCATTCTTGACGTAGTTCCTGAACCGCATGAGCGGCGACGGCAGGTTGTGCAGGTCCGGCGGCGGCACCACGGTTTCGCGCAGCACGTCGCGGCTGGCACTGGTGGTCAGGGCCGGTGCGGCGGCCATCGTGACCGCCCCGGCCACGAGAACCATGCCGGCGGCCAGGCCGAGGCGGCGCAGCACCGAGGTGCGGGCTGCGGCCGCGTCGTGGACGGGCTGGTTGGCGGAAATGGCCCGTGCGGAACTTCGGCGGAGCATCTCGTGCCGGTAGGCCAGCCAGGCGATGGCTCCCGCGGCGAACAGTGCCCCGCGCAGCACGGGAAAGAATGTCTGGGCCGTCCCCAGGGCAATCGCGGCGACGAACAGGGCCATTGCCGGCACCACTGCCCAGGCGGCCCTGCGCAGGCGCCACGCCAGCGTGCCCGCCACAATCGCCGCCACAAACGCGGAGAGGTACGGGACCACCATGACCTCGACGCTGGCGCCCACCGGCGGGGCGAGCGTCAACAGCTGCTTCCAGGAAAGCATGATGCCCAACAGGAGCCCGCGCATGGATGCCAGGCTGGGAATGAACCCTGCAATGGCCTCCCCCGTGGCCGCCAGCGCGCTGCCGAAGACCAGGTACACGCCCAGGGCCAGCCCGGTCATCGTCACCAGGCCCAGCCGCCAGTGCGCGCTGGCGGCCGCCACGGCGATTCCCAGGACAATGCCGCCGAGCCCGGCCAGCAGGTAGCGGGGGTCATGGCCAAAGGTGGGGCCAAAACCCAGGACCGCGATCCCCAGCAGCACGGCCAGGACCGCGGCGTCGATGGCAAAGTGCCACCACGCCCTGCCGCCGGAGAACGCCGACGGGAGTCGCGGTTCCAGGGGGCGCGCCGTGGGCGTTCCGGATCCCGGCGCGGCGGCCGCCCTGCGGGATCCGCCGGTGGCCTGCCCGGCGGCTGCGCTTCTGCGCCCGCTCATGCCACGGCCTTTCGCAGGACTGCCGGGAGGTCGGAAAGCTCGCCGAGGGTGAGCACCGTCAGGTCCGCGATGTTGGCCCGGGCGGACTGTGCACCGTCATGGCAGCGCACGGCGAAGGCCCGCACGCCCGGGGGCACGGAGGCCGCGGCGCTGCGCAGCTGCGTTGGGGTGACCTTGGAGCCGACCACGAAGAACACGACGGAGGCGTTGGGCACGGAGTCGGAAAGCGAGCGGGCCAGGTCCACGGCGGTGCCGCGGCGGTTGTTCCCGGCGAGCCGGGTCATGTCGTCGAGCATGTTTTTTCCGGTTTCACAGCGGATGGGGCCGCGCTGGGTCACCACGCTCAGCTCGCGGCCCTCCTTGATGGCCTGCCTCCCCAGGGAGGCGGCCGCCGAGATGGCCAGCTCAAAGTCCGCCTCGGCCGTGTATTCGTCCGTGTTCACGGACAGGGCCACGGCCATGTGGGCGCGGCGCGTTTCCTCGAACTGGCGCACCATCAGCTTGCCCGTGCGGGCCGTGGTCTTCCAGTGGATGTGGCGGCGGTCGTCGCCCGGCACGTAGTCGCGCAGGGCGTGGAAGGAGACGTCGGCGCTGGACAGCTCGGTGGTCGGCAGGCCTTCCAGGTCCTTCAGGAAGCCGGCGGCCGGACCCTCCAGCGCGGTGGTGCGGGGATGGACAAACAGCTCTGTGGGATCCGTCCACAGCAGCGCGCGGCGCAACAGGTGCAGGGGGTCGGCGCGGACCGAGCGGACCGGCCCCACCGTGATCACGGCGCGGCGCGTGGTGGGGATGGTGAACAGGTCCCCATGCACCTGGCCCGGCTTCATCCGCGGCAGGTGGAACAGGGCCGTGGCGGCACCGACGGGCAGCTCCACCGTCGACGGCAGCACGTGCCGCGTGGACGCATTGGTCACCGCGATGCTGCCCACGGCGCTGTCCCCCACGGCCACGCGGGTGCGGGCGAGGTCCAGCTTCACGGTGTACAGGGAGTTGCCCACGATGAACCCGATGGCGATCAGCAACAGAAGCGAGCCCAGCAGCGCCGCAACCTTGGCCTCCTGCCAGCCGAGGGCGGCCCCCACAACCCAAAGCAGCACGACGGCGGAAATCACCACCGCGCCCAACGCGCTG
This sequence comes from Arthrobacter sp. SDTb3-6, assembly GCF_013376095.1. Taxonomy (GTDB): domain Bacteria; phylum Actinomycetota; class Actinomycetes; order Actinomycetales; family Micrococcaceae; genus Specibacter. Next base: position 42,293 of record NZ_JAAMFN010000004.1, on the reverse strand, counting down.
ACCATCGCCAGGACGGGGACCACCCGGCGGACCAGCCAGGCGCGGGCCTTCCCCCAGGCGGGGGCCGCATACAGTTCGCCCACCTTGACCGCTTCCGCCCACACCGACGTGGGGTGGAGGCGCGTGGGTGCCCCGTCGCGGTGGAACGGCCGGGCCAGGACGGACCCCGCCCGTCCTACGCTGGATTTGATGCTCATGCTCTCCCTTGTGGCGGTCAGGCCGTGGCGCGCTGCTGCGGCGCGGCCACCTCGGCCAGGACCCGCCCGAGCACCACCTCGGGGGTGGCACCGGCAAACTCGGCTTCCGGGTCCATGACGAAGCGGTGGGTCCAGACGTAGGGTGCCAGTTCCTTGATGTCATCCGGCAGCACGTAGTTGCGGCCCTTGGCTGCGGCCCAGACCTTGGCCATGCGCACCATGGCGATCGCGCCGCGGACGGATACGCCCAGGCGGGTTTCCGGGGCGTTGCGGGTCTCCTCGCACAGGCGCGAGACGTACTCGAGCACGGCGGCGTCGGTGTGCGTGGTGGACGCGAGGTCGGCCATCTCCGCCACCGCCTGCGGGGTGATGATGGCCTGCAGCGTGGCCGTCCTGTCCCGCTGGCTGGAGCCGGAGAGCAGTTGCACCGTGGAGGCGTGGTCCGGGTAGCCGATGGAGGTCTTGATGAGGAAGCGGTCCAGCTGGGCCTCGGGCAGGCGGTACGTGCCCGCCTGTTCAATGGGGTTCTGGGTGGCCAGCACCATGAACGGCCGGCCGGTCTCATAGCCGGCCCCATCCACGGTCACCCGGGATTCCTCCATGACCTCCAACAGCGCGGACTGCGTTTTCGGGGAGGCCCGGTTGATTTCATCGGCCAGCACGATCGTGGCGAAGATCGGTCCCTTGTGGAACTCGAAGACCTGCGTCTTTTGGTCATAGATGGTGACGCCGGTGACGTCCGAGGGCAGCAGGTCGGGGGTGAACTGGATGCGTGAATGCGTGCCCTTCACCGTGGCCGAAAGGGCGCGGGCCAGCATGGTCTTGCCGGTGCCGGGCGCGTCCTCGAACAATACGTGCCCTTCGGCCAGCATGGCGGAGAGTGTCAGGCTGACCACGTGCGCCTTGCCCAGGACTGCCTGGCCCACGTTGGCAACCAGCTTTTCAAAGGTTCCGGCGAACCAGGTGGCCTGTTCCGGCGTCATGGACATGCTGTTCCCTCTTTCGATCGTGTCGCAGCGGTGCAGCCCCACTGCGCTAGAACCTGCGTTAGTTTATCCAGCCATTGGTGTAACACGCCATTTGCGCCCGGCGGCGCCGCCGTCAGCACGGCTTGCTCTCGGAGGTGAAGAACACCGTGTCCGCCCGCACCCACCGGTTCGACGTCGGCCCGCTGGTCATGTGGTACCAGCCGGTGGTGCCCCACGGGCTGCCGCATTTGTCGATGGCGACGGAGCCGTTGGAATAGGACAGCCAGGGGTAGCCCGGATTGGTTGATCCTCCGGGCACGCCGCCGCAGGTCTTGGGCGGGCCATAGCTGAAAATGTCACCCTGGCCGGTGCCCTCGGTGCAGGAGTTGTTGGTGGACTTCAAGACGCGCACGGTGTTCTTCGGTTGAGGCGGATCGGGCTTGACGCCGCTGTAGGCCGTCACTTTCCTGATCGGCCCGAGCGTGCCGGCGGAGTTCCGGGACTGGGCCTGGATGACCACGCCCCGGGAGTATCCTCCGGTGCCCACGGAGCCGCTGCCTGACGACGCAGTCTTCCAGCCGCTCCAGGCATTGTTGCCTTCCTTGATCCGGACACCCGTGGAGTCAACGGCGCCGGACGGTGCGGTCCAGCTGTAGTACGCGGACTGGTCGCCCTTGGAGCTGCTCTTCGGGCTCAGTCCGGGCGTGCCGGGTGTGCCGTAGGGGGTGACGGCATTGGACGGTGCGGAGGCGTTGCCGGCCGTGGCAAATGCCGACGACTTCGCGTACACGGTGACCCTGGTGGATGCGCCGTTGGGGGCGGGCACCTGGCTGCCCGGGTTGACCACGTAGTCGGCGCCGGTGGAGGTGACCTTGGCATGGTACGTCAGCTCCCCGGCGGAGGAACCGCCGGTGGCGGTGCCGCTGAGGCGGGAGAAGTTGACGGTGATGCGCCCGCCCGCGCCACCGGTGTTGGCAGCGGCGATCTTCACGTTCTGGACCTGGCCCGGCCTGCTGACCGACCGCCGGGGCGCCGACGCTGCACTGGGGTTGGATGCCGCCACCTCGGTGGTGGCCACCACGCGGAAGGTGTAGTTCCCGGTGCCGTTGGGCAGGTGGACCGTGGCCGTGGGCGAAGTGGTCGTGAGCGATCCCTGGGCGGCGCCTTTGAGGTAGGTGGTCAGGGTGTAGTCCTTCAGCATGCCCCCGTTCAGGTTCGGCTGCCGCCAGTCCACGCGGACCTGGTTTTGGGTGCCCACCGTGTCCACCAGCGTGGTGGTGGGGGCGGCGGGGGTGAACGGCTTGCCGGCAGGCTTGACCGGGGTGGCGGTGTACGGGCTCCAGTTGGAGGGTTTGGGCGCACTGTTCACGGCCTGCACGCGGAAGGTGTAGGCCACCCCGTTGCTCAGGCCGGTCCACGTGAGTTTGTTGCCCTTGACCCCCGTTTTTTGCAGGTTCTGCCCGGCCGGGGTCGGTGAGATCTGGACGTTGAACGTCTTCACCGGCGAATATTCGCCCACGGGGGTGTTCCAGCTGACGTCCAGCGTGGTGTCCCCGCGGACGATCTTCGGCGCTGCCGGGGCGTCCGGCTGCTGGTCCGGCACGGCCTTGGCCGAAGCGGGCGAGTATTTGGACTCCCCCACCGCATTCGTGGCGCTGACGGTGAACGTGTATGGCGTGTTGTTCCCCAGGCCGGTGATGAGGCAGGTGTTGGTGGCGCATGCCTGCCTGGCACCGTCGCTGCGCAGCACCGTATAGCCGGTGATGGGTGAGCCGTTGTCCACGGGCGTGGCCCATTTGAGCATGACCGCCCTGCTCTTGACCTCCACGATCCGCGGGGCCGCCGGGGTGCCGGGCTTGCCCTTGACGTTGAGCGTGAGGCGGCCTTCCACCCAGCGCGCATGGTCTCCAGTCTTGTCCTGGACGGTGTAGCTGACTGCCACGTTGCCGGTAAAGCTCGCGGGGGCGGTGACGTTGACCTTGTCCCCGGACACGGCCACGGCGGTGTCCGCCGGCCCGGTCAGCAGCCGCGCATCCACAATCTTCAGCGGCGTGTCCGGGAAGGGGTTGACGTCATTGGCCAGTACCGGCACGCTTTCCAGGCGCCCGGCATGGGCGTCCGGCACGGAATCGGCGTTGGCCACCGCCTTGGGCTTGTTCGACGACGTCACGGTCACAGTGACTGCGGCCTTCACGGCCGGGTTGTGCCCGTCGGAGACCTCTATGCCCACCGTTTGCACGGAGCCCAGCGGTGCGCCCTTCCCCGCCGAGATGGACAGTGTGGTTCCGTCGAGCTTTGCCTTGAGGCCGCCCGGCACATCGCCGGACAGGCTGAACTTCAGCGGGTCCTTTTCCGGGTCGCTGGCCAGCAGGGCCAGGTTGGTTTCGGTGGCATCAAGTTGGGCCACGTCCAGTGCCGTGCCGGAGAGCTTTGGTGCGAGGTTCCTGGCCGGTGCCGGCAGCACGTCCGTCATGACCGTGAGCGTGGACTTCAGGCCGGAGGGGTCGTCCGGGCCGGTGCCGTCGGTGACTTCAAAGGTGATGGAGCCGGGCCCGTAAAAGTCCGGGTTGGCCCGGTAGATGATGGCGCTGCCGTCCTTGTCCAGCACGTCCGTCCCGGCCGCACCCACCAGCTTGACCTTGTCCGCCTGCGTGATGCGCGGCGTGTGGCCCTCGCGCACCTTGACGTATTCCAAGATGTTCAGGGTGGCCGTCTTGCCGGCCTGGACCTGGATGACGTCCGACTTGGCCAGCACCGGGTACTGCTGCCCCAGGCCCGGCACCCAGATGATGGCCGTGGAACTGAGCCTGTCCCGGTCCGTCACGGTGTACGGCACCATCTGCGGGGCCTGCGTGAGGCGGACCTGGATGCTGCCCCCGGCGTTGACCGAAGCGGTGTCGGTGGGCCGGGCCAGCGAGACCTTCAGGGCATCGGCGACGCCGTCCGGGTCTTCGTCATTTTTCAGCACGGGCACGTTGACCGTGTTGCGGCCCAGCGCCTCCTGGGTGGTGACGGTGTCGTCCCGGGCTATCGGGGCGCGCAGCGGGGCGTTGGCGGTGACGTCCATGCGGATGTTGGCCCGGTCCGTGGCCCCGGCGGGATCGGTCACGGTGTATCCCATGGTGGCGGTGCCCACGGCCTCGGGTGCGGTGACAATGACCCTGCCCTGCGCGCTGACGTGCGGCGCCATGTCCTTGGGCCCGTTGAAGCCGTTTTTGACGACCGCGAGCCGGTCGCCGTCGGGATCTGAATCGTTCAGCAGCACGTCCAGGGCCACCGGGCGGCCCGGGCGCATCGAGATGAAGTCGTCCTCGGCCTGCGGCGGGCGGTTCGTGGAGCCGGCCTTGGCCACGCCCACTTCCACGGTGCCCACGGCCTGGGCACCGAGGCGGTCACGGACCTTGTAGGTGAAGGTGTCCGTCCCGGCGGCATTGCCGGCGGCGGTGTACAGGATGAACCCGTTGCCCGGAACGGCGGTGCCCAGGGAGGGCGCGGTGTCGATGCCGGCCAGCTGGACGGAGTCGCCGTCGGGGTCGGTCCCGTCGAGCGGGATCTGGATCCGGACCGCCCCGCCGGCGATGACCCGGCCCTTGACGTCCTGGGGATCGGGCGGCAGGTTGTGGGCGGGGTCGGCGGCGATGACGTTGATGGTCACGTCCGCGGAGTCCGACTGGCCGGAATCATTGGTGACCTTGTACACGGCGGAGACGCTGCCCGCCGTCGGGCCGGCGAGGAAGCGCAGGGTGTCCTGGTCCACCCAGATCCGGCCGGCAGCCGTGTCCGGGGCCTGGGTGATTACGGGGTGCTTGAGCACGTCGCCGTTGGGGTCGGTGTCGTTGGCGAGCACCGGGATGCGCACCACGTCGCCCACCCGGACGTTGACGGCGTCGGGGTGCGCCACGGGGGGCTGCAGGGTTGACGCCGCCGGGATGCGGACCACGGAGATGGCGCCGGTTGAGGTGCCCTGCCCGTTGGCGACGGTGTAATGGATGGTCACGGGCCGGCCGGGGTCGTTGAGGTCGCTGACCTTCACGATGTGGTGGTCCAGGACGCTCGCGCTGACGCCGGACTCCGCCGGGGCGTCCACCGACGTGACCACGAGGACTCCCCCGGCCGGGTCTGTGTCATTGCCAAGGACGTCCACCAGGGTGGAGCCGCCCACCGGCAGCAGGGCGGTGTCCTTCACCGCGATCGGGGCCGAATCCTCCTGTGACGGCACCACGTCCACCCGGATCAGGCCGGTGGCGCTTTGCGGGCCGTTGGTCACCTGGTAGGTGAGGTAGGCGGCGCCGACGGTGTCGGAGGAAAAGGTAAACGTGCCGTTGTCGGCGATGGGGCCGACGGTGCCCGTGGCGGGCTTGTCCACACTGGCCAGCCGCAGTTCGCCGCCGGACGGGTCCTGGTCGTTCTTCAGGGGGGCCACGGTCCCCTTCTGGCCGGCCGTCACCCGCAGGTAGTCGGCATTGGCGACCGGTGGGACGGCACCGGCAGGCTTGACACTGACCTTGATGGTTTTTTCCGTGACCGCCCGGTTGTCGGAGACCTTGATCGTGACGGTCTTGGGGCCGGTGTCCTGGCCGTTGTCCAGGTAGCTCAACTCGCCGTCGGGGGTGAACTTCACCTGGCCGGTGGCGTCGCCGGGCTTGGCCCCGACCAGGAAGATGTCATCGCCGTCGGGGTCGATCATGTCCGCCAGCACATTCTGGGTGATCGACTGGCCCTGGGCCACCACCATCGTGGTGGCGCGCAGCGAGACGGGCGCGGAGTTTTCGCTGTCCGGCACCACGCGGACCGAAACGGAGCCCTTCGCCGTGCCGCCGCGGCCGTCGTCGGCGGTGTAGGCAAACGATTCGGTGCCGGCGGCGTTGGCGTCGGTGGCCATTTGCAGCCCCGTGCCGCCGTAGACCGTTTGCACCGTGCCAAGGCTGGTGGCCGTCGCACTGTCGCGGACCGTCAGGACGTCCCCGTCCGGGTCGGAGTCGTTGTACAGCACGGGCAGCAGCGTGGTGCTGCCGGCCCGTACGCCGTAGCTGTCCGGCATGGCCACGGGCGGGCGGTTCGGCTTGGTGCGGTCCGGCAGTGTGTTCACCACGTTCGGGTCCGAGGATTCCTTCTCGGCGTTGTCCGTGGTCTTTTGGGCGGCGGTGAGGTCCTTCCAGTTGTTCACCAGCATGAGGTTTTGGTTGACGAGCCAGACGTTGCCGCCGGCCATGTCGTTGAGCACCACCACGTCCCGGTTTTGCCGGAACACCAGGTCGGACTGCCCCGACGCCTTGGGGAGGGACACGGGCTTGGGGTCCTGGCCCTGGCAGTACAGCTGGTATTTGTTGGCGCCGTTCCACGCCGCGTGCACACACCCGTCCTGTTGCACGGGGGCGATGGCCCGGCCCGTGGCGCCGGACGGGACGGTGGTGCCCTGGCCGCCGTCGAGCGGCTGGACGGCCAGCCCGCGGCCCGTCTCCACGGCGACGAAGTTCCCGGCCGCGCTGCGCTGCTGGACCTTGCCGTCGGCGCCGCCGGGCACCGTGGCCTTTTTGTTTCCCGGCAGGAACAGCGTGCCGCCGGCAGGGTCAAACACCACCGGCTTGTTGCCCACCACGGTCAGCTGCAGGGTGCCGGAGTCGGGGAGGCCGTCGATCGTGGCATCCCTTGACTCCAGGACCGTGCCGTCGGCCGACACCCGGGAGGTGGTCAGGACGGCCGACTTCGCATCGAGGACAAAGACGTCGCTGTTGCCGCCGTCGTCCTTAAGCCCGACGGCGGCCTGCACGTGGGTCTTCTTCGCCGCCAGGGGCTTGCTGGTCTTGTCATTGAACGAGGACACCCCGGCCTGCGGCAGCGCCCACACCTTGCCGGCGGCGGGATCGGCGATGACGGCCAGGTCCGTGCCAAGTGAAACGTGCTTGGAGCCGGCCAGGGCGGTGTCGTCCCCCAGCGCCATGGCGGGCACGTCCACCTGGTTCAGCAGCGTGCCGGAATCGTTGTCCATGAACACCGTGCCGCCCTGCTGGAGCACATCGAAGCCGGACGTGGTGGCCGTGAAGCCGCCGTCCAGCACCTTGGACTGGGCGTTGAGATGGCCCACCATGTTCATGCCACGGTTGGTGACCCAGACGCTGCCATCGTTGAGGTCCACGTCCGCGGTGTTGAACCCCGGGTAAATGATGGCACCGGCCACCACTGCCGCCGAGACCGCCACGGCGGCAGAGGCCGAAAAGAGCTGCCTCCTGCCACTTTTGCCCGCCAGGCGCTGCAAAGCCATGAAAACCCTTACCCCCGCCCGGTCCCCAGGACCGGGTATGCAAATACTGCCGAAAAAGACCCGCCGCGCGAATCCGCACCCGCCGCTGCGGGGCCGGATGCACGGCTCACCAGTTTAGTGTGCCCATAAATCCATTCGGCGTGCAATGGACACTTCTCCCCATGGCAGGCACCGGGGTCCGGGATTCGGCGGTGCAGCTTCGGCGGGCTGCAACCCCGCCAGGCCGCCGAAGCTGCACCGTCAATGTGGCAGGGCGCCGGAGCCGGGGTCAGTCCGGTCCGGCCAGGGCCCGGGAGCGGGTCAGCAGGGCCCCATCCCGGACGGCGGTCCGCCCAGATAGGTGTGTGAGGCCTCCACGTAGCGGCCCACGTTCTGGTAGGAGCCGGGCTCAATGAGGAAGTACGGCACCACGTTGCCGTTTGAATAGGGCGTGGCGCCCGACGGGTCGACGCGGTTGATGTAGCACCTGACCACCATGTTCTGTCCCGGGTACTCCCAATAAGGGGCCCAGTTGCCGCCCGTTCCTTGGCAGTAGTGGTCTGCACTCCAGTCGCGGCTGGTGGGCGAGGATTCGGTGCAGCTGCGCGACACCACGCCGGGATTCAGCGACGTCTCCCACTGTGCGGGCGGGCCGCTCGTGGAGGTGGCAGAGCCGGCCGCGCCGCAGCCGCCGAGGTTGCAGGCCCGCACCGACAGGGTCCGGCTTTGGCCGTTCTTGCCCGTCTGCTCGCTGTAGGACGTGGCCATCCCCACCCCGTTCCAGCCGCTGCCGGTGTTGACCTGGTAGCCGGAGATGGCACGGCCGTTGCTTGCCGGCGCCTGCCAGCTCCAGTGCACCGCGGTGTCACCGCGGCTGCTGGTGCCGCCGTTGACCGACACCTGGGACGGCACACCGTAAGGGGTGACGGCGTTGGACGGGGCGGACGCGTCGCCGGCCGTGGAGCTGGACCCGGTGGAGCCGACGGCGTAGACCGTTGCGCGGATGGACTGGCCGTTGGACGCCGGCAGCAGCACGCCGGAGGACACGCCGCAGTGGTCCGTGCCGCCCAGGTTGACGCAGTAGCTGATCTCGCCGGGTGAGTACCCGTTCATCTGGTTGGCTGACAGCGGCGTGAAGTCCACCCGGACCTGCCCGCCGGCACCACTGGTGTTGGTGGCGGTCAGCCTCGGCGCGTTCATCATGGCGGGCTTGCCCACCGCCCGTTGTGCGGTGGACGCGGCGCTGCGGGTGCCGGTGCCGGCCTTGTTGGTGGCGGAGACGTCGAAGCTGTAGGGCGTCTGTGAGTTATCAACGTTCACGGTCTGCATGGTTTCCGCGGTCTGGATGGTGTTGACCACGGTGCCGCCGCGCAACACCCGCAGGGTGTAGTGCGCGATCGGTGCGCCGTTGCTGTCCGGCGGGTTCCAGCCCACCTGCAGCTGGCTCTGCGACCCCAGGGCGGTGGCACCGTTGATCTGCGGCGCCGCGGGCCTGCCGGGTTTGCCGGCCGGCACAACGCCGGCCGAGTAGGGGCTGAAGCCGGACGGCTTCCTGGCCTTGTTCCAGGCCTGGACCCGGAACTGGTAGGTGGTGCCGTTGGCCAGCCCCGTCCACGTCAGCGTGTTGCCCTTCACGTCGCTCCGCTGGGGGTTCTGCCCGGCCGGCGCCGGGGAGATCTCCACGGTGTAGTGGGTGACGGCCGAGTAGTCGCCGACGGGCGTGTTCCAGGACAACGCCACGGATTGGTCCCCAAACGTCACCATGGGCGCGCCGGGCGCGTCCGGGGCGGCATCGGGCACGGCCGTGGCGGAGGGGCCCGACGGCGCCGAGGTGCCGACGGCGTTGGTGGCGGACGCGGTGAAGGTGTAGCTTTGGGCGTTTTTCAGCCCGGTGATGACGCAGGTGTTGGCGCCGCACTGCTGGCTGCCGCCGGCCCAGGCCACGGTGTAGGAGGTGATGGGTGAACCGTTGTCCGCCGGCGTGGGCCAGCCCAGTGATACGGCCTTGTCCTTTTCTTCCAGGATGCGCGGCGCCTGTGGCGTGTCGGGCCGGCCCTTGATGGTGACGGTGAGCCGGCCGTTGACCACCCGGGCGGCGTCCTTCGTCTTGTCCTGGACGCTGTAGCGGACCACCACGGTGCCCTTGAAGTCCGGGCCGGAATTGACGGTGACGGTGGAGTCGGTGTGGGAGACCGTGATCCCGGCGCCGCCGCTTTCCAGCTGCGTGCCGATGACCTTCAGCGGTGTGTCCGGGAACGGGTTGACGTCATTGGCCAGGACGTTGGCGGTTGCCGGGCGGCCGGCCTGGGCGTCGGGCACCACGTCGTCGTTCGCCACGGCCTTGGGCCGGGTCGACGACGTTGCGGTCACCACGATGTTGGCGGTGACGGGCGGGTTGTGGCCGTCGCTGGCGGACACGGCGATGCTGCCGCTGACCCCCGGCCTGGCGTCCGCCGAGGCCGCCACCGTCAGCCGGCTGCCCGAAAGCGCGGCCTTGAAGCCCGGCGGCGCCGCCCCCGCCAGCTTGAACTGCAGCGGGTCGTTTTCCGGGTCTTTCGCCAGGCGGGCCAGGTCCTGGACGCCGGATTCGTCCTGTGCCACGTCCAGCTGCGTGCCGTTGAACCTTGGCGGCAGGTTCTTTGCCGGCGCCGGCGTCACGGTGGTCATGACCGTCAGGGTCGACTTCAGCCCGGCGGGATCGTCCGGCCCGGTGCCGTCCGTGACCTCGAAGGTGATGGAGCCGGGGCCGTAAAAGTCCTGGTCGGCCCGGTAGATGATGCCGTCGCCGTTTCCGGTGGCGGCGTTGGCTGACGGGGCGCCGATCAGGGTGATCCTGTCCGCCTGCGTCAGCCTCGGCGTGTGCCCCGCCCGCACCTTGACGTAGTCGTTGAGCTTGAGGGTGGCACTTTGGCCGGCCTGGACGGTGATGGGTGTGGTCTTGGCGAGCACGGGGTACTGGCTGCCCAGCCCGGGCACCCAGATGATGGCCGTGGAGCTGAGCCTGTCCGGGTCGGTGACGGTGTACGGGATCATTTGCGGCGCCTGTGCCAGCGTGACCCGCACCGTGCCCGAGGCAGTCACTGTGGCGGTCTTGGCATGCGCGGGATCGACCGCGACGGACAGGTCCGAGGCCACTCCGTCGGGGTCCTCGTCGTTGCGCAGCACCGGTACGTCCACCGTGTTTTTGCCCAGGGCCTGGGCGGCCGTAACGAAGTCGTCCCGGGCGATCGGCGCCTTGAGCGGGGCGGTGGGGCTGACCGTCATGCGGATGTTGGCCTGGGCCGTGGCACCGGAGGGATCGGCCACGGTGTAGCCCATAGTGGCAATGCCGGATTCCGCGGGCGAGGTCACCACCACGCCGCCCTGGTCCCCCACGCGCGGCTTCATGGCGGACGGGCCGTGGAAGCCGTTTTTCACGACCGCGAGCGGGTCACCGTCGGGGTCGGTGTCGTGGGCCGTTACGTTGACGGCCACCTGCCGGTTGGGGCGGACGGTCAGGTAGTCGTCCTGCGCCTGGGGCGGGTGGTTGGTGCTGCCCTGGGGCGCGATGCCCACGCGGACGGTGCCCGTGGCCGAGGCGCCCAGCCGGTCACGGACCGTGTACGTGAAGGTGTCCGTGCCCGCGGAATTGCCCGCCGCCACATAGGTGATGTAGCCGTTGCCGGCGACGGCGGTCCCCAGCACGGGTGCCTTGTCAATTCCGGTGAGCTGGACGGAGTCGCCGTCGGGGTCGATCCCGTCCAGCGGGACCACGATGCGTTCCTGCCCTCCGGCGATGACCCGTCCCTCGACATCCTTCGGGGCGGGCGGGAGGTTGTGGGCGGGGTCGGGGGCAATGATGTTGATGGTGACGGTTGCCGAGTCGGACTGCCCGGAGCTGTTGGTGACCTTGTAGACCGCCGTGACGGGTCCGGGCCTGGGTCCGGCCAGGAAGCGCAGGGAGTCCTGGTCCACCCACAGCCTGCCCCGGGAGGCGTCGGGTGCCTGGGTGATGGCAGGGTTCTTGAGGGTGTTGCCGTTGGGGTCGGAATCATTGGCCAGGACGGGGATGCGCACCACGTCCCCGGCCCGGACGACGGCGGTGTCCGGCTTGGCGACGGGCGGCTGCAGGGTTGCCGGGGAGGGTATGCGGACGACGTCAATGATGCCCGTGGACGTGCCGAAGGCGTTGGCCACGGTGTAGTGCAGCTGCACGGGCCGGCCGGGGTCGTTGACATCGGAAATCTTCACGAGGTGGTGGTCCACCACGGCAGCGGACACGCCGGCCGTGGCCGGCGCGTCAACGGACCGGGCCACCAGCACGCCGCCGGAGGGGTCCGTGTCATTGCCCAGGACGTCCACCACGGCCGTGCCGCCGGCCGGCAGCATCGCCGTGTCCTTCACGGCAATGGGGGCCTTGGAGGCGTCGGCGGACACCACGTCCACCCGGATCAGGCCCGTGGCGCTCTGCGGGCCGTTGGTCACTTGGTACGTCAGGTACACGGCGCCCGGGGTGGAGGAGTTGAAGGTGAAGGTGCCGTCGTCGGCCGGGGCCGAGGTGGTGGCCGTGGCCGCCCTGCCCACGCTGGCCAGCCGCAGCTGCCCGCCCGCGGGGTCCTGGTCGTTGGCGAGCGGGGCCACCTTGACGGACTCCCCGGCCACCACGTGCACATGGTCGGCATTCGCCACCGGCGGCACGGAACCGGCGGGCTTGACGTTGAAGGAGATCTTCTTCTCCGTGGTGGCGCGGCCGTCGGACACGGTGATGGTGACCGACCTGGCCCCGGAGCCTTGGCCGTTGTCGGCGTAGGTCAGCTGGCCGTCCGGGGTGGTCTTCACCTGGGCGGTGGCGTCCCCGGCCTTGGCGCCGACAAGGAAAACCTCGTCACCGTCGGGGTCGATCATGTCCGAGAGCACATTTTGGGTGATGGACGCGCCCTGCGAGACCACGATGGACGTGGCGCGCCGCGACACCGGGGCGTTGTTGGCCGACGCCGGCACCACGTGGACCGTGACCGGCGCGGACGCGGTGCCGCCACGGCCGTCGTCGGCGGTGTAGTTGAAGGTTTGGGTGCCGGTGGCGCCGGGCGGCACCGTGACCTGCAGACCGGTGCCGCCGTAGACGGGCTGGACGGTGCCGAGCGCGGTCTTCTCCGGTTCCCCCTGGACCGTGAGGACGTCTCCGTCGGGGTCGGAGTCGTTGTACAGGACCGGCAGCAGCGTGGTGGCGCCGGCGCGGACGTCGAAGTCGTCCGGCTTCGCGATGGGCGGGCGGTTCGGCTTGGTCCGGTCCGGCAGGGTGTTCACGACGTTGGGGTCGGCGGAATCCCTGTTCGCGTCCTGGGCCTGCCGCAGGTTCACCTTCAAGTCGTTCCAGTTGTTGACGAGCACCATGTTTTGGTTGACCAGCCACACGTTGCCGCCGTTGACGTCGTTGAGGACCACCACGTCGCGGTTCTTGCGGAACACGAATTGTGCCTGTCCGCCGGCGTGTGGAATGTCCACCAGGGTGCCCTGCCCGCCGCAGGCCCGCACATACTTGTTGGCCCCCGACCATGCTGCGTGGACGCAGCTGCCCTGCACCACGGGGGCGATGGCCTTGCCCGTGGACGGTACGGGCAGGACCGTGGCGGCCGAGCCGTCCAGCGGCTGGGTGGCCAGGCCCCGGCCGGTCTCAACCGCCACAAAGGTGCCGTCAGCGGAAGGCTGCTGGACCACGGCGCCCACGGCATCGGCCACGGCCGCCTGCCTGCCGCCGGGCAGGAACAGTTTCCCGGCCGACGGCGAAAACTCCACCGGCTGGTTGCCGGCCAGGGTCAATTGGACATCCTGCAGGCCCGCCAGGCCCGCCACCGTCGTCCGGTCCTGGGAGGCGACGGTGCCGTCGCTGTTCAGGCTGGTGGTGAGGAGCACGCCGGTCTTCGCGTCGACCGTGTAGATGGTGTCGTCCGGCGCCGTGACGGACACCGGGTGGGTGAGGCCGGTGGCGATGGGCGTGGTGGACCTGGCGTTGAACGAGGGCACGTTTTGGGCGGCGACGGCCCACACCTTGCCCTGCCCGGGGTTGGTCAGGGCCACCGTGTTGGTGCCCGCGGAGGCCTGCATCCCGCCACCGAGCCGGGTTTCCGCCGCCTGGTCCATGAGGGGCAGGTCCACGGGATTCAGCACGGTGCCCCCGGAATCGGACATGAAAACGTTGCCGGCGTTTTGGACCACGTCAAAGCCGGCCGCCGTGGCCGTGAAGCCGCCGTCGAGCACCTGGGACTGGTCGTTGAGGTGGCCCACCAGCCCGTCCGAATGGTTGGTCACCCACACGCTGCCGTCGTTCAGGGCCACGTCGGCGGTGGTGAACCCCGGGTAGGCCATGGCGCCGGCAACCACTGCGGCGCAGACGGCCAGGGCGGCCGACGCCGTAAAAACCTGCCGTCTATTGGTTGAGGTGGGGAGCAACCTGTTCAATGCCATGAGAGACCCTTGCTGTTCCGGCTGATGGCGGCCGGAGGTAAACCAATGGTTGACTGCCGTGCCTGGCGGGCTGCTGCCGCCGGTCCCCCGACCTGCCGTGCAGCGTTCCCGGGATGTCACGCCCGGCACGGATCCGCCGTGCCGCAGCCTGTTCCCGGCGGTGCCGGCCCGGGGTTGGTGGAGGGCGCGGCGGTTCGGTGCACTGTCATGCTACCGGATTGCTCCACTCGGTGGGTTTATCGCGGTGGATTGTTTGCCGGGCAGTGGCGGGTGCGGCTCAGGGGTCCGTTGGGGTGCCGGGGGCGGGGGACGGTCCGGGCGCAACGCCGTCGGGCGTCCTCAGCACGGGGAAAAAGTCCGCCACGGCCTCCACGGCGCTCAGGTCCTGGGTGGTGCGGCCCAGCACGAAGATGGCGCGCTTGCGGCGGTTGGGCACCACGTGCCCGCCGCCCACCACGGTGTAGAGCGTGACGGGTGCGCGCCCTGCCTGTGCAAAGGCCAGGCCCCGGACCCAGGTGCGCCCGCTCTCCGGGCGGTGCGGCAGGGCGGTTTGCACGGGAGCCTCCGTAATGCCGTTGCGGCGGGCAAAGTATTCGGCCGTCTCCAGCGCCGACGGCCCGGGGTTGCGTGCCCAGCGGCCCCACAGGGTGCCTTCCCCGCGGTACGGCACCACGAGGTCGCGGGTGCCGTGGATCAGCAGCACTGGCAGTGGCTGTGCCTTGTCTGCAAAGGCCAGCCCGCCGGGACGCGGCAGGGTGGCGCTGACGATCGCGGCGCCGTGGAGCCTGTCCGGAATTTCATGGATCAGCCGGATCACCATCTGCCCGCCGTTGGAGTAGCCGGCGGCGATCACCGGGACGGGCCCGTAGAGTGCGTGGAAGTGGTCGGCCAGCGCGGTGATGAAGGCGACGTCGTCCACCGTGTGGGCGTCGCGGGTGGCATGGTTCCACGCCTTCTTCAGCCCGTCCGGGTAGACCACGGCAACGTGGCCGCCCGCCGCGAGCGTGTCAAAGCTCTTGCCGCTGAAGGACCGCACCTGCAGTCCCGTCTGGCTTGAGCCGTGCAGCACCAGCAGCACCGCCGACGGCGCACCCGGCGTTTCCTGGCCGGCCGCCGTCGTCGTCCAGAACGTGCGCTCCCGGCCGTCGACGGTGATCTGCCGGCTGGTGATGCGCGTATCAGGCCGGGCCCGTGCCTTCGCTCCCACGGCGGCCTACCTGGCCTTGACCGTAGGGGCGGGCAGCGTTTCCACTGCCTCCTTGATAAGCTTTTCCAGCTGCGCCTGGAGGTACCGCTGCCCGGCCGCCGTCGGGTGGTCGCCGTCCGGCCCCACCAGTTCGGCCACCTTGCCGATGAACCAGCCCTGCTGGATCGGGTCCACAAACAACTCACCGGAGTCCGAGGCGGCCTGTTCCAGCGCATCCCTGACGTCAAGGCGTGCGGCCTCCGGCGCGCTGGTGTACGTGGGCGGCCCCACCACGAGTTCCACGGCGTGCGGGGACTTGGCCTTGACGGCGGCGTAGGCGGCACTCGCGGCCGCGGCAATGCCCGCCTTGGAATGGCCCATGTCATTTTCGGAGCCGAAGAACACCACCAGCTGCGTGTCTGCCGTGACGGCCTGCTGCACCTGGGCGCCAAAGGTTGAGTTGTTGTCCCCGACCGTCACGTAGCCGCTGCCGTTGTGGGAGACGTTGACGACGTCAAAGTTGTCGTCCGGATCCAAGGGTGCGGCGCTGATCAGGCTCGGCCAGGCGTCCTCGGCCGACGACCCGTAGCCGGTGCTGAAGGAATCGCCGACCACCACCACCTTGTGGGGCCTGGACGCCGTGGCGGCGGGGTTCGCGGCGGCGGCATTTCCCGGGTCCGCAACGCCCTCGCAGCCGGCGAGCGCCAGGATGGCCGCCAGGGCCAGCCAGGGCAGCACGCCCCAACGCACCCACCGCCTGCGGTCCATCACACGTCCATGCATCCCTGCCGCCCTTCTGCCTGCGCTTGCCCCAGTTGTCCGGCGGGTCATGGTCCGCACCGGCACGAAGGCCGGCCGGACCCCAGCCTATGCGGGCCACCTTGGCGTTTGCCGAAGAAACGCCACCGGGCCTGCCGGTTCCCCCGCCCGGATTCGGCGGTGCAGCTGAGGCGGGTTGGGCCCCCGCCCGGATTCGGCGGTGCAGCTGAGGCGGGTTGACGGGGGTCCAGGCCACCGAAGCTGCACCGCCGATCCCGAAGCCCGCCGCGGGGCGGATTCCAGCCCGCCTTATCTGCACCATCGAACCCCAGCGAACCCCGGGGCGGGTCTAGTCGACCACGATCCCCTGGCCCAGTCCGCGCTGGAGCAGCACCGGGGAAATCTCGCCAAAGCCGCGGACATGTTCCATGGGCAGTTCGGTGAGAATGAAGCGGTCGTCGCCGGCGAGCGCCGTGGCCGTGACCGAGTCGATCAGCACGGTGCCGGGCTCGGCCAGTGACGTGAGCCGGGCCGCCAGGTTCACCGTGGGGCCGTAGATGTCGCCCAGCCGGGAAAGCACGCGCCCCCACACCATGGCCACGCGTGCCTCCGGCAGGAAGTCGTCCGCGGCCATGGCCTCGGCCAGCGCGAGCGAGATCTGGGCACCGGCCACGGGGGTCTCGCAGTTGAACAGCACTTCGTCACCGATGGTTTTCACCAGCCGGCCGCCGCCCACGCTGATGATTTCCGCACAGATGTTCTCAAAGCGCTGGACCAGCTTGGCCAGCGTCTTTTCGTTCATGCGCCGGGACAGGGAGGTGTAGCTGACCAGGTCGGCGAAGCCCACGGCACGGGCCAGCGGCAGCGGGGTGTCGTCCTCGTCGCCTTCGCGGCCGAGCGCACTTTCCGCCAGCCCTTCCGCGGCACGGACGGCCAGCCGCTGGATGCCGGCATTGAGCTGGCGCCGGTACGAATACACCAGCAGCTTCTCCAGCGGCTCGATCAGGTTCGGCAGCTCGGACACCACGGCACGCCGGGCCTCGGCATCACTGACGCCATGTTCGGCCACCAGGTCCTCCACGAGGGCCTCGATCTGCCACACGGCCATGCGGTCCGTCATCTGCCCGATGGAACGGGTGACCGAGATGGCGGTTTCCTCGGTCAGCAGGCCCTCACGGACCATGTTGACCACCGTGTTCAGGGCTTCCTGGTCGCGCTGGGTGAAGGCGACGTCGTCGTCCCCCAGGTTGGGAAAGCCCATGGCACGCCAGATCTTGCGTGCGGACAGCAGCGACACGCCCGCGCCGGCGGCCACGGCACGCCGCTTAAGCGTGCGTTCGCCACCCAAAAGCTGCGTTTCAAGGGCCTTCGTCTGACTCCGTGAGGCGGGCGCGAGCAGCGGCACGGGCGGGTCAATTGTCTCTTCCAAGCCTGCGCAGCTCCTTCCCAGTCAAGTGTCTTCTCATGCCGTCCTCATCGGAGCCAACTTCATCAGCGTAGTACCCCGCACCCGGAGCTTGCTGAAAGGACGCCCGGAGCAATTGTGTCCAGACCCGGTGCGTGTGGTTGCGGAATTCCTGGATGTGCGGCACGTCGTGCACGGTCCGCACACCCCCGGCCACGAGGTGGAACTGCAGGTCCCCCGCGCCGACCACGCGCTGGCGCAGCCTTTGGCGCATGTCCAGGCTCTCCACCCGGGCCAGGTAGTAGTCTTCCTGCTGGCGCCGCAGCCGGCCACGCCGCACCACCACCCGCTGGCTGGTCAGCACATAGCTGGTGTTCGCCCACCGGACCACGCGGCGCAGCGGGTAGCCCACCAGCAGCAGCACCGCGGCCGTCAGCAGCAGCACGATGGCCGGCTGGCGAAGCTGGGGCACATCGGGCGCCCAGGCGTAAAACTGCGCAGGCTGCAACTTTGCCAGTCCCGCGGAAGCCGCCATGACCAGCACCAGCCCGACCGTTATGGGCCAGACCAGGATCCGCGAATGGGGCCGGCACACGAGCTGGACCTGTTCCCCGTCCGCCAGCCATTTACGCATAGCCCACACCGCCGTCGTACCCGGTGCGGCGCAGGTGCACCACGTCACCGGCACTGACGGCATGCAGCACCCCGCCGGCGTCGCGCAGCTGCAATTCCCCGGCCGCGCCGATCCCCACGGCCGTGCCGTAGAGCATCCGTCCCCCGGGAAGCTCCGCCCGCACGTCCGTGCCCAGCGTCGACATCAGGGCCGATGCCATGGCATGGATGGATTCGCCGCCGGCCAGGGGGCGCAGCACGTCGCCGCCCACGGCCACCAGCCCGCGGTACAGCCCGGCCAGGCGCACGAGGTAGGCGGGCAGCAGGACGTTGCGGTCCACCACGGCCCCGGTTTCCAGTTCCAGCGACGTGGCCGTCTCCACCGGCAGCTCCGCCCGCTGCTGGCTGATGTTCACGCCCACCCCCACCACGACGGCGGCGCCCGCCCGGCCGGCGCCGGGCGCCACGAGCTGGGCGAGGATGCCGGCCAGCTTGCGGCCGTTGAGCAGGACGTCGTTGGGCCACTTGAGGACGGCGCGGGCACCCGTCCCGGCGGCCACGGCCTGGCACAGGGCAATCCCGGCCACCACCGACAGCCAGGCGTGGCCGGCCGGATCGAAGGCGGGGGCGCCCGGGTGCGCGGCGGCGTCGGAGGGGCGGAACAGCACGCTGGAGATCATGGCCGCCCCGGCCGGAACTTCCCACGTGCGGTCCAGGCGGCCCTTGCCGGCCACCTGCGAATTGGCGGCCAGGACGCTCAGGTCCGGCCAGGCGGCAGGGTCTGCCACGGCCGCGGCGGCGAGGTCAACGTTGGTGGAGCCGGTTTCGGCCACCACGTCGGCCCGGCGGAACGGGCCGCGGGGGGCCGTCAGTGCAGAAATGAGCGCAACGTCGTCCAGGGTGGGAAAGGTGCGGCTCATGAAAACAATCCTATCCGGCACGGCGGCCACACCGGCGCCGCAGCGCGCCCCATGGCCCGCGGCGCCCCGGCGGTAGGGGAACCGGCATTCGCCACGGCCGACTTTGTAGGATCTCTACACAGGCACCGGCTGTATCCGTCACTAGACTGACAGTAGTGTTTGCCCTTTTGTGCAGTTCCTACTTAAGGGAGAGCAAGCTGCCACCTATCGAGCCGGAGTACACATGAGCCACGACCTTTCGACAACAGCAGGCAAAATTGCCGATTTCCGTGACCGGCTGGCCCAGGCCGCGGTGCCGTCCGGCGAGGCGGCGGTGGAGAAGCAGCACGCCAAGGGCAAGCACACGGCCCGTGAGCGCATCGACCTGCTCCTGGACCCGGACTCCTTTGTGGAATTCGACGCCCTCGCCGTGCACCGCTCGCACGCCTTTGGCATGGAAAAAAAGAAGCCCCTCGGCGACGGCGTGGTCTCCGGCTACGGCACCGTGGACGGGCGCCTGGTGGCCGTGTACAGCCAGGACTTCAGCGTCTACGGCGGCTCGCTGAGCCAGGTCAACGGCGAAAAGATCGTCAAGGTCCAGGAATTCGCGCTGCGCAACGGCTGCCCCGTGGTGGGCATCAACGACGGCGGCGGCGCCCGCATCCAGGAAGGCGTGGCCTCCCTGGCCATGTTCGCGGACATCTTCCGCAACAACGTGCACGCATCCGGCGTCGTGCCCCAGATCTCCCTCATCATGGGCCCCTGCGCCGGCGGTGCGGCCTACTCCCCCGCGCTGACCGACTACGTGGTCATGGTGGACAAGACCTCCCACATGTTCATCACCGGCCCGGACGTCATCAAGGCGGTCACGGGCGAGGACGTGGACATGGAGACCCTCGGCGGCGCGCGCCAGCACAACGCCAACACCGGCACCTCCACCTACCTGGCCACCGACGAGGCCGATGCCATTGAGTTTGTCCGCGAACTGCTGGACTTCCTGCCCTCGAACAACCTGGCCGAGGCCCCCGTCACCGAGCACGACCAGGAGTTGGAGCCCGACGACGGCGACCTCGCCCTGGATGCGCTGGTCCCGGACTCCGCCAACCACCCCTACGACATGCACGCCGTGATCGAGCAGATCCTGGACGACGGCCATTTCCTGGAGATGCAGGCCCTCTACGCGCCGAACGTGATGATCGGCTATGGCCGGATCGAGGGGCACACGGTGGGCATCGTGGCGAACCAGCCGCTGCAGTTCGCCGGCACCCTGGACATTGCCGCCTCGGAAAAGGCCGCACGCTTTGTGCGCCACTGCGACGCGTTCAACGTCCCCATCATCACCCTCGTGGACGTGCCCGGCTTCCTGCCGGGCAAGGACCAGGAATTCCAAGGCATCATCCGCCGCGGCGCCAAGCTGCTCTACGCCTACGCCGAGGCCACCGTGCCGAAGCTGACGGTCATCACGCGCAAGGCCTACGGCGGCGCGTACATCGTCATGGGCTCCAAGAAACTCGGCGCCGACCTGAACCTGGCCTGGCCCACCGCCCAGATCGGCGTCATGGGAGCCCAAGGCGCCGTGAACATCCTCTACCGCCGCGACCTGGCCGCCGTGGCGGCCGACGGCGGCGACGTCGAGGCCCGCCGCGCGGAGATTGTGCGCGGCTACGAGGAAGAGCTGCTCAACCCCTACCAGGCTGCCGAGCTGGGCTATGTTGACGCCGTCATCGCCCCGTCCGACACCCGCATCCAGCTCATCAAGGGCCTGCGCGCCCTCCGCGACAAGCGGGCCAGCCTGCCCGCCAAGAAGCATGGGAACATCCCGCTGTGACGAACGAAGCAGACAAGCCGGCTGAGCCCCCGGTGATTGGGCTTGCCGAAATCCAGGCGGCCGGGTCTCGACAGGCTCGACCGGCGGCGGCCAACGCCCAACCGGCGGCGGAGCCGCTGCTCACGGTGACCCGCGGCGAGCCGACGGCCGAGGAACTGGCGGCGGTGACCGCCGTCGTCCTGGCCCTGCAGGGAAGCGCCGCGCGCGAAAAGGCCAAGCCCGCCACGCAGCCCTGGGCCCGGCGCGCCCAGCTGCACCTGCCGCCGCGCCCCGGGGCCGGTTCCTGGCGCCGTTCGGCCCGCTAAATGTCAGGCGGCCGGGGCCTTTTGGCGGGCGCCGCGCTCCTTGAGCAGGTGGACCATCGTGTCCAGGGAGTTGGCGATCCTGTCCGCCGCGTCCAGCACGGCCAGCTGCACCGTTTCGGCCTGGACCGGGTCCCGTTCCATGGTGTCCCGCAACGCCAGGTAGGAATTGCGCAGGGCCACGGCGCCGCGGGCAGGGCCTCCCGAGGCCACCGCCGTCTCGCAGGCTTCCAGCGTGGTGGCGCAGTCGGCGATGAAGGGCGCCAGCTGGCGCATCAGCCCCTCCACCGGCTGCCGGCCGGCCCGGAGCGAGAGCCGGGCGGCGTCGACCACCATGGCGGCCTGGACCAGCAGGTGGCTTTGGACCAGGACGCCCTCGCCCGTGAAAAGCGCGGCCTGCCCCGCCACGGGTTCGGCCTGCGTGCGCTCCAGCGACGCCTGCGCGTTGGACCGGGCCAGGCGTGCGCTGACGCGGGCGGCGTCGATCCGTTCCTTGTTGGGCGCAAGGTCCGTGATGGCCACGAGGTAGCGCCGGTAGGCCGACAGCAGCTCGGCGATCCGGGCCGGCAAATAACCCCTCTCCCAGGCCGGCCACACCACGGTGGCGGCCACCGCCAGGATGCCGGCCACGGCCGTGTCCAGCAGGCGCGGCACGGCCACCGAGGCCGCCGGAATCCCGGCCAGGTCCAGCAGCGCCACCAGGTACGCCGCGGTCCAGATGCCCATGAAGAACGCGTTGGGCGCCCCGGAGAGCCGGACCCCGAAGACAAAGAGGACAATCAGGGCCACAATGGCGTACAGGTTTCCGTGGCCCAGCAAATACGTGGCGGCTGTGCCGACGCCCAGCCCCACGAACGTGCCGGCCAGCCGGGAGCTGGTGCGGTGCAGGGTGGCGGCAAAGTCCGGGCGCAGCAGCAACAGCACCATCAGCGGAATCCAGTACCCCCGGTCGCTGCCGGGCAGCATCCGCGCCAGCCAGTCCGTGGCCGTCACGAGCACCGTCAGCCGGATGGCGTGCCGCGCCACGGCGGAGTCCAGCCGCAGGTTGGCCCGCAGGATGTGCAGTGGCGCCTGCAGCGAGATCCGCACCCCGCCCACCCGGCTGGCCCTTTCTTCCACCCGGCCCTCCACCGCGCCGGGCGTGACCATGCGGGCGCAGGCACGCAGCTGCCCGGCCAGCGCCCGGGCATGCAGCGAGGCAAAGCGGCCCGTGGGTGAGTCCGGGTGCCGGTCCATGACGTCCCGCAGCCGGGCTGCCGCCTCCGCCACCTTGGCCAGGGAGCCATCCTCGAACACGGCGCCCTTGCGCAGCGCGGCGGACACCCCGTCCAGCGCCAGGCCGGCTTCGCGCAGGAGGCGGCGGACGGCGTCGTACGGCCCTGCCTTCCCGGCGCGGTCAAAGCGCTCCAGGCAGTAGCCCAGCGCCATGACCTCCAGCCGGATCCGCTCACCCTCATCCAGCAGTCCGCGGTAGGACATCATGCTGGGGCCGTGCCCGTGGCCGAACCCGGTGATGGTGGCCCGGGCCTTCTCCAGCAGCACGCCGGCGCCGGGGGCCGTCATCTTGGGATGTTCCGAACGGGTGCGCCCGGCCAGCCCGGCGTAGAGGTCAGCCAGGACGGCCCGTTCGGGGGCATGGCGGTGCAGCGGCCAGCCGGCGAGCGCCAGCAGGCTCTGCACCAGCCCGGCCGCGGCCACCACGGCGGCGACCTGCAGGGCGGCGGCCGGTGGCAGCGGAAAGCGGTTGAGCACAATCGCCACGGCCGTGGCCGCGATCCCCACCTGCGCCACGTTGATGCCGAGCGAAAGCAGCATCCCGGTGGTGAAGGCAAACACGGCCACCAGCAGCAGCGACAGGGGCACCGAACGGCCGCACAGCACCGACAGCCCGCCGCCGATCCCCACGGCCGCGGACGTCCCGCCCATCCTGGCCAGCCGGAGCCGGTAGCTGCCGGGACGGTCGGCGAAGGAGGCAAAGAGGGCGCCGACAGCGCCAAACACGGCCATCGGGACGTTGCCGAGCGCCACGCCCAGGAGCAGCGGAATGGCGACCCCGCAGGCGTTGCGCGCCGCAACCACGGGGTCGGACTGGGAAAAATCGAGCCGCAGCGACTTCCTGAACATCACTGCCACTGCCTGGAGGCCGGACACGAAACCCAGTATGTCAGCACCGGTGGCGGCTGGACGGCAGGCCCGCCGAAACGGGCCTGTAGGCTCGGGGCATGACACCTGATCCGACCCGCCTGGCCCGGCCGGCCAGCGCCATTGACGACGCCGCCAACGCCTACACCGCGAAGCTGCTGGAACTCGATCCGGGCTTCGCCACGGAGCTGGGGATGGCCGGCCGGGAGACCGAGTACCGGGACTTTTCCCCGGCCGGGTTCGACGCGCAGGCCGCCGCCGCACGCGACGCCCTGGACAGCCTTTCCGCCCTGGCACCGGTGGACGGCGTCGACGCCGTGACCCTGCACGCCATGCGCGAACGCCTGGGCCTGGCCTTGGAAACCCTGGAGACCGGCTGGCCGCTGGCGGAGCTGAACAACATCGCCTCCCCGGCCCAGGGCATCCGCGCCACCTTCGACCTCATGCCCACGGCCACCACGGCCCACTGGGAGCACATTTCCGGCCGGCTCGCCAACGTCCCGGCCGCCGTGGACGGCTACATCGCCTCGCTGAGGGCCGGCGCCGCGCGGGGCCTGGTCTCCGCACGCCGGCAGGTGGCCGCCGTCATCGGGCAGTGCGAACGCCACGCCGCCGCGGACGGCTTTTTCACCAGGCTGGCCGCCGATGCGTCGCTTTCCCCGGACGCGGTGGAGGCCGGCACGGGCGACGCCGGCACCTCCCTCCCGGAGGACCTCGCCGCGGCGCTGGCCGCCAACGCCGCGCTGGCCCGGGGCGCCTACGGCACCCTGGTCGCCTTTCTGCGCCAGGAGCTCCTCCCCCAGGCCCCGGCACGGGACGCCGTGGGCCGGGAACGTTATGCATTGGCGTCGCGGGAATTCCTGGGCTCCGCCGTCGACCTGGAGGAAACGTATGCCTGGGGCGTGGCGGAACTGGACCGGATCATCGCCGAGCAGGAGGCCGTTGCGGACCGGATCCGCCCCGGCGCCTCCATCGGGGAAGCCAAGGCGCTGCTCAATGCCGACCCGGCCCGCCGGATCCAGGGGACTGCGGCGCTGACCGGGTGGATGCAGCAAAAGTCCGACGCCGCCGTGGCCGCCCTGGCCGGAACGCACTTCGACATCCCGGAGATCATGCGCACCCTCGAATGCCGGATCGCGCCCACTCAGGACGGCGGCATCTATTACACCGGCCCGTCCGAGGACTTCTCCCGGCCGGGGCGCATGTGGTGGTCGGTGCCCGAGGGCGAGGACACGTTCACCACCTGGGCCGAAACCACCACGGTCTACCACGAGGGCGTGCCCGGGCACCACCTGCAGATCGCCACGGCCACCTACCAGAGCGGGCTGCTCAACGACTGGCGGCGGAACGTCTGCTGGGTGTCCGGGCACGGCGAGGGCTGGGCGCTGTACGCCGAACGGCTCATGGACCAGCTGGGTTTCCTGGCCGATCCGGGCGACAGGATGGGCATGCTGGACGCCCAGCGCATGCGGGCGGCGCGGGTGGTCTTTGACATTGGCGTGCACCTGGAACTGGCGGTCCCGGAGCGGTGGGGCTCCGGCACCTGGACCGCGGACGCCGGGCTGGAGTTCCTGCGCAAGAACCTGGACATCTCCGCCGGCCAGCTCGACTTTGAATTCAACCGCTACCTCGGCTGGCCGGGGCAGGCGCCGTCGTACAAGATCGGCCAGCGGCTGTGGGAGGAGATCCGCGACGTCCGCGCCGAACGGGACGGCGCCGCCTTTTCGCTGCGTGGCTTCCACACCCAGGCGCTGAACCTGGGCTCCGTGGGGCTCGACACGCTCAAGGCCGCGCTGCTGGGCTAGGGCGTGGGCGCTGGCGGTGGACTTGTCCATGGGGCAAGACTCGGGTCAAGTTGTGCCCCGGGGGTACCGGGGGCAGAACCGAGCCCGGGTTGTGCCCCAGCAACCTTTGCGCAAAGCCCGCATCGGGCCCGATGCCCGGTCCTGCCGATGCGCGCAATGCGGTGGTGCTCTTAGCTACGGCGGACTCCGTGGATCGCGAACGCCGGCCGCGGTCGACGGGCAGGACGGTGGCGGTGACAAAGCCGGACTGCGCCGAGCACAACCACACGGCTGCCGAACTTCGCCGCCACGTGGCCGGCGAGCCCGCTGACGCCCTGCTCACCGGCGGTGGAGGACATGTTGACGATGGCGCCGTCGTCGGCGTTGTGCTGCATGAGCCGCAGCTGATGCTTCAGGCACAGGAACACGCCCCGGAGATCCACTTCGAGGGCGCTGTCAAACTCGGCCGCGTCCCAGTGGGCGGGGTTGGGGCCTGCCGCCGTCGGACAAGTTGTTGACGGCGGCGTCGAGCCGGCCGCGGCGCTGTTCACGGGCAGCAACACGGACCGCCGCAACTGCGAACTGCACCTGACCGATGCCGGACGGGAGTTGCCGGCCAGGCTGCGCACCGTGGCAAAGGACCACGAGGCGCGGCTGACCGCACCCCTGACGGCAGCCCAGCGCGACGAACCGGCCCGCCTGCCCACCCTGCTGGCCAGGGGCAGCGGCCTGGACACGGAGGCGCACCGGGACTCGGCTGCACGACGGCGCCGCCCCGGCGGCCCGCCCGTCGCGCGCAAACAACGTGCCGAGGGCGTAACAAAGGCGAATTCACAGGTGTAACACAGGGAAACACAAATTATCGGGTGCTATTGTGCCGCGCCTACCGTTGACCCATGACTTCCACCGCCAGCACCCCGAAGGTGTCCCGCCTGCCCCGCTGGGCCGGCAACTTCGGCATCCAAATCATTGCGGGCCTCATCGCCGGCCTCATCCTGGGCCTCGTGGCCCGCAACCTGGGCGGCGACCCCGAGACCAGCCCCAACTCCCTCACCGCCACGCTGACCGTCATCGGCTCCAGCTACGTCTCGCTGCTCAAGGCGGCCGTGGTCCCCCTCGTGTTCACCGCCGTCGTCTCCTCGATCGCGAACCTGCGCCAGGTGACCAACGCGGCCCGCCTGGCATGGAACACGCTGCTTTGGTTTGCCATCACCTCGCTGATCGCCGTGAGCATCGGGATTGTGCTGGGCCTGGTCTTCCAGCCCGGCTCCGGCACCGGCCAGGCCGCGCCGAAGGGCTACGACGGCAAGACCGGCGACTGGTGGGCGTTCCTCACCGGCCTGATCCCGTCGAACTTCATGGGCCTGGCGGCCTCCACCAAGGCCGGCGACGGCGGAGCCCTCGCCACGAGCGTGAACTTCAACGTCCTGCAGGTACTGGTCATCGCCATTGCCATCGGCATTGCGGCGCTGAAGGTCGGCAAGGCCGCCGAGCCGTTCCTGAAGCTGAACGGCTCCGCCCTCACCGTGATCCAGAAGGTGCTGTGGTGGATCATCCGCCTGGCCCCGCTGGGCACGGTGGGCCTGATCGGCAAGGCCGTCTCCACCTACGGCTGGACCACCATCGGCGCCCTCGGCAAGTTCTCCATTGCCATCTACGTGGGCCTGGCCCTGGTCCTGTTCGTGGTCTACCCGATCCTGGTCAAGTCCCACGGGCTGTCCATCAAGCAGTACTACTCCGGCGCCTGGCCCGCCATCTCGCTGGGTTTCGTTTCCCGCTCCTCGATCGGCACGCTGCCGCTGACGGAGCGCGTGACCGAGCGCAACCTGGGTGTGCCGCGGGCTTATGCCTCCTTCGCCGTGCCGCTGGGGGCCACCACCAAGATGGACGGCTGCGCCGCGGTCTACCCGGCCGTTGCCGCCATCTTCGTGGCCCAGTTCTTCGGCATCCACCTGGACTTCGGCCAGTACCTGCTCATCGTGCTGGTTTCCGTGCTGGGCTCGGCCGCGACGGCAGGCACCACGGGCGCCGTCGTGATGCTCACCCTGACGCTGTCCACGCTGGGACTGCCGCTGGCCGGCGTCGGGCTCCTGCTGGCCGTTGACCCGATCCTGGACATGGGCCGCACCGCCGTCAACGTGGCGGGGCAGGCAGTCGTGCCCACCATCGTCGCCAGGCGCCAGGGCATCCTCGACGAGGGGCTGTACAACGCGCCCCGCAATGGCACCCCGTTTGCCGACGACAGCTCCGAGGCGTCCGACGCCGGTCTTCCCGGCTCCCCGCGCGAGCTCGCCAACGCCTAAGGCCGCCCACGGCCCAGGCCGCCACAATAGCCCCCGGCGCGAACCATTTCGGTTCGCCCGGGGGCTTTTTTGCGTGGGTCGCGGCGGGCTGCCGGACGGGAGGGCCCGGACCGGAAACCTTAACTTGCATTCAGTGCAAACTTGCACTTAGTGTAGGAACGTGACACATTCCGCTGCAGTCCCCGCCCAGGCCACCGTGCCTGCCCCCACCTCCCGCCGCGAACTGAACAAGGCCGCCACGCGCGAGGCCATTGCCGACGCCACCCTGGCCTTCCTGCGCGCCAAGTCGCTCAGCGAGTTCACGGTGGACGACGTCGCCGCCGCCGCCGGCGTGTCCCGGCGCACCTTCTTCAACTACTTCTCCTCCGTGGAGGCGGCCGTCGCCAGCTTCACCCAGAACTACCTCGACACCGTGATCGCCGAACTGGAGTCCCGCCCCGCCGACGAGCCAATCCTGGAATCGGCCGGGCACGCCCTCTCCGCCGTGGACAGCGCCGCCGACCTGGCCATGCTGGCCGAAACGTTCGCCCTGACCCAGGACCCCCAGCTGGGCAGGTTCCAGCTGCAGGCCTGGGAGGAATGCAGCAGCAAGATTGCCGACGTCGCCCGCCACCGCCTGCCACCCGCCACGAACGAGCTCTACATCCAGGCCCTCGTGGGCGCCGTCGTCGGCAGCTGCAAGGCGGCGTTTGGCGTGTGGTTCCAGGAACACGGCAGCGACATCTCCCCCGCCTCCCTGGCGCACCTGCGGGAGCTGCTGGGCACCACCATTTCCTTGGTCCGCAACGGATTCAACAACTAGGTTTTCACCCCGGCCCGCGCCCTGCCCGCGCCGGCCATCCAACTCGAAGGACGCAACATGGCTCTCTGGCTCTACCGGCTTGGCCGCTTTTCCGCACACCGCGCGTGGCTGGTGATCGTCGCGTGGGCGCTCATCACGGCCCTGGTGGGCGGCGCCGCGGCGCTGTTCATGGGCACCATGAGCAACAACTTCCAAATTCCGGGCACCGAGACGCAGCAGATGGCGGACAAGCTCAAGGCCGACCTCCCCGACGCGTCCGGCGGCTCCGGCACGGTGGTTTTCACCAGCACCGACGGCCGGACATTCACGCCCGCCCAGGAAAAGGCCATCTCCACCACCCTCGCCACGGCCCTGTCCGTACCCACCGTCAAGGGCGTGATCGACCCGTTCCAGACCATGGCCGCCCTGAAGGACTCGCAGGCGAAACTGGCCGAGGGCGCCAAGGCGCTTGGCGCCGGCGAGGCCCAGCTGGCCGACGCAAAAAAGACGCTTGACGCGTCGGCCGCGCAGCTTGCCGCCGGCCGGGCCCGGCTCAGTGCCGGGCAGGCGCAGCTGGACGCCCAACAGGCCCAGGCCGCCGCACTGCCGGCCGGGTCCCCGCAAGCCGCCGCCGCCTCCGCCCAGATCGCCGCCGCGCAGGCCCAGCTGGACGCGAACAAGGCGCAGCTGACGGCCGGCCAGGAGCAGCTGTCCGCCGGACAGGCCAAGTATGGCGCCTCCGCCAAGGAACTGGCCGCGAAGAAAACGGAACTCGACACCGGCCGGCGCTCGGCCGAGGCGGCCTCCGGGCTGAAGTTCGTCTCCGACAACGGCAAGGCCGCGATTGGCCAGGTGCAGTTTTCCGAGTCGATGAACGCCGTCACGCCGGCCAACCGGCAGCTGTTGCAGGAGAAGCTGAACACCCTGAAGTCCAGCGGCGTGACCGTGGACTACAGCAAGGACATCACCGAGGACGTCTCGGCCCTGTTCGGCACGGCCGAAGTGGTGGGCATTGCCGTTGCCGCCGCCGTGCTGGTCATCATGCTCGGCACCCTGGTTGCCGCGGGCCTGCCCCTGGTCATGGCACTGGTCGGCGTCGGCATCGGCGTGGGCGGGACCATGGCGCTGACCGGCGTCATCGAAATGTCCTCCATCTCCCCCATGCTGGCCCTGATGCTGGGCCTGGCCGTCGGCATCGACTACTCGCTGTTCATTGTCAACCGCCACCGCCAGCAGCTGCTCGCCGGCATGGAAATGCGTGAATCGATCGCCAAGGCCACCGGAACCTCCGGCAACGCCGTCCTGTTCGCCGGCCTGACCGTCGTCATCGCCCTGGCAGCCCTCTCCGTGTCCGGGCTGCCGTTCCTGACCGTCCTGGGCCTGGCCGCGGCCGCCACCGTCGCCGTCGCGGTGCTCATCGCGCTGTCCCTCACCCCCGCCATCCTTTCCCTCATGGGCCGGCGCGTGATCTCCCGGCGCACCTGGGCCAAGCATGCGGCCGCGGAGAAGCTGCGCGCCGCCGACGGCCTGTCCGCCACCGATGCCGCCGCCCGCGACGACGCCGTGGACGTGTCCCGCAGCGGGCGCGGCTGGGGCGGGCTGGTCACCCGGCACCCGGTCATCTCCCTGGTCACCGCCGTGCTGGCCCTGGCCGTGGTCGCCATCCCGGCGGCCGGCCTGCGCCTGGCCCTGCCCGACGGCGGGTCCGAACCGGTCGACTCCAGCGCCTACAAGGCGTACACCATCACCGGCGCCAACTTCGGCGAAGGCATGAACGGGCCCATCATCGTGGTCGGCTCGCTGCCGGCCGGCCTGGACCAGCAAAGCGCCACCGCGCTGAACCTGGACGTGGCCGACCAGCTGCGCAAGGTCCCCAACGTCCAGGCCGCCATCCCCGTCGCGGTGAGCAAGAACCTGCGCACGGCCGTCTACCAGGTCATCCCCGCCGAGGGACCGGCCAGCGCCAGCACGGTCCAGGTGGTCCATGACCTGCGCAGCGAGGGTGCCGCCATCAAGGCCGCCAGCCACGTCAGCATCGGGCTGACGGGCCAGACGGGGGCAAACGTCGATGTCTCGGCCAAGCTGGGCGCGGCGCTGCCGCCCTACCTGGCCATCGTCGTCGGACTGTCCCTGATCCTGCTGATCCTGGTATTCCGCTCGATCCTGGTGCCCGTCCTGGCGACGGCCGGCTTCCTGCTGTCCCTCGTGGCAGCCTTCGGCGGCGTGGTGGCGGTCTACCAGTGGGGCTGGCTGGGCAGCATCTTTGACGTGGCCAACCCCAGCGCCGTGCTCAGCTTCCTGCCCATCATCCTGATCGGCGTCCTGTTTGGCCTGGCCATGGACTACCAGGTGTTCATCGCCTCCGGCATGCGTGAGGCTTTCGTCCACGGCCAGTCCGCCAAGCAGGCCGTCCGGACCGGGTTCCGGCATGCGGCGCCCGTGGTCACGGCCGCGGCCATCATCATGACCAGCGTGTTCTCCGGGTTCATCTTCTCCCACCTGACCATGGTGCGCCCGCTCGGCTTCGCGCTGGCCTTCGGGGTGCTGGTCGATGCGTTCGTGGTCCGCATGACCATCATCCCCGCCGCGATGCACCTCTTGGGCAAGTCGGCCTGGTGGATCCCGAAGTGGCTGGACAGGATCCTGCCGGATGTGGATGTGGAAGGGGCCAAGCTGGTGTCGCTGGCTGAAACCGGTGGCGCCGGGGCCCGGGTTTCCGAAACGGAGCCCGCCGCGGCGCGCTGAGCCGGATCGATGGTGCAGCCGGATCGATGGTGCAGCTAATGCGGGCCGACAACTGATCTGCCCGCATTAGCTGCACCGCCGGTTCCGTATCGGGCCGGATTCGGGGCCGGATTCCGGACCGGGGCCGGATTCGGGGGCGGATCGGCCCGGCGCAGCAGCTCCTACCAGGCGGGCAGCACGGGTAGCGGACCGTCAGCATCCACGTTGCCGGCGGCGCCGCGGGCCAGCCATTCGAGCATTCCTTCGCGGTCGGAGGAAACCCGCAGGGCGCCGTCGCCGACCACCCATTCCTCGCCTTCCTCCGTGGTCAGGGTCATCCCCGGCGCACCCTTGGCACGCATGGTGCGGACGGCGGCCTCGACGGCGTTGAGCACCGAGTCGGGATCGGCCTCGGCGATGGTCCAGGCGGTGTCCAGGTCGTGGTGGTGGACCACGACTTCGGCAATGCGCAGCGCAACGATGGAGGTCGCCGGAATCTTTTTGCCGTGCAGGTCCACTTCCTCGACCGCCAGCTCCCCTTCCAGCCGCTTGGCCTGCTCGGCAAAGAATTGGGCGGACTCGCGCAGCCTGCCCAGCAGTTCCACGCGGGGCAGGGCGGCAAGTTCGGCGATCTCCTGCGCCCGTGCCTCGCTTGAGGCGTAGAGCTGCTGCGGCTCGCCCGAGGTGGCCCAGTCAATGAGCTTGGCGATGGCGTGGCCGTTCGAGGTGATGTGGGCAATGACATCCGCCCGTGTCCACCCGGCGCAGAGGGACGGGGCCGTCATCTCGGCGTCGGACAACGTCTCGACGGTGGCCATGAACATCTCGGTTTCCCGGCCAAGGCGGGACAAGTCAGGGTACAGGCGTGCGGAATTATCCATGTGCCCACCCTATCCAATGACCCGGGCCGGCGGCAGGCGGGCGGCGCCGCCGATTCATACCAAAATAGTTCCGATCCGGACGCCGCTGCGGCGGCGGGCCATCACTCCCCCGCAGGCTCGTCGACGATCCCCTGGATGATGGCGCCGTAGTGCTGGATGAGTTCCTCCTCCGCAATGTCGCTCCCGTCCAGCAGGCCCAACACGCGGATGCCGGCGCCCAGGCCCATGACCACGCACACCACCAGCTGTGACTTTTGCCGTGCCGGCGAGGTGTCGCCGATCTGCGCGGCCATCCAGCTGGTGTACCGCTCCCGGAGTTCGGCCCGGGCCGCCTCCTGGTCGGGGGCGTCCTGTACCAGCAGCGGCACCATGGACCACGGCTCCGGTTCGCCCTGCCGGCGCCGGCGCAGGATCCTGCGGACCAGCGCAAACCCCAGCGGCTCGTCGAACTCAGTCACGACGTCGGAGCTGGGGACTTCAGGGGCGGCGGCGGCATAAAGCTTGGCCTTGCTGCCCATGACCTTCATGACCATGGCCGGCGAGTATCCGGCGAGCGCGGCCACGTCCTTGACGGTGACCGCCGTGTAGCCGCGCTCGCCAAACAGCTGCCGCGCAGCGTGGATGACCGCCTCCCGCGTGCTGGGCCGGGCCATCAGGCGCCCGCCCGGGCACCGGCTACCATGGCCGGTTCCGGGCTGCCGCCCAGGTCCAGGTCCACCACGGCCGACCGCGACGACAGGGACAGCTGCATGGACAGGCTGCGCAGGCCTTCAGGCTCCAGGCCCGTGAGGATGTACCTGCCGGCGGCGGGCAGCGGGACCTCGTACCGTCCCTGGGCGTCGCTGAACGTGGACATGACGAATTCCCCGCTCGCCTTGGTCAGCGTGACCAGG
The DNA here is from genome assembly GCF_013376095.1 of Arthrobacter sp. SDTb3-6. Lineage (GTDB taxonomy): Bacteria > Actinomycetota > Actinomycetes > Actinomycetales > Micrococcaceae > Specibacter. The sequence goes on along the minus strand of NZ_JAAMFN010000004.1, from coordinate 9,944 downwards.
GCGTGGTCCAGCGGGAGGCCGCCGTCCACCACCGTGCCGGACAGCGTCAGCCGGAGCGTGAGCTCGATGTCCTCCGTGTTGGAGGAGTCGGCAAAGTCCAGGACGCGGGAGCTGGGGGCCCAGCTGTCGGCGCTGGAGACAATCAGGTAGCGCCCGGACGCCGGCAGGACCAGCGAGTAGCGGCCGGCGTTGTCCGCCCGGCTCCAGTCCGCGGGTTCGCCGTTCGTGTGCAGGGCGTTGACCACGGCCTGGCGGATGGGGGTGCCCCCGGCGCCCACCACGGTCCCGCTGACCACGATCTCGCTTTTCTCCCCCGCGTCCCGTCCGTCCGCCGCGGCGACAGGGTGGGCGACGGCGGCCGGGAGCCCTGCGCCGCGGGCCGCACCGGCGGCACCCGCCGGGGCACCGGCGTCGTACATCCCGGTGGACGTTCCGCCGGCCAGCCCCGGGGCCGTCTGGACGCGCGGGATGAACACGGAGACGCCGATGGAGAGCAGGGCCGCAATGGCCGCGTACCAGAACACTTCCTTGAACGCGTTCTCGGTGGGCAGCGCGAGGGGGCCCACATGGACCACGGCCGAGGTCAGCACGGCCCCGACGACGGCGGACATGGTGGAGGTGCCGACGGCGCGCAGCAGCGAGTTCAGTCCGTTCGCGGACGCGGTTTCCGTGATCGGCACCGAGCGCATGATCAGGGTCGGCATGGCGGCGTAGGCAATGGCCGTGCCCATGCTGACCACCGTGGCGCCGAGGATCACCATCCACACCTCGCCGGTCAAGAAGACGCGCGCCACGTAGGAGACGGCCAGCACCAATGAGCCGGCGATCAGCGTGATCTTGGCGCCGTACCGCTTGGTGATCGCCGCCGAGACCGGGGCCAGGGCCACCATGGCCAGGCCGGAGGGGATCATGCAGAGCCCGGCCACCACCACGCTGAGGCCGAAGCCGTAGCCGCCCACGCCCGGCAGTTGGAGCTGCTGGGTGGTGCTGAGCATGTTCGCGTACATGGAAAATCCGACCAGGATCGAGGCGATGTTGGTCAGCAGCACAGGCTTGCGGGCGGAGGTGCGCAGGTCCACCATCGGCTGGCTGACGCGCAGTTCGTAGGGGAACCAGAGGGCCAGGAACACCACGGTGCCGATGAACAGCAGGATCACCGGCTCGCTGGTCCAGCCCCATTCCCCGCCCTTGGAGATGGCCAGCAGCAGCGCGGTCAGGGCGGCCGTCAGCAGTGCCGCGCCGACGGCGTCGAACTTTCCGCGTGTGCGCACGGCCGATTCAGGCACGATGGCCACCACGGCCACGATGAGCAGCACCCCGATGCCGGCGGAGATCCAGAAGATGGCCTGCCAGCCCAGGGATTCGTAGATCACCCCGGCCAGCGGCAGGCCCAGTGCGCTGCCGATCCCGAGCGTGGCGCTCATGAGGGCGACGGCGGAGGCGACCTTTTCACGCGGCAGTTCGTCGCGCATGATGCTGATGCCGACGGGAATGAGGGAGGCGGCCAGGCCCTGGAAGCCGCGGCCGATCAGCAGCATCACGAACGACCCGCCGGCCGCCGCGATGACCGAACCGACCACCATCGTCACCATGGCCACCACCATCATGCGCCGCTTGCCGAACATGTCCGCGAGCCGGGAAATGATGGGCGTGGCAATGGCGCTGGTGAGCAGGGTGACGGTGACGAGCCAGGAGGCGTTGTCCGCCGAGGTATGCAGGATTTGGGGAAAGTCCGGCAGCAGCGGCACCACCATGGTCTGCTGGAGGGCCACCACGGTTCCGGCCAGGCACAGGATGGTGATGACGAGCGAGGTGCGCTTGGGGGCGGCCGCCTTGCGCGGGCTCCTGCGGGAGGTCCTTCCGGCGGTCCTTCCGGAGGGGCTGGGTTCTTCACTGACGGCCAGGTGGGACGGCACAGGCTTCCTTCACGGGTTGGGGGATTGGTGAACGCGCATTCACCAATCCAGTGAACCACCGTTCACCACGTGCCGTCAAACCGTCCCGCGGCGCCATTTAGGCTGGAGCCATGACTTCCTCCCTCATTCTGGCCTCCGCCTCCCCCGCCCGCACCAAGCTTCTGGCCGACGCCGGCATTGCCCACCGCGTGCTCGTCTCCAACGTCGACGAGGACGCTGCGACGGCCGCCGCAGGGCCGCTCTCCCCTGCCGCGACGGCGCTTCTGCTGGCCCGGGCGAAGGCCGAAGCCGTGGCCGCCGCGGCCCCCGGCGGCCTGGTCCTGGGCTGTGATTCCGTCTTTGAGCTGGACGGCGCGGCCTACGGAAAGCCCTGGGAGCCGGAGGTGGCCCGCGGGCGCTGGCGGCAGATGCGCGGCCGCTCCGGCATCCTCCACACCGGCCACTGGCTCGTTTCGGCCCGGCCCGCCACGGACCGCGCCGGCGCCCCGGCCGGGCGCGGGGAGGTCACCAGCGCCGTGGTCAAGTTTGAGGACATCTCGGACGCGGAGATCGAGGCCTACGTGGCCACCGGCGAGCCGCTGCAGGTGGCCGGCGCGTTCACGATCGACGGCCTGGCCGGCGCGTTCATTTCAGGCGTCGAGGGTGATCCGCACACCGTGGTGGGCCTGTCCATTTCCACGCTGCGCCGGCTCATGGCGCAGGCCGGGGTGTCCATCACCGACTTCTGGGCCTGAACCGCCCATTGCTGCGCCCGGCCCGGCCGTCACTTTCGCGCAGGGCACAACTCGCCGCAGGTTGTGCCCCGGGAGCACCTGGGGCACAACTGGCCGCGGGTTGTGCCCCGGGGCCGCCTGGGCACGCCCGCCACGAGATCAGTGGGGTCCTGCACCAGCCCGTCAGGTTGTCCATTGCGGCGGCCCTGGCGCACACCGAATCCATGGATGCCAGGGACCTCCGCATCGCCATCCAGGTGGGCTCCGTGTCGGGCAAGCAGTTGCCCCACCTGGAGCATGCCGGATTTGTCAAGATCAATAAGGCGTTCATGGGCAAGTTCCCCCGCGCCTCCGTCACGCCCACTCCAGCCGGGCAGGTGGCCTGGTCACAGCACCTGGACACGCGGCGACGGATTGCCGGCGGCGAAGCGTTCCCGTGTGCGCCGCCGTCGCACCGGGCAGGAACGGCTACCCGGAATGACCATTTTGTAGGAACCCCACAAAACACGGCCGCTTCACACGCCGAAACGCCATGGTGCATGGGCCAAACCCTCACAATCAGGCTAGGCTCACTGAAGAATAGAAGGAGTCTCGTGTGACCAACTCACAGCCGGCGGGCGCAAGCCTGCTCCGCAAAGTCCTGATCGCCAACCGCGGCGAAATTGCCGTCCGCATCATCCGGGCGGCCCGCGACGAGGGCATCGCCTCCGTGGCTGTGTACGCTGACCCGGACCGGGAGGCCCTGCACGTGCGCATGGCCGACGAGGCCTTCGCCCTCGGCGGCACCACGGCTGCGGAGTCCTACCTCGTCATGGACAAGATCCTGGACGTGGCCCGCCGTTCCGGCGCCGACTCCGTCCACCCCGGCTACGGCTTCCTGGCCGAAAACGCCGAGTTCGCCCAAAGGGTCATCGACGCCGGCCTGGTCTGGATCGGCCCGCCGCCGGCGGCCATCGATTCCCTGGGCGACAAGGTCAAGGCCCGCCACATCGCCGAAAAGGTGGGCGCACCCCTGGTCCCGGGCACCAAGGATCCCGTGGAATCCACCCAGGAAGTCCTCGACTTCGCCGACGAATTCGGCCTGCCCCTGGCCATCAAGGCCGCCTACGGCGGCGGCGGGCGCGGCATCAAGGTGGTCCGGGACCGCGAGGAAATCCCCGAACTGTACGAATCCGCCGTGCGCGAGGCCGTGGCGGCGTTTGGCCGCGGCGAGTGCTTTGTGGAGCGCTTCCTCGATGCACCCCGCCACGTGGAGACCCAGTGCCTGGCGGACGCGTCGGGCAACGTCGTCGTGGTGTCCACGAGGGACTGCTCGCTGCAGCGCCGGAACCAAAAGCTCGTGGAGGAGGCCCCGGCCCCGTTCCTGTCCGGGGACCAGAACCGCCGGCTGTACGAAGCGTCCAAGGCGATCCTGAAGGAAGCCGGCTACATTGGCGCCGGGACCTGTGAGTTCCTGGTGGGCACGGACGGCACCATCTCCTTCCTGGAGGTCAACACGCGCCTGCAGGTGGAACACACCATCTCCGAGGAAGTCTCCGGGATCGACCTGGTGCGCGAGCAGTTCCGCATTGCCCGCGGCGAGGACCTCGGCTACGGCGACCCCGAAGTCCGCGGCCACTCCTTTGAATTCCGCATCAACGGCGAGGACCCGGGCCGCGGCTTCATGCCGGCACCGGGCACGGTCACCAGCATGGCGCTGCCCACGGGCCCCGGCGTGCGCGTCGACTCCGGCATCACCGTGGGCGAGGTGGTCAGCGGCAACTTCGACTCCATGCTCGCCAAGCTGATCGTCACCGGCGCCACGCGCGAACAGGCCCTGCAGCGGTCCGCCCGCGCCCTGGCCGAAATGGAGATCGGCGGCATGCCCACCGTGCTGCCGTTCGACCGCGCCGTGGTGGTGGACCCCGCCTTCGCCCCCGCCGGCGGCGCCCCGTTCACCATCCACACCCGGTGGATCGAGTCCGAATTCAGCAACAACATCCCCGCCTTTGACCCCGCCTCCGCCGGTGGTTCCGCGGACGACGCCGGCACGCGCCAGAGCGTGACCGTCGAGGTGGGCGGCAAACGGCTTGAGGTGACGCTGCCGGCGTCGTTCTCCGTGGGGGGCGGCTCGGGCGCAGCCGCGGCCAAGAAGGCCAAGAAGGCCGGCCGCAACCGCACCGCCGGCCCGGCCGCCGCCAACGGCAACGCCCTGACCTCGCCCATGCAGGGCACCATCGTCAAGGTGGCCGTGGCGGACGGCGACGTGGTGGCCGAGGGCGACTTGATCGTGGTCCTGGAGGCCATGAAGATGGAGCAGCCGCTCACCGCACACCGCGCCGGCACCGTGACCGGGCTCAGCGCGGCCGCCGGGGACACCGTCTCCGCGGGCGCCGTCCTGGCCACCATCGAGGACTAGCCCCCTTAACCCCCAACTGGGTCGCAGTTGTTACCGAAATCGCCCCGAAAACCGGGCAAAAACGGTAACAACTGCGACCCAGTTGCGTAGGGCGGAAGTCAGCTGACGTTGGAGACGTACTCCAGGTCGCGGGTTTCCTTCATGACCAGCAGGGCGATCAGTGTCAGCACGCCCATGGCCGAAAGGTACAGGCCCACCAGCACGGTGCTGCCGCCGGCCGACTGCCACAGGGCCACCGACACGAACGGTGCCAGCGCCGCGCCGAGGATGCTGGAGAGGTTGTAGCTGACGGCCGAGCCGGTGTAGCGCACGTTCGTGGGGAACAGCTCCGGCAGCAGCGCACCCATCGGCCCAAAGGTGAGACCCATGAGGGTGAAGCCGATGATCAGCAGGGCCATGACGCCCACGGTGCCGGCGCCGAACAGCGGCACAAACGTGAAACCGAAGACGATGATCGCCACGGTGACCCACAGCAGCATCTTGCGGCGGCCGTGTTTTTCCGCCAGCGGGCCCGCCACCAGCGTGAAGATGCCAAAGAACACCACGCCGACGATGAGCATGATCAGGAACTCGTTGCGGCCATACCCGAGCCCGGCCACGAAGTTGTTGATGGCGTCCGGCGTCATGGTCTTCCCGGCGGCAGCGGCCTTGGCCTTGGCGGCCTCCAGCGTGGCCGGTGCGGTCCCGTAGGAGAGCGTGAAGGTGGTCATGAGGTAGAAGACCACGTACGTGGCCAGCATGACGAAGGTGCCCAGGACCAGCGGGCGCCAGCTCGTCTTGAACACGCGTCCCACGGGCAGCTTGGTGACCTCGCCCTGGTCGATGACCTTTTGGAAGGCGGGGGTTTCCACGAGCTTCAGGCGGACCCACAGTCCGATGATGACCATCACGGCGCTGAGCAGGAACGGGATGCGCCAGCCCCAGGCCGTGAACTGGGCGGTGCTCAGCCCGAAGCTCATGCCCAGGAACAGGGCGTTGGCCAGGATAAAGCCGATGGGGGCGCCCATCTGCGGGAAGGTGCCCCAGATGGCGCGCTTGCCCGCGGGGGCGTTTTCGGTGGCCAGCAGTGCGGCGCCGCTCCACTCCCCGCCCAGGGCCAGGCCCTGCATGAAGCGCATGACCACCAGCAGTGCCGGCGCCCAGAACGTCCAGCCGGGCACGAGTGCGGTGGGCAGGCAGCCGATCAGGAACGTCGCGACGCCCATGGTCAGCAGCGACGCCACGAGGGTGCCCTTGCGGCCCACCTTGTCGCCAAAGTGGCCGAAGATGATGGAGCCCAGCGGGCGGGCCACAAAGGCCACGCCGAAGATGGCGAAGGAGCTCAGCAGCTGCGTCGTGGCGTCGGCGTTGGGGAAGAACAGTGCCGGGAAGACCAGCACGGCAGCCGTGGCGTAAACATAGAAGTCGTAAAACTCGATCGTGGTGCCGATCAGGCTGGCCACGATCACGCGGCCGCGCGAGTTGGCCGTGGGAACCGCGATGGTTTCCGCGGTGGAGGGGGTGCTCATAAAAGTGACTTTCGGATGGATCCTGTGCGGGCGCTGCGGGCCGCACAAGGACCCCACCCACACCCTTGTTCCTTGATCCTATCCAATCCTGTCCAAGCAATGGACAATCCATCTCATCATATGGACCGCCCTTGACGCGGGCGCCGGACGGGGGCGCACGCCCTCACGGCACCGGCCGCGGCCCGGTGAGGGAGATGTCACAGCGAGTTCACACCGGGTGACCGCCCCGGAAACGGCGGACCCATAGCGTCAATGGCAGCAACTGTTGTCAACGCTGGAGGTCACACGTGAACGTCGACGCAACAACGGGGCCGGCCCCCGCTGCCACAGCCCCGGCTGCAGGTGTGGGCTGGCCGCGCACCAAGGGCAGCTGGATCCACGGCTGGGACGCCGAGGACACGCAGCAGTGGGAAGGCGGCGGCCGCGCCATCGCGACACGGAACCTGCGCTGGTCCATCGCCTGCGAATTCCTGGGCTTTGTGGTGTGGCAGCTGTGGTCGATCGTGGTGGTCTACCTGCCCGCGGCCGGCTTCCACTTCAGCTCCGCCGAACTCTTTTGGCTGATCTCCATGCCGTCCCTGACGGGCGCGACGCTGCGCATCCCCTACACCTTCATGGTGGCCCGCTTTGGCGGGCGCAACTGGACCATCACCTCCGCGCTCCTGCTGCTGGTGCCCACACTGGGCCTGGCGGCCTGCACGGCCAACCCCGGAACCCCGTTCGGCGTGATGCTGGCCGTGGCCGCGCTGGCCGGGCTGGGCGGCGGCAACTTCGCCAGTTCCATGGCGAACATCACCCACTTTTTCCCGGCCCGGGAAAAAGGCTGGGCGCTGGGACTGAACGCGGCCGGCGGAAACCTGGGGGCCGCCGTCGCACAACTCATGGTCCCCGTGGCCGTCACGGCCCTGGCCGCCGGCACGCTGGGCCTGCCGCTGGCCGGGCTGGTGTGGGTGCCGCTCATCGCCTTGGCAGCCTGGGGTGCGTGGAAATACATGGACAACCTCTCCGGCGCCACGTCGGACATCGCCGGCTCGCTGGCCTGCCTGAAGGAACCGCACCTGTGGATCCTGGCACTGCTCTACGTGGGCACCTTCGGCTCGTTCATCGGCTTCTCCGCCGTATTCCCGAAGCTGATCGTGGACTCCTTCGGCCCGCACGTGGGGTTCACGCTGGGCACCGCCACCATCTCGCTGGCGTTCCTGGGCGCCCTGGTCGGTTCGCTGGCCCGCCCGTACGGTGGCAGGCTGGCCGACCGCTGGGGCGGCGCCCGTGTCACGGTGGCCTGCTTCGCCATCCTGGCCCTGACCGCCCTGGCCCAGCTGCTCACCCTCCCCCTGGGCAGCTTCCCGCTGTTCATCGCCCTGTTCCTGGTGCTGTTCGCGGCCGCCGGGGCGGGCAACGGCTCCACCTACCGCATGATCCCGGTCGTCTTCGCCCTCCGCTCGCGCAGCCGGGACGGAGGCCCGGACGGAGGCCCGGGCGGAGGCCCGGGCGGAGGCCCGGCACGCCGGGCCGCGGCCGCACTGGGCCTGATTTCCGCCTTGGGCGCGTATGGCGGCTTCCTGGTCCCGCAGGTCCTCAACGCCTCCCGCCTGGCCACGGGCAGCTATGCGGGTGCGTTCACCGGCTTCGTGGCCGCGTACCTGCTGCTCATGGCCGTGACCTGGTTTACCTACCTGCGCCGCTCACCCGCCGCGTCCCTGGCCGGGATCTGATGGGCACCCCCACGCACTGCCCGTACTGTGCGCTGCAGTGCGCCATGACGCTCACCCCCGCGGCCGGCGGGCCGGAGGTTGCCGGCCGCGACTTCCCCACCAACCGCGGCGGGCTCTGCCGCAAGGGCTGGTCGTCCGCCGCGCTCCTGGGCCACCCGGAACGGCTCACCACCCCCCTCCTGAGGGCGGACGACGGCGTGCTCCGTCCCGCCAGCTGGGACGCGGCACTGGCGCGGGTGGCCGCCCAGGTCACGGCGACCCGGGCCGCCCACGGGGCGGACGCCGTCGGCGTGTTTGGCGGCGGCGGGCTCACCAACGAGAAGGCGTACCAGCTGGGCAAGTTCGCCCGGCTGGCGCTGGGAACGTCACGGATCGACTACAACGGCAGGTTCTGCATGGCGTCGGCTGCGGCGGCCGGCACCCGCGCCTTCGGCCTGGACCGGGGGCTGCCGTTCCCCGTGCAGGACCTGGACGGCGCCCACACCGTCCTGCTGCTGGGCTCCAACGTTGCCGAGACCATGCCCCCGTTCGTGCAGCACCTGCAGGGCGCCCGGGCCTCCGGCGGCCTGGTGGTGGTGGACCCGCGCCGCACCGCCACCGCCGACTTCACGGCCGACGGCGCCGGCCTCCACCTCCAGCCCGTCCCGGCCACCGACCTGGCCTTGCTGCTGGGCCTGTGCCACATCGTGATCCACGAGGGCCTGGCGGACACGGCCTACATCGCCCAAAGGACCACCGGCTACGCCGCGCTGGCCCGCAGCGTGGCGCCGTGGTGGCCCGAACGCACCAGCGCCGCCACCGGCGTGCCCGTGGCGCAGCTGCGCGAAACCGCCCGGCTGCTGGCCGAGGGCGCCCGCCGCGGCGGCAGCTACATCCTGACCGGCCGCGGCGTGGAGCAGCACGTGGACGGCACCGACACCGCCACGGCCGCCATCAACCTGGCCCTGCTGCTGGGCCTTCCCGGCTCGGCATACAGCGGCTACGGCACCCTGACGGGGCAGGGCAACGGCCAGGGCGGGCGCGAACACGGCCAGAAGGCGGACCAGCTGCCCGGCTGCCGCAAGATCTCCGACCCGGCCGCCCGCGCCCATGTCGCCCGCGTCTGGGGCGTCGGGGAAGCGGCGATCCCCGGGCCGGGTATTCCCGCCGTCGAGCTTCTGGCCTCGCTGGGACGGCCCGGCGGGGTCCGGACGTTCCTTGTGCACGGCGCCAACCCGGCGGTGTCGGCGCCCGACGCGGCGCGGGTCATTGAGCGCCTGCGCAGCCTGGACGCCCTCGTGGTGTGCGACTTTTTCCTGTCCGAGACGGCGGCCCTGGCGGATGTGGTGCTGCCCGTGCTGCAGTGGGCCGAGGAGGACGGCACGGTGACCAACCTCGAGGGCCGCGTGCTGCGCCGCCGGTCCGCCGCCGCGCCGCCGCCCGGGGCACGCTCCGAGCTGTGGATCATGGCGGAGCTGGCCGCCCGGCTCGATGCGCCGTCCACCTTCAGCGATGATCCCGAGGCCGTGTTCACCGAGCTGCGGGCGGCGTCGGCCGGCGGTCCGGCGGACTACTCGGGCATCGACTATGCCATGCTCGACGCCGGGGAGGCCGCCTACTGGCCCTACCCCGCCGGCAGCACGGGGACGCCGCGGCTGTTCCTGGATGCCTTTGCGCACGACGGCGGCCGGGCCGCCCTGGTGCCCGTCTTCCCC
>NZ_JAAMFN010000039.1 GCF_013376095.1 Arthrobacter sp. SDTb3-6 | reverse complement strand
AACCGTCACGCCGCGGCCGTCCACGCCGGAAGGTGCACCGGCCTCATACCTTCTTGGCGATCCAGCCCGCAGGAGGCGCTCGCGACTGGGCGAACCTTGCTCGACGGGGCATTACGCCACCCGCCTATACGCCGAACCGCGATAGTTGGTCACCGGTCTTTGCTTCGATGACTTTGTTCTGCTCGACTCGCACCGCGATTTCCGTGAGTATCCGATCGCCGGTTGCGATGGTTGATCGATCCTGAAGGTATAGGAACTATGCTCGCTTCCCCGGCTCTGCGTGTGGGCGGGGCAGTCCTGAAGCGATGGTCCCAAATGTCGACGATTCGGCGTATGTAGGTTTGATGGCAGTAGTTGTCAGGGCAAAAAAGAGGGTGTGTACAACGTACACACCCTTTGTCTTCGGACTGAGTTGGACTGCTTCCGTTTGGCCCGGATTCGGCATCTTTTCTGAAGTTCCTTGTGCTTGTAAGGGGTGTCGGCTGGTTCGAGTCCCACCTCGGGCACAGTAAAACCGCAGGTCAGGGCGGTGTAAGCGCTTAACTGACGTTGATTTTGTCAACGGATTTGTCAACACCATTATGCAGCTATCTGGATGACTATCCAGTGCTGATTTAGTAGTCGCTCAGTGGCTGCTCCTTTGCGGTTCGGGTACGCTTTCTCCCTACACCTGTTCATGGTGCTTCAGACGCTGTACGACGTGAGTTGGCGGCATGTTTGTAGGAATTCATTTTGAGAGCGGGCTGTCCTCTTGAAGCCCGGAGGCCACGCGCGGAGCCCGGGACCATGAGAGTAAAGACATGCGGTGGTCCAGGCTCCAGGCTCTAGGGTCGGCGGGTCCGTGGAGCCTGGATTCGTTCGGAATGGTGCGGGGTGATGTCCCGTGCGGGGGTTCCGGGATTTGTTGTCCGGCCAGAAAGTGCTCCACTCCACCTACAAGTCCAAAGCCATCGGAGGCGCACGCCAGCACTCTCACCTCGCCTGGTCAGCCGCCGGCTCAGGTAGCTGCTAAACGACTTTGCAGTGTGGCCCTGCCCATCGAATGGATCACCAGTGCTTTAGGGTGTGGGCATGGAACTACGTTGGATGCGCGCGTTCGTCGCCTTGGCGCAGGAGCTTAATTATGGGCGTGCTGCGGCTGCGCTGCACGTGACGCAGCCGGCTCTTAGCTTTCAAATCAAGCAGCTTGAACGGGAACTTGGTGTTCCATTGGTGGACCGGTCCTTTCGTGCGATTAGCCTGACCCGGGCGGGTGAGGCGTTTCTGCCCGAATGTGCCGCCACCTTGGAGTCCGTCGCGAAGTCCGTCCGCATGGCACGCAACGCCCATAGTGAGGACAGCGGGGTGGTTCGCTTGGGATTTGCCGGTGCCTTGTCCGTCGAAACGGTCTCTTTGCTGGCCCGTACTGTGCGCCAAGGGTTCCCGGCCATCGAGCTGGCGATTACGGCCTCGCATACCTCCTCTGAAGTGATAGATTTTTTGGCCGCGGGGAAACTCGACATTGGTTTCACCGCCGAGCAGCGCCTGCTGCCGGGCATCGACTCGACGGTGCTCGGGGATGACCCGATGGGGTTGCTGGTGGCGACCGATCATCCGCTGTCATCCGCCGGAGAGACAGCGTTGGCGGAGCTGGCGGGGGAACCGTTCGTCCTGACGTCCGTGGCGGCCGGATTGCGGTTGCGCGATGAGGCGTTGGAGGCGTGTTTGGATGCAGGGTTCCGGCCGCAACGGATTCATGATGCCCCGGACACGATGACCATGCTTGCACTCGTGGCGGCCGGTGTCGGAGTCGCGGTCGCACCGACTCGCATGGCGCGTGAGGCACACAGTGGAGTCGTTTATGTTCCGTTGTCTGATGTCCGGCGCAGCCTGCGCACCATGGTCGCATGGCGGACGGCGCAACCGTTCGCAGCCCAGTTAAAGGTGCTTGGCATCATCGCCGAAGCGTCGTTCAATCTCGAATAATAAGAATTTCTTATCGTTAATTGGTGAAAACGATATTGGACGCTGCTGGCTCCCGGGTGGGATGGTGATTTGGACAACATTTTGGCAATCGCTTGCCATTATGATCAGCGTTTCGAAAGGGAAACTGATGACACAGGAAGCGTACGGGCGGGCATAGTCACCAGCGGCGGGAGCGGTCGGGGGCGTCCGCACACCAAGTCCGCCGGCATGGCCAAGCGGGCTGCCATGAGTGCGATGTTTGGCAGCACCGTTGAGTATTTTGATTTCACCCTGTTTGCCACTGCGTCGGCCCTGGTTTTCAATAAGGTGTTTTTCTCCCCGCTTGGCACGAGCGGGGCGTTGCTTGCCTCTTTCGCGACTTTTGGCGTCGCCTATGTGGCCCGGCCGCTGGGGCCCTGATCTTTGGCAGCCTGGGGGATAAGTTTGGCCGTAAGCGCACACTCATGTGGACGCTGAACCTGATGGGCGTTGCCACGTTCCTGGTGGGCCTGATCCCCGGATACGCCTCGATCGGATTCGCTGCACCGGCCATTCTTGTTGGGCTCCGGCTTCTGCAGGGGCTGTCCGCCGGGGGAGAGCAGGCGGGGTCGAACTCGTTGTCTCTCGAGCATGCGCCCGCGGGCAAACGCGGCCTGTATACGAGCTGGACGATGCAGGGGACCAGCTTGGGCACGCTGTTGGCTTCCATGGCGTTCATCGTGATCGCCGGCATGCCGCAGGATGCCATGTTGGCGTGGGGTTGGCGGATCCCGTTCCTGGTGGCAGGGCCTCTGATGCTGGTGCCATGTTCATTCGCAATGGCGTGCATGAGACAGATGCCTTCCTTGAAACCAAGAAGACCAACCAGGACGCCAAAGTCCCTGTGGCTGCCGTCCTTCGCGGCCACTGGCCTGCCGTGCTTCGGGTGATCGGATGCAGCCTGCTTGCGGTCAGTGGCAGCACGATGGGTGTCTTCATCCTGGGTTACGCCACCGGCACCGTGAAGGTTCCGGCGATCCAGATGCTCGTCGCCTCCGTGGTGTCCGGCGTCGTGGGACTCGTTGCCCTGCCCTTGTGGGCTGTGCTCTCCGACAGGATTGGGCGCCGGCCCGTTTTTGCCGGCTCGATGGTGGTTACAGGCCTTCTGTGGGTCCCGCTGTTCATCATTGTAGGAAGCGGCAATTTTCTTCTGATCGTTGTTGCTTCGTGTGTATTCGGTGTTGTTGCCTCGGCAGCGAACGGTGTCGGCGCCTCCATGTATACAGAGATGTTCCCGACCAACGTCCGTTACACCGGTGTCGCCATTGGGACCCAGCTGGGATTCCTGATTGCAGGTTTTGCGCCCGCGATTGAGCGCGCCATCCAGGGGGAGGGCACGACAGGCTGGGTCCCGGTCGCTGTCTTCGCCGCGGTGTGCATGTTTATCGCCGCCGCATCGGCATGGAGCAGCCGCGAAACCATGGGCGTTGAGCTGGCTGTCATCGACGAAGGTGCCCGGGCATGACGGGGCCACGGGGGAATGCCTTTGTTGAGGCAGCAACCACGTATGGCGCGTTGCGCGGCATTCGCTTCCGCGGCATCGAATCCTTCCTGGGAATCCCCTACGGGGCACCCACGTCGGGCCGGGCCCGGTTCACCCCGCCAGCCCGGCCGGAACCTTGGAGTGGGGCCCGGGAGGCCCTGCACTTCGGTGACGCACCGCCGCAGGTGGACACCCGGCTCGGATCGGAGGGTAGCGCACAGGCCGTCCATAACCTGATGTACGTGAAGGGCGGCCACCCCCTGGACGGTGCCAGGATGAGTGAAGACTGCCTGAACCTCAATGTGTGGACCCCGGCGTCGGACGACGGCGGCCGGCGCCCTGTGATGGTGTGGTTCCACGGCGGGGGGTTCGTCCACGGCTCTGCCGGCTCCGGTCTCTACAATGGAGACGAGTTGGCGGCCCTGGGCGACGTCGTCGTTGTGACCGTCAACGCCCGGCTTGGGTTGACCGGGTTCCTGCCGCTGGACCAGCTGGTCGGGCCGGACTTTGCCAGCGCGTCCAACGCTGGAGTCCTAGACCTGGTCGCCGCGCTGGAATGGGTGCGGGACAACATTGCCGGCTTTGGCGGCGATCCCGGCAACGTGACCATCTTCGGACAGTCCGGCGGCGGCGGGAAGGTCAACGTGCTCATGGCCATGCCCTCGGCACGCGGCCTGTTCCACAAGGCCATCAACATGAGTGGTCCCATGCTGACGGTGACCGAACCTGCAGAAGCCCGCCAGCTGGCACTGAAGGCCTTGGCGGCCGCCGGCGTGGACGCCAACAATCCCGAGGCCATGCGCGAGCTGCCGCTGCGGGCCCTCCTTGACGTCCAACGAAAGCTCTCGCCCGCGCTGGGGGCCGCCTTCGGCATGAACCCGGCGGCCCCCGCCATGTCCACCGGTTGGGGGCCGGTCCTGGATGGGACCGTGGTTGTACGCCATCCGTTCGGCAAGGACGCGCCCGCGATGGTGGACAAAATCCCGATGATGATTGGCTATGCCTCCCATGATCCGTCGCTGCTGATGGCGGGCAGTGCCAGTTTCCCCACACTGGGTGCCGAGCAGGCCCGTTCGCTTGCGGCAGCGAACTTTGGCGACGCGGGTGTTGCGATGATGGAGACGTTCAATGGCGATTTCGCCGACGAGCCTGTCCGCTTGAGATACGCACGGGTCGTCAATGCGTTTACCTTCAAGGCTGCTGCGACAGCCATGGTGGAGGCGAAATCAGAGCAGTCCGCTCCGGTGTACCTGTACGAATTTGCCCATACCACCGACATTCTCGACGGTCTGCTCGGGACCACCCACAGCCTGGACCTGCCCTTCGTGTTCAATAACGTGGACCGGTCGGTTTATGCCGGAGAGTTGCCGTCGCGGCATCACACCTCCCGCAACATGGCCCTGGCATGGGCATCGTTTGCCCTGAGCGGGAACCCGAACCATGACGGCATTCCACTGTGGGCGCCCGACGACGGGCTGGGCCGGGGCATGCGGATCGGGCCCGTTTGGCAGGCCTGGTCGGAGGAACTCGTCAGTTGACCAGGCCGGTCAAGGGCGGCCTGTCGGGCCATTTCAACGGCAGGTGTGGGCAGGGGGCGCTCTGGGCCTTTCGCTTCTGAGGTGACGTCAATGTGGTGGATGGCGGGCTGGCACGAAATGACCGCCAAACCGGTGCTCCCATTGCCTGAGGTACACGTTGGCGACACTGAATTCTTGGGGTCGTGCCGTGACGTCGTCGGGCGGTTTCATTATGGATGGGAACCGTCATCGGACCGGGTGTCCCGCTCTGGCGGGACCAGACTCCCTGAAGATCAGCCGGTTGGGCCCGTGTCGACAGCGCCAAACATTTTCCGCCGGAATGGCCGGGGCGGCGTCAAACTGGTCCGGATTCTGCAAGTTTCTGTGGGTATCCAGTGTTTGTAAGGGGCTTTCCCGGGGTGGTGGTTCCACCCGCTTGGTGTTGTGCCACGTTAGTGCCCTCCTTGGCCGTAGTCGTAGAATCCTGAACCGCTTTTGCGCCCCAACCTGCCGGTAGCCTCAAGGGCCTGGACCCGGGGATGGGGCGCGTCTGCGGGGTCGGATGTTTCGGCGTAGGTGGCCTCGGCGATGAAGGTGATGACGTCCAGGCCCACCAGATCCATGAGTTCGAACGGGCCCATGGGGTGGCCCAGCGCGGTGCGGGCCGTGGTGTCGATGTCCTCGATGGTGGCGGCCCCGGCGTCGGCCAGCGCCAAGGCTTCGCGCTGGATTGCGCCCATCAGCCGGTTGGCAACAAAGCCGGGAATCTCATGGTTGATCAACACTGGCTGCTTGCCGAGCCGCCGGGCCAGTTCCAGTGTTACGGCCACTGTGGCGTCGGAGGTCAGGTCGTGGCGCACCACCTCAACACATTTCATGACGAGCGCCGGGTTGAAGAAGTGCATGTTGCAGACCTGTTCGGCCCGGCCCGACGCCTCTGCCACCTTGGAAGAGCCCAGGGTTGAGGAATTTGAGGCCAGTACGGCATGCGCAGGTGTATAGCTGCCCAGGGTGGCGAAGATTTCCTTCTTGATATCGAGCCGCTCGGTGGCGGCCTCAATGACAAAGTCGGCGCTGCCCGCAGCTTCCTGCAGGTTGGTGGTGTAGCTGAGCCTGGACAGGGCCTGCGATGCGGCGTCACTGTCCAGTTTTCCCTTGCCGACCCGCGTCGCGGCCCAGGTGCCTAAGTCGGCGCCGGCAGCTGCCAGCATGTCGGCGTTGATGTCCTGAACGGTGGCCGTGTAGCCGGCCAGGGCGGCACTCATGGCGATCTGCCGGCCCATGGTGCCGGCGCCCACCACCAGGATGCGCTCAATGGCTTCGATGTCCGGGGAGCTCATGAGGTTGCACCTCCGCGCAGATACACGGTGGTGGTGTGGGTGAAGAATTCCTTGGCAGCACCGCCTTGTTCCTTGGGGCCGTAACCGGATTTTTTGGCACCGCCGAAGGGGACGTGGGGGTCCGCGCCCGCAGATTCGGAATTCACGTGAAGAATACCCACGTCCAACTCGTCAATGCCTTCCAGCACCGCCGTGACATCCTGGGTGAACAACGCGCAGGAGAGGCCGAATTTGCTGTCGTTGGCAAGGTCGAAGGCGTCCTTCATGGTGGTGGCCCTGACGAAACTCAGGACCGGGCCAAAGAATTCCTCGCGCCACGCAGGGTTCACTGTGGTTGTTGCGGTTCGGGGGACTTCGAGCACCGTGGGTGCCAGGAAACTCCGCGCCGCAGGCAACGCCGTTCCGGCATGTGTTGGGGAATCAACGCCGCCGTAGACCAAACGGGCTCCCTGTGCCTGGGCGGCCCGCACACCGGTGCGGATGTCTTCGGCGGCGGCGTCGGAGACCACCGGACCCATGGTGACTGAAGGATCTGTGGGGTCGCCGATGTGCCATTGGTCCAGCCGGTCGCTGAGCCGCTCCAAGAATGCATCGGCGATCGAATCCTGCAGAATCAGTCGCGAGGTCGCCGTGCATTTTTGTCCGGAGGAGCGGAAAGCGCCAAGGAGAACTTGGTCAACGGCCAGTTCAAGATCGGCGTCGGCCAGGACGATGGCGGCGTTCTTGCCACCCATCTCCGCCTGGATGGGCACACCCAAACCGGCGGCCTTGGCGCTGAGTGCCCGGCCAACCCTGGTGGAGCCGGTAAAGGTCAGCCCGTCAAGGCCAGGGTGCTCAACCAGGTGGTTGCCCAGCGCGCCAGGCCCAATGAGGAGGTTGAGGACTCCCGTGGGCAGGCCTGCCGCATCGAGCGCCTGTGCCAGGCGCATGGCCAGCAGGGGCACGGTCGACGCCGGTTTCCAGACCACCGTGTTGCCGTAGACAAGCGCCGGTGCAATTTTCCAGGCGGGGATGGCGATGGGGAAGTTGAACGGTGTCACCACGCCCACCACGCCAAGCGGCTTGCGGGTGACGATGATTCGCTCGCCGCGCCGGGGTGAGGAAAACACTTCACCGGCGAGGCGGTCGCCCTCTGCACTGTAGTAGCGCAGGATCGCGGCAGCCCGTGTGACTTCCCCGGTGCCCTCTTCGAGCGCTTTTCCTTCTTCGCGGGCCAACTCCAGCCCCCACGCCTGGGCGTTGGTCTCGATGTGGGCCGCGGCCCGGAGCAGCACTTCACCACGCTCGTGCATCGGGGTGCGTGCCCAGCCACGCGCGGCGGCGAGGGCCGCTGTCATGGCGGCATCGACGTCGTTCGTGGTTGCCTGGGTGCCGGCGGCCACGACCTCCCCGGGCCGCGCCGGGTTGAGGGAGGAGATGGGCGCGCCGGTGCCTAGGCGCCACTGGCCGGCGATGAAGTGCCGGAGCTCGGCCGTGGCTGGCATCTCCAGAGTGTGTGCGGGTGCTGCTTTCATGGTTTTTTTCCTTGCGTCGAGATCAGCGGAACGCCGGAACGCCGGTGAGTTTGTTGCCCAGGATCAGCGTGTGGACCTCATCGGTGCCCTCGTAGGTACGCACTGATTCCAGGTTGTTGGCATGGCGGAGCGGGGAGTAGTCCAAGGTGATTCCGTTGCCGCCCAGAATGGTCCTGGCCTCGCGGCAGATGGCGATGGCTTCGCGACAATTGTTGAGTTTGCCAACGCTGATCTGGTGTGGTTGCAGGGCGCCCTTGTCCTTGAGGCGACCCAAATGCAGCGCCAGGAGGAATCCCTTGTTGATTTCCAGCGCCATGTCCACCAGTTTTTGTTGCGTGAGTTGGTATCCGGCCAGGGGCTTGCCGAACTGCAGGCGCTGCTGTGCATAGGCCAGTGCGTCTTCGAAGGCGTCTCGCGCAGCGCCCATGGCACCCCAGATGATGCCGTAGCGGGCCTCGTTCAGGCAGGAGAACGGACCCCGCAACCCCACGACGTCGGAAAACACGGCGGAGGCTGGCAGCCGGACGTCGGTGAGCTCTATTTCGCACTGGATGGAGGCGCGCATGGAGAGCTTTGGCTCAATCACCGTGGCCACAAAGCCGGGGCTGTTGGTGGGGACGACGAAGCCTCGGACGCCGTCCTCCGTCTGTGCCCAGATGATTGCGACTGCGGCCACGTTGGCCAGGCCGATCCAGCGTTTGGAGCCGTTGATCACCCAGTCGTCCCCGTCCCTGCGGGCGAAGGTTTTCATGCTGGAGGGGTCCGAGCCGGCGGTGGCTTCGGTGAGGCCGAAGCAGCCGATGGCCGTGCCGGCGGCCATCTGCGGCAGCCATTCCTGCTTTTGCTCCTCCGAGCCGTGCTTGTGAATGGCGGACATGGCCAGGGAGCCTTGCACCGACACGAAGGTGCGCAGGCCGGAATCACCGGCTTCCAGTTCCGCACCGGCAATGCCGTAGTCAACGGCCGAACGTCCGGCGCAACCGTAGCCGTGCAGATGCATTCCAAGCAGCCCCAGCTTGGCCAGTTCTGGCACTAATTTCAAGGGGAACTCGGCGCATTCGTACCACTTGGCAATGTTGGGCTTGATTTCGCGCTGGACAAACTCCCGCACGGTGCTGCGAAGGCTGAGCTCTTCAGGGCTCAGCAGGGAGTCGAAGTCGATCAGATCTGCCGGGTCAAGGGTCACACTCGGGTCCTGGGTTTTCATTGTGCTGGTCCTGCCTTCTGGCTTATGGGTGAGGGGTGGTTGGGTTTGCTCAGCCAGGAGATGATGGCTTCGCTGTCTTGCCCCAGCTGGGGCGGCGCGTCGCGTCGGACGCTAAACTCCGGTTCCCAGGTGATCGGGTGGCGCACTTGCCGGCCCGCGACCGCTCCGGCCGGGTCCAGCACGTCGATGGTGGGGTTCAGATCCAGTTCCTCGGCGTAGGCCAGGCCGTCGTCAATGCCGCCCACTTTTCCGGAGGGAACCCCGGCGGCCGACAATTGCAATTGCCAGTGCGCCGCCGGTGCAACGGCCAGAGCACTCTCCAGGAGCGGGATCAGTTCAGTGCGGTGCGCCACCCGGGCGGCGTTGGTGGCAAAACGCGGATCGGCTGTGAGTTCCGGGCTGCCCAGCACGCTGCATAGTTTCACGAACTGGGAATCGTTTCCGCACGCGACGGCGAGTGGGCCGTCGCCTGCTTCCAGAAGCTGGTAGGGAACGATGGATGGATGCTCGTTGCCCATCCGGACTGGTACCGCCCCTGAACCCAGGAACGCCTGCACCTGATTGGCCAGGCTGCCTTGCAAGCTGGAGAGCAGGTTCATTTTCAGGTGTGCGCCGAGGCCGCTGTGCTGCCGGGCGGTCAGGGCTGCCAAGATGCCAATGGTTGTGTCCTTGGCCGTGAGTACGTCGACCACGGCAACGCCCACCTTGGTGGGATCATGCTCTGGCTCTCCGGTAATGCTCATAAGGCCCCCGAGGGCCTGGACAATAAAGTCGTAGCCGGGCAGCTCAGCCCCTTTGCGGTCACCGAAGCCGGAGATCGATGCGTAGACCAGGCCGGGGTTGCTGGCCGACAATTCCGGGTATCCGAGCCCCAGCTTGTCCATGCCGCCGGGCTTGAAATTTTCCACCACAACATCTGCCCGATCCGCCAGTTCCAAGGCCAGCTTGCGGCCGTGGGGATCGGTGAGATCCAGACAAAGGGATTCCTTGTTTCGGTTGACCGAATCAAAGTAGGTGGTTCCTGTTTCGGAATAGGGCGGTCCCCAGTGTCGGGTGTCGTCGCCACTTCCAGGGCGCTCGACCTTGATGACCCGCGCACCCAGGTCTGCCAACGTCATGGTGGCAAGGGGGCCCGCCAGAACGCGGGAGAAATCGGCCACCAAGATGCCCTCCAGTGGGCGTTCCCGCATCAGAGGCTCCTTCGGTTTGCCCGGCGTCCTGAAGCGGCACCGGCTCTTGGCACCATTCCACACGTCGGCGACGGGTTCGGCACGGGTGCATCCCGCTATGCGGCACGTCAACTTTTTACCGAGTGCGCTTGTCCTCACGCCGGCGTACGGGTTTCGGAGGGCAGGTTCATAACTTTTCGGCACAACTTTTCACTATCCGGGATGACCGGTTGAACAGCCGGTGTGACGGAAATTACCGTTTACTGAACCAGTCGCTACAGAAATGGTTTGTTCCAGACTTTTCGGACCTCTTCCCAGCTACAGCGGCTGTCCCCATCCATCTCGAAGGAAGTCGGTACCCCCAATGCGAGCTCCCATCAGAGGCACGCGCCAGCGCCGAAGCGCATACGCAGCAGCCACCGTTCTGGCCCTGGGACTGTCCCTCACCGCCTGTGGAGGCGCATCGACGGCTGCCTCGGAAGTCACCACCCTCAAGGTTGGCGCCACCACCAGCCTGGCTGGCGTGGGCATCCGCAACACCATTTCAAGCGGCATCTTCAAAGCCGATGGGCTGAGCGTTGCGGCCTCCGCGATCAAATCCGGCAACGACGCCATCCCCCAACTGGTCAGCGGCGGACTTCAGGTCGCGCAGATCGACACGACGACCGCCATGCAGGCCATTGCCAAGGGCATTCCCATCAAGATCGTCGCTGCCGCGGGGGTCCAATCCACCAACGGCGGCGACGGCGAACCCTCCACGGGCAGCGTCTTGGTGCTCCCGAACAGCAGCATCAAAACCCCTGCTGACTTGGCCGGGAAGACTCTCGGCGTGCCGGCCATCAACAACCAGATCTGGATGAACATCCGCATTGCCATTGATGATGCAGGCGGCGACTCCTCTAAGGTCAAGTTCGTTGAAGTGCCCGGAGCGCAGGCCATTGACCTGCTGGTCAAGGGCGACATCCAAGCCACCACCGCCTCCGAACCGCTTGCCTCATCATCTGTCGCAGCCGGCAAGGTTCGTCTGATTCACAGCACCGACATTCCCAACGGCAAGGATCAGCCCAGCTCCGTCTATGTCGCAACCAACGACTTCATCAACAAAAACCCCGGTACCATGAAAAAGTTCATCGCCGACGTCTACAAGGGCCAGGGCGAAGTGAACAAGGACAAGGAATTGGGCAAGAAGGTTGCCGTGGACCAGCTTGGGTACAAGGCAGCACAGCTCACGCACGCCTTCATTCTGGATTACGGCACCCGGGCCATCCAGCCGGCGGAGATTGACGCCGTCGCCAAGAATGCCGTCAAGTACGGAATCCTGTCCAGCGTTCCCGACACGGCCTCGTTGTTGGCCACCATCAAATGAGCAACTCCCCGGCAGTGACCGCGCCGAAATCTTTGGGGTCCCCGGGCCCCAAAGGGCGCAGGATCAGCGACAAGCCGAACCTGGGCAAGCCGGGTGGAACCAATTCAGGCAATGCCAACGATGGGGCCGGCGTCCACTGGGTACGTTCGCTCGGCTGGAAAGTCGTCGCCATCGCGATCGTCCTCCTGATCTGGCAGCTGGCCTCATTGAGCCCCCTGATGGACGCTGGATCCCTCCCCGGACCGTTCGCGGTGGTGGGCGCATTGATCAGACTGTGGGGGACCGCCGTTTACTGGGTGGCGATCGCGACCACGGTCAAAGTGTGGTTCATTGGGCTGGCCATCTGTTCAGTTGTCGGCATTCCCTTGGGACTGGCCATTGGGGTCTCACGGGGTGCCACACGCAGCACGCGTTGGGTCATCGATTTCTTTCGCACCATCCCCACGATCGCACTGCTTCCGCTGGTGCTGCTGCTCTTTGGCCCCAGCATCTCCATGGAGCTGACCCTGATCATTCTTTCAGCCGTTTGGCCCTTGGTCATCCAGTCAATGTACGCGGTTGGCCAGGTGGAGCCTGTCCTAAAGTGGGTGGTGAAGGTCTTTAGGATCTCGTGGCTGGATCGGATGCGCTACTTGTGGGCTCCCAGCGTGACACTGTTGGTCACCACAGGCATGCGGTTGGCCGCGACCATTGCCCTCTTGATGACCGTTAGCGCCGAGTACATTGGCGGCGCCCACGGCCTGGGTGAGCAATTGTCCCATTCAGAGAACACCTTTCAGCGGGCGGACGTGTTCGCCTACGCACTGACTGCCGGACTTCTCGGCTTGGCCATCAACCTGGTCATCCTCTTCCTGCAGCGGCGCATGCTGTGGTGGCACCCGATTACGAGAGGGGCCCGCGCCTGATGAAAACCCTAAAGAACCTGGCGTGGGAGCTGTGGCTCCCCATTGTGCTGGTCATTATCTGGCTGGTCCTCTCCGCCGGAAGCTCTTCGTTTTACTTCCCGCCCCTGGCTGATATCATGCACGATTTTGGGAAAGTGTGGTTCTTCAACGGAATCGTCCAAGACCTCCTGCCAAGCCTGGGCCGGATCCTGCTCGGATTCGTCATTGCCCTGCTGGTCGGAATAATTGGCGGAATCCTGCTGGGACTCTTGCGACGCATCGAGGAAGCACTCCGCCCGGTTTTGGAACTTCTTCGTTCCACCCCGGGGGTCGCGTTGCTCCCCATTGCCACCTTGTTCCTTGGCCTCGGTCAGGAAATGAAGGTCTTCATGATTGCCCTGGCTTGTTCATGGCCTGTCTTGTTGAACACCATTGACGGCGTTCGATCCGTGGAGCCCGTATTGCTGCAGGTGGCCAGGAGCTACAGGCTCACCCTGTGGCAGCGCATCCGTTTCATCTATATCCCCAACGCGTCACCGCAGATCTTTGCAGGTGGCCGGCTCGCACTCGCCATCGCAACCGTAGTGATGGTTGTGACGGAAATGATCGGTTCGCCCGGCGGCGTCGGCTACTTCGTGCTCAGCACTCAAAGGAACTTTGATCTGCTCGGCATGTGGACGGGCATCATCATGCTCGGCCTCCTCGGCTACCTGCTGAATTTGGCCTTCCGTTTGGCTGAGAACCGAATCCTCCGCTGGCACCATCTGAAGAACGCTTAGGAAAACGACCATGACTGACTCTCTCACCTCCCAGAAGCCCACTAACCCTCCCGCCGCCGTCGAGACCCTCCTCGCCGTGAAGAACCTGGCCAAGAACTACGGCAAGTTTGAGATTTTGGGCGACATCACTGTCGACGTCCGGGCCGGGGAGTTCATGTGCATTGTGGGCCCGTCCGGCGCCGGCAAGACAACGCTGCTCCAATGTCTTTCCGGTTTGTTGGCCCCGACTGCCGGGAACGTCGCCTTGCGAGGCGTGGAGGTCACCGAGCCCCCGGCCGAAATGGCGATTGTTTTCCAGGACTATTCGCGTTCGCTCATGCCCTGGCTGTCAATTCTTGACAATGTCGTGCTGCCCTTGCGTTCGTCCAAGATGTCCAAGGATGAGATGGGGAACAAGGCGACGGCGGCCCTTGAAGAGGTGGGCCTCAAGGGGCATCTTCACAAGTATCCATGGCAGCTTTCCGGCGGCATGCAGCAAAGGGTGGCCATTGCCAGGGCCCTTGCCTTCGAACCGGCCGTCGTGCTGATGGATGAGCCCTTCGCCTCCGTGGACGCCCAGACACGCTCAGACCTGGAGGATCTGACGCTGAGGGTGAAGGAACACCTGGGCATCACGATCGTCCTGGTCACGCATGACATTGACGAGGCAGTCTACTTGTCCGACCGGGTGCTGGTGCTGGGCGGGAGGCCAACACAGGTGGTCGACTTGATCGAGACCAATCTGGGCGGCCATCGGGACCAAATCTCCACGAAGTCGACTCCCGAATTCGCGAAACTGCGGGCGAGGGTCTACCAGGAAATCCGCAGCCAAGCCGCACCCGGCCAGCCGTGAGGGCCCCCGCGGGCCCAATGGCGCACGGCGGGACAGGAAGGCGCTTCCATGCTCGATGAACAAACCATCGCCTTTGTGGCCGAGGAACTGTTCGAGGCGGGCAGGACACGGATACCGATCGAGCGCTTGACGGCGCGCTACCCTGACATGACAGTGGAGGATTCCTACAGGGTCCAAAAGCTGTGGCAGCAATGTGGGGAAGCCGCCGGGCGCAAGCTCTCCGGCCGTAAGATCGGTCTGACCTCCCGTGCCATGCAGCTCTCCAGCGGCATCACAGAACCCGATTACGGGGTGATCTTTGAGGACATGGTGCTGCCCAGTGGCTGCTCTCTACCATGGGACGGGTACACCAATCCCCGGGTCGAGGTGGAATTGGCGTTTGTTCTCAAACACGAGATTGTAGGGCCAGGCGCGACAATCCTGGACGTCATGAACGCCACCGAATACGTGGTTCCGGCCCTGGAAATCCTTGATTCACGCATCGAAATGCCGGACCGGACCATCGTTGACACCATTTCAGACAATGCCGCGATGGGCGTCATGGTGCTGGGTGGAACCCCCGTCCGGATACAGGACGTTGACTTGCCATGGATTGCGGCGGTGCTGTACAAAAACCAGGTGGTGGAGGAGACGGGGGTCGCCGCCGGCGTTTTGGGCCATCCCGCGGCCGGTGTTTACTGGCTTGCCAACAAGATTGCCGCTCACGGGGACGTATTGAAAGCGGGGCAGATCATTTTGGCCGGTTCCTTCACTCGCCCGGTCCCCGTTGATCGGGGAGACACGGTTTTCGCTGACTACGGAAAGTTGGGGACCATCACATGCAGATTCGAATGACACCTTCCTTCAAGGACCTCTTCGCCGTCAACGGGCGGAGTGTCGTGGGCATGTTCCTTTGCACCGGCGACGCCGGTGTGGCGGAGATCTGTGCCGGATCCGGGCTGGACTATGTGCTGATCGATGGTGAGCACGGACCCTCGGGCCTGGAAACGATCCTGGCCCAGCTTCGCGCGGTTGCCGGGTATCCGTGCGTCTCCGTGGTGCGGGTGCCCGACAACGATCCTGTCGTCATCAAGCAGGTGTTGGATCTCGGCGCGCAGTCCTTGATCGTGCCCATGGTCAACACCGCCGACCAGGGCCGGCACGCTGTGGCCGCGATCCGCTACGCACCGAGGGGCATCCGCGGTGTGGGTGCTTCCTTGGCGCGTTCCGCGCGCTGGAACAGGATCCCCCGTTACCTGGAAAACGCAGAGGAAGGGCTCACCTTGCTGGTCCAGCTCGAATCGGCGCAAGCCGTGGCAAATGCTGGCGACATCGCCCGCGTGGACGGGATCGACGGCGTTTTCATTGGGCCGGCCGACCTCGCCGCAACCATGGGACTGCTGGGCCAACAGGACCACCCCGACGTCATCGCCGCAGTCCTGCGTTCCATCCGGGAGGTCAAGGAAGCTGGAAAGATTGTCGGGGTCAACGCGTTCGTCGAACGGCAGGCACGCCTCTACGAAGAAGCCGGCGCCGACTTCATCAACGTGGGGGCGGACGTTTCGCTTCTGGCTCGAGGATCGGAGGCGCTGGCAACACGGTACATCAAGGATGTGCACTCCTCAGTTCCTACACCTGCGCAAAGTTACTAGCAAATCCATCAGGTGGGGGCGGGCTGCGGTGTCTTTCCGTGACAACCGTGACGGACTTGCCGGATACCGGGAAGGCGTCTTACCCGGCTCCAGGCCGGGGCATATCGTCATAAACACGAAGGTACCCACGCGCCGGCAGCGGTCTTGGGACATTTTCCAATTTTAGGAAAGGGCAGGCTCATTATGGCTCCACGCATCATCGACCAGCTGGTTGATCATATCCTCCTCACGCCTTTTGGGGCTTTTGACGAGGACGTCCTCACCGCCGCCAAGATGCGCCTTATCGACGCCCTGAGCTGCGCCGTCTCGGGCGCGGGAGCGGCAGGCAACGACGCGCTCCTCGAGGTCATCCGCGCCCTGGGCGGCGCGCCCCAGGCATCCGTGGTGGGAAGTGCGGAAAAGCTGGCTCTTCCCTATGCCGCCATGGTCAACTCCCTGCAGATCAGGTCCTTCGATTTTGAGGTCTGCGGGCCGGAACCGGAAGGCATAAACGCCGGCAAAATGGTCGGCCACGTAGCCAGCACGACCGAGGCTGTGGCCTTGAATGTCGGTGAGTTCCTGCATTCCAGCGGCGAAGAGGTCTTGGCGGCTGTCGTTCTCGGCGGTGACGTCGCGGCCCGGGTTTCTGTCGGCAACACCTTCAATTTCGATGCGGACTTCGAAGTCTGTGGCACCTCCAACGCCTTCGGTGCGGTCGCCGTTGCAGGCCGGCTGATGGGCTTGACCCGTGATCAGCTGCGCAACGCCTTTGGCATCCTGCTAAATCTCATGGCCGGCTCTTACCAGGGCATTTGGGATGGTGTTCCCTCTTTCAAGTTGCCCGGTGCCATGGCCGCCTTCAACGGCATCCTCAGCTGCCAGCTGTCGGTGGCCGGCTTTGACGGTGTCCGGGATGCCTTGGAGAGCCGATTGGGCTACTTCAGCCTGTACACCAAGGACCCGCACCCTTCGGACATGACCGCTGACCTGGGCAGTACCTTCTATGTGCGCGGCCAACACAAGCTGCACCCCTCCTGCTACGGAAACCACAACCCGATCGATTGCGCCTTGGAGGTGCGCCGAGAGCACAAGTTCGACGGCGACGACGTCGAGCATGTCTACCTTGACGTGCTGCCCAAGCGCATCGACCACTTCCTGAACCAGGTGCCCACAGCAGATGACCTGCAGCCAAAATTCCTCTTCAGCATCCCGTACGGTGTGGCCAATGCGTTGTACCGGGGCCGTCCCGAGTTGGAACACTACTCCGAGCCGGCCATTTACGATCCCATGGTGCTCGATCTGGCATCCCGGGTGACCTTGCGCCCCAACCTTCCATCCGGGAAGACGCACGCCATTCGCTTGAACATTCTTCTCAAGGACGGTCGTCAGCTCGAATTCTTCCGTGAAACCCCGATCGGTTGGCTGGAAGATCCGGTGGGCTTTGACGACGTCGTCGACAAGTACTGGCGCAACATCAAGTTCAACGGCACGCTGCCGCAACCTCAGGCAGAACGTGCTTTGGATCTTATCCGCAAACTCGAGGACGTCACGGACGTGGCCGATCTTGCCAACGAACTTTCACTCCCATGACGAAACGGCTGGCGCATGCCGGCCAGCGTGTCACAACCGCATTCACCCGAAGAATAGAGAAGGAAACAACATGACACTGACCACCAGCAACGACGCCCAGATACTGACGGAATTCAATCCGCGCCTGGCCCATCTCGGAATCTTTTGCAAGGACCTCGACGCCATGGTCGAGTTCTACTGCCGTGAATTCGGCATGATCGTCAGCGACTCCGGACTGGGCAAGTCCGGAAAGGCTGCCACCAAGCGCCGCGGGGCGTTCCTGACAGGGGACCCCAGCGAGCACCACCAGCTGGCGTTGATCGAGGGCCGCGCCCCCGAGACACCTCCCACCACGGCCCAGATCTCCTTTTTGGTCCCGAACCTCACCGAACTGCGCGCCTTCTGGCGCCATGTTGTGGCCACGGGCATCCCCGTCCAGGTGGTCAAGAACCATGGGACCGCGTGGAGCATCTACATCGACGATCCCGACGGCAATATGATCGAGGTTTACACGCACTCGCAGTGGTACACGCAGCAGCCTCTCGGCGAGCCGCTGAACCTCGAAGACAGCGAAGAGGAAATCCTGCGCCAGACGGAGGCACTGGTCCAGGCCGATCCCAAGGCGCGTCCGCGTACCGAGTGGATGGCGGAGCAGGCGGCCAAAATCAAGGCCGCCCGCGTCGCATTGGCGTCGTGAGCTCCGCAGCAACCGATCATAGAAGCATCTGGACGTTTCTGAACCGCGCGCCGCACTCCCTCCGCTATGTGGAGGCCGGCGGCGTGCGGACCAGGTACCTGGAAGCCGGTGATCGTTCCAACCCCTCTGTGATATTGCTGCACGGCACGGCTGGCAGCCTGGAAAACTTCTGTGCCAACTATGATGCGTTGTCCCAGAACTACCACGTTCTGGGCCTGGACTTGCTTGGTTGCGGATACACGGACAAACCTGATTTCGACTACCGCATTGCCGATTATGCCGAGCATGTGCGTGACTTCATGGATGCCCTCGGGCTGGAAACCGCCGCACTGATAGGCGTCTCACTCGGTTCGTGGGTGGCTGCACGGCTGGCTCATGATTTCCCCGAGCGGGTGGACTCCCTCATTGCCCTGGCTCCTGCCGGGATAGTGGTGGACGCGGAGGAAGAAGCAGCTTTCGCAGCGGATGTTCGCAAGCGGCGCAGCTCGGCCGTGGCCGATCCAACCTGGGAATCTGTCACCACAGCAATGGGCCGGCTCATGCTTAACCAGGATGATTTGATTGACGACCTGGTCGCTGTCCGGTTGGGCGTCTACCGCCAGGAAGCCATGAAGGCCGCCATGGGCCATGTCATGGCCTTTACCCGGGGCCAGGAACAATTGAGCAAGGAAGAGTGGGCGAAACTCAAACTTCCCTTGCTGGTGGTGGCCTCCGTGGATGCTCCCAACATGTTTTTGGACAATGCCTACGAGATCGCCAGGGTGGTTCAATCGGCCGAATTGCGTGAGATGCGCGGCTGTGACCACTGGCCGCAGTTCGAGCAGTCCGAAGCGTTCCACCAGATTGCCTTGGAGTTTCTCGCCAAGCATTCCAGGGGGAAAGCGTTGACCGCTGCTGTGTGATGCCCTGTCAAATGGGAAAAATCAACTCCCCGGAAGGTGGACTGAACTTCAGGTCCACGCTTCCGGGGAGTTTTTTGATGCCATCAATCCATCTTGCCCCGGGGTCACATTGTAGGGACGAGGCTTGTGAGGGCGGACACGGGGCAAAGCGGGGGCAGCCGTGTGGTGACGGGCAGCGGTTTTAGTTCCCCCGGTTGAGGACTTCTTGAGCACTCCGATAACCACGGACGTGGCCGGTAAACTGCCCGACATCCTTGCCGGAAGGGAAAACCGCGGCGCGATCGTCGTAACCTCGCAGTTCGACCCCGAGGACTGGTACGAGCCCCGTCACGCCTCCGCCCTGGCAGAATCAATCCTCAACTGGATCGTCTCGACCACCGCGCTCATCCAGCCCGACGGGTCCAACATGCGCCGACATGCCTACCAGTAAGGAAGGCGTCGTCACCCAAAAACGCCAAGACCCGGGGCCCGGCGCTCCCGGAATCCGAGCCGCTGCCACCAGATCGTCCCAGATCGTCCCACCCGCTACCAGCAGCGTTGTCCTGAAAGTGCCATTACCGGGCTATTATCGGGCTTCTCACAACAGCGGACGTGCAAAAGGCCTGGGCCCGAAATCTCGGGCCCGGGCCTGCTGCAGTTTTCTACTTGTAGTAGGCCAAGGTTCCGAAGTCCTTGAACGGTGCCGGTGGCAGCCCAAATAGCGTCTTGATGTAGCTCCCGGCTGCAAGTTCCCTGCCCGCCGAGCCGTGGTTTCGGGCGGCCATCAGGTCTCGGAACGTCTGCTGGAGCGGGTTCGATGATGCTGCGGCGGCAGCGCCGGCGATGGGCCAGATTTCGGCAAAGGACTCAAAGCTTGTGGCATTTGCGTAGGCGGATTCAAATCGCACGCGCATGCGCTCCAGCGGAGTAGCTTCCTCGCCCCGGCACGCAGTGTCAAAGAGGGTGGCCCAGTTGTTCATGTGACGGTCCCGGGCGGCGCCGATGCGGGTGAGCCCCTCGGCAACCTTCAGATGCAGGAAAGGGTTCTGGGCGATCGGCGAGCCCGTTCCCTGGCGGCTGAGTCGCTGCCGCGACTGCTCGATGAAGGTGTTGAAACCGCCCAGTGCGGTGCCGATCACGGTGTTGGTGGGCGTGGAATTGAAGAGGGCAAGGAACGATACCCAATAGAGCGGTACGTTGTTCACAGCCCAACCCGGATTCTCATCGTTGTACGTATCCACGAAGTGGTGCGTGCGGTAGTCCGGGACAAAAACGTCCGTCAGCGTCACAGATTTGCTGCCGGTACCCTTCAGGCCCTCGACCTGCCAGCTGGAATGGTCAATGACCACGTCGTCGATGGGCACGACGTGGGCCTTGTCGCCGTCACCGAGGATGACCCATTGGGCATGATCGACGCCGCTGGAGAACGTCCAGGTACCGTTGAGGAGGTGTCCGCCGTCGACCTCTGTCACCTTCCCGATGGGTGCATAGGAACTGGAGGCCCTGGTGTCCGGGCCGGTGGCCCAAAACTCGTCCTGCATTTTTTCGCTCATGAGCGCAATCTCGAAGGAGTGAATGTGGAGTTGGCCGGCAATCCAGGCAGCGGAGGCGTCGGCTTCCGCGATGCGCATGACGCCGGCAAAAAGCGAGGCCGGATTCATCTCGAGACCGCCGTAGCGCAGTGGGGTAAAGGCCCGGAAGAGTCCGGTGCTGATCATGTCTTTCACCGTGGCGTCAGTTACCCGGCCCTCGGCTTCGGACAGGGTTCGCCTGGATGCCACACTTTCGAGGATGCCCTCGACGGCAGTGAGGAATGTATGGCCCTCTGCGAGTGCGCGTTCCCGGTAGTCGCTCCAGTCCTGCCGGCGGGCAGGATCATTGGCAATGGGAAGTATTTTCAGGGAATCGGATGTTGTAGGCATTTCCCCTCCTTTGGCTGTGGGGTCGTGGGGTCCGCCAATATGGTTGGCGGCATCATTGCAGGTTGTTTTGAGGTGCTGGCTCTACGCCGTGAGCAGCTTGATCAAGACTCGACGGGTGGCCTCAAGATCTCGCGGGTCGATACCTTTCAGTTGTGCTGCGGTGAATTCTTCGGCGCCGCGCAGGAGTTCCCGGCGAAGGATGCGTCCGGAGTCGGTCAGCTCAAAGATGTGGGCGGGGGATTCAACGACCCAGCCTTTGGCCTTGAACTCGTTCAAGGTGTCTTCGACGGCTGCATCGCCCAGCAGGGCGCGTTCGGCCAGTTCTCCATCACGAGCGGGGGCTTCGTCGAGCAAATTGATGATTCTGGTGCCGAAGGCGCTGATCTCCAAACGTTCCCTGTACTCGTCAAAGAGCCTGGACATGTGTTGTTCGGTCGCCTTCAGCAAGGACATAAACAAGGGATGGTTGCCATCGCCTGCGGC
Organism: Arthrobacter sp. SDTb3-6; assembly: GCF_013376095.1. Classification (GTDB taxonomy): domain Bacteria; phylum Actinomycetota; class Actinomycetes; order Actinomycetales; family Micrococcaceae; genus Specibacter. The sequence continues at coordinate 13,921 of NZ_JAAMFN010000039.1, read as the reverse complement.
CGGAGCGGCCGACGGACTGGCGGAGGTTAGGGCGACCTGCGGATGTGCCTGGGCAATTCCGTATTGACCTTGGGAGAATAGAAGGGGAGTACCCTCCAACCGGGTGCATCGCGTGACGCGTCCAATCAGGATCAGATGATCTCCGCCGTCGTGGCTGGCCTCCAGCGTGCATTCGAAGTGGGCGATTGCCTGGTCCAGGAGCCGGTCGCCATGGACGCCGGCGGTCCAGGCGACCCTGTCAAACTGACCATCGTGGGGCCGGCCGAAGAGGCCGGAGGTTTCCACCTGGTCTTCGGCCAACACGCTTACGGCAAAGTGCGCGTTGCGCACAAACGCGTCACGGTTCCTTGATTCGTTTCGGATCGACCACGAGACAAGGGGAGGGTCAAGTGAGACGGCTGCAAACGAGTTTACGGCCATGGCCACGTGTGCATCCCCGTCGGAAGTTGAGACGACGGTGACCCCTGTTGCGAATTGACCGAGCGCGCGTCGGAACGCCCGAGGGTCATCGGCAGGGTCGACTTGCTCAGTCACGCCAGCAGAGGCCTGCCGGGAAGTAGTGGCGGTCATCATTTTGGTCTCCTCAGTGGCGGTGGTGGTCAGTTCGGGGACCCTGATGCTACAGGGCCGGTTGAAACGAGTTCGCGCATCCCCGGACCGTTGCCCTCCCCTCAAAGTATTCTCCGCCGGAACGGCCGATTGCACCGCCCGTTCCGAATGCCGGGATAAAGTTCCTTTGGCAGTCTTGGATTCCATTCCGCGGAAGGGGCAACGCATCCCGAACAGAGCGGGGATAGGGTCGGCGGAGGACAACTTCCAATGTGTCCACCAACTTTGAGTGAAGGGGCCCACATGGCACGCATACCGTATCTAGACGAACAGACTGCTTCCAATCGGACGCTCAGCGCACTGGCGGGAAAGCGGAAGATCAACATCTTCAGGCTCATCGCGCAGTCCGAGAACGCTGCCCCAGAAGTCTTGGCGTTGGGACAGGTTTTGAGTCGAGGAAGTTCCCTTCCGCCCGTGGATCGCGAGGTGGTGATCCTCCGCGTCGCAGAGCTAAGCAAGGCGCAGTACCAAGCCCATGAGCATCACGCCGTGGCCCTGCGGCACGGGTTTTCGGAGGATAAGATCCGCGCGGTGGCCGAGTACCCGGCGATGGACAGCCATGAACACCTGACGGACTTTGAGAGGTCCCTGATCGACTTCACTGACGCGGTGGTTCGGGAGACATCTGCACCGGATGAGCTGTTCGAGTGCATAGCGACGGTCTATGACAATTCCAGGATGGTAGAGCTTGTTTTGATTATCGGCTTTTACATGATGGTGGGCCGGGTCATGAACACCTTCAACATTGAATTGGAGTCTGGACCGGTGGGCACGTTCCAGGCGTCCTAACCGCGGCTGCCCGTGGCCTGTTGCGACGCGGCAACGATCCCTTGGACCATGGCCAAAATCTGGCCCGACAACGCACGAGCGGGGTATTCGTATCCAAAAGCGACCCCGAGAAAGAGTCCCTCGCGCAGGATATTGAGGATCCAGCCTATTTCATTGACATCGACGTGCTGTCCTTCAAGTTCCACCGCGGAGGTTATCCATTGTTCAAGTGCAGCGGCTTCCTGCGCAACTCCTTGCTGAATGGCCTGACTTCCAAGAGGGGAGGGATCGCGGCGCTGCAGTTTTAACAGCAGCCCGGCCCTGACTGTGTCGGGCGACTTCCACGCGACTTCAACACTTTCCTGGAGGTTTGCAGCAATCATATTCAGCCACGCTGCTCCGTCTGGCGGGGGGAGCTTGGAGGTCGCGCCAAGATCGAGAAACTCAGAGGTGACGGCGGCATGGATGAGTTCGTCTTTGCCCTTGTAACGCCAGTAGATTGAGCTGCGCTGAACCCCCGATCTCGCGCAGATGCGGCTGAGTGTCGCACCTTCATAGCCCCTTTCGGCGACCAAGGATCGGGTGGTGGCGAGGAGCGGATCTCCAGCACCGTCTTCTATCGATGGGGGCTTGATGACCGGACTCGAGATGGTGACCCGGGCCGGGGGTAAGGGTGCGGGCCGGGATGCCAAGTATTCAAAAACGCTTGTCAACGCTGAGGCAACCATTTGCCCGCCGCGATCGTACGAAGGCATTGCATCAGCCGTCACATCGGAAATGTAGTGCCCGTCCAGGAACGCCAAGGTCAGCAGCGTCATCCATTCAGCCACGTCGCCGCGATCGAGGCCCACACGGTCTACGGTGGCAGCAATCCACCAAGTCTGCACATGCAGGCTGGTCAAGCGCCGGCGCTCTTGAAATGGCTTTTGTGCAGGTGAATTCGCCGCAATTCCCTCGAGTGCCACCATGATTCCCAGGCGCACGGGCGCCTCGGTTTCGGCCGGGGTAAATTCATGTCCAAGGGCACGATAAAGCTGAGCCTCCAGCGGCAGGTCCGGCGTGTATTCAGGCCACCTCGGCAGGTCACCCGGCCTGCGGCTGTAGGTGCTTTCAAGAGCAGCAGCTACGAGGTCGTCCTTGGTATCGAAGTACCAGTAGATGGAGCTTGCAGGCCGCCCGGTGGACTTGCTGATACGGGCAATTGTGGTCCCGTCATATCCGTAACTGCTGACCAAGCTAACCGTTTGCTCAAGAATTGTTTGCAGGGAGAGTTCTCCACGCGCGTTCCTGCGGCTCGTGTTCATTGACCCTCCTTTGATTTTTCACTGTTGCCATCTGGGTTACATCGTAATGGCCGGTGAAGATTGACGATGTGCAAGTACCGAGCGGGCGCCAATTCTGTTGCAGAGAGCGTCCTCGCATGTGACCTTGACCATCCCTGGACCGGTCACTACACTTTAGTGTACCAAGCACTACAGAAGTTAGTACTTAGAGGCACTTACAGCGCGGTACGCAAAGTATTACGCGCTGATGGCAGGGAGTCCGCATGTCGATCACCGTTGAACACCAGCGCACAAAAGAATGCGATGCACGCCAGCAGGAATCCGGTGGCACGGCTTCGGTTGTACGTGCGCTCCAGCTTTTGGACGTTTTCATGGGAGACCAGCCCGTTCTTGGCGTGAGTGAGATCGGACGGAGGGCGGGAATTCCCACATCGACTGTCCACAGGTTGCTTTCACATTTGGTCAAAGGCGGCTTTGTGGCCAAGGACGGTTCCAACTACCGGCTCTCTGGGAAACTCTTCGAGTTGGGCAACCAAGTGGCTCACAGCCGACCCATGGGGTTAAGGGACCTTGCCGCACCGTTTTTGGGTGAGCTCTTCGGCGCCACAAGGCTTACGACCCATCTCGCGGTCCTTGACGGTCCTCAGGTTGTGCTCGTCGACAAGGTGGTGGGATTGAGCACTCATCCAGCCCGGACTGTAGTCGGCGGACGCTACCCGGCCGTTTGTACCTCGCTGGGCAAGGCAATGCTCGCCTTTGCGTCCGAAGATGCCGTTCAGGCGGTCATCGCCGCGGGCATGCCGCGGCGCACTCGTTTTACCTTGACACATCCATCAGCCCTCCTTCAGGAGCTGGCACAGATAAGGAACACCCGGCTGGCCTATGACCGCGAGGAAGCCACCTTGGGACAGACCTGCATAGCGGCCCCGATCCTTCGAAATGGGGCGGCAATCGGTGCCATCAGTTTCTCCGGTGCAACAAACTCCTACGACCTGGCGAACCACGGGGCGACTTTGGTGCGCGTCACCACCCAGCTGGCCCGCCAATTGGGCAGGCGCGGCTAGCCTATGCCCTTGCGGCGTGAAATCCCGACCAGCATTGTCTACGTCGATGCAGCAGCACGGATCTGTTCGATCAGCGCACAGGCGCTTGACTAAAACACAGAGAACCATTCAAGCAACGGCAGTTCTTTCCACAGTCCCGTGAATGATGGCGTTTTCGCACCGCTAATTGGTGGTGGGTGCAGCCCGGTTGGGGATCCTTGTGCGTTCGCGGTGGCGGACGGTTCCGCGGGAACGATTTATGCATCCTCGTTATCGTCGCGCAGGGACTGGATCATGCCTTGCAGGATCCGAAACGCCTCCGCATGCTCGTCTTTCGACAGGCCGCCGAGCATTCTGTCCTCGACGGATCGGACTGCTACGGTCGCCTTCTCCAGGCTGCGCCGACCCCGTGGCGTGAGCCGCGTGGGAAGAACTTTCCCGACCGGGGCCTGGGCCGGCCGGGTCACGTAGCCGTCCCGTTCCAAGCCTTGCAGCAGCACGTTCATCGACTGTCGGGTCACGAACGCTCCGCGTGCCAGCTCCGAGTTCGACAGGCCCGGGCGCTGTGCCAGCAACTCAAGGCAGGAGTAATGCGTCACCGTCATCCCGAGCGGCCGCAGCACTGCCTCCATGGCAGCGCGAAGGGCGCTCGACGCCTCTTTCAACAGGTAGCCCAGGGACGTCTCGAGATCGACGCCGATAAAATCTTGACTCATGTCAACATTCTGACATAGATTAGCCCATGTCAGAAAACTGACATATAGAAAAGGAGCGTCAACATGCCCGCAACCGGCCCCGACTTCATCTCACTCCAGGCACGCGATCTCCACGCGTCGCAGGCGTTTTACGAACAGTACCTCGGCCTCGTTCGCTCCCCGGCGGGCCCGCCCCATGCCGTCGTCTTCGAGACCACGCCCATTGCGTTCGCGCTGCGGGACCTGGTTCCGGGGACCGATCTTGCGACCGTTGCCCAGCCAGGCATCGGTGCCGCGATCTGGCTCCATGCCACCGACGTCCAGGCCATTTACGACGCCCTCGTCGCCGACGGCCACAAGATCGTCTCCGCCCCGGTCGACGGCCCATTCGGTCGCACGTTCACCTTTGCCGACCCCGACGGCTACCACGTCACCCTCCACGACCGCGCCTAAGCTTCGATCCACCGAGCCGTCTTCGCGGTCTGTTTGATTTCGGATCGCGGGGGCCGTTTCGTTTTTGGGGATGGACAGATGACCGTCCTTGCTGCCGTTGGTGTTCCACGTTTGGGTTCCTGCAGCGTGCCGGCCTCGGCCGGGTGGGCAGGTTTTATGTTGCTTGCGGTGGTGCATGGGTGACAGCGACGAGCTGTTCCCCGGCAATTTGCCAAGGCCATTTCTCGGGCAGGTGGTCCCGTATTCCTCGGGCCGTGGACACGATCCGAGCAGGGACGTTGATCAGCCTGGCCCGGATCGTTCCCGTTCTGGATCTGGCGAACAAGCACTCGGCAAGAATCCCAGCGGTGCGGGTGAGGTTGTAGGCTATGACCGCGGCGGCCAGCCTGGCAGGGTTCGCGTCGAATGCCCCGAGGGCAGGTGTGCCAAGGCGCTGTCCAACAGAATCGGCGTCGACCTGCTCAATAGCGGTGTGCTTCCGATGGATCTTATCGGCAGCGACTGCTCCCAACGTCTCCACTTGGACGGTGGGGAAGAACGCATGGAAGCGGTGCGTGTCAAAGAGGGCGGGTTGCCCGTCACCGGCTTTGGCGCTCAGCTCGCCCGATGCGGGGCACGACCATCCGGCCGGTGACCCGCCCGCTCTTCTTCCTGCCCGACAACGTCGTGAACGGCACTTCCTTGACTTCCGCGGCCGAGACCCACCCTTCGTGGCCTCGTAATAGACGGCGTTGGCGTACTGGATGGGCACCCACGCGGACTCCGCAATGGTGGCGATGGCGCGTTTGACGGCAGGGTCCATGCGTCCCGTGACCGTGACATCGGTGCCGCCGGCCAGTGCGGGACTGACCGCGGGGCAGCCGGACTAGGCCAAATCAAACCGGCACACCACCGGCGGCTGCACTCCGGTGCGCTTGAGCGTGCCCGATGCTTGCGTAACGGATTTCCTGGCCTGGCGGGCTGAGTTCGCCGCTCCCTTGCGCACGCGCTTGCCCTTGATCGTCAGCGCCGTGCCCTACAGGGTGGCAGCGGCGAGGACGGCATTGAGGCCGTGGCCCCCGCCAGTACCTGCATTCGGAGCCCTGCTTCTGATACCAGTGCACTTCGATGATGGTGTAATCGGCGTCGACTAAGACGAAGTCCGCCCCGGACTGTGTGCCGAACAGGGGCGCCTTGCGGGCCAGGCTGGCCGGCCGCCGGAAGTGACTGCGTCGAGTTGGCGTTCGTGCCCGAACGTGAAGGACCGCAGGAAGGAGCCCAAAGTGGACGGGGCGAAGCTGCCGGTTAAGGGCTTCTTCATCCCTCCAAGGCGCAATAGTGCCATGTCATCAATGCCGTCAGCCCCGGCGACGATGCCCGCTAGCAATGCGAGTCTAAACCCAGGGTTCGCGCCCATGTCCGTGGGCACGGACAACCATGCATCGGTCGGTGCGTGTAGCGGCGCCTCCCGGGCCAGGCATAGCACCGGCACCAGCCCGGCCGGCGACATAAGGTACTCCTCGGCAAGGAAAACGGACCCTGCCGCCGGGGTATTGGAAACGTGCATTTACGAGATGATCTCTTTTGGGTATGGAAATTTGACTGTCGTAAGCCTATTTTCCTCTAAAAGACGGGATTTCGTGCTTAAAACGCCGTAGGGCCACCCGCTCGGATCGGTGAATCGAGGCTAAGCATCAAGACCCGCAACGCAAACGCGACGACTTCACCCTCATCCCCTTCGGCGCTTGAGCAGCCACAAGCGGGCCCGTTATGGACATCATTTTGCAGTACGCCATCCCGGCCCCAAGGCTACCTCAAGCTACAAACTGGCTCCCGCACAATAGGTCAAAACACCATAGTCCTCTTTTTACTTGGCCTAAATGGCCCGATTTTGAGTCGGAGCGGACAGTCCCGACTGGCTGGACGGCGTCGTTGGAAACTTCAACAACGATCCGCTCGATAAAGGCCAATGACCCATGTGTAGCATCTTGGATGAGCCGGTCCAAGGCCGTCCCAGGAAGCCTGGATGGCCTGGGAAGTTCAGGCAGGGCGCAATGAGCCAGTTGGCGAGGCCTCGCAGCTGTCGGCCGCGATCGTAGAGACATGGCCGCGATCCGCAGCTCCCGACCAGGAGAGGGGCGGCAAGGATGTCCAGCGTAAGATCTATGCGCCCTACGATGACGGTCCAAACTATGTAACGGGTGGGTCCCTTTTGAGCTTCAGCCAGATCAGGGCGCTCGGGAGTCTGAGAAAACGGGGCTCAGAGTAAAGCCAAGGCGCTTCCATGCGGCCTGTTGGCGTACTCTGAGCCCCATTTCTGCTTAGGTTAGTTTCGGGTTCGGCGGCGCAGTGCCCGGTTCGTGTCCGCCGTCGACCATGATCTGGTGCGCCAGGGCCTCGGCGCAGACGTCCAGGAGCCGGGCGCCCTTGTCGGCGGTGGCGCCGCGGGCGTCCCCCGAGACGCCGTTCGCCGTGACGTCGCGGAAGGACCGCCATCGGTACAGGGGCACGGCATCTGACCGGAGGCCCGAGACGGGGCCTGTGGCGCGGGAGAGCATGCCAGTGGCCACGAGTTCGGGGAACGCGGCGAGCATCATGGATGTCTCTCCCTCGCAGGCGTGCATGATGCTGTCCTGTGTCTCGAGGATCTCCTCAATCTGGTCGCGGGCGACGGTCACGTAGGTGGCCACGGAGATGTCCGCTCCCGGCAGGTCGAGGGACAGCTGGTCGACGATGGCATTCAGGGCGGAGATGTTCCCGCCGTGCCCGTTGACGACGACGATCCGCTGGAAGCCGGACCTCTGGATGCTCGCACACACGTCCCGGATGAGCGCATAGTACGTGGTGAGCGGCAGTGTGAGCGTGCCCCCGAACGCCATATGGTGCTCGGAGAGGCCCCAAGGCAGCCCGGGAGCGCACACGACGGGCATTCCGGCTTCCTCGAGGATGGCGGCCGCCCTCAGGCAGGCTTCTGCCGCTAGGAACAGGTCGACTCCTGTGGGGAGGTGTTCCCCGTGCTGTTCGGTGGAACCCACGGGGAGCATGACCACAGCATCGTGCTCTGCGTGGTATTGCAGCGCCGGGGCACTGAGTCGGTTCCACTGGTATTCGGTCATGCGATACGCTCCTAAGATGGATTGGACGGTACAGTCGAAATGGGAGAGGTTCTTGATTTGAGTGAGGCGGCTTCTTCAAAGTTGCTGGACGCGGCCCGCAGGCTTTTCCTCGCCCATGGCTACGACAGAGTCAACCTCGAGCGGATTGCCAAGGAAGCAGGAGTGTCGAGGCAGACTCTCTACAACAGGTTCGGCAGCAAGGAGGCTGTCTTCCGGGCGATGTTACAGCGTCATTGGGATCAGCTCAACGTATCTGCATTCCTCGAGGAGCTCAATGGGCCCGGAGGTGTTCCGGAGGCCTCCGAGGTGCTGCGGGCCTTCGCGCAGCTGCTTCTGCGCTTCGTCCGGGAAAATGACCAGGTTGACGTCATCAGGCTCGTCATTGCCGAATCACGGCGGCTGAGCTGGATCGCGGAGGACTTCTACAGGGTGGGGAAGGCGCCCCTCCTGGATGCCCTCGCCGCCGCCCTGGACCGGCTCAGCGGGCTGGGCCGGCTCCAGTGCCCCGACGCCTTCGTGGCCGCACATCAGTTCTTCGGGCTCGTTCAGGAGATGACCCTCTGGCCCGCGGTCATGGCAGCCCCTGCAGCACGGGACCACTTGCCGGCGGAAGAGCGGGTGATCGACGAAGCGATCCTGACATTCCTCAGCCGCTATGCTTCATGACCTAAGTTCAGGGGAGATCTCCTCGACGCTCAGCCCAGTCGTCCGCACTCCGGCGACCACGACGGCCAACGCGGCCACGAGGCAGGCCGCTCCGACCAGCGTGAAGACGGCGCCTGATCCGGCGTGCTGCAGGAGAGGAACGAGGTAGAAGGGCGCCACGGCAGTCGAGAGGCGGCCGAGGGAGTACAGCCATCCGGTCGCCGTTGTGCGGATGCCGGTGGGGAACTGCTCGAGCTGGTAGACGTGAGTGGCGTTTGACATGACATTCGCGACGACGGTGAAGCAGAACCCGAAGACCACGATCACCGTAGGGTCCTGGGCGTTGCCGAAGACTATTCCCAGCACGGCCATCAGCGCCAGAGATCCACCCAGCAGCAGCTTGCGCTCCATGCGCTCCATCAGCCACATCGACACCGCCGACCCGACCGGGTACCCGATGAACGCCAGGGAGGTGTAGAGCAGCGAGCTGGTCACGGTGAAGCCGCGTTCGGTGAGCGCGAGCGTCGCAACAGAGCTGAACCCGTGGTAGCCGATCACCGCCAGGATCCAGACCAAGGCCATCAGGACCGTCCGCTGCACCAGCGGTCTGCGCAGCAGTGCCGACGCCGGCAGGGGCGTCGCTTGGGGCAGGGTGCTGTCCGCGGGCTCCACGGCCTCGGCACCGTCCCACCCTTCGGACCGGCTCGCCTCCTCCAACCGATGGGTGACCTCCTCGGCCTCGGCCGCACGTCCGACCGTCTGCAGCCACCTTGGTGACTCGGGCAGTTGGCGGCGGACCAGGAACGTGATGATCGCCCCCGCCGCCCCGAACGCGAACATCCACCGCCAGCCGGCGATTCCCCACGGGGCAGCGGCAGTCATTCCCAGACCGAGGAAACCGACCACGGGTACCGCCGTGTAGGCGACGGTGAAGGCCCACGCCGCAAAGTACCCCCGACGCTTCGCGGGCAGGATCTCCCCTAGGAATGAATCCGTCACCGGGAGCTCGCCTCCCAGACCCACGCCCGCAATGAACCGGCACGCCACGAGCATCCACAGATCCGAGGAGAACGCGGCCGCGAGGGTCGCGGCGGAATACAGGGCGAGAGTGATCATGTACGCCTTCCGCCTGCCGAACCTGTCGGCGACCGGGCCGATCACTACCGCCCCAAGGAAGGCCCCGAGGAACGGTGAGGCCAGAACCAGGGAGAGGCCCGTCCCTCCCAGCCTAAACTCGGAGCTTAGCGTCGTGGCCAACACCCCGGAAAGGAACAGCTCGTAGATCTCGAAGAACGTACCGAGGGCGATGATCACGATGATGCGCTTGTGGGCCCTCGTCACGGGCAGCCTGTTGAGGCGGGCGGAAATGGATGATCCCGCGAGGCTCGCGTGGACTTTAGGGGACATTCTGGGCTCTCCTGACGATCGGCGGCTCTGGCCGAGAGGAAGAAGAATGGCCAGAATTAGACTTTACAGTAAAGTACAAAACTGGTTGACGTCAAGGGTCTGCCGCGCTTGGCTAAGTTGTGTAAGTCGGGCCATTTCGAATCGCCCCAGGAACAGTCCAGGCTCAAGACCATCGACAGCCCAAAGGCCGGACTCATCCCACTCGCCTGCGACATCCTCACCGTCGCGGGCGAGGAGCTGGGGATCATGGTCTATTCACAGCCCAACCGGGCACCGAAGACGCCGACCGGTTCTTCGTTGTGGTCCTCCTGGGCACCCGGTCGCTCATCGACTGGCGCACCACAGCCTCAAGGGCCTCACCGGGAACCATGGGGTGGGATCCTGCGCGACCGAGCTGTCCCGCGCTGCCAGCCAAACGCGGCGCGGGAGAAGACGGATGCCATGACAGCGGCCCGGCACGGCAGAGCACACCCCTCCACAAGACCCTGGGACCGGCGAACGCGAAGAAATCCAGTCCGCTCCAGGTTACGGGCCGGCGGGGCCGAGGATTGATCCCACGAGCCGGCGGGCGTACGGGGCGTCAAGCCCGGCCGGGCGGAAGAGGATACGGTACATTAGGGGAGCGACGACGTGGTCGATTATCGTCTCAACGCCCGGGGCCTTCTCCCCGCGTTCGGTCGCGCGGGTGAGGATCACGTTGATCTGTTCGGCGGCGTAGGCAGAGCACTGCCCGGCGTTGCTGCCGTCCGGATTGCCGAGCAGGGCGTCGCGGATGTAGGCGCGGCCGGCGGGGGAGGACATCTCGTCGAGGAACTGCTCGACCCACGCCGTCAGGTCGGAGTGCAGGGTCCCATAATCCCCGGGTGCGGTCTCGGGCCGCAGGCGCTCGACCGCTACATCCGACAACAGCTCCTGCAGGTCCCCCCAGCGCCGGTAGATCGTCGAAGGTGTCACCCCCGCGCGCTGGGCGACCAGCGGCACAGTCAGGGCATCCCGGCCGAACTCCGAGGCGAGTTCGTGCACGGCGGCGTGCACCGATGCCTGGACCTGGGCGCTGCGTCCGCCCGGGCGCACCATCTGCCTGCTCATAGAAACCCATCTTAAAGCAAAATCATTGCGTCTATGATCCACGCACTCCCCGGTGCGTGCAACTGGCCGCCGTTCGACCGCCTCCTCGCCGGCCCTTCGTGAACTTTAGCGCCGCCGCAGTGTGCCCCCGCGCGAGAAGAGATCTTCATGGCGCTGACGACTTACCCGCGCCTGCCGCAAAAGGCGACGTGGGGGACCTGGGCCGGTCGTCCGCTTGCGGTGCGAGACCTGCGGTCATGGGCTTATCCCTGTTCGGCTGAAGTGGCGTCCCCCAGCTCAAGGCTAAGGCTTTACTTAGTCTTCCGTGGGGCCTAAAGTGTCTTAAGGCAATTCCGTAGCGTTTAGTGCCAAGGGCCGATGTCCACCCTCACACCACTAGTCCTCGCGCCGCGCACACAACGATCTTCCGTAACGAGATTCAAAGGACTGAACGATCATGAGCACTGCCCCCGGCTTCGTGTCTAGCGCCGCAGTTTCCTGGACCGTGGGCGAGGTCACCGTTCACCGCATCGACGAGGTCCTCCTGCCCCCCGCCACCGGACCGTGGCTACTGCCCGACGCCACCCCGGACCTTGTCGCCTCGCAGGGCTGGCTGCATCCCCACTTTGCCGACGACGAGGGCATCCTCCGCATCGACAGCCACAGCTTTGCTTTCGCCCTAGGGGGCCTGCGGATCCTGGTCGACACCGGCATCGGCAACGGCAAGGAACGGGCGAATCCCGCTTGGCACAATCTGAACACCGACTACCTGAGGGACCTCGCCGCCGCCGGATTCCCCGCGGACTCGGTTGACCTCGTGATCCTCACCCATCTGCACGCCGACCACGTGGGCTGGAACACCCGCAAGGTAAACGGCGGCTGGGTGCCCACCTTCCCCAACGCCCGTTACGTGACCACCCGCACTGAGCGGGAGTTTTGGGCTGGATACGACATGGAGGAAGCACGCGAGCAGATGTTCCGAGACTCCGTGATCCCGGTGGAGAAGGCAGGGCTGCTCGACCTCATCGACGTCCCCGCAGAGGGCGTCCCCGTCACCGAGGGCCTGCGCCTGCTCCCCACTCCCGGCCACACCCCCGGCCACGTCGCCGTCGAGCTGACGAGCCGCGGCCGGACTGCCCTAATCACCGGCGACTGCATCCACCACCCCATCCAACTTGCCCACCCCGCCATCGGCGCCTGCGTCGACATCGACCCGCACCAGTCCGAGAGCTCGCGCCGAACACTGCTCGCCTCACTCGCCGACACTGAAACCCTACTCCTGGGCACCCATTTCGCCCCGCCCACAGCCGGCCATGTCATCCGCCATGACGGCGGCTACCGGCTCTCACCCGCCCCTGCCGACTCGCTCTGACCGGCGCTGAGACGCCTCTGGTGGCGACGCGACGTGAACCGGCCGAAGAAATCGGAATCGACCGCCGCCGCGACGGGCAACGACGGCGGCCGGGGCCCGTGTCACCGACGAAGGGCTACTGGTCTTCGCCCGCGCGCCGAAGAACCGTGACCGATACTCAAGCAAGTTCCGGGATATGGATTTGAGGGAGACACTCAACAGAGGGCAATGGAATCGAGACGAGACGTCGAAGCATCAATCCTCAGGCTGGGTGGCAGCGAAAGGCTCCTCCAAAATCATCCCGTAAAGCGGTCGGCCAGCGGCGCAAGAGTCACCGAAGTTTCCCGGATCAAAAATGGACCGCTACCGCGGTCGCAAGATTCCGTAAGAAAGCCCGCAAAAAGCCGGGTCACGGCGCTAACCGGTACATTCGAGTACCACGACCGGACTGCTGATCGGACAGGCTCGCGTATCCACCAACGGCCAGGGCCTCACAGCACAGAAAAATGCGTTGCTTGCCCGGGGTGTCACCCGAGAAGACTTTGACATGGACCGGCCCGCGCGGAACCCGTCTTTTGATTCGGGACCGGCTGCTATACATGGCGGCTTCATCCACTTTCGTCAGGCGCCGGCTTCGTCCCATGCGCTGCATTAGTGTTGACATGACGCTGCGTGGGAACCCGGACTTGAGCGCGTGGATGGGAGGTGGCCGGGTGGGTTTGCGCCTTGGCTTGCGGGGTCAGGTTTGGGTTTGGAGGGCAGCCAGGACACCGATGAGTTGCTGGATTGATTCGTCGGGGAGTTCTGTGAGCGGGGTGTTCTTGCGGTTGGCGAACCCGGTGGCGGACAAACGTTCTCCGACGCGTTCCATTCCGGGTATGCCGGCGATGGTGGCCGGCAGCTCTGACAGGCCGGCAATGGTTGCACGTTGTTGCGGCTCCATGCGGGAGACCCTGTAGAAGTCCAGCTCGACGCTGGTGTTTTGGCCGGTGTAGGCGATCAATGACAGGGTGCCCAGCCGGGTGTTGTCCGGGGCGAGGATGGCAAAGGTGGCTGTGGGGCTGATGCTGGTCGAGCCGTGGAAGGTCAATCCTGAGGCCGCGGCTTGGGCGGTGAAGTGGTTGAATTTCTCGAGGTTGGAGGGCGAATTGGTGCCCAGCCAGGACCGGAAGCTCTCGATGGTCCAGGTGGGTTTTCGGCCGGCGTCCGCGGCGGATTTGGCTTCGGCAAGTTCCTCGCCGTAGATCCGGGGCATGAGGATGTCGGTTTCTTGGTCGCTCAGGCGCGCGTAGGCAACGGCAATGATGGACGTGGCCGGCCCCGACATGGCGTTGAGGTATTCGACCATTCGCTTCAAGTCCGGGTTGATGGCATCCACGGCGAGCACGATCCGGAAGCGTCCGTCGCTGAGGTTGTTGGCCACCCGGGTTCTTAGCTCCGAACTCCGTGGCAAGACGGTCGGGGTGAAGGCGGCGTTGCGACGGGGCGGGCGGTCCCGGGCTGG
>NZ_JAAMFN010000038.1 GCF_013376095.1 Arthrobacter sp. SDTb3-6 | reverse complement strand
TACTACAGTCGCGTTAATATGGTTGATCTGCGGCTCTGGTACTGGTGTTCGCGTGCGCGGTGTTGGTGTTTTCGGCGCCAGCGTGAGCGGTGTAGGACGTGGCTGGGGTCCGGGATGCTTGCCCAGGCGAGACGTGTGATGAGGTGGCGGATTTCGGGCAGGGAGAGCGCTACGAGGCTTTCCTGCCCGGTTCCGGTGCCCCTTTTTTGGCCCTGACGGTGGTCAGGAACCCATGGGCGAGCATCGAGAGGGTGATGTGCCGGTACCAGCCGGCGTATTGGCGGACCTGGTAGTGGTCCAGTCCGGCTTCGCCCTTGGCGGTCTGGAAGGTTTCCTCGATGGCCCGGCGGATCCCGGCGATGCGGGCCATCTGGGCCAGGGCGACGCGTTAGGGGGTGTGGCAGATGAAACAGGCAATTTCCTCGGGCCTGGCCAGGGAACGACGGGCGAGCAGCCAGTGCTCCGCACGCCGGTCTTCGGCGCCGTTGATGCGCACCCGCGCCCAGGCGTAGTCCCGCACGCCCTTGGATCCCTCGCCGGCTGACCGGGTGCGCCACGCGGCAGGTGCGAGGTCTGCCACGGCGGCATCGGCGCGCTTTTCGGTGCCGGCAAAGGTCCCGTCCTTGACGATGACGCGCTGGGAGACCGGGACGGCGTGGACGTAGTGGAGCCCGCGTTCCTCCAGAGTGCGGCGCAGCCGGTGGTACTGGCCGTAAACCGCGTCCCCGGCCACCCAGGCCGCCGGGACTCCTGCGTCCAGGGCACGCAGGAGCGTGTCCATGGCCAGCTCCGGCTTGGTCCTGAACTACCGGTCTCTGGGCACCCCGGCCGCGTCGCAGCGTCCGGGGTCCTCGGTCCAGGCCTTGGGCAGATACAGTTCCCGGTCCAGGAAGGTGCGCCCGCGCCCAGTGGCATGGGTGAGGAACACCCCGATCTGGGAGTTCTCCACCCGCCCGGCGGTTCCGGAGTACCGACGGGCGACGCCTGCCGAGCGGGTGCCCTTCTTCAGGAACCCCGTCTCGTCGATCACCAGCACCCCGTCGGGGTCACCGATCCTTTCCACCACGAAGGAGCGCAGGTCATCCCGCAACCCGTCCGGATCCCAGTCCGTGCTTGAGAGCAGACGCTGCATCCGGTCCGGGACCCGATGCCCGGCGCGCTCCGAAAGCGTCCAGGAATTCTTCCGCTCCTCCTCGGAGAGCAGTCCCTTGACATACCCAACAGCGTTCGCCCGAGGCTCCGAACGGGCGAACCTGGCCCCGATCAGCCCCCGATCTCCGCCAGCCCATCGGCCCATTCCCCCACGTCCGCCACACAAATATCATCGCCCACCGCCTAGGATTAACACGTCCGCGTCCCGGAACACGGTTAAAACTCCAAACGCAGAGAAAATAAACGCGACTGTAGTACTAGGCTCGTTCCATGAGCACAGCAAGCAAGGCCACGGAGCTTCTCCGCCTCCACAATGCGCCCGAAATTCTCCAGCTCGCCAACGTGTGGGACGTCATCAGCACCAAGGTGATTTCGGAGCTGCCCGGCACGAAGGCGCTGGCCACGGCCAGCCATTCGATTGCGGCATCCTACGGCTATGAGGACGGTGAGCACATCCCGGTCGCCACCATGATCGAGGCCGTCGGCCGGATTGCTGCAGCCACCGAACTGCCCGTCACGGCCGACCTTGAGGCCGGCTACGGCAACCCCGGGGAGACGATCCGCAAGGCGATCGGCGTCGGGATAGTCGGAGCCAACATCGAGGACCAGATGCGACCGCTGGCGCAGGCCGTCGCGCAGATGAAGCAGGCCGCCGCCGCAGGCGCCGCCGCAGGCATCGACTTTGTCCTCAACGCCCGCACCGACGCCTTCCTGCGCGGCGCGGACCGCGACCCGCGCGAGGTGCTGGAGGCCGCCATCGAACGCGGCCGCGCCTACCTGGAGGTCGGCGCCACGTGCGTCTTTGTGCCCGGCAAGCTGGACGAGCCCACCGTCAAGGCGCTCGTGGCCGGCATTGGGCGCGGGAAGGTCAGCGTCATCAACGTGCCCGGTTCCCTCACGCCGTCCCGGCTGCAGGAGCTGGGCGTGGCCCGGATTTCCTACGGTCCGTGGATCCAGCGCGTGGCCCTGACCGCCATTGCCGACGCCGCCACCGAGCTCATGAACAACGGCTCCCTGCCGGAAGGCACCCGCCCGCTTAACTGAGCGGGGGTGCGGCACCGGCCGGCCGCGTTTAAGGCTCCGGGAACCATGGCCCTGGGGCTACCTGCCGGTAAAGTCCGGCTTCCGCTTCGCGGTGAAGGCGGCAAAGCCTTCGAGGTAGTCGGCCGTCCTGGACAGCGCGGCCTGCGCCTCGTTTTCCCGCACGACGGCGTCCCACAGTCCCAGCCGCTCGTCTCGGATGCGCGCCACCAGGGCCTTGCTGGCGTTGAATGCCCGGGTGGGGCCGTTGGCCGCCTTCGCTGCCGCGGCACGGGTGAAATCAAGCAGTTCCCCCGCGGGCCTGGCCCGGCTGAACAGCCCGGAGGCCACGGCCTCGGTGCCGCTGATGAGCTCGGCCGTGTAGATCAGGTCAAGGGTGCGGTGCGTGCCGAGCCGTTCGGTGAAGAGCCAGTGGCCGCCGGAATCCAGCGTGGCCCCCAGGTTGGCAAACGGGGAGCCGATCTTGGCGGTCTCCGCCACGTACACCACGTCCGTGGCCACCAGCAGGCCCAGCCCCACGCCCAGGCAGGCACCCTGCGCGGCGGCAAAGGTGGGCGCCGGAAAGGCACCCATCTTCTGCATGAGCGGGACCAGCAGCCCGTCGAGGTAGCCGCTGACGTCGTCGGTGGCGCCGTCCACACCGGCGATGTCGCGGCCGGCACAAAACGCCCGCCCCTCCCCGCGGAGCACCAGGGCCCGGACGGCCCCCGCGGAGGCGGCTTCCGCGGCTTCGCCGTACGCGGCCCCCAGCTCCCCCAGCGCGGTCTCGTTGAGCGCGTTCAGCTTCTGCGGGGCGTTCAGGACAATCTCGGCCACGCCGTCGGCGATGGACAGGTCAATCATGGTGTCTCCTCAGGGGTTGCGGGCCTCGACGGGCACGGCCGGCGGTTTAGCCGTCGTAGTCGACAGTGACCTCGGGGGTCGTGGGGCGGGATTGGCAGGTGAGGACGTAGCCGTTCTCGATTTCGTCGGGCTCAAGGGCGTAGTTCTCATCCATGTCCACCTCGCCGCACACCAGCTTGGCCCGGCAGGTCCCGCACACGCCGCCGGCGCAGGCAAACGGCACGTCGGGGCGCACGCGCAGGGCGGCGTTGAGGATTGACTCGCGGGCGTGGGTGGGGCTGAGGATGTCGGCGGTCAAGCCGTCAAGGGTGAAGGTGATCTTGTAGGTTTCCTCGGACTCGTCCACCTGGACCGGGCGGCCGGCCTGTCCTTCGGGGCGGTCGGGGCGCCCCGTGGTGAACAGCTCGAAGCGGACCCGGTCGCGGTCCACGCCGCGGGCCTCCAGGACGTCGCGGCACAGCTGCACCAGCTCGAAGGGACCGCAGAGGAACCACTCGTCGACGTCGTCGGCGTGGATGGCGGTGCCCAGCAGCGCCTCGAGCTTTTCCGCGTCAAGGCGCCCGCTCATCAGCGGTGCGATGCGCTGTTCGCGGGAGAGCACGTGGTGGAGGGCGAACCGCCGGGGGTACCGGTCCTTCAGGTCCGCCAGCTCCTCCAGGAACATGACGTCCATGGTGGCCTTGTTGGCGTAGACCAGGTCGAAGCGGGTGCCGGGGTTGCCGGCCAGGAGCGACTTGGCCAAGGCCATGACCGGGGTGATGCCGGAGCCGGCGGCAATAGCGACGTAGGTCCCGGCGTCGTGCGCCATGTCTTCCGGGTGGTTCATGCTGTTGAGGACGTTGGAGACGCCCGTGCCGCCGGCGTGCTTGGAGATGAAGGCACCCATGGGGCTCATGACGTCCATGACGGCACCGGCAGCCAGTTCCTTGTTGGCCCAGGTGGAGAATTCACCGCCGATGTCCCGCTTGATGGCAACCTTGATCTCGGAGCTGCCGTCCTCAAACTGCACCGGCACGGCGCAGATGGAGTAGCTGCGGCGCACCTCACGGTCCACGCCGTCGGCCCCGGGCATCTGCACGCGCAGCGCCACGTATTGGCCGGGCAGGTAATCGTAGTGGCCCGCCAGTTTGGCGGGCACCGCGAAGGTGGCCTCAATGGCGTCCTCCGTGAGCCGGCGGACCTCCTTGACGGTGAGGGCGTGGAACGAGGCCCGGCGCCGGGCCGTGGCGTCTGCGGGAACTGTCATTAGAGCACCTTGAAGTAGTCGAACGGTTCCTTGCAGTCCTGGCAGACGTACAGTGCCTTGCAGGAGGTGGAGCCGAAGCGGGTAAGTTCCTTGGTATTGAGCGAGCTGCACTGCGGGCATTTGACCTGCAGGGCAAGCCGGACGGGGCCGCTGTGGCCGCCGGCGCGGGAATGCCCGCTGGGCGGGGCGATCCCGAATTCCGCGAGCTTGGTGCGCCCTTCGGCACTCATCCAGTCGGTGGTCCAGGCCGGGGAGAGCACCAGGAGCACCTCCGCGGACGGGTACCCTTCCTTCGCGAATTCCGCCTGGACGTCGTCCCGGATGGCCTCCATGGCGGGGCAGCCGGAGTAGGTGGGCGTAATGGTGACCTGGACGGCGGGCTTGCCGGCGGGCCCGCCCGGCCCCCCGGCGTCGTACACCTCAACGCTGCGCAGGATGCCCAGGTCGGCGATGGTGAGCACGGGGATCTCGGGGTCGCATACACGTGCGGCGATGTCCCAGGCCTGCTGCCGGGCAGTCCTTTCCCCGGTCTGCATGACGGTCACCAGCTGGCCCCGGGGAATTCGCGGGCCAGCACCTGCATCTCCGCGAGCACAAGGCCCAGGTGCTCGGAGTGGTTTCCGCGCCGTCCGCCGCCCGTGGCCATGGGGTGCCCGGGGACGTCCAGTTCCGCCTCGGCCAAAATGGCGCCGGTGGTCCGGTCAAATTCTTCCTTCAGGCTGGACGGCACGACGCCGGCGTCCCCGATCCTTGCGGTGAGCGCGTCGTCCTCGAAGAGCTCGCCGACAAACGGCCACATGAGGTTGAGGCCGGCCTCCATGCGGCGGCGGGACTCGTCCGTGCCGCCGGCCAGGCGCAGCACCCACTGGGTGCTGTGGTCCAGGTGGTAGTCCACTTCCTTCACGGCCTTGGCGGCGATGGCGGACAGCATGGGATCGCTGGATTTCACTAGTTCGCGGTACAACGGGAACTGGTAGTTCGCCACGATGAACTGCCGGGCAATGGTGGCGGCAAAGTCGCCATTGGGCTGTTCGAAGAGGTGCGCGGAACGGAATTCGCCCTCCCGGCGGAAGTAGGCAAGATCGTCCTCGCTCTTGCCCCAGGCGGCGCCGGCGTACGTCAGGAAGGAACGGGCGTGGCCCAGCTGGTCCAGGGCGATGTTGCCCAGGGCCACATCCTCCTCCAGCTCGGGGGCACGGGAAATCCAGTGCCCCAGGCGCTGGGCCAGGATAAGGGCGTCGTCGCCGAGGCGCAGCGCGTATTCGGCCACGTCTTCGCTTGGCTTCGCCGTGCCTTGTTCGGCGGCGAGTGCAATGTCCTCCGGGCGGAGGGCAAAGCCGGGGGTGATGCGGGTGGCTGAGGCGGAGGAATCGCCCAGGGCCCCCACGTCGTGCGGGTCCGGTGTCACAGGTGCTTCACTCCTTCGCTCTTCGTGTAGTAGGTGGCGTGCCGGTAGTCCTTGCCCTGCGGGGATTCAAAGAAGGAGCCCTTGGAGTCCGGGTCCGAGGCGGCGATGGCGTCGGAGGGGACCACCCAGATGGAGACGCCCTCGTTGCGGCGGGTGTACAGGTCACGGGCGTTGCGCAGCGCCATGGCGGCGTCCGGCGCGTGCAGGGAGCCGGCATGCACGTGGCTCAGGCCGCGGCTGGAGCGCACAAAGACCTCCCACAGGGGCCAGCGGTGCGCGCCTTCGGCGGGGTCCGGCGTCGTGCTTTCGGGTGACGTTGCTTCAGTCATGTCTAGGCTGCTGCTTTCTGTGCGTTCGTGGACTGCTTGGCGGCCTGCTTGGCCGCGTAGGCTGCGGCGGCCTCGCGGACCCAGGCGCCGTCCTCGTGGGCGGAGCGGCGGCGCTCCAGGCGCTGGGCGTTGCAGGGGCCGCGGCCGGCCAGGACTTCCTTGAATTCCGCCCAGTCCAGCGGGCCGTGCTCCCACTTTTTGGTGTCCTCGTTGAAGCGGACCTCGTCATCGGGCAGGGTCAGGCCCAGGACCTTCACCTGCTCGGCGAGCATCCCCACAAAGCGGGAGCGGAGCTCGTCGTTGCTGAAGCGCTTGATGTTCCAGGCCATGGACTGCTTGGAGTTGGGGGAATTGTCGTCCGGCGGGCCGAACATCATCAGGGACGGCGCGTACCAGCGGTTGACGGCGTTCTGCGCCATCTCACGCTGCTCCGGGGTGCCGTTGGCCAGTTCCAGCAGGATCTCAAAGCCCTGGCGCTGGTGGAAGGACTCCTCCTTGCACACGCGCACCATGGCCCGTCCGTAGGGGCCGTAGGAGGCGCGGCACAGCGGCACCTGGTTGCAGATGGCGGCGCCGTCCACCATCCAGCCGATGGCGCCCATGTCCGCCCACGTCACGGTGGGGTAGTTGAAGATGGAGGAATAGCGGGCCTTGCCGGCCACCAGGGCGTCCATCATGTCGTCACGCGTGGTGCCCAGCGTCTCCGCCGCGGAGTAAAGGTACAGTCCGTGGCCGGCCTCGTCCTGGACCTTCGCCATCAGGATGGACTTGCGCTTCAGGCTCGGGGCGCGGGTGATCCAGTTGGCCTCCGGCTGCATGCCGATGATCTCCGAGTGCGCGTGCTGGGAAATCTGGCGCACCAGTGAACGGCGGTACGCCTCAGGCATCCAGTCCTTGGGCTCCACGCGGGAATCCTTGGCGATGATCGCATCAAAGTTTTCCTGCCCCGCGATGTCCTCCGGGGACAGAACAACGGCGGGGGCCTGGGCCGTGCCGTTGGAAGCGGGGTTCT
Organism: Arthrobacter sp. SDTb3-6; assembly: GCF_013376095.1. Taxonomy (GTDB): domain Bacteria; phylum Actinomycetota; class Actinomycetes; order Actinomycetales; family Micrococcaceae; genus Specibacter. The sequence continues at coordinate 30,583 of NZ_JAAMFN010000038.1, read as the reverse complement.
GGGGGGCGGGCTGGCCCGCCGGCTGCACGTTCCGTGCCATGGCAACTCCTCGATGTGGTGCCGACATTATTTACCGACCGTTCGTTCAGGATATAATGTGACGGGCACCTCGTCAATCGCAATTTTTGCAGATTGACAGAACAGGGCCCCAGGGTATTACCTAATGAACATTCGGTTAGATAACGTGAGGAGCGACACATGGCGTCCATCGACGCCGGGGCACAGCACCCGATCCTTTTGAATGACTATGCGTCCGAGTGGCTGGGCATCGAGGTGCTGGGGCTCGACGACGGCCACGCCACCATTGAGATGACCCTCCGCCCGGAGATGATGAACGGCTTCGGCATCACCCACGGCGGCATGATTTTCGCCTTCGCCGACACCGCCTTCGCCTTGGCCTGCAACTCCGCCCACGGCCACGACGGCTTTGTCACGGTGGCCTCCGGCGCGGACGTCAACTTCATGGCGCCCACCCGCGCAGGCCAGCGGCTCACCGCCGTCGCCAACCGCCGCCAGCAGCAGGGCCGCAGCGGGCTGTATGACGTCCAGGTCCTGGCCGAGGACGGCGGCACCACCACCGTCGTGGCCGAATTCCGCGGACGCAGCCGGACCATCCCCAGCAAAAACACGAACTGAAAGGTCCGCCCACGATGACCGAAACCACCCAGAAGGACCCTTCCCGGCTCGACGCCGCGGAGCTCATGAGCCGCGACGAACTGGAGGCCCTGCAGCTCGCACGGCTCAAGGACACCGTTGCCTACGCCTACAACCGCGTGCCGCTGTACAAGCGCAAGTTCGACGAAGCCGGCGTCCACCCGCAGGACCTCAAGGAACTTTCCGACCTGGCCCAGTTCCCGTACACCACGAAGGAGGACCTGCGCCAGGAGTACCCCTTCGGCATGTTCGCCGTGCCGCAGAACGAGGTGGTGCGCATCCACGCCAGCTCCGGCACCACCGGCCGGCCCACCGTGGTGGGCTACACCCAGAACGACCTCGACGTGTGGGCCTCGCTCGTGGCCCGCTCCATGCGCGCCTCCGGCGTCCGGCCCGGCATGAAGGTGCACGTGGCCTACGGCTACGGCCTGTTCACCGGCGGACTGGGCGCGCACTACGGTGCGGAGGCCCTGGGCACCACCGTCATCCCCATGTCCGGCGGACAGACGGAAAAGCAGATACAGCTGATCCAGGACTTCAAGCCCGACGCCATCATGTGTACGCCCACCTACCTGCTGACCATCATGGACGCCATGGTCCACCGCGGCATCGACCCGCGCGCGACCTCGCTGAAGTTTGCCGTGTGCGGCGCCGAGCCGTGGACGGAGGAGATGCGCAAGGAACTGGAGCAGGGACTCGGGGTGGACGCCTGCGACATCTACGGACTCTCCGAGGTCATGGGCCCCGGCGTCGCCGGTGAATCAGTGGAGACCAAGGACGGCAACCACATCTGGGAGGACCACTTCCGCCCGGAGATCATCGACCCCTTTGACCACACCACGGTGCTGCCCGACGGGCACAAGGGCGAGCTGGTGTTCACCTCCCTCACCAAGGAGGCGCTGCCGATCATCCGCTACCGGACCAAGGACCTCTCCAGCCTGCTGCCGGGGACGGCCCGCCCGTCCATGCGCCGGATGGCCCGGATCACCGGCCGCAGCGATGACATGATCATCCTGCGCGGGGTGAACATGTTCCCCTCGCAGATCGAGGAGATCGCGCTGCGCATCCCCGCGCTCAGCCCGCACTTCCAGCTGGAACTGACCCGCAGCGGCCGCATGGATGCCATGACCATCCACATCGAACCGCGCGAAAACACCACGCCCGAGGACCGCGCAGCCGCCGCGCTGGCGCTGAAGTCGCAGATCAAGATCCACGTGGGGTCCTCGTGCACCATCGACGTCGTCGAGCCCGGATCGCTGGAACGCTCCAACGGCAAGCTGCGCCGCATCTTCGACAACCGCCCCAAGCCCTGACCGCCGAGGTCCTGCGGCCCCTCCCGGCACATGCCTGTGCGCCGGGAGGGCCGCAGGACCGTGAGAAACTAGGAACCATGCCCCATACCGCCCCCGCCACCCAAGCCGCCTCGTCCAAGCGGGGGCGGCCCGGCTACGACCAGCAGTCGGTGCTGCGGGTTGCCGTGGACGTCTTCAACAAACACGGCTACGAGGCCACGTCAATGGGCATCCTGGCCGAGCACCTGGGCATCTCCAAATCCGCCATCTACCACCATGTCCCGTCCAAGGAGGACCTGCTCCGGCTGGCGCTGGAGGAGGCCCTGGGCGGCCTGGAGGGCGTCCTGACGCTCGACGGCGCCACGACCGGCGCGCCCGACGCCCGCCTTGAGTTTGTGCTCCGGGGGACGATCGGGGTGCTGGTGGCGAGGCTGCCGTTTGTCACGCTGCTGTTGCGCCTGCGCGGGAACACGGAGATGGAGCGCGAGGCCCTGGCCCGGCGCCGCGTGTTCGACCGCACCATCACCGGGCTGGTCTCGGCGGCCCAGCAGGAGGGCTCGCTGCGCACCGACATCGCCCCCGGCACCATCACCCGCCTGCTCTTTGGCACCATCAACTCCATCGTGGAGTGGTACAAGCCCGGCGGGGCGCTCTCCGCCGCCAGGCTGGCCGACGACGTCATCACCATGTCCTTCCAGGGCCTGCACAAGTAACGCCCGTGCGTTGACTGCGCCCCGCGGCGGGCGCACGATTTAGGCATGGCCACCAAAATTTCCGACTCCCTGCGGGCGCTCTCGGGCGAACTCCGCTACGAACCCACCACCAAGCGCATCCGCGCCCTGCTCGGGGACCGGCCCGTGCTCGATTCCCGCAGCGCCGTGGTGCTTTGGGAACCCCGGCGGGTGGTGCCGTGCTACGCGGTGCCGGCCAACGACGTCGTGGGCGTCCTGAGCCCTGCCGCTCCCCCGGCGCACAGCCCCGAAGCGCCCGCGGTGCTGCACCCCGGCATCCCCTTTGCCCGGCACAGCACGCCCGGCAAGGCGCTGGACGTCTCCGCCGGAGGGCAGAGCGCGGCAGGGGCGGCGTTTGAGCTCGGGGACCTGGACCTGGCCGGCTACGTGGCGTTCGACCCGAATGCCTTCAGCTGGCTGGAGGAGGACGACGCCGTCCAGTCCCACCCGCGCGACCCCTTCCACCGGGTGGACATCCGCCACAGCGCCCGGCACGTCATGGTCAGCAACGCCGGGCTGGTGCTGGCTGAATCCGCGGCGCCGGTCATGGTGTTTGAAACGGGCCTGGCGGAGCGGGTCTACCTGCCGCCCGCGGACGTCAACTGGGACCAGCTGATTGCCACGGATTCAGTGACGCTGTGCCCCTACAAGGGCGCGGCGGGCTACTGGCGCCTGGCCGGCGGGTCCGGTGAGGACGTGGCCTGGAGCTACCAGGAACCGCTGGCGCCCGCCGCGGAAATCGCCGGCTACGTGAGCTTCTACGACAACCTGGTGCAGGTGAGGGAAGTGTAGGCTCCCCCACCCCAAGTAGGTCGCAGTAGTTGCGATGGCAACCGCTTTCGCGGGGCCCATTCTTGGAACTACTGCGACCTACTTGTCACTGCGGGGTTATTTGTAGAGGGTGTCTTCCTTCTCCACGAGGGTCAGCACGTCGTAGGTGGCCACGGTCTCGCCGTTCTGGTTGTGCAGGATCGCGTCCCAGCACACCTCGCCGTACTCGTCGGTTACGCGCGGGGTGATCTTCTTGGCCGTCAGGGTCACGCGGATGGAGTCCCCCGCCGCCACCGGGGTGATGAAGCGCAGGTTTTCCAGCCCGTAGTTGGCCAGCACGGGGCCCGGGGCGGGCTCCACGAACAGCCCGGCGGCCCAGGCGACCAGCAGGTAGCCGTGCGCCACAATGCCCGGGAAGAACGGGTTCTTTTCAGCGGCCGCGGCGTTCGTGTGGGCGTAGAAGGTGTCCCCGGTGGAGTTGGCAAACGCCGTGATGTCCTCCAGCGTGACCTGCCGCAGCCCGGAGGCAAACGCGTCGCCAATGTGCAGCTCGGCAAGCGACTTCCGGAAGGGGTGCACCGCCCCTGCCACGCCGCCAAACTCAGCCGAGCCTGCTATGACCCGGTCCGCCCCTGTGTGCCACACGCCGGTCACGGCAGTGAGCATGTTGGGCGAGCCCTGGATGGCCGTACGCTGCATGTGGTGCTTGACGGAGCGGATCCCGCCCAGCTCCTCGCCGCCGCCGGCACGGCCGGGCCCGCCGTGGACCAGGTGCGGCACCGGCGAGCCGTGGCCGGTGGAGGTGCGCGCGTCCTCCCGGTTAAGCACCAGGACGCGGCCGTGGTGGGCGGCGATGCCGGTCACCAGCTGACGGGCTACCTCGGGATCGTTGGTGCACACGGTGGCCACGAGGGACCCGGCGCCGAGCGCGGCGAGCCGGACAGCCTCGGACACATCGCCGCCGTCGTGCGTGTCATAGCCAATCACGCTGGTGACCGGGCCGAACGCCTCCAGCCCGTGGACTTCGGGGGCCTCGGCGTCGGCCCAGTTCAGCAGCACCGGGGACATGAACGCGCCATCTGCGACGGCGGCCACGGTCCCGTCGGCGCGCGTCACGGCCGGCGCGTCAAGGCTGCCATAGGCCAGCTCGCCGCCGGCGGCGATCATGGACTCGACGGCGGCCCGGACGTCCGCGAGCTGCTCCAGCGAGGCGAGGGCGCCCATGGTGACGCCGTCGGCGCGGGGGTCCCCCACCACCACCCGCTGGCTGATCCGCGCGCCGATGGCGTCGATGACGGCCTGGCGCAGCTCGTTGGGGACGATGGTGCGGCGGATGGAGGTGCACTTTTGCCCCGCCTTGACCGTCATTTCCGTAACGACCGACTTGATGAAGGCGTCGAACTCCGGCGTGCCGGGGACGGCGTCGGGGCCCAGGATCGCGGCGTTGAGCGAGTCGGTTTCAGCGGTGAATCGGAGCCCGCCACGGGCCACGTTGGGGTGGTTCTTCAGCAGGTTCGCCGTGCTGGCGGAGCCGGTGAAGGAGACCATGTCCCGGTAGTCCAGCCCGTCGAGCAGGGTGCGGGCGGAGCCGGAGACCAGCTGCAGCGAACCGGCGGGCAGGATGCCGGATTCCACGATGGCGCGCACGGCGGCTTCGGCCAGGTAGCCGCTGGGCGTGGCCGGCTTGACGATGGTGGGCACCCCGGCGATGAAGGCGGGCGCAAACTTCTCCAGCATGCCCCAGACGGGGAAGTTGAAGGCGTTGATCTGCACGGCAACGCCGGGGATGCGTGTGTAGATGTGCCCGCCCAGGAACGAGCCGTCCTTGGAGAGCGGCTCGGCCGGGCCGTCCACAATGACGTTGGCGTTGGGCAGTTCGCGCCGGCCTTTGGAGGAGAAGGTGAACAGCACCCCGATCCCGCCGTCAATGTCCACCATCGAGTCGATCTTGGTGGCGCCCGTCCGGGCGGAGACTTCATACAGTTCCTCGCGGCGGCCGTTGAGGTACTGGGCCAGTTCGCGCAGCTTCAGGGCCCGTTCGTGGATGGTGAGCTTGCCAAGCGAGGCCTGTCCCACGGTCCGGCCGTGCCGGACGGCAGCGGCCAGGTCCAGCCCCTCGGCCGACACCCGCGCAAGCACCTCGCCGGTGCTGGCGTCGCGCGCGTCAGTTGACCTGGCGCCGTCGGCCGGGGTCCACCACGCATCCTCGATGTAGCTCGGGACGGTTTCAATTATGGTCTTCATGTCCATTCGTTTCCCTCGATCGTGTGGGCGTCAGGCCCAGTCGAAAAATCCCTTGCCGGTTTTGCGTCCGAGTTCGCCGCGGGCGACCTTTTCGCGCAGGATCGCCGGTGGTGTGAAGCGTTCCCCGAGTGTTTCGGCCAGGTATTCGGCAATGCCCAGGCGCACGTCCAGGCCCACGATGTCCGTGGTGCGCAGCGGTCCGGTGGGGTGTTTGTAGCCGAGGACCATGGCGTTGTCGATGTCCTCGGCGCTGGCCACGCCTTCCTCCACCATGCGCATGGCCTCGAGTGCGAGCATCACGCCCAGGCGGGAGGAGGCGAAGCCGGGTGCGTCGTTGACGACGACGGCGGTCTTGCCCAGCGCTTCGACCCACCCTTTTGCCGCGGCCACGAGGGCGGGGGCGGTCTGCTTGGCGATGACGACCTCGATGAGGGTGGAGGCCGGGACGGGGTTGAAGAAGTGCAGGCCGATGAAGTTTTCCGGGCGTTGGAGCTCGGCGCCGAGCCCGGACATGGACAGCGAGGAGGTGTTGGAGGCCAGCACGGCGTCCGCGGCCAGGTGCTTCTCCACGGCCTGCAGGGAGGAAACCTTCAGCTCCCAGATTTCCGGCACGGCCTCCACGACGAGTTCGCGGCCGGCAAAACCGGCGTAGTCCGTGGACACTTCCAGCCGGGCCAGGTAGTCCCCTGCCGTGCCGGCCAGGCCGCGGTCGATGGACTTGGCGACGGCGCTTTCCACACGGGTGCGGGCGCCGGCGGCGGCGTCGTCGTCGCGTTCAACGACGAGGACATCGCAGCCCTGGGTGAGGAAGGCGTGCGCGATGCCCGCACCCATCCGCCCCCCGCCCAACACGCCCACGGATTGCGGGAGCGTTGGCGAAAAGGCCCCCGGTTGCGCGGGAGGGTCGGCAGCGGGACTCTTCTGGGGTGTGGTGGTCATTTCTTCCTCTTGTCCAGGAACGCCTGCATGCGTTCAAACTTCGCGGGGGATTCAAAGAGTTCGGCCTGCTCGCGGTTGTCAAGGCCGGGATGGGCCTCGCGGGGGGCGTGGAACACGCGCTTGGTGGCCTGGACCGCCAGCGGGTCCTGCAGGGCGATCTTGTCCGCGAGGGCGTGCGCGGCGGCCAGCAGTCCGGCGGACTCCACGAGCTCGGTGATCAGCCCCACGGCCAGGGCGCCCTCGCCGGTGAGGATGCGCCCGGCCAGCAGCATCTGCTTCGCAACGGGCTCGCCGACGAGCTCCTTCAGCCGCCAGGTGGCCCCGGCGGCGGCCATGATGCCCAGGGACGTTTCCGGCTGGCCCATGCGCAGCGCGCGGGTGCCGATCCGGAAGTCCGCGGCGTAGGCCAGTTCCGCCCCGCCGCCGAGCGCGTACCCGTCCAGGGCCGCGATGACGGGCATGGGCAGTTTCGCGATCCGGTCGAACAGGCCGGAGTTGATGCCGGCCAGGGCGTCCTCGCGGCGGCGTTCGCGCAGCTGGGCAATGTCCGCCCCGGAGGCGAAGATGCCCTTCGTCCCGGCCGCCTCATCGCCCGGGATCCCGGACAGGATGAGTATCCCGGGCTTGCTCTCAAGATGGCTGCAGACGGCGTGGAGCTCGTCCACCATCTGCGCGTCGATGGCATTGCGGACCTCGGGCCGGTTGAGCTGGACCGCCACCCGGCCCCCGCCCTGCGTGACCAGCAGCGTGGTGAAGGAGGAAGGATCGAGGCCGGGGCCGGCGCCGTCCGCCAGGGACCCGGGCATCAGATGCGCTCCACGAGCATCGCCGCGCCCTGGCCCACGCCAATGCACATGGTGGCCAGGCCCAGGGAACCGGCGGACGCCTCGCGCTCCATCCGGCCCAGCAGCGTGATGACAATGCGCGAACCCGAGGACCCCAGCGGGTGGCCCAGGGAGATCGCGCCGCCGTCGTTGTTCACGGTCCCGGCATCCAGCCCGAGCTCGCGCATGCAGGCCAGCGACTGGGAGGCAAACGCCTCGTTCAGCTCGACCGCGGCCAGCTGGCTGACGCTTGCGCCCTGGCGCCCCAGGACCTTCCGGCTCGCGGCAACCGGGCCCATGCCCATGATTTCCGGGGCCAGGCCGGCAGCGGCACCGTCCACGATCCGGGCCCGCGGGGTCAGCCCGTACTTTTGGATGGCACGTTCGGAGGCCACGATGACCGCCGACGCCCCGTCGTTGAGGGTGGACGCGTTGCCTGCCGTGACCACGCTGCCGCCCTTCACCACCGGGCGCAGGCCCGCCAGCACCTCCGCGGTGGTGCCCGGGCGCGGGCCCTCGTCGGTGTCCACCACGGTATCGCCCTTGCGCCCGTGCACCGTGACCGGGACGATCTCGTCCCTGAAGTGCCCGGCCGCGATCGCCTTGATCGCCCGCTCGTGGGAACGGACGGCGAAGGCGTCGCAATCCTCCCGGGACGTGCCGTACACGCGGGCCACTTCCTCGGCGGTCTCGGACATGGAGAACGTCATCTTGCCCTCCCGCGACAGCGCCCCGGACAGGAAGCTGGGGTTGCTGAAGCGCCACCCGATCGAGGTGTCAAAGGCCGCCCCCGGCTTGGCAAACGCCTTCTCCGGCTTCGCCATGACCCACGGCGCCCGGGACATCGACTCAACGCCGCCGGCCACCACCAAATCCGCCGCGCCCGCCTTCACCATGTGCGAGGCCATCGTGATCGCACTCATGCCCGAGGCACACAGCCGGTTGACCGTGATCCCCGGGACCGTGTCCGGGAAACCGGCCAGCAGCCACGCCATGCGCGCCACATTCCGGTTCTCCTCACCAGCACCGTTCGCATTGCCAAAAATGACCTCGTCAACGTCCGCCGGATCAATCCCGGTACGCGCCACAAGGTCCTTGACCGTCAACGCGGCCAGATCGTCCGGACGGACGCCGGACAAGGCGCCGCCATAACGGCCCACGGGCGTGCGTACGCCGTCGACCAGGAATGCCTGCGGTGTTTCTGTGGCCATGAAAGTACCCTCCGAACGTGCTGTGCGGCGCGGCATCGGGCGCCCGCCATGGTTCCGGCCGCCAATTTACCGACCGATCGTTCTATAAATATTCCATGTGATGGGGCGCACGGTCAACCGCGCCTCCCGTCTGTGTTGCACTTGTTGGACCAAAACGGCCCGATTTCACTGAATTCCGTCCACTATCTGCAACACAGTCCGGGGAGGCGGGGGTTCGCTGGATACAGTGGGCAGCATGACGACTTCCGATGCTGCAGCCTCCCCGTCCGCGCCCACGCCGCCGGCCGCCCCTCCCGTGGCCAAAAGGGTGCCCGTGGAGCGCACCCACCACGGCGACACGTTCATCGACAATTATGAGTGGCTGCGCGGGAAGGACAACCCGGAGGTCGTGGCGCTCCTGAACGCCGAGCAGGCGTATACGGATGCTGTGACGGCCGGCCAGGAACAGCTGCGCACCGACATTTTCAACGAGATCAAGGAGCGCACCCAGGAAACCGACCTTTCCGTGCCGAGCCGCAAGGACGGGTGGTGGTACTACTCCCGCATGGTGGAGGGCAGCGCCTATTCCATCCAATGCCGGGTGCGCGCGGAGGGCGACGGCAGCCAGGTGGCGGACTGGACACCCCCGCTGGTTCAACCCGGCGTTGACGTCCCGGGCGAGGAAGTGCTGCTGGACGGCAACGCCGAGGCGGAGGGCAAGCCGTTCTTCTCGCTGGGCGGTGCGGCCGTGACCCGCGACGGCAACCTCTACGCCTATGCGGCCGATTACGCCGGCGACGAGCTGTTCACCGTACGGATCAAGGACCTGCGCACCGGGGAACTCCTGCCGGACACCATTGAGAAGGCCTTTTACGGCCTGGCCTTCTCCCCCGACGGCGGCACGCTGTTCTACATGGTGGCCGACGATTCCTGGCGCCCCTACCAGGTGAAAACCCACGTCCTGGGTACGCCCGTCGCCGGGGATGCGGTGCTGTACCAGGAGGACGACGTCGCCATGTGGACCGGCTTTGGCCTCTCCGCCGACCGCCGCCACCTGGCCGTCAGCATCGGCTGCTCCGAGTTCAGCGAGACCCGGCTGCTGGCCTTTGACGCCCCCGAAAGGGGTCTGCAGACCCTCATCCCGCGCAGCGGGCACATCCTGTACGACGCCGAACCCTTCCTGTGGGAGGGTGTCGAAAAGGTCCTTTTGACCCACGACAGGGACGCCGCCAACTCCATGGTTTCCGTGGTCGATGCCGCGGAGTTTGCCAAGCCGCCGGCCGAACAGCACTGGTCCACGGTCATTGCCCACGACGAATCGGTGCGCATCAACGGCGCCACGGTCACGGCCACCCACATGGTGGTTTCGCTGCGCCGGGACACCATCGAGCGCGTCCAGGCGACCCCGCTGGAAGGCCTGGGCACGCCCGGCCAGGGTGCCGCCGTCGAGCCCGCCTTTGACGAGGAGCTGTACACGGCTTCCATGGGCGGGACCGAGTTTGAGGCACCGGTGATCCGGCTGGTCTACACTTCCGACTTCACGCCGCCGCGCGTCTACGACTACGTGCTGCCGGCGGGGGACGCGGGCGGGGAGCTGCTGCTGCGCAAGGAGACCCCGGTGCTGGGCGGCTACCGTCCGCAGGATTACGTGGCGGAGCGCGAGTGGGCCGTGGCCGATGACGGGACCCGGGTGCCGCTGTCCGTGCTGCGCCGCGCGGACCTGCCCCGGGACGGCTCCAATGCCGGGCTGGTGTACGGCTACGGTTCGTACGAGGTCAGCATGGATCCGGGCTTTGGGGTGCCGCGGCTGTCGCTGCTGGACCGCGGCGTGGTGTTCGTCATCGCGCACGTGCGCGGCGGGGGCGAAATGGGCCGGCAGTGGTACGAGGACGGCAAGAAGCTGCACAAGAAGAACACCTTCACCGACTTTGTGGCCGCGACCGACTGGCTGGCGGGGTCCGGCTGGGTGGACCCCGCACGGATCGGCGCCATGGGCGGCTCGGCCGGCGGTCTGCTGATGGGCGCCGTGGCGAACCTGGCGCCGGAAAAGTACGCGGCCGTTGTGGCCCAGGTGCCGTTCGTGGACGCCCTGACCACCATCCTGGACCCGGACCTGCCGCTGTCGGCACTGGAGTGGGAGGAGTGGGGCAACCCCATCACCGACCCTGCCGTGTACAGCTACATGAAGTCCTACACACCGTACGAGAACGTGCGGGCCGTGGCGTACCCGGCGATAGCGGCCGTCACGAGCTTCAACGACACCCGCGTGCTGTACGTGGAGCCGGCCAAGTGGGTCCAGGAGCTGCGCGCCGTGTCCACGGGGACGGCACCGATTGTGTTGAAGATCGAGATGGACGGCGGCCACGGCGGGGCGTCCGGCCGGTACGAGGGCTGGAAGACCCGTGCCTGGGACTACGCGTTCCTGGCGGATGCACTCGGGGCCGTCCGGCTGCGGCAGCCCGCGGGTCAGCCGCGCACGAATGCGTAAATGGCCTCGGAGGTCCATTCGCCCTTGAGGTACATGTTGTCCCGCAGCACGCCTTCGCGCCGCATGCCCAGCCGCTCGCAGATGGCGGCGGAGGCGCTGTTGCGGGCATCAAGCCGGGCCTCCACCCGGTGGAACCCCAGCCCGTCAACGGCCAGATCCAGCACGGCCCGTGCCGCCTCCGTGGCGTAGCCGTGCCCCTGGGCTTCGGGGGCCAGGGTCCAGCCGATTTCCCCGACCCGCTCCAGCCCGTCCCCGGTTTCCGTCCGCCCGCCCGGGTTCCACTTCAGCGCGAGTTCCCCGACCAGCCCGGGCCGCCCCGCCCGTTCCACGGCGAAGGTGGCCCAGTCGCCCGGGCCGGAGAAGGGATCGTCCACATACTTGGCGATCCGCGCCATGCACTGCACGTAGCTGCGCGGCCCGCCGTACAGGTAGCGGGCGGTTTCCGGAAGCCGCTGGTAGGCGTAGTACGCGGCCAGGTCGTCCGGGGAAAAGCGGCGCAGCACCAGCCGTTCTGTGGTCAGCGGGTACGGAATTTCAACCATGGCAAAACCATAGGACGTTTCCGGGCCGCAAACCACCTGCCTGCGTGCCGGGGCGCGCGGGGCTCTCGGGCAGGCGGGCAGGCAGCAGGCGGCCCGGCCGGCAGCCCGGCTACCCCTTGACCGCCCCCGATGTCAGCCCGGACACCACGGACTTGCGGAACACCAGGACCAGGACCGCGATGGGGATCACCGCCACCGTGCTCGCCGCAAACAGCGTGCCGTACGGGGTGATGTGGGGTGAACCGAACAAGGCGATGCCCACGGGGATGGTGCGGAAGTCGTTGGAACTGTTGAAGGACAACGCCATCAAAAATTCCGTCCAACAGGCCGTGAAGGTGAACACGCCGGCCGTGAACAGGCCCGGCAGGGCCATGGGCAGGATGATCGACCACAGCGTGCGCAGCGGGTTCGCGCCGTCGATCCTTCCCATCTCCTCCATTTCCCGCGGGATGCCAAGAAAATAGTTCCGCAGGATCCAGATGGCGAACGGCAGGTTGAAGGCCGCATACGGCAGGATCAGCGCCTGGTAGCTGTTGAGCCAGCCCAGCTCGCGCATCAGCAGGTACAGCGGCGCGATCACCGCGATGGCGGGGAAAACCGAGATCATCAGCAGCACCATCAACGTGGTGAACTTGCCTCGCATCGGCAGCCGGCCCAGCGCGTAGCCGGCCAGGGTTCCCAGCGCCAGGACGATGATGGTGGCTGCGACGGCAACCACCACCGAGTTGAGGATGTAGCGGCCGAAGGAGTTGTCGACGAAGGCGTTGGTGTAGCTGCCGCCGCTGATCGGGTTCGGGAACCATTGCGGTGAAGGGGCGGAAACGCCGGCGTCGGTCTTAAAGCTGGTGCTGACCATCCAGTAAATGGGCAGCACCACAAACAGTGCAGTGAGCGCACTGGCGATGGCCAGTCCGATCCGGTGGCCCATGGTGCGTTTGCGCATGGCTAGGATTCCTCCCCTTCGTTGACCTGTGCCCGGAACACCCGCAGGAAGAGGATGCACCCGATGACGACGAGGGCCGCCGTGGTCACGGCGACCGCGGCGCCGGGGCCGAACGACAGGTTGGTGAACATGGCCTGGTAGCCGAGCACGGCCAGCGAGGTGGTCGCGTATCCGGGCCCGCCCTGCGTCAGGACAAACGGCAGGTCAAACAATCCAAAGGCCTGCAGGATGCGGAACAGCACCGCCAGGGCGATGGTGGGGCGCAGCAGTGGCAGCGTGATGCGCCAAAAGGTCTGCCAGCCGTTGGAGCCGTCCACCTCCGCTGCCTCGTACACGTCCCCGGGCAGCATGACCAGCCCGGCCAGGACGATGATGGCCACAAACGGCGTGGTCTTCCAGATGTCGGCCACCATCATGGCGATGACGGCCGAGGCATTGCTGCCCAGGATGACCGGATGGCCCAGGCCCACCGCGCTGAAGATCGCGTCGGCGGCGCCGTAGGTGGGGTCGTAGATGTAATTCCACAGCTGGGCGGAGATGACGGTGATCAGCGACCACGGGATCAGCAACAGGGCCATCATCCACCCGCGCAGGGCCCGCAGGTGCTCCAAAACCAGGGCAATCATGGTCCCGAGCACCACCTCCACGGTGACGGTCACCACCGTGTAGAGGACGGTGAAGCCCAGGGCGTAGCGCCATTTGACGCTGCCGAACACCGTGTGGAAATTGCCCAGGGTGAGGCCGCTGAGCTGGAAGCCGCTGCCGAGCACCTGGACGTTGCTGAAGCTCATGACCAGCGAGAAAACCACCGGGAAGATCGTGACGGCGGCCACCACGAGCAGCGCAGGGGTTGAAAAGTACCAGCCAAGCCGTGCCATCCGCCGCCTGTTGACGTCCTTTTTTCGGACCGTCTCCGGCGGCAGGGTCCTGCGGCTGGTGAGCGATGGGGGCGTCGCCGCCCTGTCAGTGGACATTGTGACTCCTGACGAATTGGGAAACCGGCCATGGCCGGCCATGGCACCCGGAATGCCGGGCCCGCCGGCGGGGGCTGCCCGCCGGCTGGCCCGGGGTCCGTTTACAGGCCGCCGCCGGACAGGGCGGAATTGATGGCCGAGTCAGCATCCTTCAATGCTGTTGCCGGCGTCTTTGAACCGGCCAGGACGGCACTGACATTGGTGTAGATGGCGGTGCTGACCTGCGGGTAGAACGGGGTCTGGGCAGGCCGCGGGACCAGCTTGGTCTGCGGCACCACGGCCAGGACGGCGTTGCTCTTGATGACGTCCGCGGACGTCCGGACGGCCTGGTTGGTCGGGATCTCGGAGAACTGCGTGGCCAGGATCTTCTGGGCGTCATTGCCTGTCATCCACTTGATGAAGGTCAGGTCCGCCGCAACATTCTGGCTGTGCGGGTTCACATACAGGTTCCAGCCGCCAATGTTCGAATAGCCGGGTGTGGACTCGCCGCCGAAGGTCGGCATGGGGGCCACGCCCACCTTGCCGACCACGGCGGACCCTGCCGCCTGGGACGTGGAATAGCCGTAGTCCCAGTTGCGCAGGAACACCGACTTGCCGGCGGAGAACTCGTTCATCGACTGCAGTTCCTGATAGGTCGATTCGGCCTTCGGGCTCACGCCGCTGGTGACCAGTTCCTGTTCAAACTTCAAGGCCTTCAAGGCTGCGGCACTGTTGACGGCGGAGGAGGTGGAGTCCTTGTTGAGGACGGCACCGCCGGCGTCGGTCAGGAATTCCATGAAGTTGCAGGTGGCTCCCTCGTAGGACGCACCCTGGAAGACGTAGCCGTACTGGGCTTCGCCCTTGGACTGGATCGTCCTTGAATCCGTCATCAGCTCCTCCCACGTGGTGGGCACCTTCATGTTGTTCTTGGCGAGCAGGTCCTTGCGGTAGTACAGGAAGCCCTGGTCCTCGAAGAACGGGGCCCCGTAGACCTGGCCCTTGTAGGTGGCCCCGGCCACCAGCCCGGGGGCGAAGGTGCCAAAGTAGCTGGCAGGCAGGTACTTCGACAGCGGGTCGGCCAGCTGGTGGGCGGCGAATTGTGCCGGCCAAATGACGTCGCCCATGTAGACGTCGGGTCCGGCACCGCCGGAAATCTGCGTGGTCAGTGTGGCGCGGTTGGTGTCGGTGTCGGTGGGGGCGGAAATCAGCTTCACCTTGATGTCCGGGTAGGCCTTTTCAAAGGCCGTGACCAGCACCGTGCGGGGATCGGCGCCGCTGGAGGTGATGGGGCTGGCCCACCAGGTGATGTTTCCCGAATTGGCCGTTCCGGGCGCCGCGACAGTGGCGGCGCTGGAGGATGTGGCGTTGCTGCTGCCCGGCGAGGAACTGCACCCGCCCAGAACCACCGCCGTCATGGCGACGGCGGCCAAAGCCGCGGCCCGCAGTGAGGCCGGCCGCAAGGACCGTCCCGGGTGGCGGTGCACGTGTACGTTGCGCATTGGAATTCTCGATTCACTCTTCTCGACTTGTGCCAGGTCCCGGGCTCGACGACCGGGACCGGTGGCTTGCGCCGCAGCATGCCACGCGCCGCCCCTGGGGGCGGTGTCCTGATTGAGTGCTTCTGCGGCACCTCGGGTGGAGTGATGGTGTGCCGGGCGGCCAATGCCGGGCCCGGCGGCGGGGGCCGGATGCTCCTAGGGGCTGGCGCGTGGGCGGGGCCAACGGGGTTGGCGGCCGCTTTCGACGTCAGGCCTCACCTGGAATGCTGCACTTCCTTGCATGAATTCCATGTGTTCCAGCCTCGCTCGTGACCGGCCGGCATGCTCGTGTGGGCCACCTTTAACTCTGGAACGCTGCCCAGTCCCTGTCAAGGGGAGGGCGCCCTACCCGCCCTGCACGACGGCGGCCGTCGCCTCGGCGATGGCGCGCTCCTCGTCCGTGGGCACCACGAGCACCGGAAATGCCGAGCCGGGGGCGCTGACCACCCGGGGCGAGCCGGAGCGCACCAGGTTCGCCTCGGCGTCGAGCACAAGTCCCAGGGCCCCGAGCCGGCCCACCACCCGCGCCCGGAACGCTGAGGAGTTTTCCCCGATCCCGGCCGTGAAGATAAGCGCCTGCGCGCCGCCCACCGCCACATGGTAGCCGCCAATGTACTTCGCCAGCCGGTGCGCCGTGACGTCCAGGGCGGTCTGCGCCCGCCTGTCCCCCGATTCTGCGGAGTCCACTATGGCGCGCATGTCATTGTTGCCGGCAAGCGCCTTGAGCCCGGATTCGCGGTTGAGCATGGTGTCGATCTCATCGGCGGACAGGCCCTGGCGCTGAAGGTAGATGAGGATGGAGGGGTCCAGGTCGCCGCTGCGGGTGCCCATGACCAGGCCCTCCAACGGGGTGAAGCCCATCGACGTGTCCACACTGGCTCCGCCCTGGATGGCGGACAGCGACACGCCGTTCCCCAGGTGGGCCACCACCGCGTTGAACTCCGCCAGCGGGATGCCCAGCAGCTCCGCCGCCCGTCCGGTGACGAATTCGTGCGAGGTCCCGTGGAAGCCGTAGCGGCGGATCCCGTATTGGCGGTACAGGAAATCCGGCACGGCGTAGCGCCAGGCGTGTTCGGGCAGCGTGCGGTGGAAGGCGGTGTCGAACACAGCCACCTGCGGCATCCCGGGCCACTTGGCGGTGATGGCCCGGATGCCCAGCACGTTCGCGGGGTTGTGCAGCGGTGCCAGCGGGTTCAGCCGTTCGATGGCCCGGGTGATCTCATTGTTGACCAGCACCGGTTCGCCAAAGCGTTCCCCGCCGTGGACCACACGGTGTCCGACGGCGTCCAGCGGCTTTTCCGCCAGCACGCCTTCCAGCTCGGCCGCCACCTGGTCCATGGCGACGCCGTGGTTGGCCGGGCCGCCGGCGCCCTCGCCGATGCGCTCAATCAGCCCGCCCGCCTGGACTTCGCCGGTGGTGGTGTCCCGCACCTGGTATTTCAGGGAGGAGGAGCCGGAGTTGATGACAAGAACGCGCATTAAGATTCCTTCGTTTCACTGCTCGGGGCCCGGCCGGCCGGGCTTGCCGGGGCCTTGGTTTCGCCAGGCTCAACCACCGGCGCCCCAGGCTCAACCACCGGCGCCCCTTGGGCCTGGATGGCGGTGATGGCCACGGTGTTGACGATGTCCTCCACGGTGCAGCCGCGGGAGAGGTCGTTGATCGGCTTGTTCAGGCCCTGCAACACGGGCCCGACGGCCACGGCGCCGGAGGACTGCTGCACCGCCTTGTAGGTGTTGTTGCCGGTGTTCAGGTCCGGGAAGATGAACACCGTCGCCTGCCCGGCCACCTCGGAGGCGGGCAGTTTGGACGCGGCAATCGAGGCGTCCACGGCGGCGTCGTACTGGATGGGGCCCTCGATGGCCAGGTCCGGGCGGGCGGCCCGGGCCAGCGCCGTGGCCCGGCGCACCTGGTCCACGGCCGAGCCGGAACCGGAGCCTCCCGTGGAGTAGGAGAGCATGGCGATGCGCGGCTCCACGCCAAACTGCAAGGCGGTCTCCGCGGACGCGACGGCGATGTCCGCCAGTTGTTCCTCGTTGGGTTCGGGGTTCACGGCGCAGTCGCCATAGACCAGGACCCGGTCCGCCAGCAGCATCAGGAACACGGAGGAGACGATGCTGACGCAGGGGCGGGTCTTGACGAATTCGAGGGCGGGGCGGATGGTGTTGGCGGTGGTGTGGGCGGCCCCGGAGACCATGCCGTCCACGTGGCCCAGCTGGACCATCATGGTGCCAAAGTAGGACCCGTCCGCCATGACCTCCCGCGCCCTCGCCAGGTCCACGCCCTTGTGGGCGCGTAGCCGCTGGTACTCCACCGCGAAGCTTTCGCGCAGTGGCGAGGCCTCCGGGTCAATGATCTCCACTCCGTCCAGGTCCACCCCGTGGGCGGCGGCCAGCTCCCGGACGGCCTGCGGCCTGCCCAGCAGCACCAGCCCGCACACGTCGCGCCGTTGCAGGATCTCGGCCGCCTGCAGCACCCGGGGGTCGTTGCCTTCCGGCAGAACGATCCGCTTCCGGTCGCTGCGGGCCCGTTCGACGAGCTCATGCAGGAAGCGCAGCGGCGTCATGGTGGCCGGGCGGGGCAGGGACACCCGTTCGAGCAGTTCCGCCTCGTCCACGCTGCGCGACCAGGCCCCCATCGCCGCCGCCACTTTCCTCCGCTGGCCCGAATGGATCTCGCTGCGCACCTCGCTGACGGCGCGCGCGGAACTGTAGGTGTCGTCGTCGTTCGTAAAGACCGGGAAGGGCGCGTGCGCCAGGATGGGGAGCACATTGGGGTCCGGGGCCAGACCGCCGGTGAGGATCATGCCGCCGGGGACGGGGAATTCGGGCGAGAAAGCGCAGGCCAGGGAGGCAACCATGACGTCGGCGCGGTCGCCGGGGACGATCACCAGGTCGTTCGCTTCGAGCAGGTGGAGGAAGTTTCCCACGGTCATGGCGGCGACCTTGATGGCGCGGACGTCGCGGTCCATCTCGGGGCTGCCGGCGATTTGGCGCAGCTGCAGGGCCGCGGCCACCTCGCCGACCGTGGGCAGGGAGATTTCGGGGATTTCCGGGATGACGTAGACGGGACGGCTGCTGGCGCCGGGACGGACGGCCGCCTTGATGGCCGCCGCTTCGCCCGGTTCGGCACGGTTGACCATCATGGCCAGCAGGGAGCAGTTTGCCGCCACGAGTTCCTTGCGGGCCACGTCCACGGCGTCGGCCGTTTCCTCCACCGTCAGGCCGCGGGCGCCAACGACGGCGAGCACGGGCAGGCCCAGGTTGTTGGACAGGCGGGCGTTGAGGTCGAATTCAACGGCCGCGTCCTGGCCGGTAAGGTCCGTTCCCTCCACAATGACCACGTCGCACTTCTTGGCGATGTCGCTGTAGATTTCCACGCAGCGCGCATCGATTTCGGCGCGCTCGCCGGCCGCCAGGAGTGCCCGCGCCTCGGCGCCGCTCATGCCGCTGCGGCACACCCCGGCGTCGAGCCTGTAAATGCGCCTGAGCATGGCCACCGTGGGATCGGGTTCGGCACCGGCGGTGATGGGCCGGAAAAAGCCGATCCTGTCGGCATGCCGGTGCAGGGCGTCGGCAAGGCCCAGTGAGACAAGCGTCTTGCCGGAGCCGGGGGTCGTGGCGCTGATGTAAATACCGCGGGTCATGGTCAGGGCCGCCTTTCGTCCGTGTTCTCCCATCCAAGCACGGCGCGGCCCCGACGGGGGGACAAAGCAGTGCGGATCACCCCGGTTCTGGAAAATGATGTTGAAGCCGTCACAGACATGGCCCCGGGGACCGCGGCTGCGGCTCCCAATGCCGGGCCGCTGCAGCTGGGCTCCGGGCGGGCCGTCCGCGCGTACACCCGGACGCATAGGGTTGGGGCATGGACATCTTGTTTGGCCAGGTCACGGACCCCTCGCAGGCCTTTTCCCTGGCGTTCCGGCTCCTGGGGACCCTGATCATGTGCACCGGCCTTGCCCTGCTGGTCCGGCGGGTTGAGGTCGGCTGGTGGCTGGCCGTGGGATCGTTTGCGCTGGAAATTCCGGCAGCGTTCTTCACGATTTCCCTGGGCCTGCCGCTTTCGTCCGGCAGCCTGCTGCCCTATGTGGCCGCTTCCTGGATCGCGCCGCTGGTGGGCGTTGGCGCCGCGCTGTACGGGTTGGCCTGGTTTCGCAAGGCGCCCCTGTCCGGGCCGCTGGTGCGGGACCTCGCCCTGCGCCGATTCCGCCCGGCCGACCTGGCGGCACCGGTGCTGGTGGCGGTGGTTTTTGCCGCCGCCTCCCTGCTGCCAGCGCTGGCCCTTTACGGGAGCCTGGCCGGCCCCGGCGGCCTCTCCCGCTTCCCCACTGCCACCGTCCTCGCCTCGGGCTTCCTCACCGGGCTGCTGCCCGCAGGACTCGTGGGGCTTGCCGCCCGCTCCCGCTGGTCGTGGCTCCCGATTGCCGCCTCCTCCGTGGCGTCCCTTGGCGGTACAGCCCTGTCCGCGCAGGGCTCGGTGCTGATCTTCCTGTTCATGGCACAGGCGGCAGTAGCGGTGTTCGGTTTCGTCGCGTGGGGCCGGCTGCGCAGCGAAGCCCTGGTGCCGCCGGGCTCCTGAGCGCCATGGCCGCCCCGCGCTTTCGGCAACCACCGCCCGGCAGCACAATTTTCGTTGACACCCCGCGCCGGCGCGTGGTCAACTGGCAGTGTTCCGCAAACTTGCCGGTATTCGACCCTAAGGAGGACCCCATGAATGTTCGTGCAGCCGTTCGCGCCCAAAACATCAGCTTGTCCTTCCACAGGAGTCGATTCACCCATGAAGTTTTCTGCTGACCAACAGCACCTCGAAACACCCTCTTTTTCACCCATCAAGCTCCGCCGCCGCACGCCCCCGCGCGACAGCTTTGACCCGGATCCCCGCCCAGCCGACTGGAACGTGCTGGACGATTCCCTGGCCGAAAACCAGCGGTGGTCCACCTGGCCCGAGCTCGAAAGGCTCATGCGCGGGCCCGCACCCTATCCGGACTTTGTCATCGAGGACGCCGCGGCCGTTGACACCGACCTCGGCGTGCTGAAGACGGGCAAGGAGGCGGACGTTTTCCTCGTGGAACGCGCCACCGGGTCCCGCAGCGCACTGCTCGCCGCCAAGCGCTACCGGTCCGCGGACCAACGCCTGTTCCACCGCTCGGAGGCCTACACCGAGGGGCGTTCCGTGCGGCGATCCCGCGACGCCCGCGCCATCAAGGGCGGGAGCACGTACGGCCGGGCCGTGGAAGCCGCACGCTGGGCCGACGCCGAATGGACGTACCTGCGCCTGGCACACGAATCCGGCATTCCCGTTCCCTACCCGGTCCAGATCTTCGGGACAGAGATCATGATGGAGTTCATCGGGGATCCCGCCCACCCCGGGGCGGCCGCGCCGCGCCTGCAGTCCACCCACCCGGGGCCCGTGCAGCTGCGCGGGTACTGGGAACAGGTGGTGGAGGCCATGCTTGGCTTCGCGCGGATGGGCTTTGCCCACGGCGACCTCTCCCCCTACAACGTGCTGGCCGCCGGTGACCGCCTGGTGGTCATCGACCTGCCGCAGCTGGTGGACCTGGCCGGAAACCTGCAGGCCACGGAGCTGCTGGCCCGCGACTGCCGGAACATGTGCACCTGGTTCGCCTCCCGCGGACTGGAGGCCGACGACGGCGCCCTCCTGGGCGAGCTCCTCGCCGCCGCCTGGTGAGACGGGGCGGCCTTCGTTCCACTGCGGCCCCGTCCAGGCGCCGGGGCGGACACCCCTCAGCCGGGCGGATTCGATGAGTTCCGCCTCGTCCGCCGCGCCGGGCCCGGAGGCAAGCTGGCGCCCGGCCCACGGCGCCTCGGCGGCGATGATGTCGCCGAACGTCTCCGCGAGCGGGCGCCGCACCAGGCCCCACTCCAGCGCCCGGGCATCGGAGCGCTGCGCAAAACCAGCGTAGCCCCCGTCCAACGGCAACACGAGCGGCAGGGACCGCGGCCCGCTCCAGGGCCCTACGCCGTCGTCGTCCATGGCGGACAGCGGGTAGGGGGCAAGCTGAGGGTTGGTGGTGGCGGCCTCCCGGGCCGAAATGGGCGCGGCGGCCAGCGGCACGGCGGCCCGCACCGCATTGACGGCACCCGTGCGGCCGGCCAGCCCGGCCTGCAGGATAAAGGCGGCGAGGTCGCGGACGTCGATGAGTTGCACGTACTGCCGGTGGCCGCCGCCGTCCTGCCAGGGTGCCGGCACCGGTTCCCGCCGGTCCGCCAGGCGCAGCGGCCAGTACGTGCTGCGGCCGGTGGGGTCTCCGGGGCCGCCGATCAGCCCGGACCGGACCACCAGCGCCCCGTCCCCGCGGGTCGCCCTGGTCAGCCGTTCGCACCCCGACTTGGCCTCCCCGTACAGCTCCGGACCGTCGGCCTGCGTGGACTCCAGCGGCCGGAGCAGCACGGCGTCCTCGCGGGCGCCCGGGACGGAGTGGTCGGCGTAGACGGAGCACGAGGACACCAGGACCCACCGCCGGGCCCGGGGCGAGGGGGCCTCCACGGCGGTCCGGGCATGGGCGGGGTCCTGGGCAGTCCCACCAGCAGATCCCAGTGCTCCGTGGCGGGCCGGGCGTAGGCGCCGGGCCCGCCACGGTCCACCACGACGGCGGCCGCGCCTGCCGGTGACCCGCCGGATTCCCCGCGGGCCAGGCAGGTGGCGCGGTGCCCGGCGGCCAGGGCCCGTTCCGCGATGGTCCGGCCCAGCCACGCGGCGCCGCCGAGGGTCAGGATGTTGGCCATGGGTTCCACCCAACCCTGCCTGGCGCCGGGCGGGCAAGTGGTTTCACGCCCAGCGGATGGACACGGGCACCCAGCCTGGTGGCATAGGCTTCCACGGTGAACATTGACCAACCGCTCAACGCCGCCGCCGACTGGTGGCACGCCGTGCTGGCCGGATTTGTCCGCAGCTCCGCGCCCGCCGTGCCCGTTTCCGTGCTGGCGGCAATTGTGGCGGCCGCCGTCGTGCTGAGCATCCCGCGCGCGTCGTGGCGCTGGTTCGGGCTGTACGTGACGTTTGTGCACGAGCTCGGCCATGCTTTCGCCGCTCTCATGGCCGGCCGCTACATCCACGGGCTGACGATCGGACTGGACCATTCCGGGCAGCTGGTCAGCAGCGGCCGGCGCGGCTTCAGCGCCACGTGGTCCGGCTTTTGGGGCTACCCGGCCCCGGCCGTGGTGGGCGCGGCGCTGGTCTGGTCTGTGACGGCGGGATGGGCCGGCGCCGCCATGTCCATCGGCGCCCTGGTGCTGCTCGTGGCCTTGGTGTTCCTGCGCAACGCCACCGGCATCCTGGTGGCCCTGGCCAGCGCGGCCGTGGCCCAGGCACTCGTGATGCTGGCCGGCCCCGCAACGGTCAGCTATGTGGTCCTTGCCCTCGGCATCGCCCTGGGTGTGGGGTCGGTGCGCGACTTCTTCAAGGTGGCGGCCGTGCACACCAGCCGCCGGAACCGGCTGGCCAGCTCCGACGCCTGGATCCTCTCCCGCTCCACGGGCGTCCCGTCCTTCGTGTGGCTGGCCGGGTTTGCCCTGGTCATCGCCGCCTGCGCCGCATCGTCCGCCTGGCTGCTGTGGGGGATGGTGGCCTAGCCGCCACGCACCGCATAGTGGAGATGGACGACGCCGTTGTCGAAGCTGCGCCGGTCCAGCAGTTCCAGCCGGGTCCGGACGGCGTCGGGCAGGGCGCGGGTCCCGGCGCCGACGATGATGGGGGCGATGAACAGGTGGACCTGGTCCACCAGCCCGGCGGCGAAGGCCTGCCCCGCCAGCCCGGCGCCGCCCACGGAGAGGTCCGCACCGGCGTCGGCCTTCAGGGCGCGCACGGCGTCCGGGTCAAAGGCGGTCTCGATGCGGGTCCTGGCGGTGTCCGCCTGCGTCAGGGTCCGCGAATACACGACCTTGTCCGCCAGGTGCCACAGGTTGGCAAAGTCGCGCGCCACGCGGGTCAGGTCCGTCTGCCCGTACATGGTTTCCCAGACCTTCATGGTCTCGTACAGGCGGCGTCCGTACAGGTAGGTGCCGATGGGGCGTTCCAGGCCGTTGATGAACGCATGCTCGTCGTCGTCCGGCACGCCCCAGTCAAAATTGCCGTCGGCGTCGTTGATGTAGCCGTCCAGCGACATGATGGCGGCGTAATGGAGTTGCGCCACGGCGGCCTCCCCTTCAAGACGGCGTTGCGGTGTACATGCCGGTGCCTCAAGTATTCGCCTTTTCGCCGCGTTGCGGCAGCCTATTTGCCCAGCTTTTTCAGCAGCCATTTCACCGCAGCGTCGCCCTGGCTCGCGAACGGGTTCTCATCCACCACGTAGGTCCACGTGGACGACGCCCGGCGCACGCCCGCCGCCGCCAGGTCCGCGGCACCGTCCACCACGGCCAGGCCCGCCAGGGTTTCCCGGGCGCTGTCCGCGGCCCTGTCCAAAAACCCCTCGAAGGCGAAGATGGTTTCGCGCCGGTATTCATCCAGCGGGTTTTGCCGGCCCAGGGCGCGCAGGTGGATGGCGGCGCGCTGCTCGGACAGCAGGGCCAGGTGGTCGCTCCAGTGCGCATCGAGTTCAAACAGCATGATCTGCCGGCAGGCGCGCACCAGTTCCCCCGCACCGAGTGAACGGCGCAGCTCCCCCAGTCGTTGCACCCCGCCAAACGGTTCCATGGCTGCCGCGTCGTCCGTGAGGATGCGGTCGCGTTCGGCCAGGACCACGCGCCGCTGGTAGGCGATGAGCTCGTTGTACTTCCAGGAATTTTCCTGCGTCGTGAAGCGCTCCTGCTCGGCGAGGCGCTGGGTGCGGTCCAGCAGCCGGGACACGCCCGCCCGGGTGACGAGGCCGGCGTCGTCCGCTTCCCCGGCGAGGGAACTGCTCAGTTCCAGGCCGTGGACCTCCTGCCCGTTGGCCGCCGGGTCCTCGATGCTGGAGTAGATGATGCTGGCGCCGGGATCGCCCTGCCGGCCGGCGCGGCCGCGGAGCTGCGCGTCCAGCCGGGGCGACCAGAACCGGCCCGCGATGACCACCAGCAGCCCGCCCAGCGCCGCCACCTCGCCGTGCGCCGCCGTGCCGGCCCCCTTGCCGCCGAGCAGGATGTCGGTGCCGCGCCCGGCCATCTGCGTGGAGACCGTGACGGCGTGCTTCCGCCCCGCCTCGGCAATGATGCCGGCCTCCAGCGCGTCGTTGCGGGCATTGAGGACCTGGCAGTCCACGTTCCGTACGCCCAGGGCGGCGGCGAAGCGTTCGGAGGCGGCGACGTCGTGCGTCCCCAGGAGGACCGGCCGCCCCGCGGCATGGGCGGCCACGACCGCCTCGACGACGGCGGCGTCGCGCTGTTCCGCTGTGGCATAGATGCGCTCGGGCAGGTCCTGGCGGATGCACGGCTTGTGCGGCGGGATCTGGCCGGCGTCGAGCAGGTAGTGGGTGCGCAGGTATTCGGCGACGGCCACGGCGGTGCCGCTCATGCCGGTGACGGTGGCGAAGGAACGAACCAGGTCGCGCACCAGCAGCTGGTCCAGGACCTCGCCCTGTTCGGTCTTCAGCAGCCCTTCCTTCGTCTCCACGGCCGCCTGCAGCCCGTCGGGCCAGCGCTGCCCCTGCGCCACCCGGCCGCGGGAATCGGAGACAATCTGGGCCTGGCCGTCACGCACGATGTAGTCGACGTCCCGCTGCAGGAGCACCTCGGCGTGCAGTGCCGTGTTGATGGAGGAAAACAGGGGCGTGCCCTCCGCCGAGTAAAGCTCGACACCGGGCCACCTCGCCTCGGCGCGCCCGATCCCGGCGTCGGTCAGCGAAACGTTCCGCCGGTCCGCTTCCACGGTGTAGTCGGTGCCGGGCTCCAGCCCCCGGACAAAATCCGCCACGTCCACGCCCTGCAGTTCGCTGCGCGCCCGGCCGGCCAGGACCAGCGGGACCACGGCCTCGTCCACCAGCACCGAATCGATCTCGTCCACGATGCACGCGTCAAAGGGCTGCAGCACGGCTTGGTCCGGTGCGGTGCGGCTGCGGTCGCGCAGGACGTCGAAGCCGAGTTCGTTGACGGAGACGTACAAGACGCCGGCCCGGTACGCCTGCCGTTTCCCCTCCGGGGTGCCGGCGGAGGTCACCGACGCGGCCGTGATGCCCAGGGCCTCGTAATAGGGCCCCATCCAGGCTGCGTCCCGTTGCGCCAAGTAGTCATTGACCGTCAGGACATGGACGCGGCGGCCGCCCAGGGCCTGGGCGGCCGCCACGAGCGCGCCCACGAGGGTCTTGCCCTCGCCGGTGTCCATCTCCACCACGGTGCCCTGCAGCATGGTGGCGGCGGCGAGCAGCTGGGTGTCAAAGGGCACCATGCCCAGCGCCTGGCCGGCCAGGATGCGCGCGCTAAAGAGGTAGTCCTCCAGGCGCTGCCCGGTCCACGGCTTGTGGCCTTCCGTGGCGAGCTGCCGGACGATGTCCTGTGCCTGGGCCAGGCCCTCCCGGGGGCTGGCGGCCGCCGCGCGTTCGGCGGCACGGCCGGCGGCCCCGCTGAATGTGGCCGTCTCCGCGAGGCCGGGGGTGTTGAACAGCCAGTTCTTGAATTGCCGGGGGAAGCGCACGGTGCCTCGAGTCGTTGGGGCGGATCCAGCCTGTGGTCCTTCCAACGTACCCGCGGCTCCGGGCGGGCGGCAACACGGCGGCGAGCCGGTCAATCTACGGCCGCTATACGGCGGCGAGGCCTGCACCACTGCCTGCGACCTCAGCGAGACTGATTACGCCGCCATCTTCAACCACCCGGCCGAATTCGCGGGCCTGCGCCAGCCCCTTGCCGAACTGAAGTCTGGAATTCTTTGTAACCTTTTTACGTCCAAAAGCATTCAGAACGGCGTACCGCAAGTCATCCAATGCGGCGTCACCCTTTCCCGTCAGTTCCGCAACAATCGCGTTGGCCAATTCAATGGGGCTCACCTCGTCAAAATCCCGCTCGCCTTCCGCGCAGCTGCGGTACAGCAGCCACTTCTGGGGCTCAACGTTTTCCGGCCAGACAAAACCGAAATCATCGCGAAAAACCGAAGACTTCCCAACTTGGTGCACAATGCTTTTTACGCGGTCCTTGCCGACCCGCTTCAGCCCAAAGGCGTACCCCACCAGCTTGGCCAAACGCTCAATGTGGATGGGTGCCTCTGCATCCACAATGTCCTCGACAACAGCCCGAACTTTCTGTTGGCTGTCCTTCGTCCGCAACCGGTCCAAAGTGTCAGGGTCCCCCATGAGTGACACGTCCCACGGCTCCCATCTGGTCTCATGGGTGGCTGGGCTCAACTGTCCGAACGTCGGGAATGACGGCGGGTCAATGAACACATCGCAATGGAGCTCTCCTGGGATGTACGAGTCATGACACCCGTCGGAGTCCACGGCCTTCGACACATCGACGGCATGCACGTCCAGCGCAACCGCGGGCTCGGCATCTTCCTTGACCAAATCATCGACAAGGCTGGCATGCACTGCGGCCACGTCCCCCGACCGTTGGCCATCGCCGATGTGGTTCAAGACAATCCGGACAGTGTCGAGGAAGTGAGTGGCGTCAAAGTGGCTGAACTCGTCGTTGTGGGCCCAGCGCTTGCGGAATATCCGCAGTATTCCGCCGTAGCAACTCATTGTGCGGTTGCGGTCACCCTTGTCGAAGGGAAACCCAATGGCGCCCAGCCGCTCAGTGACCATGCGCAATTGCAGCGCGACGTCGTGGCTCTGATATTCATATCCGACCTTGCCACGGTTCACATCCAATTCGCGCAAAACCACTGGCCATTCCGTTCCTCCGATGATGGGGTCCATAACCTTTCGGATGTGGGCATCCAACCCCTGGCCCAAGATCGCAATCGCGTTGTTTACTGCCTCATTCGGTGTCATGCCCATGCCCCCAGATTTGTGTTTTTCCATTACTCGAAACTGTAAGTACGGGGTCTGACATCCTGGCCCGTGCTACCGCTCCAAGTCCTCCACCGTGACCACGGGTCCCTTGTACGCCACATCGATGGCCTTGAAATGGGCGCGGCCGCACAGGATTTTCGCCTTCTCATCCGGGTGCAGTTCGTCGATGTTGGTCGTAGACTTTGTCTCGGCCACAAGCGACACCTCAATTTCGCGTCCTTCATGGGTTTCCTTGCGCAGGATGGCCCAGTCGGGGTTGTAGCTGCCTAGGGGCGTGGGAACCTTGAACTTGGCCGGCAGCTTCAAGTACGTAAGAACGTCGTCGTACATGTCATCCAGCGCCTTGGCGAAGTCTTGCTCCACCTTGGAGTCGTAGCGCACATGGCTGTAGATGGAGAACTCCACCTCTTCCAGGTACTTACTGTCGACTGGGCCCTGGCCCTCCTCGATGGTGTCCAGCTCCCATTCGAAGTTGGGGTCTTCCCGGTCGATTCTGGAATAGCGGATTCCCTCGACCATGAGCCGCGCCTTGCTGTCGTTGATGGTGCGCGCCAACAGGTCCAAGACCCCTTGGGGGTTGATGTGGAGCTGGCCCAGCCGCCCGGACTGCACCACAATTTTCGCCACGGTGGCCCGCGTCAGTCCGGTCTCACGTTGGAGATAACCAATCACATCGGGAATGCGCTGCTTTGGTGCCACATCCGAGTACACCTTGGGAATGCTTGCCAAGTGCGCATCCACGCCGCCACGCTTCTGTTCGGTGCCGGCAGTGATGTCCACTGAGGCGTCCATATAGCGGATCTTGGGGGCAGCAACGGCAAGCTGCGTCTGTACCTTGCCAACGACGTCGGCCACCAGCTTTTCGCTGTCCACGCCCACCTGGTAGCGCGTTCGTGGGCGGATGCTGTGCCACAATTTTGTGAAATTCGGATCCTTCTTCAGATCCACCTTGATCTTGACCTCCACCTGGTCGCGGTCGTTCTTGACCCGTCCGCCGTCAAACTTGACGCCGGTGTCCTCCTCAATTTCGCTTTGCAGCGCCTTGGCAAAGTCTTCGTAGTGCTCGTTGGCAATGACTGTGAGCCTGTTGACTTGAGGATCAAAGCTGCGGACACCGGATTCGTTGACGGAGAGGCGCAGGCCGCGTCCGATCTCCTGCCGCTTTCGGTCCTCAGACTTTGATTCGTTGAGCGTGCAGATTTGAAAGACGTTCGGGTTGTCCCAGCCTTCGCGCAGCGCGGAGTGGCTGAAGATGAACCGGCGTGGATTGTCCAAATCAAGCAGCTTGGTCTTGTCC
Source organism: Arthrobacter sp. SDTb3-6 (assembly GCF_013376095.1). Taxonomy (GTDB): domain Bacteria; phylum Actinomycetota; class Actinomycetes; order Actinomycetales; family Micrococcaceae; genus Specibacter. Next base: position 2,304 of record NZ_JAAMFN010000038.1, on the reverse strand, counting down.
CGCATGATCTCGTCATAGATGGCCTGGTCGTCGGCTGTGACACCGCTGGTGTCCTTTTCGGTGCCAGTCTTACTTTTGGCGAAGTAGCCGCCGTGCACCAGATCGACGTCCGGCAGCTCAAGCTTCGAAAAGCGTTCCTCGCCCTTCAATTGGGCATAGGACTGCTCGAACCAGCGCCGGATCTTTGGCCCCGCCTCGGTGGGTCCGGCGTAATTTGCCACCCTGTCGATGAAGATCACGGAGAGAACCTTGACCCGCGCCCCCGGTTCAGTGAGCCGGGTCCTCAAGAATTCCTCATGCTTGAGATGCTTTTCAACGGTTGCGAATACCTGGGCCTTCATGATGGCGTCCCGGTCCGCGCTCTGTTGCTCCCCGACCGCCAACGTTCTGTCGTTGGCGAACGTCACCGTCTTGTCCAAAGCATTGATGTCTTCCACAACCCAACCGCGATACTGGCTCAGCCCACCGGAGAGTTCCTGCAGGTCAGTACGCTGTTTAGAGACCACGAAGGGCTTTTGGGTGATTCCTTTCGGACCTTGATAGTCGATGACCAGCGTCGCCTGTACAGATGATTTCAGCGCCACGATGCTCTTGACCAGAATGTTTGTTGCATTCAAGTCATGGTCAGCCAGCACGGAACGGACCATGATCTGTTTGACGAGACCGAGATCGTATGCCCGCACCGGGTCAAGCCGGTGAATCTGGTTGTAGCGATCCTTGTGTGTCGCCGAATAGCGCAGGGTGAAGAGCGGCTGCAGTTGCGCAATGGCGGCCTTGCTCTTTTTGCTCTCCATCTTTTGCGGCTCGTCCATGATGACGATCGGCCGGGTTTGGGAAATCATGTCAATCCCCTGGCCCAGCCCCTCAATGTCCTTGTAGAGGACGTTGCCGGCCCGCTTAAAGGAATCCAACGTCATGACCATGACCTTCAGATCATTGTCCCGGTTGAAGCTGCGCACCTTGTTGATGTCCTTGGACTGGTACACCCATGCATCCATTGACTGATTTTCGAAGACTTCGGCGAAGTGTTCCTTCATGGTCTTGAGGCTCTGGAGCACGCCTTCCCGAATGGCCACCGAAGGCACCACGATGATGAATTTCCGCCAACCGTACTTCTTCCGCAGCGTGTGGATGGTCCGCAGGTAGACGTAGGTTTTACCCGTGCCGGTTTCCATTTCGACGCTGAAGTTGCCCCAAGAGAGCAACTTGTCTGCCGAATGGCTCATGTCCAGCTCTGAGTCTCGATCGCCGGCCAATACACGGTTGTTCTCGTTTGCCTGGACAGCCTGCAGATTGATCAGTAGCTGGTCGTCGGAGATCACGAGGCGGTTGCCCACCCCTGATTCTGTGAGGAGCGCGCCTTCTTCGACATAAGAGCTTTCAAAGGTGCCCTGGGCCAGGGGCTGTCCTTCAAAGAGGTCGACGACGGCGGAAATCGCCGAAAGTTGGTACGCCTGGGTCGCGTCAAACTGAATCTTCATGGGTTTCGCCTATACCGTCCGCAGGGCGTCGTCTTTGTCCGGATCACTGTCCGAACGGCGCGCGGCAAACTGGTGGCGTGCGTTGACCTTGAGCGAATCATTGTCGCCGAACCCGGAATCGAGCAAATACAGCTGCTGGACCGGCGGTTCCAGGGCCAGCACCCCGTCGATGAACTCCTGGGTGATGGCGCGATTGGCGCTGACGGCCACGAGCCCGTCCATGGCCAGGGTGACGTCGGCGCCGGCAATGCTGACCTTCTGCAGGTCGGTGTCCAGCCGGATTCCGGCCTTGAGCAGGATTTCATAAACAATGCCGTCGTCGTCAGCATTCGTATTGATGTTGTCCACGAACGCTTCGAGGTCCTCGGCCAGCAAAGTATCCGTCTCCACATCCCAGTTGCGGAAGTTCGAAGCACCCAGTTTGAATGCGCGGAAACCGACATCAAGGTCCTGTCCCGTAAGCCCAACTTCGGCCTTGATTTTGGTTCCGGCACGACGAACACGTTCACGGGTGATGTCTGAAATTTTGGGGAATTCCGGGTTGTCCGTGGCTTCAGGAAGCTGCACAAGAATGAAACGTCGGTTGCCACCATCCTCAGCATTCTGCTGCATGACCGCATGGGCCGTTGAACCAGAACCAGCGAAGAAGTCAAGAATCACCGATTCGGATGACGTCATAGTTTTTAGGAAATATTGGATCAAAGTCGAAGGTTTTGGAAACGAAAAGACTTTCTCGCCAAATAGAGCGACCAATTCCTTATTGCCATGCTCAGTTCGCCCCACTTCATCAATGTTCAATTCCGAAGAAATGGGAGACATTGGT
>NZ_JAAMFN010000037.1 GCF_013376095.1 Arthrobacter sp. SDTb3-6 | reverse complement strand
CCATCCTCCGGACCGTCGCAGGCCGCGGCCCAGGCGCCCGACCTGCCGCACGGACACCACCTGCCACCGGCGCGCGACTCCCGTCCGGGACCCCGGCCGCACGCATCCGGGCCGCGCTAAGATTTACCGGCCGAAGTTCCATCTGTATCCCTGTGCCCGAGGCACCACAACCCGCAAAATCGAACCACCTTCGCCCAACTTCCCGGTGACGCAGGCACTACCGGTCCCAATCCGCCCTCCCTGATCAAGCGTCCTACACGACGGCCGGCGATGCAGCCCGAAGCGGACACAGGCCACGACGGCCGGTAATGCGCGGCGGGCCATGCCGTGATCAGCGAGTCCACTGTGGCACGCAGCGCAAACCTCGCCGGATCGGCGGCACCTCCGGTGTCCATCAGCAACGCCCCGCTGTTGCCAATCAACAGTCAAAGGAAGGGTGCCTCAAAGCTGGTCGTCTTGCTTTGGCGCAGCATCAAGCCGTTGCCGTCGTGCCGGTGGACCTGCATCGACGGTCCAGCTGATGCCTTCCGACGCGGGCTGCCGTGGATCCAGGCGACCCCAAGGTTCGGCGGCGCCGGTGCCCCGGCCAGACAGTGGACGACGGCTACTGGCGGTAGCCCTCAACTTCGCCGGCCGGGCGCACCCGGGCCTCGTCCGGGTTTTCGCCGGCGTGGACACGGGCCTGGCGCTGGCGCAACAGGTCCCAGCACTGGTCCAGCTGGATCTCGATGGACCTCAGCTGTGCCGTGTGCCCGGGCTGCCTGGCCTGTTCCGGACCAGATTCGCGCAGTTCCTGTTCGGACTTGACCAGTTCCTCGATCTTCTGGCGCACCTCATTGTTGTCCATGCCGCATCTCCTAGGCTGTTGTCCTGCTTCGCTTGGCCTGTCCACACTTACGTTAGTGCGCAATGCCTGCGGCGGCGAGAGCCGCGCCGCAGGCCGGGACCGCGCGAAGCCTGCCCCGGTTCCGTTCCGCCGATTGGCCGCGGGGCGTTCCAGTAGCCGTGGTGCCTTGACTTGCGCCACCGTCAGGAGGAACCTCAGCTCCAACCATGCTGTTGGAGGTCTCCCCGGACCACGGCATGCGGGCAAGGAGGCACCCAGGCCATGGCCAGAAGCAATCCCCGGTACGGGTGGATCCCCGACCTGCCGGACCAGCGTGACTTTCACTTCGCGGCACCGGCGGCCGTACAGGCAAGCCTGCCGCCCGCCGTTGACCTGACCCCCCACTGCCCGCCGGTCTACGACCAGGGCCGGCTGGGGTCCTGCACCGGCAACGGCGTGGCCGGCGTTCTGCAGTTTGATGCCCTGAAGGAGGCCCTGCCGGACACGTCCACACCGTCACGCCTGTTCATCTACTACAACGAGCGCGTCATAGAAGGCACGGTGAAGTCGGACGCCGGCGCCCAGATCCGCGACGGCATCAAGTCGGTTGCCACAACGGGTGTCTGCGACGAATCTCTGTGGCCCTACGACATCGCCAAGTTCGCACTCAAGCCGAAGGCGGCCTGCTACACGGCGGCCAGGAAGCAGCGCGCCATCGTCTACGCCCGCGTCGGCCAGACGCTGACCCAGCTGAAAGGCTGCCTGGCCTCCGGCTACCCGATTGTGTTTGGCTTCACCGTCTACGCAAGCTTCGAAAGCCCCGAGGTGGCCGCGACGGGCGTCGTCCCGATGCCCGGGTCGGGCGAATCCGTCCTGGGCGGCCACTGCGTGGTGGCGGTGGGCTACGACGACGCCGGCCAGCGGTTCACCATCCGCAACTCCTGGGGCAGCGGTTGGGGCACGGCGGGGTACGCCACCATGCCCTATGCCTACCTGCTGAGCCCGTCACTGGCCAACGACTTTTGGACGGTGAAGTCCACGTCCTGAACCTGCCGGCAGGTAAAGTCGTGCAAAAGCTCCGGCCGGCGCGTCAAACAGGCCGTAGCGCCACGCACGGGAAGGAAGGAGAAGCCCGGCCATGGAAGCCACGGACACGATGGAACGGTTCCGCCAGGCCGTGGCCGGGTGGGCGGCCGGCGATGCCGCGGCCGGGGCGGCTGTCCGGGACCTGGTGGGAAACATCCGCATGGCCGTTCTCGTGGAAGGCGCCAGCGATTCCGCCGCGGTTGAGGCGCTGGCTGCACGGAAGGGCGTCAAGCTCGACGCCGGCGGTGTCGCCACGGTGCCCATGGGAGGCGCGACGAACATTGCCAGGTACGTGGAACTGCTCGGGCCCGGCGGGCTGGGACTTGAGCTGGCGGGCCTCTGTGACGCGGGCGAGGAGCGCTATTTCATGCGCGGATTGGAACGCGCGGGGCTGGGCCCCTGCCCGGGCCGGGGCGCCTTGGAGAAGCTGGGTTTTTTCGTGTGCGTCGCCGACCTCGAGGACGAGTTGATCCGCGCCTTGGGCCCGGCAGCCGTCGAACAGGTTGTCGCGGACCATGGTGACCTGCGCTCCTGGCGGCTGTTCCAGAACCAGCCGGCGCAGCGCGGCCGGCCCGTCGATCGGCAGCTGCGGCGCTTCATGGGCACCCAGGGCGGCCGCAAGATCAACTACGGCCGGCACCTGGCCAACGGCCTGGCCCTGGACAGGGTGCCGGCGCCCTTGGAGGGCCTGCTCTCCTGCATCTGACGTGGCCCACCGCCCGTCCCTGAGGCGTCCGGTTCTGCCAGCCACCCTCCACGGTCTGTGGTGCACGTCACTGCTCGGTACTAGGCTTGATGGCGGAAGAAACACCCCTTCGACCAGCAAGGACAAGCGCCATGACAACGCTTCAGGAACGCCCCCATACCGCCTTGGTCGTCATCGACGTCCAGAACGGCGTGGTGGACGGGGCCTACGGCCGCGACGCCGTCGTCGCCAACATCGGTTCCCTTGTCGGGAAGGCACGTGAGGCCGGTGCGCCCGTGGTCTGGGTCCAGCATTCCGACGAACAGCTCACGGAAGGCAGCGAGGCCTGGCAGTACGTCCCCGAACTGGTCCGCCGCGAACCCGAACCGCTGGTGCACAAGACCTTCGGCGACGCCTTTGAAGGCACGGACCTGGAGGCGGTGCTGGCCAGGGCCGGCGTGGGCCGGCTCGTGGTGGCCGGCGCGCAGACCGATGCCTGCATCCGGTCCACCATCCACGGCGCCTTTACGCGCGGATATGACGTCACGCTGGTGGGCGACGCCCACACCACCGAGGACCAAAGCGCCTGGGGTGCCCCGCCGCCGAAGGCAGTCATCGCGCACACCAACCTCTACTGGCAATACCAGGAGGCGCCGGGCCGCACCGCCGCAGTCACCCCGACGGCGGACGTCAGCTTCACCGGCTGACCCGGCCGGCGGGAGACGCCTCACCCGTCGGCGGAGCCGGTGCCGTTGGCGCTGTTTCGGGTGAACAGGCCGCGGTCCATGACCACACGGTCCCCAACAAGCACCTGGAACTTCGTGTCGGTGCCGCAATCCCAGAGCCTCACGGCCAGGCATTCGCCCGGCATGACCGGGCTCGTGAAGCGGGCCGCCATGGCGCCAAACCCGGCTGCGTTGCCACCACAAACGGCGTGCAGGAGTGCCCGGCCGGCAAAGCCCCATGTGCACAGCCCCTGCAGGATGGGACCGTCGAAGCCGGCCTCCCGCGCGGCGGCCGGGTCCGAGTGCAGCCGGTTCCGGTCACCGCTGAGCCGGTACAGCAGCCCCTGGGCGGGGCTGGTGACGTATTCGACCATGTGGTCGGGCGCCCGCCGCGGTTGCAGCCACCCGTCCGGCTGCGGGCGGGGACCGCCAAAACCGCCGGCCCCGCGGACCAGGAAGATGGCGCGGCTGCCGGCCAGCAGGCGCCCATCCCGCACGTCCGTTGCCTCGGTGGCAACCGTGACGAGCGCGTGCCCGCCGGCATCGTGAACGTCGGCCACCACCGCGCTGACATCGGCCGCACCCTCCACCGGAAGCGGTGCATGCACCGCGAGCCGTTGTCCCCCGTGCAGGATGGACGACGGCGGGAACCCGCCGAAGATGTCCGCCGCACCCCCGGCGCCGTTCCCGGTCAGGGCCAGCGCCGGGAAGCCCAGCACCGAGGCATAGGTGGGCAGCACCTGGAAGGGGGTGCCGGCGCTGTTTTCGGTGGTGAAGGCCAATTCTCCGTGGCCTGGAAGGGCGCCCGCACCGACCCCGAGGGCATACAAAATGGCCGTGCCCGCATCCCAGCTGCGGCGGACGGAACCCAACTGCCGGCCGGCAAGGCCACTGTCAATGCCCATGTCCCATCCCCTACTGCATCGCCAGGCCGCCGCTGACGCTGACAGCCTGGCCGGTAATGAAGCCGGCCCCCGCACCGGCCAGAAACGCGACGGCGGCGGCGACCTCGGCCGCGGTGCCCGTGCGGCGCTTGGGCACCGCCCGCACGATGGCGTTCATGACCTTCCCGGTGAGGCCGTCGGCGGAGGTCAGCCCGGCCAGCAGTTCCGTGTCGGTGGGGCCGGGGCAAACCACGTTGATGGTGATGTCGGCGGCCGCGGTTTCCCGCGCGATTGACTTTGCGAAGGCGATGAGGCCGCCGCGTGCCGCCGACGACGCGGCATCGCCAAACGAGCCTGTCTTGCCGCTGTCGGAACCCACCAGGACAATCCGGCCAAAGCCTGCGGCCTGCATGGACGGCAGCACGGCGCGCACGGCGTTCATGGGTCCGCCCAACTCCGTGGCGAGGACCGCGCCGGTGCCTGCCGGCGTCGTGCGTTCAAAGGTTTCCAGCCCGTGCCGGTGGCCGGCGGTGACCACCAGGACGTCGATCCCGCCCAGCGCCGCGGCTGCCTGCGCCACCACTTCGGCGACGGCGTCTGGGTCCGTGGCATCCAGGCGGGCGCATCCGGCACCCGGCAGCCCGGCCGCAAGCCCCGCGGCGGCTTCACGGTTGGCGTGGTAGGTGAAGAACAGGCCGGCACCGGATGCCGCCAGCCCGCGGCACACCTCGGCGCCGATCCCGCCGGCGCCAATGACGAGCACACGGGGAGCAGGGGTCCCGGCCGATGGCGCGGGAGCGTTCGGCATAAACGCCCCGGAAGCAACCGGGCGTTGGTCAGGGACGGCGGGTTCCCCCACCGGGACGGTCACTTGAACGCCGGGATTCCGGTGATGGCGCGGCCGATCAGCAGGGACTGGATCGAATCGGTGCCTTCGTAGGTGTGCACCACCTCCATGTCCGTCAGGTGCCGTGAGACGTGGAAGTCCAGCAGCAGCCCGTTGCCGCCAAGGATGTCGCGCGCTTCCTGGCAGATCCACCGGGCCTTCTGCGCACCGTGCATCTTGGCGATGGAAGCCATGGTCCCGGTCCACTCCCCCGCCTCCTGCAGCTCGGCCATGCGGAAGCACATGAGCTGGATGGCGGTGAGCTCGGCCAGCATGTTGGCCAGCTTGTGCTGGACCAGCTGGTAGCTGGCAATCGGCCGGCCGAACTGCTCCCGCACGCCGGCATAGGTGACGGCGGCCTCGTAGGCGGCGATGGCGTGGCCCAGGCATTCCCAGGACGCCCCGCCGCGCGTCGAGGCGAGCACGGCGGAGGCATCCCGGAATGAGTTGGCGTTGGGGAGCCGGTTCGCCTCCGGGATGCGCAGCCCGTCCAGGGCGATGTCCGGCTGGAGGATGGCCCGCTTGCCCACCTTGCCGGTGATCACGGCGGTTTGGTACCCGTCCGGGTACGTGCCGTCGTCGTTCTTCTCCATGACGAAGGCCTTGACCTTGGCGTCGGCCTCGTCGCGGGCCCAGATGACGACGACGTCGGCGTGGCTGGCGTTGCCGATCCACCGTTTGCGGCCCTTGAGCACCCAGTGGCCGCCGTCGCGGCGGGCGGTGGTCTCCAGGCCCACCGAGTCGGATCCGTGGCCCGGTTCGGTCAGGGCGAAGGCACCGATGAGCTCCAATGCGGCCATGCGCGGGAGCCAACGCTGCTTTTGTTCCTCACTGCCAAGCATGTTGATGGTCCCCATGGACAGGTTCGACTGGACGCCGATGAACGTGTTCATGGAGCCGTCGCCGCGGGACATCTCCACCGTGGCCATGCCGGCACCCAGCCTGCTGAGCCCGGGGCAGCCGTAGCCCCGGATGGTGGAACCGATGATGCCGAGCCGGGACAGCGGGTCCAGCAGTTCAAAGGGAAATTCAGCCCGTTCCCAGTAGCCGTTGATGACCGGCAGCACCCGGTCGTTGACGAAACCGCGGACCCTGAGCATGACGGCGCGGTCGGCGTCGCTGAGTTTGCCCATCAGCAGGTAGGGATCCGTATCCCGGGCGTCCGTCAGCCCCTTGGCCAGGGCTGCCGTGAACTGGTCCTCAATGGTCATAGCTGTACCAGCCTTTTCCGGTTTTGCGGCCGTAGCGGCCTTCTTCGTAGAGTGCGGCCAGGGCGGGGTGGGGCAGGTCTGCGGGGTCGCCGGTTTCGGCGTGGGTGGCCTGGCGGATGAGGTAGCTGACGTCCAGGCCGACGAGGTCCATGAGTTCAAAGGGTCCCATGGGGTGGCCAAGCGCGGTCTTCGCGGCCGTGTCGATGTCCTCAAACCCGGCCACGCCGTCGGCGTAGAGCCGCAGCGCCTCGTCGCGGATGGCGCCCATGAGCCGGTTGGCGACGAAGCCGGGGACTTCCTTGTTGATCAGCACCGGCGCCTTGCCCAGGCTGCGGGCCAGTGCCATGACGGTGTCCACCGTGTCCTGGGAGGTGCCCGGGTGGCGGACGACCTCCACGCACTTCATGACCAGGGCCGGGTTGAAGAAATGCATGTTGCACACCTTTCCCGGCCGGCCCGTGGCATCGGCGACCTTCGAGGAGCCCAGCGTGGAGGAGTTCGTGGCCAGGATCGCATGGGCCGGCGTGGCCTGATCGAGGGCCGCGAAGATGGAACGCTTGATGTCCAGCTTTTCCGTGGCCGCTTCAATGACCAGGTCGGCGTTGGCGGCGCCTTCCTCCAGCGAGGTGGTGAAGGAGAGCCTGGCCAGGGCGGCATCGGCGTCCCCGCGGGGCAGCCGGCCCTTCGCCACCGAGCTGTCCACGCGCCCGGACAGCTGCTCGCGGGCCGCGGCGAGGGATTCCGCCGAGATGTCCTGGACGGTGGTGGTGCATCCGCCCAGCGCGGCGACCAGGCCGATCTGGGAGCCCATCGCGCCGGATCCCACGACAAGGATGTTCTTGATGTCCATGCCTTAGTTCCCTTCGAAGCGGGCCGGGCGCTTTTCCAGGAACGCGGCGGCGCCCTCGCGCTTGTCGTTGCTGGTGTAGAGCAGGGATTGGGCCAGGCGCTCGAGCAGCAGCCCGGTGCGCAGGTCCGTCTCGGCACCGTTGGTGATCACGAGCTTGCCCAGCCGCACGGCCAGCGGCCCCTTGGCCAGGATCAGCCCGGCCGTGCGTTCCACCGCGGCCCGCAGCCCCTCCGGCGCCGTCACCTCCGTCACGAGCCCGATCCGCAACGCCTCCCCGGCATCAAAGATGCGCCCCGTGAGGATCAGCTCCACCGCACGGCCCTTGCCCACGAGCCGGGAGAGCCGCTGCGTGCCCCCGGCCCCGGGCAACACGCCCAGGTTCGTCTCCGGCAGCCCGAACCGGGCCGTGTCCGCCGCGATGCGGATGTCGCAGGACATCGCCAGCTCGTTCCCCCCGCCCAGGGCAAACCCGTTGATCGCCGCGATGGTCGGCTTCTCGTACGCCTCCACCGTGTCATAAAGCCCGGCCATGGCCCCGGACAGCCCGTCCGCCATGGTGTACCCGGCCAGCTGGTTGATGTCCGCCCCGGCCACGAACGCCTTCTCCCCGGCACCGGTGAACACCACCACGCCCACCTCCGGGTCCTCCCGCCATGCGGCCAGGACCTCGGCAATCTCCTCCAGGACCGTCCAGTTCAACGCGTTGCGGGCCGCGGGCCGGTTGATCGTGATGGTCCCCAGCCCGTCCCGGACCCCGGTCAGGATCGTCTCGTAACTCATCGTGCTCCTAACGGAAGGCCGGGATGCCGGTGATGTGGCTGCCCAGGATCAACGTATGGACCTCGTCGGTGCCCTCATAGGTGCGCACCGATTCCAGGTTGTTCGCATGCCGCAATGGCGAATAATCCAAGGTGATCCCGTTGCCGCCCAGGATGGCCCGGGCATCACGGCAAATCTGGATTGCTTCCCGGCAATTGTTCAACTTCCCCACCGAAATCTGCACCGGCTCCAACGTCCCGGCATCCTTCATCCGCCCCGTATGGATTGCCAGCAACACCCCCTTTTGGATCTCCAGCAACATGTTGACCAGCTTCTCCTGCGTGATCTGGTACGCCGCCAACGGCTTGTCGAACTGCAGGCGCTCCAACGAATACGCCAACGCCGCCTCATAGGAATCCCGTGCCGCACCCATCGCACCCCAAATAATCCCGTAGCGGGCCTCGTTCAGGCAGGAAAACGGCCCCCGCAACCCCCTCGCCCCCGGCAGCAGCGCATCCGCCGGCAACCGGACATCCGCCAGCTCAATGTCGCACTGGATCGAGGCCCGCATCGACAACTTCGGCTCAATCGGTCTCGCCGTGAACCCGGGCGTGTCCGTGGGTACCAAAAAACCCCGCACACCCTCATCCGTCATCGCCCAAATCACCGCGATCTGCGCGATCGAGGCCAACCCGATCCACCGCTTCGCCCCCGACAACACCCAGCCGTCCCCGTCCCGCACCGCACGCGTCGCCATCGAGGACGGGTCCGAACCCGCCGTCGGCTCCGTCAAACCAAAACAACCAATGACCCTGCCCTTCGCCATCCCCGGCAGCCACGCGTTCTTCTGCTCCTCCGAACCCCACTTATGGATCGCGGACATCGCCAACGACCCCTGCACACTCACAAAGGTCCGCAACCCCGAATCCCCCGCCTCCAACTCCATCGCCGCAATCCCGTACTCCACCGCCGACCGGCCAGGACACCCATACCCCTTCAAATGCATGCCCAACAGACCCAGCGCACCCATCTCCCGCGCGATCCCCACCGGAAAATGCGCATCCTCAAACCACCCGGCAATGTTCGGCCGGATCCGCCCATCCACAAACTCACGCACCCTCCCCCGCAACGCCAACTCATCGGCAGAAAACAAGGCATCAAGGTTCAAGACGTCGGAGCGCTTGGCGGTCTCCGTGGCGGTGGTCATGGCGTTCATCGGATTCCTTCAGTGGTGGGGAGGGGGCTGGCGAAACGGTCGCGCAGGTGGAATTTTTGGATTTTTCCGGACGGGGTGCGGGGCAGCTCGCCCAGGATTTCCAGGCGTTCGGGCCAATAGGGCTTGGCGACGCCCTTGTCCGTGAGGAACTGCTGCAGGTCGGAAAAGGTCAGGCCGGCACCTTCCCTGAGGACGACGGCGGCGCAGGCCATCTCCTGCAGGCGCGGGTGCGGGATGGCCACAACGGCCACCTCTTCGACGAGGGGGTGTTCGTAGAGCACGTTTTCAACGTAGGCGACGGGGATGTTTTCGCCGCCGCGGATGATGACGTCCTTGGTGCGCCCGGCAATGCGCAGGTAGCCGTCCGCGTCGATGCTTCCGAGGTCGCCGGTGTCGAACCAGTCGCCGTCCAGGAGCGCGCGGGTCTCCTCGAGGCGGCCCAGGTAGCCCTGGAACAGGAAGGGCCCCTGGATCTGCAGCCTGCCGTCGGTGTCCGCCGGCAGCTCCACGCCGTCGAGGTCCACGATGCGGATCTGCATGCCGGCCAAGGGGCGTCCGTCGCTGGTGAAGATCTTTTCCAGCGGGTCGGCGGGGTGACCCATGGTGACGAGCCCGCATTCGGTCTGGCCCCAGCCGCCAAAGACGCTCATGCCGGGCAGTTCCCCGTGCGCCTGGCGGACCATGACGCGGGGAATTGGGGCGCCCATGCAACAGAAGCGTTTCAGCGAGGAAACGTCGTGGCGGTTGAGGTTGCCGGCGTTGAGCAGGTCGTGGAGGAAGGGCGTGGCTCCGGAGGTGTGCCCGATGCGGTGGCGTTCCACCAGTTCCACGAAGGTTTCCGCGTTCCAGGTCTCCTGGAACACGCCCGTGGCGCCCAGCTGCAATGGCAGCGACACGCCGTAGAGGTAGCCGGTGAGGTGGGCGAAGGTGGAGGCCATGTGGATGACGGCGGAGTTGTCCATGCCCAGCTTGTCCGGCCACGGCATGCTGCCGGCGACGAGCGTGTTGTGGGTGTGCATGACGCCCTTGGGCTCGCCGGTGGTGCCGGAGGTGAAGATCAGCAGCGAAACGCTGTTGGGGTCCGGGCGGAGCGCTGCCAGCCCGGCGGGGTCGCGGCGTTCTTCCCACGGCGTTGCCATGAAGTCTTCCCAGCTGGTGAAGCCCTGGGCCGGCCCGGGACCGGCGTCGACCACCAGCACGTGCTCGAGGGTGGGCAGTTCCGGCCGCAGCCGCGCGATCATGGCGGGATAGTCGTAGTTGCGGAAGGTGGCTGGAACGATGGCCACCCTGGCTCCGGCGCGGCCCATCATGAAGCCGATCTCGCGGTCCCGGTAGACGGGGATCAGGGGGTTCGTGACGGCCCCGATCCGGACCGCGGCGTAGTGCGCCACGAGCCATTCGCGCCAGTTGGGAAGCTGGATGGAGACCACGTCCCCGGGCCCAACGCCGAGTTCCAGCAGTCCCAGCGCGCACCTGTCCACCTGCTGCTTCAGCTCCCCATAGGTGGTGCTGCCGCGGGAGTCGACGCTGGCCGTTTTGTCCGGGGTGGCCGTGGCCGCCTCGTCGAGAAAGTCGGCCAGCGTCTTGTTCTGCCAGAGGCCGGCTTCTGCGTAGTGCTGTGCAAGGCCCGGGTTGAAAATGGTCTCAAAAGTCATTGTGCAACCTTTTGTGCTCGTCGGTGGGGGATGGCTGGGCTTCGCGGACGCACGTCAGCTCATGGTCAGGCCGCCGCTGACGGACAGCGTCTGGCCGGTGATGTAGGCCGATTCGTCGGAGGCGAAAAAGGCGACGGCGTTGGCCAGGTCGGACGGCTCAGCCAGCCTGCGCATCGGGATGGCGCGTTCCAGGGCCGTGCGCAGTTTCGGGTTTTCGGCGCTGATCGCGGCGAAGAGCGGGGTGTCGGCGGGCCCGGGGCAGACGCAGTTCACGGTGATGTTGTGGCGGGCCATTTCGCGGGCCGCGGTCTTGGTGAAGGCGACGATGCCGCCCTTGGCCGCCGAGTAGACGGCCTCCCCGGAGGAACCGACCCGTCCGGCGTCGGAGCCGATGTTGACCACGGCGCCGTGCCCTTGCCCGGCCATGACGGCGAGCACGGCCTGGCTGCAGTGCAGGGTCCCGTAGAGGTTGATGGCGATGACCCGGTCCCAGTCGGCAACCTTGCTGTCCAGGAAGGGTTCCACCTTGTCCCAGCCTGCGTTGTTGACGAGCACGTCGATCCGCCCAAACTCGGCCACGACGCCGCGGACGAACCCATCCACGGAGTCGCGGTCGGTGACGTCCGCCGCCACGCCGACCGAGCCGTTACCGAGGGCGTGGGCGGTTTCCTTGGCGGCCGCCTCGTTGATGTCCCCGACGACGACGGTGGCGCCTTCGGCAGCCAGCTTTTCGGCGATGCCCCGGCCGATCCCGCTGCCGGCACCGGTGACGATGGCAATTTTGTTTTCAAGCGTTCCCATGGTTGGTGCTCCGTTGCTCTTGATGGGTCTCAGGGGTGTTATGGCGTTTCTCAGGGTGCGAATTCGCGGCCGACGGACTGGCGGGCGATGATCAGCTTCATGATTTGCGCCGTGCCGTCACCGATTTGCAGGCCCAGGACGTCGCGCATGCGCTGCTCAATCGGATTGTCCGTCATGTAGCCGAACTGGCCATGCAGCAGCAGGCAGGAGTTGATGACGTCGTAGGCGGTTTTGGGTGCCCACCACTTGCTCATGGCGGCCTGGGCGGTGTGCGGCAGGCCTTCGTCCTTCAGCCACAGCGTCTGGTGGCACAGCAGCCGTGCGGCGGTGAGCAGGGTTTCGCTTTCGGCCAAGGGGAAGGAGACGCCCTGGAATTTGCTCAGCGGCTGGTCGAAGGCCTGGCGGGCGGACACGTGTGCCCAGGTTTCCTCGACCGTGACGGCGGCCGCGCCGATGCACTGCAGGCCGATCAGTGCCCGGCTGAAGTCAAAGCCCTGCATGACCTGGGTGAATCCGGCGCCCTCGGGCCCGACCAGGTTTTCCTCCGGGATCCAGGCGTCGGTGAAGTGCACAAAGCCGCGCGTGACGGCCCGGGTGCCCATGTCGCTGACACCCTCAACCTGCAGGCCGTCCCCGGACCGGTCAACGAGGAACGCGCTGATGCCACGCCCCCGCCCGGCGTCCGGGTCGGTTTTGGCAAACACCACGGCGGCGCCGCACTGCTGGGCGAAGGACATGGACTTGGTCCCGTTCAGGACCCAGCCGCCACGCCCGCGTCGCGCAGTCAGGGAAGGGTTGCCGGCGTCGGAGCCGGCGCCGGGCTCGGACAGGCCGATCGCCACGATGTCCTCGCCGCTGGCAATACGGGGCACCCAGGTGGCCGCCACGGCGGGCGTGGCGCTCCGGACCAGGATTTGGCCCACGAGGGAGCCGACCACCTGGAGGTAGGCGACGTTGAAGTCGCCGCGCGCGATTTCCTCGGTGATGAGCCCCGAGGTCAGCCGGGGCTCGCCGCGGCCGCCCAGGTCCACGGGCAGCTCGGGGGCGATGAGCCCGCGGGCGCCGATTTCGCGGCGCAGCCCGGGGTCGATGCCGCGGTCGATTTCGCGCTGCTTGTAGCCTGGCGCGATCATCTCGGCCACCAGGCGGGCTTCCTTGACATACTGCTTCTGCGTTTCGCTGAGTGTGAAGTCCATGATGTCTTCCTTGGTGCCGTCAGTGGGTGAGGACGCGGCTGTTGAAGTCGGGCTGGCGCTTTTCGGCGAAGGCTGCAGCCCCTTCCAGGCCTTCGGGCGAGGCGGTGAACAGGTCAAGGGCTGACATCGCCAGGTTGCTGAGGCCGGCCTGGTGGTCCGTGTCGGCGTTGAACGACTGCTTCAGGAAGCGGATGGCGGTGGGGCTCTTCGCGGCGATCTCCGCAGCCCAGGCCTTGGCCTCGGCCAGAAGCTCCGCCGCAGGGACCACCGCATTGACCAGGCCCCAGCGTTCGGCCGTGACGGCGTCGTACTGGCGGCACAGGTACCAGATCTCTCGGGCGCGCTTCTCCCCCACCACGCGGGCCAGGTAGGCCGAGCCGAAGCCGGCGTCGAAGGAGCCGACCCGGGGGCCGGCCTGGCCGAACCGGGCGGTGTCGGCGGCGATCGTGAGGTCGCACAGCACGTGCAGCACGTGGCCGCCGCCCACCGCGATGCCATTGACGGCGGCGATGACGGGCTTGGGGATGTCGCGGATGAGCTTGTGCAGGTTGCCGATTTCAAACATGCCCGATTCCGTGGGGCCGTAGTCGCCGGTCTCGGCACGCTGCTTGACGTCTCCGCCGGTGCAGAAGGCCTTTTCGCCGGAGCCCGTGAGGATGACGGCCTGGACGGAGCGGTCGGCCCAGGCGGCACGGAAGGCCTTGATGAGTTCATCGACCGTGCGGCCGCGGAAGGCGTTGAAGCGCTCGGGGCGGTTGATGGTGATGACGGCGGTGGGGCCGTCGACTTCATAGATGATGTCTTCAAAGTTGGTCACGGGGAACTCTTTCCTTAGCTCAGGTCCAAAAGATGGGAATAGCTTTCGCGGTGTTCGGCAGCCACGACGGCGCCCAGCGCCACCGCCGTTTGCTTCCGGACGTACGTTTCAAAGTCAAAGCTGCGTTCGAAGTACCAGCGCTTCAGCGCCCAGGCATGGGCCAGCAGCAGCAGGTTGTAGGCAAAAAGTTCGGCGTCGACGCGCACCAGCCACCCGGCGCGGATCGCGTCCACGACGGCCTGCTGGAGCGGTGCCACGGTGCTCACTTCCATGTCCTTGATCTTGTCCCGGCCTTCGGCACCCAGGGACTTGGATTCCCGGTAGGACAGCACGGCCGCATCGCGGTGGTCGTTGATGACGGTGCAGTAGGCGGCGAATCCGGCCGCGATCCGCTCCACGGGATCTGTCCCGGCCGCCTCGATGGCCGCGGGCACCTGCACCTCGAAGGCATCCAGCACTTCCACGATGACGGCCAGCAGGAGGTCTTCCTTGTTGCCAAAGTAGCGGTAGATCAGCCCAACGCTGACGGATGCCTCTTCGGCAAGTGCCTGCATGGACACGGCGTCGGCGCCATCGCGTTCCATCAGCCGGGCCGCCGCACTGAGCAGTTGCCGCTTGCGCAGGGAGGCCCTGGCTGCGGTGGCTGCCTTGGCAGGATCGTCCAGGCGGGTGGATGGTGCGGGACTCATGAATGCCTCACTGAATTGGTTTTCATTGAAAATGAACCTTGGTTCATTTTCAATGAGACTACATTCAGTTTTTAGGGTCGTCAAGGGTTTTTACGCTTCCGGGCCGGGAAAAGTTTCCGTTCCCCCAGGCACTGCCGGCACTACGCGCCGGCCCCGGGCGTGTCCCGGCACGGCAGCGCGGCACGGAACCATAGGCTTGCTTGATGGACAGTGAAATTCCCGAGGTGCTGGAGGGCCAAACCTCCATCAACGAGCTCCTCGTTGCCCTGGGCGAGCCTCCGGTGGAAAGTTTCATCCTTGAAGCCGCCCCGGACGACGCCGCAGAGCTGTTCACCGATGCGCCCATGCTCCCCGGCTTCGCCTGACCGGCTTTTCCTGACCCACTGAGCCGGGAATGTCTGGCCCGGGAACGGCGTCAGTCCCCGACGCCGCGCGGGGCCCTGGGGCATAGCGGTGCAGCCCGGGCGCTGCGGTGCAGCCTGGGCGTTAGGGGGCCGACTGCGCGGCGGCCCGCAGGACCCCGCGGTGCTGCGTGGCACCGTAGGAGACGATGCTGTCCCGGCCCAGGATCCGGCGGGCCACGCTGTCCATGGTGGGGGCGTCGTTGTCGAACGCGGTGTGCGTGGTGGCGGTGCTGCGCGCATCGAGCGGACCGCCGGCCGCGACCGACCACACGGCCTCCGCGACCCCGGCGGCAGGCGCTTCCTTGAACAGCGCAGCCAGCCCCGGGTCCTCGTTGATGCACTGTTGCAGGCCCAGGATCGGGGTGCCGGGCGTGGAATCCAGTGCGGCCCGGACCAGGTAGAGCAGCGACTTGTGGTAGATGCCGAAGGTGTTGTCCGCGAGCGCCAGGTCCTGGTGCATCCCGAACAGCGCCAGCCGTTGGATGCCCGTGCCCAACAACGGTTCCAGTCCCTCCTTGAAGGACGCGGTGCGCAGGGCGGGCACCAGCAGGTTGCAGCTTTTGACGCCGGCCGTCCCGTCCCGGACGACGGCGGGCACGAAGTACCGCTGGAAGTTGGCCCCCGCGCTGAAACCGGCGGCGTGGACGGACACCTGTCCCGGATGCGCCGCCACGTAGGCCCGGAGCGCATCCGCCACGTAGGCGGCGCCGCCCCCGGGTTCCGAGGCGAGGCGTGCACTGTCCTTCATGGCCGCCCACACCTCCGGCCCGCCGATAAACCGCAGCAGGTCCTCGATGAGCCCGTCGGTAACGTCGGTGTCCGCGGCATCGGAGACCGCGCCCGGCCCGGCGGGCGCGGGGCCGGGCAGGGGCGCCGGCACGGTGCCGGCAACCACGGGCACCGCCGCCCGATGACGGCCAGCCAGCGGCGCGGCCGCGTCAAGTTCCGCATAGTGCTGTGCCAGCAGTTCGCCCAGGGTTTCCCAGAAACCGGTGTGCCACACAAAATGGACGGGGTAAATGCCGTTGGCCAGCCACCAGGGGATGTCGTGCAGGGCCTGGGCCAGCGCCTTGCGTTCATCCACCAGCCCTCCGTGTGCCCAAAAAACCACCGGCACCCCTCCCCCGCCGCGGGCCTGCACAAAGGCCGGGAGGTGGGTGGCGAAGATGGCGTCGACGTCCGCCGGCGTGGTGTTCAGTTCGGCGGTGGTGGCAAACTTGCCGTCCTGCAGTTCGACGACATGGGGGCGCAGTGCCGCCAGCTGCACCGGGGTGGGTGCCGGCGTTCCGGCGAGACCTGGACCATGTTCCATGACGGGCTCCTCCACAAAGGGTGCTTCGGCTGATGCCATGGTGTGCAGCTGCCGGGGCGGGTGTCAAGGGCGGTGCGGGCGCTAAGGTGGAAGGCATGCACGCACCCGCAGAGCCGGCCCCGTTCCCGTTGGCCGTGGCCCGCACCGCCCTGGAATTGTTCGCCGGGCACGGCTTTGACGCGACCAGCGTGGACCAGATTGCCGCCGCCTGCGGCATTTCGCGCAGCACCTTCTTCCGGCAGTTCGGTTCCAAGGAGGATGTGGTGTTTGCCGACCACGCCGCCCTGCTGGAGCTGCTGCGCGGGTTCCTGGCCCGCCCGCACGAGGACCCGTGGCTGGCCGTGTGCGAGGCCGCCGAGCAGGTTTTTGCCCACTTCGCGGCGGAGGACGCGCCGGCCGGGCTGCGCTATGCCGTGGTCAACGCGCACCCGGCCTTGCGCGACAAGGAACTGGTCACGGTGTTCCGTTATGAAAAGCTCTTCGATGCGTACCTGCGCGGCGCCCTGCCGGCCCTCGACCCGCTGGTCCCGGTCCGCTTCGCCGCGGCCGTCATCGCCACGCACAACTACCTGCTGCGCGAATTCATGCGCGGTGCCCGGCCGGTGACCGGGGCACAGATGCGTGCGGCGCTCGACGACGTCCGCCGGCTTTTCGGGGTCCTCGACGGCCCGGCGGAACCCGCCCGGGGCGGTGCCCCGGCAGGCGGTGCCGCGGCAGGCGGTGCCCCGAAAGGTGCTGGACAGGCCGTAAGGGGACACGCGGGCGTCACCCGGGCGGGCGGGGCGTCCCGGGCCGCGGACGACGTCGTGGTTGCCGTGTTTTCCCGGTCGACACCGCCGGCGGACATCACGGCTGCGGTGCGGAGGGCACTCGACGGCACCACCTGATACCCAGTTTCACTTGACGTGGGACTGAGTTTCACGACAGACTGGCGGCAGCCAATAAACCTACCCGCCAAGGATGCCCCATGCCCGACTACGACGTCAGCGAACCCCTCGACACCGACTATTTTGACGCGTTCGCGCAGCTGAGCCCCGAGGACCGGAAGGTGTGGGACCGCGCCCGCAGCCTGGCCGCCGAGGCGCTGCCGCAGATCAACGACTACTGGGACCGTGCCGACTACCCGCTGCACCTGGTCAGGCGCATGGGCGAGCTGAACCTGCTGGCGGACGGCCTGGAGGTGCCGGGGTTGGAAACGATGTCACCTATGGCCGCCGGGCTCGTGAACATGGAGATTTCACGCATCGACGGCTCCCTGGGCACCGTCGTGGCCGTCCAGGGCGGGCTGGCCATGAGGTCCATCGCCTACTTCGGCTCCGACGCGCAAAAGGAGCGCTGGCTGGGCCCGCTGGCCCGCGGCGAGGAATACGGCGCCTTCGCCCTGACCGAACCCGACCACGGCTCCGATTCCGTGGGGCTGACAACCAGCGCACGCCGGGACGGGGACGAATGGGTGCTCGACGGCGAAAAGAAGTGGATCGGCAACGGCTCCGTGGGCGGCGTGACCGTGGTCTGGGCCCGCGTGGCGGATGCCGGGGCGGACGACGACGGCGGCGTGCGCGGCTTCCTGGTGGAGCAGGACACGCCCGGCTACGAGGCCGAAACCATCACGGGCAAGGGCTCGCTGCGGGCCATCTTCCAGGCGCGCATCTCGCTGAACGGGGTGAGGATCCCGGCGTCGAACGTCCTGCCCGGAAGCCACACCTTCAAGGACACCTCCAAGGTGCTCGTGGCCACGCGGCTGGGCGTGGCGTGGTCCGCGCTGGGACATGCCACGGCCGTCTATGAGGCCGCCCTGAGCTACGCGAACCAACGTATCCAGTTCGGCAAGCCGCTGGCCAGGTTCCAGCTGGTGCAGGAACGGCTCACCCAGATGCTGGCCGAGCTGACCGGCATGCAGCTCATGTGCGTGCAGGCCGCCACCCTGGATGCCGCCGGCACGCTGCGGCCCACGCAGGCGTCCATGGCCAAGTACAACAACACCCGCAAGGCCCGCCAGCTCGCCGCCATGGCCCGCGACATGCTCGGCGGCAACGGGATCCTGCTGGAGAACCACGTGGTCCGCCACCTCATGGACATCGAATCCATCCACACCTACGAAGGGACCGAAAGCGTCCAGACGCTGTTGATCGGACGCGACATCACCGGCCAAAGCGCCTTCGCCTGACCCCTGCCGGCCACCGGCGCGGGGCTATTTTTTGGCGAGCAGGCGCTGCACGCGCGGCTTGACCTCGGTGGCCAGCAGCGTGATCGATTCCAACAGGTGCGCGTGCGGCAGCCCGCCGATGTCCATCTGCAGGAAATGGCGCATGTGGCCCAGGTAGCCGTGCAGGTGCACGATCCGTTCCGCCACCTCGTCCGGGCCGCCCACGTAGTAGGCGCCGGGGGCGTCGGCCTGGGCCAGGAACGCACCCCGGTCCGGCGCCGGCCAGCCGCGCAGCCGGCCCATTTCCACATTGAGGTTGTACCAGCCCGGATAGAAACGCTCCAGCGCCTCCTTTTTGCTCGGAGCCACCAGCCCCAGCGCCGCCACGGACACCTTCAGGCCGTCGGCGGCCTGCCCCGCCTGGGCGGCCGCCTTCCGGTAAAGCTCAGCCAGCGGGGCAAACCGGTGCGGCGCGCCGCCGATGATCCCATAGGAAACGGGCAGTCCCAGGCGCCCCGCCCGGGCGGACGACGCCGGGCTGCCGCCGGTGGCGATCCAGAGCGGCAGGCTGCCCCGCACGGGGCGTGGGACGACGGCGAGGTTCCCGATCGCCGGGCGCACGGTGCCGCTCCAGCTGACGTTTTCACTCCCGGCATTGTTCAGCGCCATGAGCAGCTCCAGCTTCTCCGAATACAGCTGGTCATAGTCACGCAGCTCGTAGCCAAACAACGGGAAGGTTTCCACGGACGAGCCGCGGCCGGCCGTGATTTCGATCCGCCCGCCGCCGGAAATTGCGTCGGCGGTGGCGAACTGCTGGAAGACGCGGACAGGGTCATCGGTGCTGATGATGCTCGCCGCGCTGCCCAGCACGATGTGCGAGGTGGCTGCGGCCGCAGCCGCCACCACGGTGCCGGGCGAGGAGGCCGGCATGGACACGGTGTGGTGCTCGCCCACGCCAAAGTAGTCCAGGCCCGCCCGGTCCGCGTGGACGATGGCCTCAAACAGGTTCCGGACCCCCTCAGTCGTGGACCCCGGCGTCCCGTCCGGATTCAGCGGGGTGTCACCAAAACTGTACGCACCGATTTCCATGCCGGCCTCCCTTTTTTCAATACGTTGTACAGAAGATCATATTCTCAACAGATTATTTGGACAAGTCCGCGACACGCCCGAGGGGGCCGGGCCCGCGGGCCGGTGAACGCCTGTTCCCGACGTTGCGTAATAGGAACGAACTTTGCAGATACTTTTCACGGGGCGGTTATATAGTTCAGGTAAGGGCTCAAGGAGGATGTCGCAATGATCACTTACGACCACGTCGTCAAAGGCATGTTGGTTATCGACTCGGAGGGACACGAGGTTGGCAGGGTCAGCCATGTGGAACCGGCCAATGAGAAAATCGCTGATTTTGAGGAAGCCGCCAGCGTCTCCACCCAGGATCCCATCAACCTGATGCTGACCGCCATTTTCGGTGCCACCCCGCGCGTGCCCAAGGAGTTGTCCGCACGCCTCTTCCGCGCCGGCTTTGTCAAGATTTCCGGCCACGGCCTGTGGTCCGGCAGCCGTTTTGCGCCGATGGCTGCCATTGACAGGGTGGACGATTCGCGCATCTATCTCTCCTGCACCGCCCACCAGCTGGACACCATGTAGCCGGAGTCCCGCACGCTATCCGTGTGCCGGCCGGTCCAGGCCGAGCCGGCACCGCCGGGCCCGGGCTGACTGTTCACTTGGCCCCGTTTTTCCCAGCCCCAGATGGACGACGCCGAGCACCACCTTCGCCGCCCACCGCACCGGAAGCTGCACAGGGCCCACGTGGGGCGCATGGAGGCCAAGCAGCGTGCGGTAACGCGGGTCAAGCGTGGCGACGGCGGTGGCAAACAGCACCTTGTAACCAAGTTGCTGCGAGCGCGGCAGCGGCGGGCGCTTCAGGAATTCCACCGTCTCCTGTACCCGCTCGTCGCAGCGAAGCTCCTGCCGGAAGCCGGCCAGCTGCCGGTCCAGGCCGGCCATCGTCATGGGCGGGTCGGGGACGCCCATGAGGTGTCCGGCCACCGCCCAGTCCGCCACGTATGCGTCTGCGCCGCCGGGGATCGGCCGGCCCAGCGCCTGGTGGCAGGCCAGGAACGCTTCAGTAAACGCCAGGTGCACCCAGCGCAGCAGTTCGGGATCGTTGGCCGTGTAAGCGGCCGGCGTCCCCGGGTTGGCCTGGTAGGTACCGCTGATGTGGGTGTGGATGCGCCGCACCTTGCTGGATGCGGCCTGGGCGGCCGCCGTGTCGCCATAGGTCACCGTGAAGATCCAGCGAATGGTGCCGGCCAGCCGTGACAGCGGATCGGAAGCGTAGTCGGAGTGGTCGTGGACCCCTGCCATCGCGCCGGGGTGCAGGGCCTGAAGCAACAGGGCCTGGATGCCGGCCACGACGGGCGTCATGGACCCGTGGACAGCCCAGGCCGCCGATTCCGGCGCAAAGTAGCCTCCGTCGTCGCCCTTTTCCAGGTCCCGCTCCCATTGGGGAACGGTGGGTGAGTTGGCGCTGAAGGTGCCGCGCAGCTCGCGCCGCCAGCGGGCGAGGACGTTTTCCATGGGTGCCGGCCTGCCCTTCTCAGAAACCGGGCTGCACGTCGTCGGCCGCCGGCGGCACCGAAGCGCCGAAGGTGACGGGGCCGGGGAGGGGCCGCTTGGCCTGGAAGCCGCTGCTGTGGGAGTGGTTCTTCAGGCCCTCAAGCACCCACGGCATGAAGTATTCACGCGCCCATTCCAGGTCCTCCGACCGGGCCTGGCGCCAGCTGCGGGCCGGCAGCGGCTTCGGGGCGAGCGGGGCAAGGGTGTGGGGCACGTTGAGCGTACGCAGCACCATGGCGGCCATCGCATGGTGCCCCAGCGCGGAAGGATGCAGCCTGTCGGGGCTCCACAGGCGCGGGTCGGCGAGCTCGGTCATGGCCCACATGTCCGCCACCAGCGCGTCATGGCGGGCGCACAGGCTGCGGACGTTTTCGTTGAAAATGGCAATCTTGGTCCGGAACTGTCCCATGATGGTGGACCGGCCGGAATCGGGGCCGACAAATACAAGGACCGTGGCGTCAATGGCACGCAATTCCATGACGGCCTTTTCCATCGCATCGGCCAGCTTGTCCGGGTCCGCCCCGGCGTGCAGCAGGTCGTTGCCGCCGCCCTGGATGGAGACAAGGTCGGGGCGGAGCGTCAGGGCCTGGGGCAGTTCCCTGTCGATGACCTGGCGCAGCAGCAGGCCCCGCACCGCCAGGTTGGCGTAGGAAAACCCGCTGGAGCCGGCACTCAGTTCCTCCGCCACCCGGTCCGCCCAGCCACGGAAGCCGTTGGGGCTGCCGGGTTCCGGATCGCCCAGCCCTTCCGTCAACGAATCACCCAAGGCCACGAAGCGGTGCCAGGGGTGCCCCTGACCGGCCCCCTGGTGGTTGCCGCCCGCGGCGCCCCGTGCAGCTGGTGATGTCTCCATGCTTCCATCCTGCCCCTTGTCCCGGCTGAACGGTACCTTCCGCCGGGACACGTGCAAAGCGGCACGAACGGGCGGACAATGGAAGAAGGCCGTTTGGTGGTGGATTGCCAGGCGGTGGAGGGAAGGCAGGTCAATGACACAGACACCAGCATTTGCCCGCGGAGCCGACGCAACCGCCGCGGCAGCCAATCCGGCCCCGTCCCGGGAACACAGTGAAACAGCCGCCGAAGGGACGGACGGCACGGACATGCCGGAAATCCGGATGCACTCCCAGGACGCCGCCGAGGGCCCGGACCAGGACGCTTAGGGGCCCTGCCGCCACACCCGGCCCCCGGCACGCGTCTCCGGCGCCGCGCCGGAGACGCCGTTCCGGCAGTGTGTTCACTTGGCGGCGAGCAGTTCCTCGAGGCGCTCAAAGCCTTCGGCCATGCCGCGCTCCATGCCGGAGGCCACCATGCCGTCGCGGTCCTCCTGTGACTGGAACGTGGTGTGGTTGCGAATCCGGGTGCGCTCCCCCAGGTCCTCAAAGACCACGCTGTCCAGGCTGACGTGGCCCGGGAATCCATCGTATTCAAAGGTCTGGACGATGCCCCGGCCGGGGTCCACATCATGGAAGACGCCGCGGAACCCGTAGCTGTTGCCGGCCGGGTCCCTGCTCGTGTAGGCCCAGGTGCCGCCGATGCGTGCGTCCCAGGAGCTGAGGTCCATGGCCAGTTCCCGCGGCCCGAGCCACTGGACCACGAGGTCCGGGTCCGTGTAGGCGCGGAACACGTCCGCGACCGCGGCGTCGACTTCGCGGACGCTGTCCACGAAGGGCACGCCGGGCTCGGCCGTGACAACGAGGGCGTTTGCAGTTGTCATTTTTCCCAACTTCTTTCACTCATGTTCGGGATGGTCGGCTGATTTGGTGGCGGCCAGGACCCGGTCCAACGCCCGGAAGCGTGCCTCCGCCGCCAGCCGGTAGCCGTCGATCCAGGAGGTCAGCTCCTCCAGGGCGGCGGGAGCCAGGTGGCACGGGCGGCGTTGTCCGTCCCGCGAACGTGTGATGAGCCCGGCCTTCTCCAGCACCTGGATGTGCTTGGAGATGGCCTGCTTGCTCACCTGGAACGGTGCGGCGAGTTCGTTCACGGTGGCCGAGCTGCGCGAGAGCCGCGCCACCAGGCTGCGGCGCACGGGGTCGGCCAGGGCCAGGAAGGCCTTGTCCAGCCGTTCGTCGTCGGATCCGGTGCCCTGCATGCGTCGACCGCCTTTAATCAACCTATTATTTTATCAACCAGTTGGTTGACCATTTAAAAGTAGATCCACGGGGCCCGCCTGTCAATAACTTTTTCCATGCCGCCGCATCCCGTCCCGGGTCCCGTTGGCCCGGTCCCGTCCCCGGTCCCGTCCCCGGTCCCGTTGGCCCGGTCCCGTCCCGGGTCCCGTTCGACCGGTCCCGTTCGACCGGACCGCTGCCGGGGCCCGCCGGGGCCCGGAACGAAAAGCCGTCTCAGCGCCCGAGCCGGCCGACCGCCGCGGTGCCGCCGACCTCGTCCGAGTGGACACTCGCGGCCGTGAAGCCGTTGCGTGCCAGAATCCGGACGGACTCCGCAGCCTGCGCCGGGCTGGTCTCCACGATCACGTGCCCGCCGGGACGCAGCCACTTCCCGGCACCAGCTGCAATGCGCCGCTGGATGTCCAGCCCGTCGGCCCCGCCGTTCAGCGCTGCATCCGGCTCAAAGAGCCGCGCTTCCTGGGGCATGAAGGCGATCTCCTGCGTGGGCACGTACGGGGCGTTGGCAACAATCACGGCAAACCGGCCCTGGAGTTCCCGGGGCAGCGGGTCGAACAGGTCCCCGCAGTGGGCGGTCCCCCCGAAGCGCGACAGGTTCCCGGAAGCGCACTCGACGGCGGCCGGGTCGATGTCCGCGGCATGGACCTCCACCCCGGGGAATTCCGAGGCCAGCGCGGTGCCGATGGCCCCGCTGCCGCAGCACAGGTCCAGCACGACGGCGCCCGTCGCGCCGGCCGCGCCGCCCGCCGCGCCGCGCAGGATCCCGGCGGCCTGCATGACCAGGAATTCGGTGCGCAGCCGCGGCACAAACACGCCCGGGACAACCCCGATCCGGAGTCCGCGGAAGGCCGCCCAGCCCACGATGTGTTCCAGCGGCCGGCCGTCCACGCGGCGCCGCACCATGGCATCAAGCCCATCGGTCCCGGCGGCCGCTTCGAGCAGGATTCCAGCCTCCTCCTCGGCGTAGACACAGCCGGCCGCACGCAACCGCGCCACGAGTGCCGCGACTTCATTTTCCGGAATCTGCTTCATATCCGTCCAACACTAGCGCGGGACGGGCTGCCCGGGGCCACGCCACGGGAGCTATTCGCGGTCCCGCCCGCCGACACCACAGCTGGGGCGGGTGCAACCGGCGCCACCCGCCGGAACTGCGCACCCGCTCCGACCCGGGACGCCCTGCGGCCACCGTTACGCTGGGTTCATGACGTACGGCGCCGTTGCCCCCAACCCTGACTTCCTGGCAGCCCTGCGCCCGGCCCTGGGCAAGGCTGCGGAGCCTGAACGGGCCGCCGGCATGGCCGCGTACATGAAGTCGGCCATGCCGTACCTGGGCGTGCGCACCCCCGAGGTCCGCAGGATCGTGCGGGCACTCGTGAAGGAGCACCCCTTGGCCGGCGCCGGACAGCTGTATGCCACGGCAGCCCGGATGTGGGGCGCCGCGGAGTTTCGGGAGGAACGCCACGCGGCCATCATGCTCACGGACTCGCGTCTGGTCCGCGGCGATCCGGGCATGCTGCCGTTTTATGCCACCGCCATTGCCGAAGGCCAGTGGTAGGACCATGTCGATTCGGTGGCGCCGCGCCTGTGCGGGCTGCTGCTGGCACACCCCGAATCCATGGACCCGCTGCTGCGCCGCTGGAGCGGGCACGGCAATTTTTGGTTCCGGCGCGCTGCCATCATCGCCCAGCTGCCGGCGAAGGCCGCCACCGACACCGGGCTCCTGCATGACGTGCTGGTGCCCAACCTGCCGGAGCGGGAATTCTTCATCCGCAAGGCGGTCGGCTGGGCGCTGCGCCAACACGCCCGCACCGATCCGGCGTGGGTGCTGGATTTCGCCGAACGCTACGCCGGGCAGCTCAGCCCGCTCTCCCGCCGCGAAGCGCTCAAGCACCTCGGCTGAGGCACCGGCACGAACAGCGGCGCAGCCGGCGGTGGCAGCAAAAAGGCCGTTATGGACGCCCGTCATGCATCAGGTCGCGCGTGGCCAGCGACGGCCGGAACAAGCGGCGTGTCTTGCGGTCTCCCAGCATGATCCACAGCGCCCCGAGCACGCTGACGCCTATGGCTGTGCTCCGCACGGCCACGACGGGGATCCACTGGAACACGCTCAGCTGGTCCGTCAGCGCGATCAGCATGAAGAACACGGACAGATAGAAAACAGTCCGCAGCACCCGGCCCTCCTTCAGGCCCGTGACGCCGAAGAAGGCCAGCAGCCACACCATGTACCAGGGCTGGATCATCGGGGCCAGCACCACCACCGCCGCAAACGCCCAGGCCATCCGGCGCAGCACCGCCTGGCTGTACCGGGAGCCGGCGGTGGGCCCGGCACCCAGGCCGGCGTCCGGCGTCGTACGCACGGGGACCAGGGCCAGCAGCACAACCACCAGGATGGACGTGCCTTGGCCAAGCGCCTGGATGACCCCGGTCACCACCCCACCGGCCCCGCCCATCCAGGTGACGACGAATCCGGCCACGTGCGAGACCAGGCCTACGGGCGCATACCAGATCCACACCGTCCCGGGGGTGTTAAGCGCCGCAAGCCAGCCGAAGCCCAGCCCGTTGACCAGGCCCATGGCGGCCATGATGGCCATGGAGATGCCCAGGGTGGCCGCCCACAGCCCGAACTTGCGCAGCCAGCCGGCCTGGGAGCCTGCCCACAGCAGGCCCGCGAACGGCAGGGCGATCAGCGTGATGGGCTTGATGGCGATGGACAGCGTCACCAGCACAATCCCCCACACCGGATGCCTGCCGGAGGCGTAATAGAGTCCGGCCACGACCAGGCCCAGCATGAGGGAGTCGTTGTGGACGCTGCCGATGAAGTTGATGAGCAGCACGGGGTTCAGCACCACCAGCCAAAGGGCCCGCTGCGGGTTGAAGCCGTGCCGGGCGGCCAGCCTGGGCACGTAGACGGCCGTCAGGACCAGGCCCAGCAGGCTCGCCAGCCGGAACGGGACGAGGGCCAGTTCCGGGCTGCCGTTGGCCAGGCCGACGGCGGCCTGCTCCAGCCACAGCCATACCGGGCCATAGGGGGTGGGCGCCTCGGTCCAGAGGGTGTCCGGGCCCAGGTTGTAGTAGTTGCTCAGCGCTGAAATGCCGTTCGTGTACGGGTTCAGGCCCTGCTGCATGAGCCGGCCCTGGCCGATGTAGGCATAGGAGTCGCGGCTGAAAAGCGGCAGCGCCAACATCATCGGGGCCGTCCACAGGGCCAGCGCCTTCACCAGCAGGGGCCGGGTGGACGGGTCCCAGCCGGCCAGGTGCTGGCGCAGCCGCAGCCAGGCCCGCAGCAGCAGCAGCGCCCCGACGCACAGCATCACCGTGCACGTGATGACGGCCGCGGGGGTGGTCCGGGCCAGGATGAACAGCGGCGTGCGGATCAGCGGGGACACGCTGGTCGCCATCCAGCCGACGCTGATGGAGCCGAGCAGCAGCAACACCGAACCGGCAAATCCCTGCCACATCGCGGACCTGCCGGTCCACCTGCGCCGCGGCTCCTTCACAGGCACCGGACTCCTCGTCGCGGGCCCGGCAACTTCCCGGCTGGTCAATTACTCTTCTCCTGAACAATCACTGGCGGGACAATCACTGGCGGGCGGCTCCCCGGAGGCGATCACCGCCCCGGCGCACCCTGGCGGGCCCATGGGCGGACCACGGGCTGCGCTAACATGATAGATGCCAAGGGCCACCTTATCTTGGCAGTCTACCGAACCACGCTTGAGAAGGACCCAACCATCTCCACGGACCCATTCTTTGCCGCGCTCTCCCGCACCCGGGACAGGATCCTGCCGGCACCGGCCCAGGCCTGGTTGAAAACGCCCCGGGGCATGTGGAGCGTCTTTGGCGCCGTCCACCTGTTCTTCCTGGTCTTCGCCGCGATCCTTTCCCTGCGCGGGGAGGCGTTCAGCGACACCTTCATCTACCGTGCCTGGGCCGCAACAGGCTTCGACGCCTCGCGCGTGACCGGGCCCAGCCCCTGGGTGTACCCCATCCTGGCGCTGCTGCCGATGGCCGCGGCCCACGTGTTCGGCAATGCACCGTTCCTGTTCCTGTGGGTGTTGATGATCAGCGCCCTGAACTTCCTGGCCGTGGCGAAGCTCACCAGCTGGGGCCGCCGGCGTGCGGCCATTCCGGCCGCCCTGTGGTGGCTGGCCTTCACGGCCCTGCTCGGCTGGCTCGGCTTTGCCCGTGTGGACGGCTTCACGGCACCGGTGGTCCTGGTTGCCCTGTCCATCGGCGCGGCCCGCCCCTTCCTCGCCTCCTTCATCCTGAGCGCAGCGACATGGATGAAGGTCTGGCCCGCCGCCGTCGTGCTGGCGCTCTTTACCGTCGTGCGGCAGCGGGTCCGGGTGGTGCTGGCCGGCGTGCTGGCCACCGTGCTGGTGGTGACCCTGGCACTGTCCATGCAGGCCCTGCCGAAGCTGCTGGACTTCCTGCTCCAGCAGGGCGACCGCGGCATGCAGCTGGAGGCCACGTTCACCACACCCTGGTTGTGGATGAGCGTGCTGGGGATCGGCGGCGCCCGCATGTACATGAACCAGTCCATCAACTCCATGCAGGTGGACGGGCCGGGCACCGAAGTGATGAGCGTGCTGATGCAGCCCCTGCTCATCGCCGCCGCCCTGCTGGTGGCCGGGCTCATCTTCTGGGCGCTGCACACCGGCAAGCGCAACGGCGGCGCGGACCGGACCGAACTGCTGCTCCTGGGCGCCATGGCCCTGGCCACCGCCTTTGTGGTATTCAACAAGGTCGGCTCGCCGCAGTTCATGGTGTGGCTCTCCCCCGCCGTGGCCGTGGGCCTGGCCTACAGCTGGCGGGCGTGGCGCGTCCCGGCCACCCTGCTGATCGCCATCGGCGCACTCACCTTTGTGGTCTATCCGCTCTTTTACGACGCCCTCTCGCACAACAACCCCGTCATGGCCGCGGTGCTGACACTGCGCAACCTCATGCTGGTGGTCCTGTTTGTGTGGAGTGTGCGCGCGCTGTTCCTGATGGGCCGCCGGCCCGCCCGTCCTGCTTCTTCCACGCACGACGCCGGAACGCCCGCCGGTGCCAAGGAGTCCTGACATTTCCACGCCACTTTTCGACCGGGTCCTGGGCCGCGCCGTGGTGGCGCGGGGCCGGTTCCTCTCCCCCGCGGTGCTGGCCTGGTTCCGCACCCCCGGCAGCGTGTGGTGGGGCTTCGCTGCCGTCCACCTGTTCTTCCTGGGCTGGATGTTCTCCTTCTTTGTGCACGGCGACACCTTCAGCGACACCGAACAGTACCGCCAGTGGGCGCTGCTGGGCTACAACCCGGCCCAGCTGCACGGCAGCATCAGCCCCTGGGTGTACCCGGTGCTGGCCCAGCTGCCGATCTTTGCGGCGAACATGTTTGGCCCGTCGCTGTACCTGCTGGGCTGGACGCTGATCATCACGGCCCTGGACGCGGTGGCGCTGGCGTTCCTGACCCGCGGCCGGCGCGCCCGCAACGGCATTGCGCCGGCCTGGTTTTGGCTGTTCTTCACGGTCTTCATGGGCTTCCTCAGCTTTGCCCGCGTGGAGGGCATCACCGCCCCGATCGTGATCGTGGCCCTGCTGTATGCGGCCGAGCGCCCCGGCGTCGCGGCCGTGCTGCTCGCGGTGGCGACGTGGGTCAAGGTCTGGCCGGCGGCCGTCGTCCTTCCCCTGCTGATCGCCAGCGCCCGGCGGGTCCGGGTGTTCGTGTGGGGCGTGGTGGTCAGCGCCTCGGTGGCCGGTGCCACCGTGGCCTCCGGGGCGGGTGCGCACCTGCTGGACTTTGCCGTCAACCAGGGCGAGCGCGGCATGCAGCTTGAGGCCACGTTTTCCACCCCGTGGGTGTGGCTGAGCGTGTTCGGCCTGGGCGGGTCGAAGATTGCGGACAATGTGGCGATCAACTCCACGGAGGTCTACGGTCCGGGCGCCCCGGTGGCGGCGCAGCTCATGCAGCCGCTGCTGATCGTTGCGGCGGCGGCCGGGGTCCTGCTCATGGTGTGGGCGCTGCGCCGCGGCGCCGAACGGGCGGAACTGCTGCTGGAGGGCTCGCTGCTGATGGTCAGTGCGTTCATCGTGTTCAACAAGGTGGGTTCGCCGCAGTTCATCGTCTGGCTGGCCCCCGTGGTGGTTGCCGGGCTGGTCCACGACTGGGACCGTTGGAAGGTGCCGGCCACGCTGCTCATGGGCATTGCGTTCACCACGTTTGTGATCTACCCGCTGTTCTACACCCCGCTGATCCACGCCAACCCGGCCATGGCCGCCGTGCTCACCATCCGCAACGTGCTGCTCGTGACGCTGCTGGTGTGGGCCGTGCGCCGGACAGCGGAACTGGGGCGGCGCGCTCCCGGGCCGCGGCGGCCCGGCCGTAGCCGCTAAGCTTCGCGGGGCGCGGCCGGGCGGTTGAACAGCAGCTTGCGTGTGTGCACGTCCACCAGCAGCAGGTACACCACCGCCGCCAGGGCCACCCAGTAGGCCAGGGCGTGGGCGGGGATGGGCAGGTCCACGAAGTTCCAGACAAACACCTGGTCCTGGGCGCCAAACACCACGAAGAAGCCCACCACCACGTAGACGGCCTTCACCTGCCAGTTGTTCCGGATGCCCGTCACCGCCAGGAACGGCAGGAACCACAGCACATACCAGGGCTGGATGATGGGCGCCAGGAGCACCACGGCGGCAAACGCCAGCCCGAGCCGGCGCACCACCTTCTGCGGGTCGCCAAAAAGCACCAGCCAGCCGGCCACGGCGATGCCGGCCAGGGTCAGCCCGGTGCGGAAGATGCCCGCGGCCAGGCCTCCGTCCAGGCCCACGGCATTGCCGGCGAGCTCCACCAGCTGGCCGCCAAAGCCCGACGGGGAATAGCCGGTGTAGCCCGGCGTGCCGTCGGTCAGCGCCCACGTCCACCCAAAGCCCAGCCCGTCCGGCAGGCCCGCCAGGAACAACAAGGCGCCGGAAATCAGCGCGGTGGCGGCCCACAGCAGGAACCTCCTGCCCCATCCGGCCTCCTTTCCCGCCCACAGCAGGCCGATGAACGGCAACAGCACGAGGGTGATGGGCTTGACGGCGATGGATGCCGTGACCAGCACGATGGCCAGCAGCGGCCTGCGTGCCGCCGCGTAGTAGACGCCCGCCACGGCCAGGCCCACCATGAGGGCGTCGTTGTGGGCGCTGGCAATGAAGGAGATCAGGAACAGCGGATTGGCCGCCGTGAGCCACAGGGCGCGCGCGCCGCCCCTGCCGAGCAGCGCCGCCAGCCGGGGCACGTAGACAACGCACAGGGCCACGCCAACGCAGGCCAGGAGCCGGAACAGCAGCACCGACAGGTCCGGCTGGGCACCCGTCAGGGCCACCACCCCCTGGGCCAGCCACAGGAACAGCGGCCCGTAGGGCGTCCGGTTTTCCGCCCAGGACGGGTCCGCGCCCAGCATGTACCAGTTGCTTAGGGCCGAAATGCCCGTG
Organism: Arthrobacter sp. SDTb3-6; assembly: GCF_013376095.1. Lineage (GTDB taxonomy): Bacteria > Actinomycetota > Actinomycetes > Actinomycetales > Micrococcaceae > Specibacter. Next base: position 7,442 of record NZ_JAAMFN010000037.1, on the reverse strand, counting down.
GTGTACGGATTCAGCCCCTCGGCCATGAGCCGTCCCTGCCCCGCATAGGCGTACACGTCACGCGAAAAGATGGGGACGGCGGCAAGCAGCGGGGCGCCCCACAGGACCACCGCCAGCACCACCTGCCGCAGCGCACCCGGGCCCCAGCCGGCCAGCCGCTGGCCCAGCCGCAGCCAGGAGCGCAGCAGCACCATGGCGCCGACCACCAGCAGGACGGTGGACACGACCACGCCGGCGCCTTCGGTCCGCAGGGCGATGACCAGGGGGTTGCGCACCATGGGCGAACCGTTGGCGATCCAGCCCACGCCCACGGATCCGGCCAGGACCAGCAGCGAGCCGGCCAGGCCCTGCAGCAGGGCGGTCCGTGGACGCACCCCCGCCTGCCGGATGGAACTGTCGGCGCGGTGGGAGGTTGCCATGCCAAGCCTCCGGCCATCGAAAGGTGCTGCGGGATAAGGGGTTCCGCACGCGCGCTGCGCGGGGAAGGCTTCATTTTATCAGCGCCAAATTGGCAGCAGCACCGCAAAGGCGGAGCCTGGTTGGCAGCGCCGATCCGGCCATGCCAATCCCGCCATGCCAATCCCGCCGTGCCAATCCCGCCATGCCAAGGGCGCCCGGACAGGACGCGGTACATTGGACGGGTGCCTATTACTAATGAACGCATTGTGTGGATCGACTGCGAAATGACCGGCCTGGACGCCGTCAACGACGCCCTGATCGAGGTTGCCGCGCTGGTGACCGACTCCGAGCTGAACATTCTCGGCGACGGCGTGGACGTGGTCATCAAGCCCTCCGATGAGGCCCTGGCCCAGATGGGCGACTTTGTGCGCGCCATGCACACCTCGTCGAAGCTGATTGACGAGCTGGCCGGCGGCACCACCATGGAAGACGCGCAGGCGCGGGTGCTGGCCTACATCAAGGAGCACGTCCCGGTGCCCAACAAGGCCCCTCTGGCCGGCAACTCGATCGGCACCGACAAGCTGTTCCTGGCCCGGGACATGCCCGAGCTGATGGAGCACCTGCACTACCGGGTCATCGACGTCTCCACGATCAAGGAGCTGGCGCGCCGCTGGTATGCCCGCGCCTACTTCCAGTCCCCGGCGAAGACCGGCGGCCACCGCGCACTGGGCGACATCAAGGACAGCATCAACGAGCTCAAGTACTACCGCGAGGCCGTCTTTGTGCCGGCGCCGGGCCCGGATTCGGAGACGGCGAAGAAAATTGCGGCCAGGTTCCCCGGCTAAAACCCCGTAAACGTGCGGAAGTTGTCCGCCAAAAATGGGATCTGGACCACATTTTTTCCAAATCGGCCGGTTTTGGTCATGGGCGCCCGTGGGACCGGGTAGACTAATCGTCGTTGCCCAAAGCGCGGGATGCACCCTCAGGGTGTGCCCGCTCGGCGGCTGCGCATGGTGGGATTAGCTCAGTTGGCAGAGCGCCTGGTTGTGGTCCAGGAGGTCGCGGGTTCAACCCCCGTATCTCACCCCAAGGTGTTTCGGCAGCGAAACACGGAACACCCCGGTCATCCGATCGGGGTGTTTTTCATTTCCCTACGTCCCCCGTTTCCCGTCAAGAAGGATCCGCCATGACCATCCACCCCGTCACCATCCTGGGCGAGCCCGTGCTGCACCGCCGGGCGGAGGAGGTCAAGAGCTTCGACGGCGAGCTGAAGACGCTCGTGGCCGACATGTTCGACACCATGGACGCCGCCCACGGCGTGGGCCTGGCCGCCCCGCAGATCGGCGTGGGACTGCGTGTCTTCACCTACCAGATGGAAAACGACGACGGCGTCCCGGACCGGGGCGTCCTGGTGAACCCCTCGCTCACGGTCGGGAAGATCTCCGGCAAGGCCCCGGACCCGGACGAGGAGGTGGAAGGCTGCCTGTCCGTCCCCGGCATCGACTTCCCGCTCAAGCGCGCCGAGTGGGTGCGGGTGCGCGGCTTCGATGCCGACGGCGCCCCCCTGGACTTTGAGGCGACCGGCTGGTTTGCCCGTTGCATGCAGCACGAATATGACCATCTGGACGGCAGGCTTTACGTGGACCGGCTCAATGACCGCTATGCCCGCAAGGCCAAGCGCGCCCGCAAGGAACGCGGCTGGGGGGTCCCCGGCCTGACCTGGATGCCCGGCGTGGACCCGGACCCCTTCGGCCACTGACCCGCCCCAAGCCAAAGCGGGAAGTGTCGCGTACTGCCTATTTTTACGCCGGTTCCGCTGACCCGTGACGGCCATGGAGTACGGGGCCTACAGGATTCCTTGTACGCCACATTCTTTGAACACCACACGATCCGGCCGGCCCTGCCCGGGCCCGGATCCAGGGGGAGCCATGACCGAAACAACTGCCGCCGGCGAAAGCACCCAAAAAGGTCGTGGGCCTGGCCGTGGCCGGCGCCGTGGGCGGCTTCCTGTTCGGCTTCGACTCCTCCGTGGTGAACGGCGCCGTCGACGCCATCCACGGCCAGTTCCACCTGGGTGGGGGACTCACGGGCTTCACGATCGCCGTCGCACTTCTGGGCTGCGCCGCGGGCGCCTACGTTGCCGGCAGGATCGCCGACGCGAAGGGCCGCATCCCGGCCATGAAGCTGGGCGCCCTGCTGTTTTTTGCCAGCGCCATCGGCACCGGCCTGGCGTTCAACGTGGTGGACCTGATCTTCTGGCGCCTCATCGGCGGCCTGGGGATCGGCCTCGCCTCCGTCATCGCACCGGCGTACATCTCCGAAATTTCGCCCCGCCGCCACCGCGGCCGGCTGGCGTCCCTGCAGCAGCTCGCCATCACGGTGGGAATTTTTGCCCACCTGCTCTCCGATGCCCTGTTCGCCACCCGTGCCGGCGGCGCCGTCAACGTGCTGTGGCTGGGCCTGCCGGCGTGGCGCTGGATGTTCCTGGCCGGCATCGTTCCCGCCGTCGCCTACGGCTGGATTGCCTTCGTGCTGCCCGAATCGCCGCGTTTCCTGGTCCTGCAGGGCAAGGAGGATGCGGCGAGGAAGGTCTTCCTGGACATTGCCCCCGACGAGGACGCCGGGAGGAACATCCGTGACATCGAGGACGCCGTCAAGGAGGACTCCCTCACGGCCCGCAAGGGTTCGCTGCGGGGCGGGCGCTTCGGCCTCCTGCCGGTGGGCCTGGATCGGCATCATCCTCTCGGTCCTGCAGCAGTTTGTCGGCATCAACGTCATCTTTTACTTGTGTTCGTCATCAGCTTCGGAGCGTCGTGGGGCCCGCTGGTGTGGGTGCTGCTGGGCGAGATCTTCCCCTCACGGATCCGGGTCCGCGCCCTGGGCCTGGCGGCGGCGGCCCAGTGGATCGCCAATTTCCTGATCACCCTCAGCTTCCCTGTCATGGCCTCCGCCTCCCTGCCGTTGACGTACGGCCTGTACGCGCTGTTTGCGGCGGCGTCGTTCTTCTTTGTCATGGTCAAGGTTCCCGAGACCAACGGCATGTCCCTGGAACAGGCGGACACGCTGTTTGTGACGAAGGCTGGCAGGGGGTCGGTAAACTGGCAGGATGATCCCGCACACCGCGCTGAGCACAGAACTGTCCCTGGACTACCTCGCAGTGGCGGAAGAGGACCGGGACGGCTGCCTGCAACTCCTTGACGGCGAGATCAGCCCCGCGGCCGCAGTGGTGCAGGACCACCTCTCCGCCAGCCTCGGCAGCCCGTCCGCCCCGGTGCCGGAACTGGGCACGCAGGACCTGCCCGTCACCGAGGCCGACTGGCTGGAGGGCATGCTCCGCTTTGTGCCCGCGCTGCGCACCTGGCATGCCGAACTGGACATTCCCGACGCCGTCACCCGCGACACGCTGGCCGACTTCGGGCGCAACCTGGCCATCAACCGCCGCGTCCACGGCCGCTTCGGCATGGACACGTGGCAGTGGCTCACCCACCACTTCGCCGGCCGGCTCTTTGCCCTGGGCCGGCTGCAGTTCCTGATCCACCAGCCCGCCGTCCCCGTCCCCGGCACGGCCGGCGGCGAATGGGTCCTGGGCGTCCATATCCCCGAAGATGGCGGACTCGGCACCGGCCCGGTCGCCGAAAGCCTGGCGGCCGCCCGCCCCTTCTTCGCCAGGCACTTCCCGGCGCAGCCCGTGCGGCACGCCAACTGCGAGTCCTGGCTGCTGGACCCCTACCTGTCCGAACACATCGACACATGGTCGAACATCTTCCGTTTCGCGGCCCTGTTCACCCCGTACGGCACGCCCCGCGACGAACCTTCCGACGCCGTCTACTTCACCTTCCGCACCCGCAGCATGGACATGCTCCCCACCCTTCCGCGCACCACGGCGCTGCAACGGCTGGTCCTGGACCGCATCGCCGGCGGCGGCGCCTGGCAGGTCGGCTACGGCTGCCTGCAGCTCCCGTAACCGCACCCGGGCTGCGGTAAACTTGGGATTTGGCGCCTTTGTCCGTCCCCGCGGCACCCGCCCCGCCGCCCGCACCCGCTGCGCCGGGAAGGCTGCGAACGCACCCGGGACGGACAGCGCCAAAAGTACATCCGGCATCCCCAGAAAGTAGTCTTGTGTCCTCTCCGGTCCAGTCCCCCGCCCGCGTCACGGAAATTACCGGCCAGGCGGGCCGGCGCCGCACCTTTGCGGTGATCTCGCACCCGGATGCCGGAAAGTCGACGCTGACCGAGGCCTTGGCGCTGCACGCGAAGGTCATTGGCACCGCCGGCGCCACAAACGGCAAATCCAACCGGCGCGACACCGTCTCGGACTGGCAGCAGATGGAAAAGGACCGCGGCATCTCCATCAGCTCCGCGGCCCTGCAGTTTTCCTACCGGGACACCGTCATCAACCTCCTGGACACGCCGGGCCACGCGGACTTCTCCGAGGACACCTACCGCGTGTTGGCCGCCGTCGACTGCGCCGTGATGCTCGTGGATGCGGGCAAGGGGCTGGAGACGCAGACCATGAAGCTGTTCGAGGTGTGCCGCCAGCGGAACCTGCCCATCATCACGGTCATCAACAAGTGGGACCGCCCCGGCCTGGACCCGCTGGAGCTCATGGACGAGATCACCGAACGCACCGGCCTGGCCCCCATGCCGCTGACCTGGGCCATCGGGATTGCCGGCGATTTCCGCGGCGTCTGGGACATCCAGCGCAACGAGTTTGCCAAGTTTGCCCGCAACAGCGCCGGGGCCCAGATTGCCCTGACCGAATACCTGACGCCGGAACAGGCGGCGGAGTCCGAGGGCGCTGCGTGGCAGGACTCCATCGACGAGGCCTCCCTCGTGGTGGATGCCGGCGCGCCCCTGGACCTGGAGGCGTTTTACGCCGGCCGGGCCACGCCGCTGCTGTTCTCCTCGGCGGCACTGAACTTCGGTGTCAAGCAGGTCCTGGACACGCTGGTGGACTATGCTCCCCCGGCCGCCCCGCGCCCCGACGTCACCGGCGGCACCCGGCCCGTCGAGGCCCCGTTCTCCGGCTTCGTGTTCAAGGTCCAGGCCGGCATGAACCAGGCGCACCGCGACCACGTCGCCTTCATCCGCGTCTGCTCGGGCATGTTTGAGCGCGGCATGGTGGTCACGCAGGGGCGCACCGGAAAGTCGTTCGCCACCAAGTACGCCCAGCAGGTGTTCGGCCGTGAGCGCGAGGTTATTGACACCGCGTTCCCGGGCGACGTCGTCGGGCTCGTCAACGCCTCCGCCCTGCGCGTGGGCGACAGCCTGTTCGTGGAGGAGCCGGTGGAGTACCCGGCGATCCCGCTGTTCGCGCCCGAGCACTTCCAGGTGGCCCGCTCCAAGGACCCCAGCAAGTACAAGCAGTTCCGCCGCGGCATCGAGCAACTGGAACACGAGGGCGTCATCCAGGTGCTGCGCTCGGACCTGCGCGGGGACCAGGCACCGGTGCTGGCCGCCGTCGGCCCCATGCAGTTTGAAGTGGTCGAGGACCGCATGCACCACGACTTCAATGCCCCCATGCGCCTGGAACGCCTCCCCTATTCCCTGGCCAGGCTGACGACGGCGGACGCGACGGCCGTGCTGGCAGGCATCCACGGGGCCGAGGTGCTCGAGCGCAGCGACGGGGAGTTCCTGGCGCTGTTCAACGATGTCTGGGCCATGCGCCGCGTGGAAAAGAACCACCCGGACCTGCCGCTGGCCGAGATCGGCACCAGCCGGGAGTAGCCCCGGCCGGGCCCCCTGCCCTAGTTTTCCTTCAGCACGCGGGTGAGGTCCGCGGCGGCAAAGTCACGCAGTTCGTGGAGCTGGTCAAGGCGCTTCTGGGTGATCTTGCCGGCGTTGAAATCGGCGTTGGCCTGGGCCAGCTGCCGGTTGGCCTCGTCGAGGTTCTCCTGGGCCAGCTGCATCGGGTTGCTGTATTCTGATTCGCTCATACGGGCATCATTGCACCGATTGCCACGGCGGGCCATCACCGTCCACTTTGTTTCCTGCCGCGTGTCACGGCGGGTGCGCTACGGGTGCGCCGCGTAGCCCGACGGGAGCGACGGCAGCCCGGGGCAGGCCCCCAGCACGCGCACCATGGCGGCCTTTTCCGCCGGCGTGACCCAGAGCCTGTAGGCCGCCTTGACCGAGACCAGCCGCGCCACGTACCGGCAGCGGAACGACTTGTCCGGCGGCAGCCAGGTGGCGGCGTCGCCGTCCGACTTTTCCTGGTTGGCCTCCCCGTCTGCGGCCAGCAGGTTCAGGGGGTCGTTGGCCAGGCTCTGGCGCTGGACGGGCGTGAGCTGCTGCGCACCCGTTTCCCACGCGTTGCCCAGGGCCACCACGTGGTCGATTTGCACGGCGGCGCTCGTGGCGGCGCCGCGCCGGAAGTCGACGGTCCGGCCCGTGTACGGTTCCGCGAGGGTGCCCGAGGCCACCACGCACTGGGAGCCGCTTTCAAAGGCGGCCTTGTGCAGGTCGCGGCGCAGGATGTCGTTGCGGGTGTCGCAGCCGTTGGCGTCGGCGTCCAGCCACGCCTCACCGAACTCGCTGCGCTTGTACGTAGTCTTGGCCGCGCGGCCCTTGACCGGCAGCGTGTCCAGCACGGCCAGGGCCGTGGCCGGCCCCAGCCGCAGCACCGGCCTGCCCAGGCCGGGCGGCGGGGTGCTGACCGTGGGCGGCGGTCCCGCGTCTGGCTCGAACGGCCACCGGCCGGCGGCATGGAGCCAGCCGCCTACGGCCACCGTGAGCAGCACCAGCAGCAGCGCCGCAGCCCGCAGCAGCCCGCCCTCCGTGGTCCTGCCGGGCCCGTCCCCCGGGCCGCGGCCTGCGTGCCGCACAGGCCGCGCAGGCCGGGCAGGCGGCCCGGTCCGGGCACGCCGGCGCGCCGCAACCACCAATTCATGCCGGGCCATGACCCACGCCTTCCATCGGCCCGCCGGCGCCACGTCCCTCACGGCATGGCCGTCGCGGGCATTGCCTGCTCACCGTGGTTCGAGTCTAGGCATTCGGAACCCTGACTGCCGGAAGTTATCCACACCTTCCCGTCCGTCCGGAAT
>NZ_JAAMFN010000036.1 GCF_013376095.1 Arthrobacter sp. SDTb3-6 | reverse complement strand
ACATAGGACACACACATAGGAAGTGGGCCTTCATTTCTTATCGGTGGCAACAATGATGTATATCGCAGCCGAACCTGACGCTCCGTATCCTCCAATTCACCGGAAGCGACCCCGAGAAATAACCATGCCTAAGCCCTCAGCCGCTAACAAAACCCTTATGGCGCTCTAGGTAGAATAGAAATTAGACTGGATGGCCCGTTCGAGACAACTTGGTTGAAGATGCGTGCAATGGATGAGATTCGGGTAGTGATGCTACTGTGCAAGTCTAGGTCCCAAGGGGTCACCGGTATGTGGAAAAATAGAGGAATGCCGCAGTCGAAGACCTCCGTGATTTAATGGTTTCCAACAAAGCACCCAAGGACAAAGCCGTTCCTAGAAATCGTCCCTAGAAATTATTCGACCCGAGAAAGTCCAGAGAAACCATGTCCAATCTGCAGCCAATCGCCTTCAGCAGCCGACCGACCATCCCGCTAACACCTGCGCCGACCCTCGAAAGCTTGAAGAATCAATCAGACGGCTCGCTCTATGCAGTCCCCGGGCATGCATCAAATACATTATGATGTTCAGAACGCTGGGATAATTCAGAGAAAGTCTACCATAACGATCAGAGGGAAGTGTTACGTGATTAATGAATGCTCACGAAGATTGAACATAAAGTGAATCGTCCAAGAATAGTCTCAGCGATCACTGAACTGGGTAAAGCTGCAATTTCAGGGGGCAATTTCCTAGTGTTGGCCGCAATTCTGGGTCCATATACATATGGGAATTACGTGGTATTGGCAGCGATTGCCGCGATCTTAGTTCCGTTTGCATCTGTAGGATACGCATCTTGGGTCCAGCCTTTGGCCGGCAAGAGTGGGAAGGAAGCGGCCGCGGCAGCGGCACTTCCGGTGATCGTATTGGTCGGACTGCCGATAGTGGCTGCCGCATCAGTCGCGATGATGTTTTTAGGATTTTCCTCACCAAAGGCACTTTTTCTCGTATTACTGGCTGAAATGACACTTTATCCAACTTGGTCGACCATGACCTATTCCCTACTCGCAAAAGGCAAAGCGTGGTCATATGTGGCTTTTTCCCTATTCGCGCCTGCAACGAAATTTATGGCCACGCTAATAACGTATTTTTTGGGCAGCAAGGATATCGCAACTTGGGCGACGACGGTAAATATCTCTGGAGCATGCGGATTCATTGTAACGATAATAATTTTCAACGCCCTCTCCTTCAAGACCGGTTTACGAAGTTTTAAGCATTGGTACAAAAGGGGACTTGGATTTGCAGCTGTCGGCATAGCCTCAGCCCTTACGGATAATATTGACCGTCTTATCGTCGGAAAAACGCTAGGCTCATTCTCTGTCGGCGTATACGGAATGGCCGGAAAGCTGGGTGGCTACGGGGCGGTTCCAGTTAGGTCCATAGCCATCGTGGCATATCCACAGTTTTTTGAGCTAGTCGAAAACCGCAATTATAACGGCGTCAAGCGACTCATGTATTCAATAATCCGCCGCGGAGTAATTGTCGGTATCGCTGCATGGCTTTGCGTTGTTTTTGCATGTTATATAGCTTCAAACACATTACTGCATTCCTACGCGGGTGTTTTTATTTGTACTATAATTTTGGCTGCCTGCATACCTCTAAGAGCTGCGCAATACGGTGCGGGCGATGTTTTATATGCCTTGGATAATTCACGGCTTCGACTTCTAATAACTTTCGCTGGCGCCCTGATTTCAGCAGCAGGAGCCTGGGTTGGATCAATTCACTTCGGATTATTTGGCGGCGCTTCGGGTCTCTTAATAGCGCAAGTTATCGTCGCTGGAGTTCTCATCTGGGGCGCCGAACTTTCCATCAACAAGAGTCGTGCTAGGCATGAAAATTCAATTCTCAAAGAAGTAGGGTGATATTTTATATGCTGTATTGCATTGTGACGGCAGACTTAGATGAACTCAAGTCTGGGGATATAGATAGATTCTTGGAAGCAATTGATACCCGCATAACAAGAGTTATTATAGTCTTTCGAGACGTGCCAGCTAGCAGGGCTCAGTATTATGATTCAGTTCCCGGTGTCGTCGCCGTGGTTCATGGCCCACGAGCAAGCGGATCAAAGGCAAGAAATCTGGGTCTGCAACGCCTATCCTCTATGGATATTTCTGTTGAAGATTACGTGGCATTCCCTGATGACGACTGCTATTATCCCAATGAGTTTTATCCGATATTCAAACAGATTACGAAGAATTACTCGATCGATTTAATAGTTGGTTCGTACGGCGAAACTCCTGTTGCAGACGTAAGTTTGCAGCGTCTGACTAAAAAAACGGCCCTATTCAAGGGGAGTACCGTGACCCAATTTGCAAAATGGGGCCTAGTACGTAAGGTCGGAGGTTTCAATGAAGGATTAGGTGTCGGATCCGGGAATTTCAATTATGGAGAAGATAACGACTATTGCTACCGTCTTTTGCTGGCTTCCAAAAAATCGGTATACTCACCGTCGTTGAGGGTGTGGCATCTGGTTAGTCGTGAAACGACAGGCAGGAATTCTAAGGGATATCTTACGGTCAGTATATTAAATTGTGATCTTTATTTATTAACATGCGTCATACTTCCGAGTGTATTTATAGGCATTGCAAGAGATCTCTTATCCGGGAATCTGAGATTTGATGAATTCGTAAAAATACGCCGTGCGACGCGTATTCCTAATATGATAGTCGCGAGACGGGAAGGCGCGCGATCTAAAACCTTATTAGATCTCAAAGCTTGAGAGCCTGATCCGGGCAGTTGCGTGATCCCTGAATAGCTTCGCCGCATTCCTCTCCGCTTCGAGACGTAGAATCCTGATCCCGATATTTTGCAGAGATTTCATGACGCGCGGTCCGACTTGACGCCAAGCTCCAGGGTTTTTGATATGGCCGTTTTTGGTTGACCTGTGTTTGTTGGATTGGCGGGGTTTTTTGTTGGGTGTGATGTCTCAAGACACCAGTGACAGTTCTGTACCAGTACATCGGTAGCACTCGGTGTCTCAAGACATCGGTGACACTTACCCGGCTCTTCCGATTTAAGGGTGGGCGGTGTCATGCCCTCGAAGCAACAAGTTGGTTGATTGGAGGGTATGACACCGCCGCGGCCTTCCACATCCTCAAGCTGCGACCGAGTTTGGCGACCTCCGGTATCGGGCAGGACGGCAAGGATTGAAGGATCTCGGTGATCAGTTCCCGGCCCTTGGCTGCTGCCGCGTGGTAGACGGTGCGCAGCTTTTGGTAGCACTGCCAAGCGATCGTGACTTCACCCTTGGGGTTTCCTTCGTTGAGCTTCTTCTCAAACCTGGCGACTTGCTTCTCGGTCATCCATTCCACGCCTTGCTGCAGGGTCCTCTTGATCCCGAAAAGCGGGTCTGCCTTCCTCCCTCGGCGCCCCAGCTTCTCGCGCTATACGCGCCGGCGGACGTCGTCAACCATGGCTGTTCCAAGCTTCACAATGTGAAAAGCATCGACGACTTGGATCGCTTCTGGCAGTTCGTCCCGCACGGCGTTTGCATAGCCGCGGAAAGGGTCCAGGGTTGCGACCTTGATGCCCTGGGTGAATTCCTGGCCTTGTTCCTTGAGCCAGTCGGCGTAGACCTTCCCGGAGCGCCCCGGGACCAGGTCCAGCAGCCGCGCGTGCATCTTCACTTCCTTGTCCCGGGTCTGGCCGATGATGCCGGTGACCATACGGTTGCCGGGGAACCCTACAGGGGTCCAGACATGCTCATCCACGCCGAGCGCATCGACGCCGGCCAGCCGGTCGGCCCTGCCGATCCTCCGTGTCGCTTCGACCTCGATTCCGGCCCACGCGGTGCGCCAGGAAACACCCAACTGGTGGGCCACGGCAGAGACGGTGCTGTCATAGCGTTCCAGAGCATTCGTGGCCCAGACGATGGCCCTGGCGGTCAGTTTCGTCTTCGCCCCCGCCAGCGGATGCTCCTCCGTGAAAGCGCCCGCCGGGCAGTGGTCGTCCGCGCACCGCCAGAGCCGCTTGGCCCACAGCAGCCGGACGGGGCGGCCCGATATCGGAGTGTCATGCAGCCAGACCTTCCGACGTCCGTGGCCGACCGCGACAACGCCACATGCGGGACAACCAGCAAGGATTTGATCGGTTTCGACATGGAGGCTCAGACCGGTGGCGGTCTCATTGACGGCAGTGGTGTGGATGCCCGGGACACCGAGAATCGCGTCGGCGCGGGCATACCACGCACCGCACACGAGAGAAATAGAATCAGTCAAGTCAGGGTTTCTTTTGAAGATGGTTGCTTGTTCGCTACCAATTCAAAGAGACCCTGACGCCTCTCCCCGGCAACGCCACACCACGTGCGATCAAAACCACAGCCACTTAGGCCACCCTACCCACGCTCAAATGCGAAGGACCACTAAAACAGCCAAACACGTTTAGAGACGAAGGGCCCCACGACCGTTGCAACTGTTCGAGGAAATATCCGGTTCCTGTCACCTGTGACAACGTGGTTGATTTAAAAATTAATCTGAAGGGGCACTTATCTCGGTGCTCGAGAGATCGCGAACGGCCGCAAAGATTCAATCAAAACGGCCTTCCGTGTGACAAACCACGAGCACAAAATAATTACTAGAAAATAAGATGCCGCATTTAGTAATGAACCCCTTAATATAATCAGGAGATAAAAAGGCAATATAGAAGCGAGTATAGGAAGTCCAGCTGAAGATACAAGGGCTATTTCCGTTTTTTGATCCAAGCGACGAAGGTAATATCCAATTAAAAACATCCCAATTACTAGAGCAACCCAACCGCCATTAATAAAAAGTTCCGACCAAATGGGGGAGGATAAATTTTGATAGGCATACCCTTTGTATTCGGCCAGAACAGTCCCCGTATCAATAGGTTTTTCGGGCCAAAAGCTCCTCGGCATCCAGAATAGAATTACGCCGATAAACTGTCGCCCCCAAAGAATTCCGTTGGAAGAAACAAAATCCAAAGTGTTAACTATTTGCGCAAAGGCATCAAAATCGCCGGATGTTAATGCCATAATTGGTCCCTGATCTCGGATATTTGCCGTAGAGCTCCTCCTGAATGCATCCGCGAGAGGAAACACTAAAACCATTCCTACAATAGCTGAGGCGGAAAATATCCTATATCGAATCAGGGTTGCGGATGCGCCCAACGTTGCGAAGATCGCGAGGATAACTGTACCAAACACGTATCTTGGACTATTGAAAGGATTGACAGCTATAAATAACGCCAGCGTGGTGATTGCGGGCAAAAATCGAGGAGCAGGAGTTCCCAGTGCTTTGTAGTTTTTCCGAAGCTGTATTTGTGCTACTACCGCCACGAGCAGACTCATGTTCAATCCACCGGTGACCATCGCAGTAATCGAACTGTCCGGCCACGCACTCATACGGGCGAGTACATAATCGCTTCGGTTTAAGAAAAATGATCCGAACCCGATTTTTAAACCGACGTATAGAAATAAAAATATCGCGCCAATCGAGAGTATATTGGCTCGGGCTTGACTGATCACTCTCGGAATCGACGCGACAAGTATCTTTTTGTGTATTCCAAAATGACTTCCCAACATTACAGCAAATGATCCAATTAGAACCATAATGGCCGCAGCATCGTAGAAATTTGAATCAAGGTTTAGGGTCGTGCTCGGTTCGATTCCAAGCCGTTGTTGTACGTACGGAGCCATTCCCATGAATATGTATGTGAAAAGCCAGAATATCATTTCATAAAGGCGACGGGTCCTGCCGCTAACGACCCAAGAAAAACGTATGCCAACTATGCCCATTATTAGGACGTGCAACCAGGCAGAAACGTTATCGAGGCCATTGTCCGTTGTCGTGGTTAGCCAAATGGGTACAAATCCGCCCAAAGAAACGACAAGAATTATCGCCGTTAGGGGACTAGATTCTGCTCGTTGTCGCATGGATACCCTACCTCGATTGAGTGACAAACAGTTCAAGTCTACCGACTCAGTAGATTCAGGCGGACCACAGAGTTCATAAGCTTCGGAAGAGTCACTCTAAAGTCTCACACTAGGGCTGGCGTCCGAAAATATGAGATAAACGGGTGCTTGGCCGCTAGGCTCGGTGTTTCATGGGGTGTTACGTAGACGCGTCTTGAAAGCCTGAAAGGTGCCGCTCAAGAAAAATGGAGTTAGCACTCCGCATTTCCATGACACATCGGGAGCATCTTACAGTCAACCACTGTACCGGCTCTTGTCCGTCGGTCCGAGTTGATCCGACTCGTGACGGGGTGGTGTCGTGGCAGGGTGGACGATCTTGACGTTGATGGCTAAGACCTCAGGCATCACGGCGGGTTTGCCGCAGTTGTTGAGCCGTGAGGCAAGCCGTTCGCCACCCATAGCCCTTTTATGTTCCTGACCGATCTGGCGCTCGCGTTGGCCACGGGCGGGTACGCTGTTTCCGACGCTGACCGGCTCCGCAACACTCCGGGGTGTAATGCCCCTGGCCACGAACCCGACGATCAACCGGGTGTTCACGGCACTGTCACGGGTGCAGACTCCCAAGGCGTTGGCCACGATCAACACGTCACCGGCTACCGCGCGGCCGCATATGTGGGCGCAGGCCGTGATAGATTCGCCCTTGCACGGCGTCAGCGCTGCGACCCCGCTGGTCATAGACGTCGATGCGGGATTGGTGAATTATCACTGGTAAGTAGGAGGACGCCCGGCCGAAGTGAAAGAAAGCCTCCAGCATTCACTCTTGTGCTCCTTCATCGACCACAGTCTCCTGGGTTTCGAGGATACTTTGGCGACTCTGATGCGGTCCGGCAACGCCGGCTCCAACACCGTAAGTGAGCACCTCCAGCTCTTCAAAGACTCCGTGAAGCAGCTGCCGATGAGATGCCGGTCGGGGCGGAGAATTATGATCCGCATCGACTCTGCCAGCAGCATGCGTGGGATTCTTGACTCGCTCACGACCAAGCTCAGCAAGTTCTCCCGCTCCGTGGGGTCGCGATCCACGGCGCCGGGCCCGAGGTCTTGCTTCCCGTGCCGAAGAAAGGCTGGAACATGGCGCATGACAGCGATGGATTCAAGCGCGACAGTGCCTGGGTAGCCGTTATGTCCGGGATGTCGGACCGCTCCTCCTGGCCGGACGCGATGTGCGTAATCCTCGGCAAGGAAGTCCCGCCCCTCGCTAGGCCTGTGCGGACACCGGCATCGACGGGTATCGCTAAGCGACCATCGTTACCAACGAAACCAAGGTCCAGCTGGCCATCTTGGCGGTTCGTCCCCGACTCCGGGCATGGTCTGATGCTAGCCCCGCCATGCCAAAAACACCGGCCCGGCGAACCTGTCGTCCATGCTTTCGCCAGCAACGAGCAATGGTGTCATGTAGCAATGCTGGCCGCCGAGATCATGGACTGGATCCAGATGATTGGCTTCACCGGGACGCGAGCCCACGCGCGGGGAACATAAGAAGCTCCGGGCTAGGCTGTTCGACAACGGTGGGAAAACCTCCAGACCCGCTCGCCAAACGACTTCGCACCTGGCCGAGACAGCACAGCAACGAAAACCGTTGCTCCAAGACATGAAACGCCTTTCCGCCCTAACCCCGCCAAAGCCGCACAGTCGCCCGACGGCACTTACCCAGAAAACACCTCAGCCACCGTGGCCAGCGTCGACTCGTCGCCACAGCCCTCCACCCGTACAGCGAGCCCAATTTAGCATCCACATGCCACAATCAGAACCATCTGGCAGACTGACGGCCCCGATCCAGCAGAAGCCGCCTCACGAACGATCGCGGCTCGAACTCGAACCAGGCACAGAGCCAAATAAATGGCCCCACCGAGACGACTTCGTCAGATCGATTTCAGTAATAAATTCCTGTCCCCGACCCTGAGAGCCCGGAAGAGTTGGCCCAGAGGACATAGGTCGCACCGCCAGAAGCTCAACAAAAATATGCTATTTACGTTATTTCATGATTTACTGATAGTCAGCCTAGCTAACCTGCCACTCCGAAGCATAAAATAGTACCAATCGAGGTCTAAGGGCATGCAGGGAAGGCTATGCACTCAATATTTATTAAAAAGTCGCATAATAAGATTAATCTTCATTAGCGACACGAAGAATTACGAAGATACCTTTAAAGCGAAAATGAGAGCACCGGTGCGCATACTTCACATTGTCTCCCTGATAACCCCTACGGGAGCATATGGTGGTCCCGTTAGGGTTGCTGTCGGCCAGGTAAAGTCATTATCCCAGCTAGGGAACGATGTAACTCTCGTAGCTGGAACAATGGGCTACGGAAAAAATGTCCCTGAAACATATGACGGCATACATGTCAAGCTATTTCGGGCCCGAACGGTAATCCCTAAAACCGGGTTTGCTGGCATAACCTCACTCCCCCTTCTACTATGGGTGGCCAAAAATGCGAAATACTATGACGTCGTACATATACATTTAGCCCGTGACCTCCTTACACTATTAGCTGCCCAGATTGTCCGCAAATTAAATATTCCCTACGTGGTTCAAACTCACGGAATGATAGACCCGTCCAAAAAAATATTATCTAAGCCCGTAGATGCTTTATGGACAAAATCCGCAATCCGCGACGCTTCTCGGGTTTTCTATCTCAATGCACGTGAAAAACAATTCATTATTGACGTTGCTGGACAAAATCTACGACTCCAAGAACTTCGTAATGGAGTGGCACTATCGAGCCCCACTCCATTAACTAATTTTGATGAAATAAATAAAGAAGTTATGTTCCTCTCGCGACTTGATGCACAAAAGCGCGCATTGAACTTTGTCGAAATGGCAATAAGACTTAATTCAAAATTTCCACAAGTTTCATTCACCCTAGTTGGACCAGACGAAGGCGAAGGTCCGAAAATCCAACGATCCATAAATGCGGCCCGAGCACAGGAATATATAAAGTGGGAGGGCCCCTTGGCCCCGGAACTCACACATGCTCGAATGGCATCTAGTTCCATCTTCGTTCTTCCTTCCTTCAGAGATGCATTTCCTATGTCCGTTCTGGAAGCCATGGCTCTTTCAATCCCCGTGGTCGTCACGAGATCGTGTGGTCTGTCCGAAGAAATAGCGAACTCAGGATCCGGAATAGTTGTCGAGGATGACAGTGTTGAATCTTTGGCCGTTGGTGTTGCTAAGCTTCTTTCCTCCCGGGAAACATACGTCCAAGCATCTAGGAGGGCCATGGACACGATACGAGACAAGTTTAGTCTCGATTCGGTCAGCGAAAAGTTATATATGATATATGATCAGATCAAGCGGGAGTAGTGCAGTATGCGCAACATCGTTATAGTCCAACAATACGTTCCAAGTTACCGAATACCTTTTTTTGAGGCACTAAGCGCAACTCTTGAAATGCAGGAAATAGAGCTGACAGTGGCGGCATCTACTCCGCCAAGGAGTCTTTCTAAACGAAGCGACTCGGCAGATGCAAAGTGGATTACAAGGGTTCCTGAATACAGAATAGACGCGGTTGGAAAAAGTCTAATCCTTGGAGGTTCTCATAAATCTTGGAAGAAATCAGACGGCGTCATATTGCCGCTCCAAGGAACCTGCATCGATTCATACCGGGCACTAATGGGCGCGAATAGACATAGTCGTCGCGTCGGCCTTTGGGGACATGTTAAGTCTTATGTTAATGCTCCAAATCGTATCGATATTGCCGCTGAACGCTGGTTAATGGAACGAGCAGATCAAATATTCGCCTACACTCCCGGCGGTGCAAGATTTGCAGTTGCCTCTGGAATTAAATCCAACAAAATAACGACTGTTATGAATTCGGTGAACACCGATTCCCTTGAAATTGCTCGAAAATCGTTGACTGATTCAAAAGTGAAAGATTTCCGGGGCAAATATGATATACCAAACGAACATAACATTTCCTACATCGGAGCATTAGACGAAAGTAAGAGAATAAAATTTCTATGCAACGTTCTCGATAAGCTTTGGATTGAGGATCCCTCAATTACTTTACTTGTCGGAGGACGCGGCGACCAAGAACATCTATTAAATGACGCTGTCAAAAGAGGGCAGTGTAAAATGCTAGGATATGTCGATGATGAAGCGAAGGCCCTAATGGGACATGTATCTGCAGCCATAGTCATCCCAGGGCGCATCGGACTAGTGGCTGTTGAATCGCTCCTTTTAGGTCTTCCCATCCTGTCGACCAACTGGCCTTATCATGCTCCGGAGAGTGAGTATTTGACAGAAGGTTCAACGCTATATACGAGCGAAAATACCATTCCAGCCTACGCACACTTGATTATGAAGTCAGTTAACGGCGGGACGAAGAAATTTCCTAATGAGGGCTGCCCGATATACCCAACTTTGGCGAATATGGTCCAAAATTTCACGACGGGAATATCCAAAATGTTGTCCTAGTAGCTAATGAAATTCATCCGTAAGACGAAAGATCGATTGTTTGAAACTCACGATAATGGGCATTAATTACGCACCAGAGCCCACCGGCATCGCACCCTATACCTCCCGTCTCGCGGAACTCTTGGCGGGAGACGGACATGAAGTTACTGTGCTCACAGGCTACCCTCATTACCCTGAGTGGAAGCTTGCTAAGGGCTACAGCGGCTGGTCGCGGTCTGAATTGATCAATGGCGTGCAGGTCAAGCGGCTGCGACACTTTATACCGAAAACTGTAAGTCATGCTCAGCGCATGCATCTAGAGTTGAGCTTCGGAATCCGCCTTTTATTCGCTAAATGGCACCATCCCGACGCAGTACTAATTGTAAGTCCTGCACTTTTCGCCACTGCACTTGCAATAATTCGTGCAAGATTTGGCCTAGCGAAACCTTCCACTGGAATTTGGGTTCAAGACATTTATAGCCGTGGTCTTGAAGAGACGGGTGCAGCAGGATCCATTTCGGGAATGCTCATGAAGAAGATCGAAGGCTTTGTCCTGAGATCTGCCACGAAAGTGACGGTCATTCACAACAGGTTCGGGGAATACATCGCGTCTGAGCTCGGAGTTCCACGCAGTCACATCAGCACCATACGCAACTGGACACATCTAGCTCCGGAAGGGCCTGTTGATCGGAATGCTTCTCGCCGCCGGCTCGGCTGGGCTGACGATGATGTCATTGTTTTGCATGCTGGCAACATCGGAGTCAAACAGGGACTTGGGAACGTGGTTAAGGCCGCCCGCCTGGCTGAATCACAAGGTTCTCGCGTACGCTTCGTGCTTCTGGGCGATGGCAACCAGAGGGCCGCAGTACAACAGCAAGCCGCGGGCATTAAGCGTATTCAGTTCATCGATCCCCTTCCAGATGATTGGTTCCAGGAAGCCTTGCAGTCGGCAGACATCCTTCTTGTCAATGAGTTGAGCGGCCTGCGTGAGATGGCCGTCCCAAGCAAACTGACCTCCTACTTCGCCACAGGTCTGCCCGTCATTGCAGCCACAGAGGTAGACAGTACTACTGCTGGCGAAATTGCTGCCTCGGGGGCTGGCATCCGTGTTGATCCGTCGGCTCCCAAAGATCTTCTTCGGGCTGCAGAGCGACTGGCAGACGACCCCGTCCACTCTGCAAGACTTGGAGCCGCGGGCCGTGATTACGCCGAGAATAGGCTGTCCCAACATGCAGCTATAGTTGAGTACAGTGCTTGGTTGACCAAGCTCGCGGCCTCTAAGCGTTCATCAACTCTTCGTACCAGCCGCCAAAGTCACTCACACAACGTCTAAGCAGGGGGGAATTGCGTTGCCGAAGCGCGCTCTAATCACGGGGATCACGGGCCAGGACGGCTCCTATCTG
Source organism: Arthrobacter sp. SDTb3-6 (assembly GCF_013376095.1). Lineage (GTDB taxonomy): Bacteria > Actinomycetota > Actinomycetes > Actinomycetales > Micrococcaceae > Specibacter. The sequence continues at coordinate 28,531 of NZ_JAAMFN010000036.1, read as the reverse complement.
GCGGAGCTTTTGCTCAAAAAGGGGTATGAGGTCCACGGCCTCATACGACGAGCCTCTACATTCAACACGGCCCGCATTGACCACCTCTACGTCGACGCCCACGACCCGTCAGCCAACCTCTTCTTGCACTATGGCGATCTGAGCGACGGAGCCCGACTTGTCACCCTTTTGGCACAGATCAACCCGGATGAGGTCTATAACTTGGCGGCTCAATCCCACGTACGGGTTTCCTTTGACGAACCGGAGCACACTGCCGATACCACGGGGGTAGGCACCGTCCGGCTCCTGGAAGCCGTGCGCATGTCCGGCATCAAGACACGCTTCTATCAGGCATCCACTTCCGAGATGTTTGGTGCAACTCCTCCGCCTCAGGGTGAAGATACGCCGTTCTACCCACGTTCTCCGTATGGCGCAGCCAAAGTCTATAGTTACTGGATCACGAAGAACTATCGTGAGGCCTATGGCATGTTTGCCGTGAACGGAATCCTCTTCAATCACGAGTCACCGCGCCGCGGCGAAACCTTTGTCACCAGGAAAATCACCCGAGCAGTCGCTGCCATCAAGGCGGGCAAACAGGATGAGCTTTACATGGGCAATCTGGATGCGATTCGCGACTGGGGCTACGCTGCAGAATATGTCGAGGGTATGTGGCGCATGCTTCAGGTGGACGAGCCCGAGGACTACGTGCTGGCAACGGGCACCGGCTACACCGTAAAGGATTTCCTGTCCGAGGCCTTTACGCATGCCGGGCTGAACTGGGACGACCACGTCAAATTCGACGAACGCTACCTTCGGCCCACCGAGGTAGACGCGCTGATCGGGGATCCGTCCAAGGCCAACGCCAAATTGGGCTGGAAAACCACTGTGGAAACGCCTGAACTTGCACGCATCATGGTCGATGCTGACATCAAGGCGCTGGAGCATGCTGGCAACCACTGGGTAGATGACGTGGACCTGCCAAGCTGGAAGGCTTAGAAATGGTCCTCGACTACACGCCAGGGCCTCTGGACAGGGGAGCCACATTTTATGTGGCCGGCCACCGAGGGCTTGTTGGTTCTGCGATCTGGCGCAAACTCCAAGCGGAAGGGTTCGCAAACATTGTAGGCCGCACCTCCGGCGACTTGGACCTCAAGGATCGCGACGCCACCTTCGCCTTTTTCACTGAGACCAAACCCCGGTATGTTGCTTTAGCTGCCGCCAAAGTCGGAGGCATCCTAGCGAACAACAGCTTCCCCGTTGATTTCCTCAGCGACAACCTGCGCATCCAGGTCAACGTTATGGACGCGGCCAGGGAGCACGGGGTGGAGCGACTACTTTTCCTCGGGTCGTCCTGCATCTATCCCCGGCTTGCCAAGCAGCCGATCCGCGAAGATTCACTGCTCACTGGGCACCTTGAGCCCACCAATGATGCCTATGCCATCGCAAAAATCGCTGGCATCCTGCAAGTCCAGGCGGTCCGCCGGCAATACGGACTGCCATGGATCTCCGCTATGCCAACTAACCTGTACGGACCAGGAGATAACTTCTCCCCTGCCGGTTCTCACGTCTTACCAGCGTTGATTCGCCGTTACGACGAGGCCGTCAAGAACGGGGCAAGTTCAGTAACCAACTGGGGCACTGGGGACCCACGCCGCGAATTCTTGCACGTCGACGACATGGCTGCGGCATGTCTGCACCTTTTGGAAAACTATGACGGTCCCGATCAAGTTAACGTGGGCACCGGCACCGATGTCACCATCAAGGAACTTGCCAGCCTGATAGCAGACTCAGTTGGCTACACGGGCGAGATGGAGTGGGATACTTACAAGCCTAATGGCACACCCCAGAAGTTGCTGGACGTCTCCAAGCTTTCCAATGCTGGATGGCGGGCCGCCATTTCGCTGGAAGAGGGTATTCGCAACACCGTCGACTGGTACCGCAACAACATCGGTCAGATCCGAGAATAGACTGACCATAACGATTAAAGACCAACATCCAACCGCAGTTCGTCTACTTGTGAACATGCGCCGGATTTGGGCTAACCCGGCCTTGACCTAGGGGAAACGACTTTTGGAATTACAGGACTATATACGCATTCTGCGCCGCAATTGGCTCACCATCGTCGCGATCGGCCTGATTGGGCTTCTGGCGGGCGGGGCGTTTTCTGTGCTGAGCAAGCCTGTCTACACAGCGGAGACACAGCTCTTTGTGGCGACCCAAAACTCGGGTTCTGTGCAGGACCTGCAGACAGGCAACTCGTTCATACAGGCGAGGGTCTCTTCATACGTGGTGACTGCCACCACTCCCACGGTGCTTCAGCCTGTCATCGACACTTTGGGCTTGGACGTTTCGCCCCAACAGCTTTCCAAGACGATCAAGGCCACCTCCGACCTGAAGACGGTCCTTATCACCATTTCGGTCGATGACGGTTCGCCGGTGCAGGCCGCCGCGATCGCCCACGCTGTTGCCAGCAGCCTCATTACAGCTGTCGATAAATTGGAAAAACCGGCAGACGGCGGCCCGTCGCCGGTAAAATTGTCCGTCGTGACCCCTGCGACGGCACCCGCAGCGCCGTCGTCCCCCAACCTGAAGATCAACCTTGCACTGGGCCTGATCGTAGGCCTGGCGCTCGGCATTGGGGCTGCCCTGCTGCGCACCACGCTGGACACAAGGGTCCGAAGCGAACGGGACTTGCAACAAATCACCCAAGCACCAGTCCTGGGTGGAATTGCCTTTGACGCGGATGCCAGCAAGAGCCCACTGGTCACCGAAGGTTCAACCCACAGCCAGCGGGCCGAATCGTTCCGGCAGCTCCGCACCAACTTGCAGTTCGCCCATGTCAGCCACAAGAGCAAAACAGTCCTGGTTACATCCTCGCTTCCGGGCGAAGGAAAAAGCACCACGGCCACCAATCTTGCCATCGCCATGGCCGAATCCGGGCAAACTGTCGCTCTCGTTGATGCAGACCTACGCCGGCCTATGGTCGCCACTTACTTGGGGTTGGAAAGTCGTGCAGGGCTCACCACGGCGCTCATCGGCCAGGCTGACGTCAAGGATCTCATGCAGCCGTGGGGACGCAATGAACTCCACGTGCTGACGTCAGGACGCATCCCGCCCAATCCCAGTGAACTTCTTGGCTCGGCGGAAATGAAACAACTCATCCTGAGGCTCGAACAGGCCTTTGACGCAGTGGTCATCGATGCTCCCCCGCTTCTCCCAGTTACCGATGCCGCGGTCCTAGCACAGCAGGTGGGAGGCGTTGTCCTGGTGGTTGGCTGCCACGCCACGAAACAACCACAAGTTGAGAAGGCAATCGCGACCCTCGAGTTGGTGGATGCCGACCTACTTGGCGTGGTCCTCAACCGGCTGCCGGTCAAGGGCCCCGATGCATACGCCTACAGCTATTACGGGTATGCTCCGAAAATTGAACAATCCCCGCAACCGGCCAGACGCTCTGCGGCTGCGCCGATCCAAGTTGATACTCCAGGGGACGCCTTTGACGATATCTTGCAGGGTAGGACTACTCGGCGGGGGTAGATGCGGGTCGGGAGCTGCACATCCACTCCGGCGAAAGCAGCAACGGCCGGACGAAGAACAGAACTGTTAATAGTGGGGGGCAACATTTGAAAGGCCATGACTGGCGGCAAAATTATGTACGTCGGATGAAGATTGTCGACGTCGTGGTGGTTATTTGGGCTGTGGTTGGCGCACATCTAATTCGCTTCGGCCTGGATGGCGACAACCAAGTAGCCGGAGCGCCGTACGTCCTCATTACTGTATTGCTTCCCGTCATCTGGTGGCTGATGTTGGACGCCTGGGGCAGCCGCCAGCCGCGCATCATGGGCTCCGGCCCAGAGGAATACAAACGGGTCTTCGCTGGCAGCCTGTGGCTTTTCGGCGCCCTGGCCATAGTGTCCTACGCCTTTCAAATGGACTTGGCCCGTGGATATGTGGGTATCGCTTTCCCGGTGGGAGTCGTTGGCCTGATCGCCGGCCGTTGGGTGCTGCGCCAACACCTTGCCATGGCCCGCGCGAAGGGTGGAAGCACTTACAGCCTTCTGCTTGTGGGAGGTCCCCATGCCGTAGGCCATCTGGTGGCAGCACTCCGCCGCTTCCCGCAGTCCGGCTACACCCCAGTTGGAGCTTATCTTCAGGGCAGGGCAGACCATGTACTGAATGAGGCACCCGACCTTCCCCTCTTCGATGGCGCCGCCAACGCAACTCATATTCTCCATGCGGTCCGCGAGTCTGGCGCGGACGCTGTGGCCCTTACAGCCGGCGTCCACCTTCCGCCCACCATCATTCGGCAATTGGGTTGGGAACTGGCCGCTGCCAATATCGGACTCATCGTTGCCCCCGCCCTGACCGACATTGCCGGTCCGCGCATCCACACCCAGCAGGTCGCCGGGCTGCCACTCATCCACGTAACGACGCCGAAGCTTGAAGGCGGCAAGAAGGTGGCCAAGCGCTTTTTTGACATTGTGTTCTCGGGGCTACTCCTGCTGTGCCTTTCACCCCTGTTTCTGTTTATTGCGCTCCTGGTCAAGTTGGACAGCGAAGGTCCAGTCTTTTTCAAACAACGACGCATCGGAATTCAAGGGGTCCCGTTCTTGATGCTGAAGTTCCGTTCCATGGGCGTCGACGCCGAACGGCGGCTCGCAGAACTCCAAGCCCAGAACGAGGGCCACGGACTGTTGTTCAAAATGAAGGTCGATCCCCGTGTCACGCGTGTCGGAGCGATACTCCGACGCTACAGCCTAGACGAGCTGCCGCAGCTGATTAACGCTTTTTCGGGCTCGATGAGCCTGGTTGGCCCGCGTCCTCCGCTCACGGCGGAGGTGGATGCCTATGAAGACCACGTGCGGCGCCGCCTACTGGTCAAGCCTGGCCTGACTGGTCTGTGGCAAGTGAGCGGCAGATCAAACCTTTCCTGGCAGGACTCGGTCCGCCTGGATCTCTATTACGTTGAAAATTGGTCCATGACGGCTGACTTGGTCATTCTATTCAAGACCCTCAGGGCCGTACTCAAGCGTGACGGCGCTTACTGACCCACCGTTGTAAAAGTTTTTAAATTTCTAACAGAAAGTTCCTTCAATGCGAATCTCGGTCATTGGTTGTGGATACCTCGGCGCCGTGCATGCTGCCTGCATGGCCAAGCTGGGCCATGACGTTGTAGGCATAGACGTGGACGAATTCAAGGTTGCGGAACTTTCCGCAGCCAGGGCGCCGTTCTTTGAGCCCGGCTTGGAGGAGCTGCTCCGAGAGGTCCAGTCCACCGGCCGCCTGACCTTTACCACTGACATGGCAGCTGCCGCCGGCAACTCAGTCCACTTCATCTGTGTGGGGACACCGCAGAAGAAGGGCGAAAAGGCTGCCGACCTCAGCTACGTGGATGCTGCCTCCGCTGCCTTGGCCCCCTACCTCGCGGCTGGCGATTTGGTGGTAGGCAAGTCCACCGTTCCTGTCGGAACTGCCAAACGCCTTGCTGGATTGATCCAAGAAGTCCAGCCCGACGCACGGCTGGCCTGGAACCCGGAGTTTCTGCGTGAGGGCCACGCGGTTCAAGACACGCTTTCCCCAGATAGACTGGTCTACGGTGTCCCCGACGGCTCCGAAGACCATGAAGCGGTTGAAGTGCTGGATGAGGTTTATGCTGCGCCCTTGTTAGGCGGCACCCCGCGCCTGGTAACGGACTACGCCACCGCTGAACTGGTCAAGTCCGCGGCAAATTCATTCCTCGCCACCAAAATCTCTTTTATCAATGCCATGGCCGAGGTCTGCGAAGCTGCGGGCGCCGACGTCACCCTGCTGGCCGACGCCATTGGGCTGGATGAGCGGATTGGCCGGAAATTCCTCAACGCAGGGATCGGCTTTGGCGGCGGCTGCCTGCCCAAGGACATCCGCTCCTTCATGGCCCGTGCCGGGGAGCTCGGTGCCGACCAGGCGCTGACATTCCTCCGCGAGGTGGACGCCATCAATATGCGTCGGAGAACCAAGATGGTGGAGCTGGCCCGTGAAATCTGTGGCGGATCCCTGCTGGGCCAGCGCATCACTGTTTTGGGTGCCGCCTTCAAGCCAAACAGTGACGACGTGCGGGACTCCCCCGCGCTGAGCATCGCAGCGCAGCTGCAGCTGCAGGGGGCCGTGGTGACCGTCACGGATCCGGAATCGCTGGCCAACGCGGCCCGCAGGTTTCCGGAACTGAACTACCAGCCGGATATGGAGGAGTCCCTGCGGGGCGCGGATGCTGTGCTCATGCTCACCGAATGGCAGCAGTACCGCGAGCTGGACCCCCATGCCGCAGCCGGCTTGGTGCGCAGTCCGAGGATCCTGGACGGCAGGAATGTGCTTGACCCAGGCAAGTGGCGGGCCGCCGGCTGGACGTACCGCGGCATGGGGCGTCCCTAGAGATGGCCGCGACGCATGGTGCCAGGAAACCATTGAAGCAACCTTCTGAATCCTCAAATCGCGTTCGGCGGACAGTCCAGCCATTGGCAGGCCGTCGGCGCCGCAAAAATAATCTCCGGATCGGTGTGGCACTGCTGGTCCTGGTGGTCATAGGAGGAGGCACAACCGCGTGGCTCGGTTTCCGTGCCGGGCAAATCAAGGACAACTTGGCGGCCACCACGCACCTCCTACCCCAGTTGAAGTCCCAGATTCTGGCTAACGACCCGAAGCACGCCGCCGCTACGGTGGCCTCGCTGGCGGAACACACCTATGCCGCGAAAAGGGCCGCGACGGATCCGGTCTGGAAGCTGGCCAGCGGGCTGCCCTGGATAGGCCCCAACCTCGCCGCTGCCTCCGAGGCCGCCACCACCGCGGACGACGTGGTGCGCCTGGCCGCCCAGCCGCTGGTGGGCGCCTTCAACTCCCTGGACTGGAAGGCATTGGCTCCTGTGAACGGTGCCGTTCAGCTGGCGCCGTTGCAAAAAGCGGCCCCGAGCGTTGTTGCGGCTGCCAATTCCGTGGAGCTCTCCTACGAACGCTTGGCCGGCATCGATGCGGCTCCGCTGCTCCCTCAGGTTGCGGGCCCTCTGGTCACCGCCAAGAGCCAGCTCAACGAGCTTCGCGGCGCGCTTTCCGCAGCATCGGGAGCCGTCCAACTGGTTCCCGCAATGATGGGCGCAGACGGTCCGCGGAATTATTTGCTGCTCATCCAGAACAATGCCGAGGTGCGTGCCAGCGGCGGGATTCCGGGCGCGCTGGCAGTAATCCATATTGACAAGGGCAAGATGCAGCTCACCCAACAGGACTCCGCCAGCGCCTTGGGCCTGTTCGATCCTGCAATAAAGGTGGACGCGGCCCAGGAAGCCATCTACTCCAACCGCATGGGCAGCTACATGCAGGACGTCAACATGACGCCGGACTTCCCTACGGCAGCCTCCACGGCCCGCGCCATGTGGGTGCAGCGCCACCCAGGGCAAAAGATAGACGGCGTGGTATCCATTGACCCGGTGGCCCTTTCAGTTGTCTTGAAGGCGACCGGGCCAGTGGACATCAAATTGCCGGTGCCTGCCGATGTTGCGCAGGAATCAGGCCTTGGAGCCCTGCCTACGCACTTGACCAGCGAGAACCTGGTGCCTGTTTTGCTGTCCGATGTTTATGCCAAAGTCAAGGAACCCGCGCTCCAGGACGTCTATTTCGCCGCCGTGGCCAAGCAGGTCTTCGAAAAACTTTCCGCCGGAAATATCTCCGGTGAAAAATTGGTCCAGGCCTTGGGAACCAGCGTTGCCGAAAACAGGATTCTTCTCTGGTCCACGCACAGCAATGAGCAGGCACTCTTGGAAACAGAACGCATTGGCGGCACCATCTCCGGACCGGCTGTCCCGGCGGCGGCCTTCGGCGTGTATTTCAACGACGGCACGGGCGCCAAGATGGATTACTACGTCAAAAGGACGGTCCAGCTTATCCAAAAATGCACGGCCGGCGGCTACGGCGAATACACGGCGAAAATTACCTTGACCAATACGGCTCCCGGGAACGCCGCCACGGCCCTGCCCGAATATGTCACGGGTGGCGGCGTTTACGGTGTTTCCCCCGGCCACGTAGCCACCAACGTCATTGCCTACGGACCCTCCCAGGCCCGCTCCCAGGCTGTCCGCGTGGACGGCAAGACCACCGGCTTCGGCTCGTTTTCCCAGAACGAACGTCCCGTGGGGGTGGTCCGGGTCGAGCTGGCCCCGGGGCAGACCACCACGGTGGAAGTAGATTTCTCCAAGGTGGTCCAGACCAGCCCGGCCCAGCTCGAGGTCACTCCGACCATCCAGAAAAACAGCGACGTAATCTTGCCACTACACAAGGATGCGGGGTGCACGCCGGCCGTACCCTGACAATTTCTGCATCAACGTAATGGCGACATTTGCACGAGTTTCCATGAACGTGAACATTAACAATCAATAACAATCCAACTTTGGTTGAGTACGGCCCCCGGATGCTGGTAGTCTTCAAAAGGCTTCTGGTCTCAGCGGGGGCGCGTTGCCAAAACCAAAATTAGAAGTGGGGAACCCTTATGAAGAAAGCACTCGCCAGCTTGGCGCTTGCAGGTATTTTGACTCTTTCCGTCGGAAGCGTTGCCGCACAGGCCGCTCCGAATGACTACCCGGCCGGACCGCCCTCCGGCAGCGTCTCGGTTGCCGTTGTTGCTCCGGGCCAGGCCTTTATTTTCTCCGGCAGCGGCTTTACGCCCGGTGAGGCAATTTTTGTCACCATCACGCTGTCCAACCCGGTAGCTGGCGGCGCCATTGGTTCCATGGGCGGCGGTGTGTCCTCCTCCGTGCCGATCATCATCAAGCCCGTGGCCACGCCTTCGTCATTCACCACGACGGCAACCGCAACGGGCACCTTCTCTGTGCCCGTGGAACTGGACAAGACCGGCACCTACACGCTGACCGCCACCGGCAAGACGTCCGGCGTGACGGTCACCCAGACGGTCAAGGTTGTTGCGGCTGCCGTCAACCCCAGTGGCAACAACGTAGCGGGCACCCAGCCGGGCGGCCTGGCCAGCACAGGCGTTGACGCCGGCGTCCTGGTCTGGTCGCTCGTCGGCGCCGGTGCGCTGGCCGCAGGTGTGGGCACGGTAGTGGTCTCCCGCCGCCGCAGCCGCGCCTCCGCGGACGCGTAAGGCACCACCAAAATCCGGGCCCGCCCGGTGACATGGAAGGCCCGGAACCAACGGTTCCGGGCCTTCAGCATTTAATCCTGCCAGCCTGCCGGGCCGTGCCAGCCCGGCTGGGCTACGCAGTCTGCCGCAGGGCGTCCTCCGCGGCCACCCAGGCCAGCATGGCGCACTTGACGCGGGCCGGAAACTTCGAGACCCCGGAGAGCGCTGCCGCGTCGCCGAGGACTTCCTCGTCCGCCTGCAGTTTTCCGCGGGAGCGCATCACCTCGCGGAAGCTGTCGATCATTATCTGGACCTCTCCTGCGCCCAGCCCCACCACCAGCTCGCTGAGGATGGAGGCGGACGCCATGGAGATGGAGCAGCCGTCCCCTGCCCAGTGGATGCCGGAGATGGTCCGCGCCCCCGCATCCCCGGACGTTTCCACCCGCAGGGTGATCTCATCGCCGCACACGGGGTTCAACTGGTGGCACTGGCCCGTTCCGGCCGGCAGGTGCTCCCCCGCCAGCTGGTCGTTCGGCAGGTCCGCGCCCGTGCGGGCCTTGGACTGCTCAAGGATGATCTGCTGGTACAGCGAATCCAATGCACTCATGGTCAGGCTCCCGTGATTCCGAAGTAGGGGCGCACGCCGGCCACGGCGGCCAGGAACGCATCCACTTCCTCCGTGGTGTTGTACAGATAGGCGCTGGCGCGGGTGGAGGCACTCAGCCCCAGCCGTCGGTGCAGCGGTTGGGCGCAATGGTGGCCCACGCGGACGGCGACGCCGGCAGCGTCAAGGAACTGCCCGACGTCGTGTGCGTGCACGCCGTCCACCTCAAAGGCGGCCAGGCCGGCGCGGGCGGTGCCGGCGGAGGGGCCCAGAACGCGGATGCCGGGGATGGCCTCCAGCCCGGCCACCATGCGCTGGCCGAGGGCCGCCTCCCAGGCGTGGATGCGGTCCATGCCGGTCTCACTGAGGTAGTTCACGGCGGCGGCAAAGGCGGCGGCCTGCGAGATGGCCTGGGTGCCGGCCTCAAAGCGCTGCGGCGAGGGCAGGTAGCCGGCACGGTCCATGGTGACGGTGGTGATCATGGAGCCGCCCGTCAGGAACGGCGGCATGGCATCCAGCAGTTCGGCACGCCCGTACACGGCGCCGATCCCGGTGGGGGCCAGCATCTTGTGGCCTGAGAACACGGCAAAGTCCACGTCCAGGGCCTTCACGTCCAGGCCCAGGTGGGGGGCGGACTGGCAGGCGTCGAGCACCACCATGGCGCCGACGTCGTGCGCCATGCGGGCCAGTTCCACCACGGGGTTGATGACGCCGGTGACGTTGGAGACGTGGGTGAAGGAGAACACCCTGGTGCGGGCGGTGAACGCGGCGGCCGCGGCCTCCATGTCCAGCTGGCCGTCGTCCATGATGGGGATGAATTTCAGCGTGGCGCCGGTGCGCCGGCACAGCTCCTGCCACGGGATGAGGTTGGCGTGGTGTTCCATCTCGGTCACCAGCACCTCGTCCCCGGGGCCGACGGCGAACTGCCGGGCTTCCGGTGCCACCTCGCCGACGCTGGCGTTGCCGAAAGAGTACGCGATCAGGTTCAGGCCGGCGGTGGCGTTGGCCGTCCAGACCAGCTCGTTTTCCGCAGCCCCGATGAATGCGGCCACGGTGGCGCGGGCGTCCTCAAAGACGTCCGTGGCCGCAACGGCGAGCGTGTGGGCGCCGCGGTGCACGGCCGAGTTGCGCTGCTCGTAGAACTCCTGCTCGGCCTCCAGAACGCTGACCGGCTTTTGCGAGGTGGCGCCCGAATCCAGGTAGACTAGGGTGTTGCCGTTGACCTCTTGGCCAAGGATGGGGAAGTCGTTGCGGATGCGGCGCACTTCCACGTCCGTCAACGGTCCGGTGTGTACGTGGTCAGCGGATGTCAACAGCAAAACGCATGCTCCTTCTAGGCCTTGCCGGGCCGGTGCCGGTCCGACTGCTGGATGGTGGCAAATACGTCACATCCAACTCGCTTAATTATTGCATTGATTCCACGGCTACCGGTCAGAGGTGCGGCGCGGCGCTACGCTGGGGGCATGGAACCAATTCCGGTGGCAGGCTTGCGGGTGTGTTGCCTGGTCCGCACTGCCCCGCCACCGGCGGGAACCACTGGCCACTGGCGGCTGGAGAAAGTGCACGCCCGGCACCTGCCGGAGTTCGGGCCGAAACACCCTGAGTTCTATTTCAACGAGTCCGCAGGCATTTCCTGGCCCATTCCACCGCTGCAGCCCGACATCCCCGTCCACGGCCGGACCCGCCGGGCGGGCTTCGGGGACGGCCGTGCTTCCAGGACCCTCGTGGTGGGCGCCAACGGCCAGCTGGGCCGCGCCCTGCGCGCCAGGTACCTTGGCGACCCCGACGTCGACTTCCTGACCCGCACGGAACTGGACCTTGCGGCCCCGGAGCCCTTCCTGGGCGTTGACTTCTCCCGGTACGCCACAGTCATCAATGCCGCCGCCTACACGTCCGTGGATGCCGCCGAAACTCCCGCCGGGCGGGCCGCGGCGTGGGCCGTGAACGCCACGGCCGTGGGCGCCCTTGCGCGCGCCTGCACTGAGCACCGGATGAACCTGGTCCAGCTCTCCAGCGACCACGTCTTCGACGGCACCGTGGAAATCCACGACGAGGACGAGCCGGTCTCCCCGCTGGGCGTGTACGGCCAGTCCCAGGCCGCCGGTGACATCGCCGCAGCCACCACGCCGCGCCATTACATCCTGCGCACCAGCCGGCTCACCGGCGACGGCAGCAACTTCGTCACCTCGATGGCCTCCCTGGCGCGGCGCGGCGCCCGGCCCACGGTGGTCAATGACGAGTACGGCCGCCTGACATTCGCCGAGGACCTCGCCGCCGCCATCGCGCACCTGCTCGGCACCGGCGCCCGCTACGGCGTCTACAACATGTCCAACTCCGGGCCGGTCCAGTCGTGGGCGGAGGTGGCTGCGGACGTGTTTGGGCTCCTGGGGCTCCCCCGTGACTCCGTCACAGGCGTCCCTGCAGCGGACTATTACGCAGACCGGCCCGGCTCCGCTCCACGGCCCGCCCATTCAGCCCTCAACCTGGCCAAGCTCAAGGCGTCGGGATTCACGCCGCCGCCGGCCCGCGAACGGTTGGAGGGGTTTTTGGGCGGATGGACGGCTCACCACAGCGGGTCACGGCCCAAATAGCGGGCCAGTGCGGCATTGCGGGGTGCGTAGTAGTCTGTCAGTACGACGGCGGGAGCCCCAGGAAGTCGCAGACCACGTCAAACATCCCCCGCGCGTCCCGCTAGAAGTCCTCACTGCGCAGGACCAGGAGCTGCCCTTCAGGGAACGCACTATGCCAGTTCTGGATTTGGGGCTGGTAAACGCCCAGCCCGCGGTTAGGGTAAACGCCGCAGGCCAGGCTGTAGTAGTCCGGATCCGCGGCGGATGCCCCGGGCGGTGGCAAACCCAAGCATGTCCATCAGAAATATCCCTCGTTCGGGCGCCTCGACGCCCTCCCCTGCCTGACAGCGTCGCGCGCCCGCCAGGTCAAGCTGCGAAACTCCTACGAAGGTACGAAGCGCTTGTCATGGACAGTCCCGCCGACTTCCCCATGGTCGAGGTCTCCGCCGAATGCTCGCGGGTGGAGAACACCTGCGACCGGAGCGAGCAGCCAGCGACTCACCCGGAGCGAACCCTTGATGCGTGTCAGAGGTCAATGGATGACCGCTCCAACAGGCCGACCCACCCGACGGTCCTGATCTCCCTTGCCGTCGCAGGACACATGGGTCCTGGCACCCGGGATGGTCAAGGTGAAGGCACCGCTGCCAGTTGAAGGCTTCTCCCGGGCCGTCGTCGCGGGTCTCGCGCTCATTGAGTCTTACTGCCGCGGACATAACATCGGCCAAGAGCGGGAGAACGATCCGTTCTTCGAGCCGGCCAGGTACATTCGCGGCCGCGACTCGGCGTTTTTCGACGCCCAATCCCCGGACGTCGAGGAACCCAGCCGCCGGATGATGCAGCTTCACCGTCCAGTCGATTCTACACCCATCGTTGGATCGTCCGCGGCCACTGGCGCAACCAGACGGACGGGAAGAACCAACCACTGCCATGCCTCACATGGGTGCCCTCGTACATGGACGAAAACCACCGCGGGAAGGGTTACTCCGTCCTCCGCCCCCATAGCGTCCAGGGAAATCACCTACGCCCATCTCGACACGCTTGAACGGTTCTTCTCCTCTGACGGCCCGAACGGCACACGGCAGGAAGTACACCATCATGAACGGATTCGCCGCGGGACATCGGGTGCGCGGAGCCTCTTGTGATTGCGGTCGTAGAATCGAGCAGTGGATTTGTCCATGAATCTGCCCGATCCAACCCTTGGTCGTGGCCGGCCCGCGCTTTCCGGAGGTACTCCCGGTCCCTGACCGGAGCATCGAAAACCTCAGCCTGATTCGCAGTCTCACTTACGTCGGTGCTGCCGTTTAATGGGCCCGATAAGGTCCAGTTGTCCCAGGTCGTAAGCCTTATTTGGGTGGTGGGAATTTTCGGATTTGGGTCGGTTCCATGGCAATATTGGGCCCATGTACAGCAGCAAGGACAGCGATATGGGCCTTCCACGCCCCGGCTGGGGGCCGGCAGGTGTTTTCGCGCGGGATTTTCCAATGGTTGCCCGTTCCGCGCTCATTCTCGTCTGGCCCTTGGCCCTTGTGGCAGTGTTCGTGTCGGTCCGCCATCTCGTCACCGGCAATCCAATCGGTCAAGACTCTCATGCCTACTGGCTCGCGGCGCACGGGAACCTTTCCTACGGTGAAGCTCCCGGACAAAGGGATGCCTATTTGTATTCGCCCGCTTTCGCTGCCGCGATCAAGCCATTTGCGCTGCTTCCGTGGCCCCTGTTTTGCGCGGCATGGTTTGGTATCGAGTCAGCAGTTGTGGTCTGGCTTGTAAGACCCTTGCGGGCGCGTTGGGCGATTCCCGTGGCTATGTTGTGTATCCCGGAGCTCGTCGTCGGCAACATCTATATTTTGCTGGCAGCCACCGCTGTTATCGGCATGCGGATGCCTGCGGCATGGTCTTTCGCCATCCTGACCAAAGTTACCACCGGTGTTGGCCTGCTCTGGTTCGCCGCTCGTGGAGACTGGAAGCACGTGATTCAAGGCGCGGGGGCAACACTGCTCATCTTCGCCATTTTTTATACAGTTGATCCAACCGCATGGAGCGCCTGGGCGAAGTTCCTGTTGCTAAACAGGAATGGAACACCAGACAGCGGAATCGGCTTTATGGCCCGTTCCATCGTGGCCGTCGTGTTGGTCGTTGTCGGTGCCCGGAAGCAGTGGGCCTTCCTTGTCGCTCCAGCGATGGTCCTCGCGTCGCCTGTCCTCGTTTCCTTCGTTCCCTGGACGATCTTGGCGGCCATACCGCGACTTCTTTTGGAACGCCCGGCTCCCTCTCGGAGCGCTAGGGTTCACGCGCGTAAAGGGTAATCAGGACTCCCAAACCGTATAGCGGACTCCAATGGAGAATCAGCTGATGGCCCACATAAAATGCCTCTCTGGCTTCTTCTTCCGGCAGCCTGGTCATTTTTGGCAACTAAATCCAGGCAATTCCAAGTCGATGTCGTCCGACCAATTACCGCGGTGTTCGGTCTATGTCCTCGTTGTTTTGGACGGACGCATACCGGTGGCGTCGGAACTGCCGCTATTATTGACGCAAATGGGACTACTAGGGTTGGGCTTCAAACGAGAGCGGCGACTTGACCGGGCAACAGGGACCTCCCATGTTTCCATAAACAATCACCGCGGTCTGCTCGGTTTTTGGAACACCCGGGCCGTTGAAACTCTGACTTCGCTTGGAGCATTGTTGCTCGCCCTGGTTGCCGTATGGCACATGGCGTCCTCTTCCCGGTCCTGGATGCTGTACTACGGTGCGGAAACCGTGCTCCCGGCCCTGCTATGGGGTTCAGGGAGTTTTCAGCACTGGGCGTTGTCGGCGGTGTTGTTCCTGCCTGAAATGGCTTTGTATAGCTTGATCGCCCTGTGCGGTCTGAGTCTGAAGGCGACATTGACGACGTTTGCGGTGGCCGACTTTTTCTTCGCCTACCTTTTGCTGCGCATGACCGCTGGTTTCATTGTGAAAGCCCCACGTCCGGCGCGCGCGTTTGGGGCGCTTTTGGCGTTCACCGCAATTGTAGTGTTTGCGGTCTTGGATGATTCACCCGGTTGGGACACGTTCGAGCTGGTATCTCTCTTGGCGACCGCGACATACTACAGCGCAACGGTCTTAGCTTTGATCGCGACCATCGGGATCACCGCAGCACTCACAGCCGCTGCCCTTCCCCGCGCCCGCCATAGCCGATTGACGTGCGGCCTCGCTGCCGTGGTTTTCATTTCCACAGCGTCGAACCCTCTCTACCTCGGCTGGGTGCTTGTCCCGCTGGTCGCAACGTTACTCGTACTGACGTGGCGGCGGGTGCTGGGACTGCGAAAGACAGCCCGCATCTCGGCCCTCGTCTTCGGCTTTGCGGCCGCCGGGTTGGCTGCCAGGCTTCCTTTCAGCGGACTCATTACGAAGGACACGTCCACGTACGCCGCCCCTGAACGGGCGCTGGCCACGGCGCTTTACTACGTGCGCATGCTGGTTGAACGGGCATCCACACTTTCTGGCTTCGTTTCCCTCGTTTTAATGTTCGCATTGATCATCGCCAGCGCGCTGCTTTCCCGCCACTTCATCCGGAAAAAATCTTCGTCAGCGGCACTCGTGGCCACGATGGGATGGATGAGCCCGCTGATCACGGTTTGCGGTGCCGTGGGCCTTGGTGCCGTGGGGACCCGTTATCTCCAGCCACTTTTCTATGCCCCGGCAATCGCGCTCGTGTTCATCCCCGCACTCATGCGGTCGAGGCGGTCAATGGCAAGGTTGCCTGCGTGGCTCCCCTTGGTGCGAAAACCAGTAGCGACCATATCCACGGCCGTCATCATTACCCTATGCTGCGCCCTGGCCGGGGCGGCACTCTTCAGTGAGTCAGCTGGCGTGGAAACAAGCATTCGCTGCGTGGATGGCTGGATCACCGCCCACAATCGCCCGGGCGCAGGCGGCTATTGGACCATTCGCGGACCGAAGGCGTACCTTGCCAATAAATCCCTGCTCCTTCAGGTCGATGACCACTTCAACGCTTACCCGTGGCTCGTGGACCGCACGGACTTCAATACCCGTTCCGTTTCCTTCGTGGTCCATGACAGAAGCTACCCGGCGCCACAACTACCACCTGGAATTCATCCCACCCATACGACGGTGGTGCACTGCGGACGCTATACGATCCAAGACTTTGGATCTGCCATCCTGCCCGTGGGCCCTGCAGCCACCACTCCCGCACCTCCCGTACCCTAGCCGGTGGGCCTGCTCCTTCCACGCAATAGGGTGCCCGCGTTGACCCTCGTCGTCGAACCAGGCCCCGTACCGGTGCATGATCCCCAGGCCGTTGCGGACGGACCTCGAACGGATTGTCCTTGCCCAGCCGACGTGTAGCATCGGGCCAGGCAGCAGCACCCCCGAACCTGGAGTTGAGGTTTAGGTTCCGTCCGGGTCCTGGCGGTGGGCCGCGTGTCAACGCCATCCGAAAATAGGGCCAGTATTGCCAACTGAAAATGAGGCCACCTGACATCATTGAAGGTGATTAATTTGGATGATTGGGCAACTATCCGCCACCGCTTTGCGAACGAGAAGATTTCCAAGCGGGAATTGGCGAAGCAGCTGGGCGTCTCACGCGGGACGGTCGATCGGGCCTTGGCGCAGACGCGGCGCCGAAGTACGAACGTAAGCCGGCAGGGTCTCCGTTCGACGCGTTTGAGAAGGACCAGGCCTCCTGACATGGTGAGGTGATTGTTGTGGGGTCAGGCGCTGTTTTTGATCTTGTAGCGCAGGATCAGTTCGGTGCCTGGGTAGCGGGTTTGGGTGGCGGTGAGGTGCTCGCAGAGCTTGGCGATGGCCTGTTTTTTAGCTTGGGTGGGTAGCGGATCCAGGGTGATGGTGAGGTGGCCGGGGACGGTGGTGTCGATGTCACCGCCCTGGTTGAAGGCTTGGCGCATCAGTGCGTGGGCTTCCTGGTTGGCCCGGGCGTAGCCGGTGTTGGTGCGGATCTCCCGGGCGATGGTCATTGCGGTGTTGTAGGCAGCCATGCGGATCCCGGTATGGATCATTTTCGTTTCGGTGTCCAGGACTTGTTGGCCCGGGTTCAGGTCCCCGAGACGTACCTTCGCCGGAATTTTCTTGTGGTCTTTCTCGGCAGTGGTGAGGGCGGTTTCGGCTTCCCAGAACGGTGCCATGGCCTGGTTGTGCATGTCGTTGGTGATCGTGAGGGAAAGTTCCCTGGCTCCTTCTTCCGGGGTCTTCAGCGCCATCAGGTTGATATCGGCGATGGCAGCAGCATCGGCATGGGCATTCCGGGCCGCCACGACTTTTTGATACGCCTTCGTCTTGGCAGGGTTGGGGACCATCCGATCCTCATCGTCATCAGCGCTGGCATAGGAATCGTGGGATTCCAGGTCGAAGTGCATGCGGGCGTAGCGGAACTGAACCGCCCCGGGTTTAATGGAGGGTGTTGATTCCTTGAAAGGATGAGCATTTTGCCAGCACCTAAGGAGTATCCCGATGAGCTTCTCCAGCGGGCAGTCCGTCTCGTGATGGACGCCCCACGGCAAGAATCGCTGAAATCTTGATGATATTACGCCCGCTTTTTCCTTTGTTTGGGCATACCGAGTGGATGGTGACTCACCGCGCCAGCACCGCGGTAACGGGTGGCGGCGCTTTGCCTTAACCGGTCAAAGGCCACCACCCGATCGGGTGAACGGGGACTTATCCATGACACCCTGAAGGCGAGAAGACCACTAGGAAAGTAATTCAAGTGTCCTCCCGGAGAATCCCCAGTCCGGACTTAACCGCCTTCCAGCCACAGGCACAAATGCCCGGAGCCACCGACGTTCCCTTGGTGCCGGAGACAGCAACCGCGTTACGGACTGCGTACCGGCTGGGGATCAGGAGGCTGTTGCCGGCTGAAAGCCCGGTACGTCGGGGAAGCGTGGCAGGGGTCATGAAAAGCACCTTTGGCTGAGACCTTCAAGGAGTTGCTGCCACGGGCTGCTCACAGGGACGCTGGGTTCCTGTGACCGCCGGCAGCTCCTAAATCAGGGAGCATCCCAACAGATGCCAAGTCAATCTAACACCTTGGGTGGGGCGAGATTATTAACATTTGATAACAATGGGTTAGAAACGTGCACTATGAATCAAAGCGGCTCGGCTGGGTCTGCGCCGATCCCCGTTCCGATGCCTCCGGTGGCCGGCGGGGCGGCTTGGTCTGGAACGGGGCACCGTTGGCGGGAGCCTCATCGCAGCCGGTGCCCGGCAGTCTGGTGCGACGGGGCATGTTCAGGCTTTGTTCAGCGTTTCGGGTACCGATTTGGCGTCGTTGCGGTGGCTAAAACTGAACCAGGTTGTCCACGTCTGGGTGGGGGAAGGGATGCGATAGTGCCCTATGGTCCCCGGGTCCCGTTGTTCGGCCGCGCTTTTGGGGTTCTTGCCGGCATCGCCCTCCGGTGATTGTGCTGCATGGATTGCTGCTTCGAGTGAACGATTGAGTTCGGCAAGGAACTTTTCGGATCTTTCAACTCCTTGTTCCGCCAGTCGCGAGACCACGTCGAGCACTGCGTCCTCGAACTTCTCGTACAGCCACTCCATCGCATGCAGGCCCGCGGGTGTAAGGGAAATCAACAAGCCGCGGCGGTCTTCGGGATTGGGGTCACGCCGGAGGAATCCGTTCTTTTCCACCCGGTCCAATAATCCTGTCATGGTTCCTGACGTCACCCCCATCAGGATCCGGAGTTCCTTTGGAGCCATGGACCCTTCACTGTACAGAAGATCCAAGGCCGTGAGGTCGCTGTTTCCCAGGCCCAGTTCACGGCCCCGTTCAGCCCTCAGGCGCTGCCCGTTCGTGGCCAGGGCGTGCAGTTCCTTGGCAAGGGCCTTCATTCCATCCCTTGCCTCCGTGCTGGTCAGCTCATTCAATTGCCAGTTCAACTCCTTCTACAATCTGCTCGAAACGCGAGCTACTTGATGTCAATGGTACCTGAACCGCAGGAAACCGGGAAGGATCCGCTTCCGAGGCAACGATGCCGGAATTCAGAAACCCCTATTTCATCGCGTTAAACCGGGAAAGTAGACCCTGTGGGCCATTAAACGAGGGGACGCCGGGCAGGAGCGCCGGCATCTGGGGTAGACCACCTACATAGGTTGTAAGCCAAGTCTCTTGACATGTTTCTTAACTCCCTTTAGTCTTTTTTATGTCGCCGGGTTTTACCTGCTACGCAGGGGCGGCAGGTCTCCCCTTAGCTCATTGAATAGGAATATTATGTTGCCTCTTTTCATCACCCTTCAGTCCTTCCTCGCCTCAACCAAGCGCCGCCTCAACCGTGAAGAGTCGGGCGCCACTGCGGTCGAGTATGGTCTTCTCGTCGGCCTCATCGCCGTCGTGATCGTCGCCGCCTTGCTGCTCCTTGGGCCGAAGCTCGCCACCTTGTTCACGAACGTCTCGAACACGATTCCGGCCGGCTGACCCTAAACGACGTGAGGGGCGGGCAGCCCAGGCTGGGTGGCTGCCCGCCCCTCTCTACGCCCAGGAGGGGTCAGATGGCGCGCAGACGGTCAGAGGATGGCGCGGCGGCCGTGGAATTTGCCCTCGTGCTGCCTCTTCTCATCATGCTCATACTCGGGATCTTGGAATTTGGGTTGGCGTACAACGCCCAGATCACCGTCACCAATGCCGCACGTGAGGGGGTACGGACCATGGCGATCCAAAACAGCACGAGTGCGGCTAAAACAGCTGTTGAAACAGCGGCGTCTGCGTTGAACCCCGCGATCACGGATTCTGAAATCACGATAACCGTCTCCAACGGGACAACTACATGTACCGGTGGCTCAACGGCCACGGTCGCAATTCAGTACCCGTTTAAGTTTCTTACCGGCTTCTTCGGGACCGGCTACACCATGACGGGCAAGGCGGCTATGCGATGCGGTGGATGATGCCAGACGGGATCCAAAACGAGCGCGGCGCGGTCGCCGTCATTGTCGCTCTGTCCATGGTGGTTTTGTTGGGCGCCACCGCTTTCAGCCTGGACGTCGGCGCCATGTACGCCGAACGCTCCCAACTGCAAAACGGTGCTGATGCCGCCGCCATAGCCATTGCGCAGAACTGTGCCGCAGGGTCCTGCGGCGACACCACCACCACCGCTCAAAATCTAGCCAACTCCAATGCCAACGACGGCGCCAGCAATGTCGGCGCTATCGATTTTCCCACGTCCACCAGTGTCCATGTCATGACAACAACGAAGGACGCGGCCACGGGCGCCGGGTCCCTGGCACTCTCCTTCGCCCCGGTCCTTGGAATCAGGAACAAGACCGTGGCAGCGGATGCGACCGCCGGCTGGGGTTATCCCGCCAGCGGCCCGGATGCCTTGGCGCTGGCGTTCGCACCGTGCGTTTTCAACCCGAACGGGACCATCCAGGTTATTACCCTCAGCGGCAGCGGTGGAAGCAAGTGCTCGAGCACGAGCCCGTCAGGGCAGGTCCTGCCCGGCGGGTTCGGATGGCTGGCCGACCCGACCGGGACGTGCAATGCGAATGTGAGCATCACCAGCAATGCCCCGGTCAGTGGCAACACCGGCGTGAGCATTTCCGCACCCTGCGCCGCCTCACTGTCCAATCTGGCAAACAAGACTGTCCTGTTGCCGGTCTACAGTGACATTGGCGGGACCGGTACCGGCGCCTGGTACGTTATCCGCGGATGGGCCGCCTTCAAGGTGCTCGGCTGGAACTTCACCGGGCCTACCACGAATTACAACAACAACACCTACCCCGGGGCCACGTGCCAGAATACCTGCAAAGGGCTCATCGGCCAGTTCATCAGCTTCGTATCCCTTGACACCAACTTCACCACAGGTGGGCCGAACCTCGGCGCCGCCTTGGTCACCTTGACGAAATAGAGACCAGTGAAAGTTCGACTGCTCAGCACCCTCGCCGCCCTCATCCTCGCCATAATCGCTGCCGTCCTGATCGCCTCCTACGTCCAGGGCGCCAACCAGCGCGCCTACGCCGGAGCAGCCACGCGCGAAGTTCTCATCGTTGGCAAACCTATTGCCGCCGGGACGCCTGTAACGGCCTTGCCAGGGTCCCTGCAGCTAAAATCCCTTCCGGAAGCAGCCATCGCCGACGGGGCGATGAGCGCACTGGGGAACACCGCGGACCTGGTCACAGCCGTCAACCTGGTCCCGGGTGAACAATTGCTGCGCTCCCGCCTGGTCAGCCCTGCTTCCCTGCAAGGTTCGGGCACCGTCGCAGTACCCAAGGGCATGCAGGAAATCAGCATCCAGCTAAGCCCTGACCGAATGGTAGGCGGAAGCCTCACGGCCGGTGACACGGTAGGGATCTTCATTTCCTTCCCGGCTTCAGGGAACAAGCCGACCATGACACGCCTGGTCTTCCAAAAAGTACTCGTCACCGCCGTCCAGGGGGCACCGGCCCCATCCAACACCGGCAAATCAGGCACTGCCGCCGCGCCCACCGGCAGTGAACTGATTACCTTTGCCCTATCGGCCACCAACGCCGAAAAAATTGTTTACTCCGCCCAATACGGCTCCATCTGGCTCTCCAAGCAACCAGCCAACGTCGATGAAAGCGGCACCGGCAACGTGACCCAAAGCGATGTGTTCCATTGAGCCGCTTTATCCTGGTCACAGACAACCCGGACTTCGCCCAGCGTGTCCGGAAGGCCATTTCCGGCGGGCTCCCCGGGGGACTGCGAGTTTTGACCGACGTCCTCATTCCGAAAAACCCCCAGGAATTGCTCGCCGATGAGGGAGAAGAAGCCGCCGAGGTCGTCCTGGTAGGTCCGGGAGTCGCGCCGGAGGACGCGCTCCATCTGGCTGCGGTTTTCGATGTGCAACTGCCCTCGATCAGCGTTGTCCTGGTCGCTGTCCCCGAACCTGACCTTGCCCTGGCTGCCATGCGGACGGGGATCCGCGACATCCTCGATCCGGATGCCGATGAGAAAACGATCCGCGTTCTGTTGGAGCGGGCCGGCCGCTCGGCTGCGACAAGGCACCGAAACTTGGAAGCCCCCCTACCTAAACCTGCCGACAATGCGCGCACCATAGTTGTCGCTTCCCCCAAAGGCGGCGTCGGCAAAACAACGCTGGCAACCAACATCGCCGTCGCCCTTGGCCGCATCGGACCGATGTCAACCGTCCTGGTTGACCTTGACGCCCAATTCGGCGACGTGGCCGGTGCCCTCCAGCTCGATCCCGAACATACGCTGCTGGATGCAGTAACAGGGGCTGCAAAGCAGGACCCCATGGTCCTGAAGGCCTTTCTGAGCGTCCACCACAGCTCGATCTATGTGCTGTGTGCCCCCAAGCGCCCGGCAGACGCTGACCGGATCACCGGCGAGGACGTCCAGCATCTGCTGGAACAACTTGCCGGGGAATTCCGATACGTGGTGATCGACACGGCCCCCGGGCTGGGAGAACAGACCCTCGCCGCGCTGGAACACGCCAGCGATGCCCTGATGGTGTGCACCATGGATGTTCCCGGTGTCCGCGGTCTGCGCAAGGAATTGGACGTATTTGACCAGCTCGGTCTCGTTGCCCCCCATCGCCGAAAAGTTGTGGTCAACATGGCGGAGCGTTCCAGTCCCTTGTCCATCCGTGACATAGAAGCCACCCTCCGGGGCCCCGTGGACAATATCGTTCCACGATCGAAAGAGATCGCCTTTTCCACGAACAAGGGCGTCCCGCTGTTGCAGTCCAGCTCCCGAGGGCCGGCCGTCAAAGCCCTCAACCGGCTGGCTGAAAGTTTTAGACCAGACCCCAAGCCCCGCAAAGGCATGCACAAACGAGCTGAACTGACATGAACCTTTCCGAACGACTCGCAGCCCTGGGGATCGACGAACCCACAAGCCCGCCGCGCCCCGCCCCAGCTGCGCTGCCGGATACGGCGCCCGACGCGCCACTTCCTGTGTCTTCCCCCATGGACGCCTTGCTGACCCTGAAGGCGCGGGTCGGGGCGGCATTGTTCGAACGCCTGGGCAGCCGGCTGAACGATCCGACCCTGGCCGAGGAAGACCTTGTGGCCTTTGCCCGGGATGCCTTGGCTGAGATCGTCGAAGCCGAACAGCTCCCGCTGAGCAACACTGAGCGTCAACGTCTCGTCAGACAAATCAGTGACGATGTGCTCGGGTTCGGACCTCTCCAGCCGTTGCTGGACGACCCGAACCTCACAGAAATTATGGTCAACGGTCCCGAACAGGTCTTTGTCGAACGCAACGGGCGCCTTACCCTCACAGCCGCACGGTTTAGGTCCGAAGAGCAACTGCGGCGAGTCATCGAGAAAATCGTCTCCCGGGTCGGGCGCCGCATCGATGAATCCTCCCCGCTGGTGGACGCCCGCCTGGACGACGGTTCCCGAGTCAACGCCGTCATCCCCCCATTGGCGGTCAACGGGTCATCGCTGACCATTCGAAAGTTCGCAGCCGACCCGCTTAAAGTTCAGGACCTGATCTCCTACGGATCCATGTCCCACGAAATGGCCGAACTGCTCGAAGCCTGCGTGCGGGCCCATCTGAACATCATCGTCTCCGGAGGAACCGGAACGGGCAAAACGACACTGCTGAACGTCCTTTCCTCCTTTATCCCCAAGGGCGAGCGAATCATCACCATCGAGGACGCTGTTGAGCTCCAGCTCCAGCAGGAACATGTCGTCCGCTTGGAAAGCCGGCCGGCCAACATTGAAGGAAAGGGCGAGATCACCATCCGCGACCTGCTCCGAAACTCCCTTCGAATGCGGCCCGATCGGATCGTTGTCGGTGAGTGCCGCGGCGGAGAAGCCCTCGACATGCTCCAGGCCATGAACACCGGTCACGACGGCTCACTGTCCACCATCCACTCCAACTCTCCGCGTGACGCGATCGCCCGCATGGAAACACTGGTCCTGATGGCCGGCATGGACCTGCCCTTGCGTGCCATCCGCGAACAGGTCGCCTCCGCGGTCAACCTCATCGTGCAACTGACACGAATGCGCGACGGCAGCCGCCGCGTCACCCACATCACAGAAGTTCAAGGGATGGAAGGGGACATCGTGACGCTGCAGGACGCTTTCGTATTCGATTACTCAGCCGGGGTCGACAGTTCCGGACGGATACTGGGCAAAACAGTTTTCACCGGGGTGCGCCCACGCTTTGCCGACCGCTTCGCCGACCTTGGCATCAACATCTCCCCCCGAGTGTTCGAAATGCAGGAAAGCAGGTCTCGCTGATGATCATCGCCGCCGTCCTTCTCTTGTTCCTGGCCGCGGCCCTTATCATCTTCGGGGCTTTCAAACCGGGCCAAGAACGCCTTGCCATGGAAAGGCGACGCCCGGCAGAGGCCATCCCCCAGTCCGGGCTAAGCCGGATAACCAGCTCCGCTGCCGATGCCATCGCCAGCGCCCTGGAGCGCCTGGGCTGGTCACGGTCCCTTGCCGCAGGGCTGGAACGTGCCGGGGTCAAGATCACACCCCCGGAATTCCTCATCCTGGTGTTCTCCGCCATGCTCACAGTCCTGTTGTTGGGCTACCTGCTTGGCGGAATCGCATTGGGCCTGCTCATGGCCCTGATCGTCCCAGTCGGAGCGAAACTGCTGCTCGGTTTCAAGGAATCCAACAGGCGAACAGTCTTTGCGAACCAGCTCGATGACACCCTCCAACTGCTCTCCGGCGGGCTCCGGGCCGGGCACAGCCTCCTGCGCGCCATAGATGCCGTCTCCCATGAAGCCGAATCGCCCACCAATGAAGAGTTTGCCAGGATCGTCAACGAGACCCGCCTGGGACGCGACCTCAACGACGCGCTCGAGCAAGCAGCCGAACGCATGCGCAGTGAGGACTTCAGCTGGGTCGCACAAGCCATCGGCATCCACCGCGAGGTCGGAGGAGACCTGGCCGGCGTTCTCGACCAAGTCGGGCATACCATACGCGAACGCAACCAGATCCGCCGCCAGGTAGCCGGCCTAAGCGCCGAGGGAAAAATGTCCGCCTACATTCTCTTCGCCATCCCCTTCGCCGTCATCGGCATCCTGACGCTCACCAGTCCGTCCTACATCGCCAAGTTCATCCAGTCCCCGCTTGGATACGCCATGATCGGGGCCGCCATCGTCATGCTGACTATTGGCGGCATATGGATGAAAAAAGTAGTCAGCTTCAAATTCTGAACGCACATCCTCCAGCGCCACGGCCCTCTGAAATTGCAACGGCCAATTGCCCTCCCTGAAAGGAAAAAATGCCCGCCACTGTCATTATCGCCATCTTCCTGGCGGCCGGCTTTATACCTTTCGCCACATGGTGCCTGATACCTGCAGATGCCGCATCACGGCGTGAAATCCGGAAAAACCTCTCCCGCGGAATCGAAGTAGTGGCCCCGACACCAGGACCGCTGCTGCCATCCTTTGCTGCCTTGGCCGACCGGCTTGTTGTGCCCGCCAACCGTCGAATGCTCGATAAACTGTTGGCGCTGGCCGGAAGGCCAGCCGCCTGGCCCCTCCCCCGCCTCGTGCTGGCCAAACCCCTGCTCGCCCTGGTCGCTGCAAGCGTAGGGCTTCTCCTCCTTAGCGCAGCTCCTTCCGGCCCTATCCTGGGCCTCGTCATCATCATGGCGAGCGTCGCGTACTTCGTTCCGGACCTGCTGCTCTACAGCCGCGGCATTGAACGCCAGGCCGCCATCGGGCTGCAGCTGCCCGACACACTGGACCAGATGCTCATCGCCGTCGAAGCCGGATTGGGCTTCGAAGCATCAATGTCCAGGGCCGGCCAAAACGGCAAAGGCCCGCTGGCCGAAGAACTGGTCCGGACACTGCAAGACATGCGCGTTGGGATGTCAAGGAAGGAAGCCTACCAATTACTGGGCCAACGTACCGCCGTCCCCGATCTGCGGGCCTTCATTAGGGCAGTGGTCCAAGCAGATGCATACGGCATCTCCATCAGCGCCGTGCTGCGCACCCAGGCCCAGGAGATGCGGCTGAAACGACGCCAAAGAGCGGAAGAAAAAGCCATGAAAATACCAGTAAAGGTCCTCTTCCCCCTGATGCTGTTCATTCTGCCAGTCCTGTTCATCGCCGTCCTCGGACCAACCATCATCACAATCGCCAGCAACTACTCCTTCTAGACACCGCAATGACCGGACCAACCGATTCCCAACCCGACCGACGGTGCCGCCCCGAAGCGACCCTGACCGACATCCTCGCGATCAGATCCACAATGTCAGGGCACCGCCAACCGTACCGCAGGAGATGATCCAGTGATTTCAGGAAACACCCCCGGCACCGAAAGAAAGACGTTCCTTGGCAACCCATCTTCCATGGCTTCTGGCGGCCTGTTGTGCGATAGGAGCCTTCACCGGCCGGTACGGCGAAACGACAACACTGAAGTGGACACCCCACATAAAATACCGGCCATCACGGCGTGCAAGATGGACAACGACCATCCTGGGCGGCCTGCTGTTCATGGCATTGGCCCTCAGGTTCGGCGCCACCCAAACCCTGCCAGGCTATCTTCTCCTCGCCCTCAGCGGGACCATCTTGTCCCGCATCGATCTCAAAACAAAACTCCTCCCCAACCGCATCGTGTGGCCGGCCTTCTGGATAGGGGCCGCATCACTGGCCCTTGCCAGTGGAACCGCCCACGCATGGCCCAACTTCGCACGAGCCGCCCTGGGCGCCCTCATACTCTTCACCACCTACCTTGTCCTGGCCCTGATCTCCCCAGCCGGACTCGGCATGGGCGATGTGAAATTCGCCGCCGTGCTGGGCATGTACTCCGCCTACATCGGCTGGGGCACACTCTTCGTCACCGGCCTCCTCGGATTCCTGTTGGGCGCAATCGTCGCCCTCGTTGTTGCTGCAACAAGGCGCGGCCAACCCACAACAACTTTCCCATTCGGGCCGTCCATGTTCAGCGGCGCCATACTATCCATCCTCGGATCCCCAAAAATCGTGCCCTTCCTGTTCCCTTTCCTGCCCGCCCTGCATTAGATGCAATGCCATTTACAGGGAAACCGGTTCACCTTCACATCCGTCCACGCCTGGGGAACAACAACGTCAGATAATCCAATAAGGAACCTTATTGGACGGACAAAACTGACCCCCAACCGAAGATCGAAATGGATCACCCCAGCTATGCCCCATACGCGCATGAGATCAATCAAGAACGCGCCGCACGCAACCAAAAACCAAGCACCCACCCAACCGGGCGCGGTGGAGAATAAGGAGGACCACAGGTGCTGATGGCAGAAAACAGTCAGGCGTGGCGGACCGACCCCGCCAGTCTTCGCGAGGTCATCGATGACCCCCAAATATTCGAGAACCGACTTCCGACAGCCCCTCCACTGGAGCGCGTATGGATTCTCGGCATGCTCGGCCGCTTGAAGGAAGCGGCCCGCGAAGGGGAGGCAATCCTCGCCACAGCTTCCAACCGTTTTCATCCCCTTCTCATCCTGGCCCAGGTCTATCTGCGGCAGTACCGGTGGCATGACGCCGCTATGCTGCAAGAAGAAGCACTGCAAGGCGCCCGAAAATTGGCCCGAGAGGCTCTGGTCCGTGAACAAATCGGCAAACGACTCTTCGACGAAGGACGCTACCAGGCCGCGGCAGCCGAACTTGAATGGGCCATGGATCTTTACCGAACCACCGGCCGCTCAGAATCACAAACCACTGCATGCGCACTCGCTCTCGCCAGGGCCCGGGAAGAATCCTTCAAACAAAATCAGTAAGGAAACAGTAGAAAGACCGGATACCCCGCCTGAAAATACCAACATTTTGCCCGCAGACCCATTGTTGTCACTCCAAATTATCGGCACAAGAATTGACGTGGCAATAATTCGCTCGACTTTTACGGAAACGGAACCGGCAGTTGACAGCCCGCTCCTTCAATAAAGCCCGACCTATTAAAGTTTAACCCTGCCCATACCTGACAAATATTGGTTGATGCGATAAAATAGGGGCACGCGTCTATTGATGTGCGATTTGTACCTGCTGGGGGTGCAATGTATCGCGGGGAATTTATCATGACAACAACATTTGCACAGCACCACTGGGCGACAACGGTCTCCAACAGAACCTGGTTAGTGTCCTCCTACCTGGGATGCACTGCCGTAGGCATCTGGCCCGTCATACCAGACCCGGGAGCAAAAGATCCCGCCAAAGCCGTGACATGCCACCTCCCCACGATCCCGGACGCGACCCTAGACCAACCCGGCGACAGGTTCCAGTCGAACACAGCAACCCCAAAACGAGACGTCGAGTAGCGTCTGCCCCAGACCAGCGCCGCGCACAATTTCGGCGGTGTCAAGCCGTCTTAGCATCATTGTCGTTGAGTAGTTTGGTGAATACTTCC
>NZ_JAAMFN010000035.1 GCF_013376095.1 Arthrobacter sp. SDTb3-6 | reverse complement strand
CTGATCGTCGGGCTGCGGACAACCGCCAGGAAAGTCTCAAGATTGGCAAAGCTAACACGTGTGGGCATCGTCACTGTCCTTACTTTCCGACACTGCCCACTGTATATCCGTCTCCTCAGCCGTGGACTTTCTCTGGGCACCGGGGACACGTGAAACCGGTTGGACACTGGCCCAGCCGCGTGATGATGTGGTTTGCCCCATAGTATTTGAACAAGCCCGACACCCTAGGACAGGACCTGATGGATCTCAAGCAGCTTCTGGCCATCGTGACGGTATCCGAAACTCGCAGCGTGACCCGTGCGGCGGAAATCCTTCACTTGGTCCAACCCGCCGTCACGCGGCAAATCCGCCTCCTCGAACAGGAACTGGGCGTCACGCTCTTCGAACGCAACCGGCACGGCATGCAGCCGACAGAAGCGGGTAAGGAAATGGTCAAACATGCCCGCCGCGTCCTCCACGACGTGGCCCGCGCCAAGGCCGAGGTCGGTCCAAGCCTCGGATCCATCCGCGGACTCGTGACCATGGGCCTGTTGCCAAGCACCACGGAATTATTGGCCGTCCCTCTCGTCGAAGAGGTCGCGACCCAGCATCCTGGCATCAAGTTGCGACTTCAGGTGGGCTACTCTGGCGACTTGCAACAGCACCTTGACCGCGGTGAAGTCGACGCGGCCCTGCTCTATGAAGCCCAAGGCAGCCCAACGCTCAATACCCGCCCCTTGCTGTCGGAAAAGCTTTGGGCCGTGGCCGCCAAGGGTTCAGGCCTGGCCCTCAGGGATGCGGTCCCCCTGGCCGAGCTCACCCGTCATGCCATGGTTCTGCCAGCCACGGGCCAAGGCATCCGCACGCTCCTCAACGCTGCGGCTGCCGCCGAAAATCTGGAACTGGAGCCTGCCGTCGAAACGGACTCCATGGACGTCCAAAAGCGCCTCGCCATGTCTGGCGGATTCTGGTCCGCGCTCCCCGCATGCTGCCTGGTCTCCGACCTCGCAGAGGGCCGGATCGAAGCGGCACCCCTGGAAGTGCCCGTCATCGAACGTTCCATCATCCTTGCCACCGCCAGGGACGCCGCCACACGTCAGGCTGTCACGGCGGTAACGGCGATTGTTGCCGTACTTGCCGGCAATCTCGTGGAGGCCGGGGACTGGCCCTCGGGACGCCTCCCCTCCGCCTAAAAACCCGATATTCGCGGAGCCTTCTGCACTGCAGCCATCCCCTGCCCTGATAGTGACATCAGAAAATACTATTTGATTTGATTTTAAATCAATTCAAATAATAGATGACGTTCATCACATCAAAGGAGACACACGTGCCCGCCACAGAAACACCCATTTGGCAGCAGGAGCTCTGGGGCGCCCTGCGTGCCAGCGGCGTCCAGCAAGTTGCCTACGTGCCCGACGCCGGCCACAGCCACGCCATCCGCGAGGCCATCGCCGACCCCCACATCACCGACGTCGTCCTGACAACGGAGGAGGAGGGGGTTGCCGTCGTCGCCGGAGCGTGGCTGGGCGGCCAGCGCGCGGCCCTGCTGATGCAAAGCAGCGGCGTCGGCAACTGCGTGAACATGTTCTCGCTCCTGGACTCCTGCCGCTTCCCGTTCCTGGCCCTGGTCACCATGCGCGGCGAATACGCGGAGTTCAACCCGTGGCAGGGCCCCATGGGCCGGGCCACGGAGGACGCCCTCAAGCTCATGGGAATCAACGTCCTGCGCGCCGACACCCCGGACGACGTTGCCGAGACGGTTTCGGCAGCCGCAGATGCGGCGTTCCTTGCCGGAGAGCGCGTCGCCGTGCTCATCGGCCAGAGGCTCATTGGGCGCAAAATCTGGAAGAAGGACAGCAAGTGAACACCGCAACCAGCAACCTGGACCGCCGCGAACTCGTCGCCTCGCTCCTGGCCGCCGTGCCCGAGGCACTCGTCGTCACCGGCCTCGGAAACCCCACCTACGACGTCCACGCAACAGCCCCGGACCGCGCGGGTGTCTTCCACCTCTGGGGTGCCATGGGAGGGGCAGTCCCCCTGGCCCTCGGGCTCGCCCTGGCCCAACCCGAGCGGCAGGTCGTGGTCATCACGGGCGACGGCGAAATGCTCATGGGCATCGGTTCCCTCGGCACCGTCGCCGCCAGCAGGCCCTCCAATCTGAGCATCGTGGTGTTGGACAACGGCCATTTTGGGGAGACCGGCATGCAGCAAAGCCACACCTCCCTGGGCGCCAACCTGGGCGAGATTGCCGCCGGATTCGGCATTGGCGTAGTGCTGCGCATCAATGGGCTGGACGACGTCGACGACCTCGCCAAGCACATACAGAGTCAGTCCGGGCCAGTGTTCGCCCATGCCGTCATCGCCACGGGCGAGCAGCCGCGCGCCATGCCCGGGCGTGACGGGGCCGCCGCGAAGAATTCTTTCCGCGCCCACCTTGGGTTGGCACCGCTGTGAGCCAGTCCCAGGCGTCCGCCACAGCCGATGGCGCAGCCCTTGAACTTGCTTCCTACCCGATGCACATTGACGGCCGCCCACATACGACGGGGACGTGGTTGGATTCCGAGAATCCGTGGACCGGCCGGGCCTGGGCGAGGGTCGCATGGGGCGGTGCGGC
Organism: Arthrobacter sp. SDTb3-6; assembly: GCF_013376095.1. Taxonomy (GTDB): domain Bacteria; phylum Actinomycetota; class Actinomycetes; order Actinomycetales; family Micrococcaceae; genus Specibacter. The sequence goes on along the minus strand of NZ_JAAMFN010000035.1, from coordinate 42,073 downwards.
CGACGTCGACCTTGCCGCGACCGCCGCCCACCGGGCCTTCACCATCGGTCCTTGGGCGGGCATGACGCCCACCGAGCGCGGGAAGGTCTTGGTGACTGCGGCCGATGCCCTGGCCGCCCAAACAGCACGGCTCGCCGAAATCGAGGTGCGTGACAATGGCAAGCTGCTGGCCGAGATGCGCGGCCAAATGGACTATATCCCCGAGTGGTTCCGCTACTACGGCGGCCTGGCAGACAAGGTCGAAGGTTCGGTCCTGCCACTGGACAAGAAAGGCTACTTCGCCTTCACCCGCAAGCAGCCAGTCGGGGTGGTGGGAATTATCACGCCCTGGAACTCGCCCCTGCTGCTACTGGCCTGGAAGCTGGCCCCCGCCCTGGCGGCTGGCTGCACCGTCGTCATCAAGCCCTCCGAATTCACCTCGGCCTCCACCCTGGAATTTGTCCGGATTCTTGAGGAGGCGGGTGTACCGGCGGGCGTAGTCAACGTCGTGACCGGTTTCGGGCACGACGTCGGGGCCCGGCTCGTTGACCACCCTTTGGTGCGCAAGATCGGATTCACCGGATCGGACGCAACCGGCAGGCTCATCGGGGCCCAGGCCGCGGCCGGGCTGAAGCGGTGCACCCTGGAACTTGGCGGTAAATCGCCCAACATCGTCTTTGCCGACGCCGACCTTGACGCTGCCGTCAACGGTGTCGTTTCCGGGATTTTCGCCGCCACCGGCCAGACCTGCATTGCAGGGTCCAGGCTGCTGGTCGAGGAATCCATCCACGATGATTTCGTGGACAGGCTTGTACGCCTCGCCCGCCGGGCACGCATCGGCGACCCCATGTCGCCCGGAACGCAAGTGGGCCCGGTGACAACCAGGCCGCAATTGGCGAAGATCCTGGGCCACATCGACCAGGCCGTTGCGGCGGGGGCGACGACGGCGCTCGGCGGCCAGGTGCCGGCCACGCAGCCCAGCGGCGGCTGGTTTGTGGAACCCACCATTTTCACCGGCGTGACACCTGAGATGGACATTGCGCAGGAGGAAGTCTTCGGACCCGTCCTGGCCGTGATCCCGTTCCGTGACGAGTCCGAGGCAGTTCGCCTGGCCAACAGCACGCGGTTCGGGCTCGGCGCCGGCATCTGGACCAGCAACATCGAACGGGCCTTCCGCATGAGCGACGCCGTGGACAGCGGCATGGTGTGGGTCAACGCCTACCGCACCGTCAGCTTCATGGCACCCTTCGGCGGCATGAAGGACTCCGGCGTCGGCCGGGAAAACGGCAGCGAGGCCATCAGCGACTATCTCGAGACCAAAACCGTGTGGATAAACACCGGGGCCCCGAACCGGGATCCCTTCGTCCTGGGCTGAAGGCCCGTCAAACGCCAGCGGCCGACAGCTTGACCGGCGTGCCGGCCGCTCTCTTCAAAAGATTGGTGAAAAACATGGCTCTCCCACTCATGCCTCCACGGCGGCGCGTTATTTCAAACGTCATCAAAGGCTCCATCGGCAACCTGGTCGAGTGGTACGACTGGTTCGCCTACGCCTCCTTCAGCCTCTACTTCGCCAGCGTCTTCTTCCCGAAGGGTGACGCCACGGTACAGCTGCTGTCCACGACGGCGGTGTTCGCCGTCGGATTCCTGATGCGGCCCCTAGGCAGCTGGATGCTCGGGCTCTACACGGACCGGCGCGGACGCCGGGCCGGGCTGACCCTCTCGGTGACCCTAATGAGCATCGGCTCGCTGATGGTCGCGCTCATTCCCGGCTACGACGTGATAGGACTTGGCGCCCCGGCCCTGCTGCTGGCCGCCCGGCTGCTTCAAGGACTCTCCGTGGGCGGCGAGTACGGCTCCAGTGCCACGTACCTGTCGGAAATCGCGACGCCGGGGCACCGCGGATTCTACTCCAGCTTCCAATACTCCTCGATCATCGTCGGCCAGCTGCTGGCCCTGCTCACACTGATAGGCCTGCAGTCGGCGCTCACCGTCGGGCAGTTGCATGCCTGGGGGTGGCGCATCCCATTTCTGGTCGGCGCCGTGCTCGGCCTTGTCGTCCTGTGGCTGCGCCGCTCCATGGACGAGTCGTCCCACTTCCAGGCGGCCCGGACACGACGCCCCGAAGGCGAGCCGACCGGGTTGCGTTCGCTCATCCGCAACCACCCGCGCCAGCTGGTTGCCGTCATGCTCCTGACTGCCGGCGGCACCATCGCGTTTTACACCTTCACCACCTACGCGCTGAAATACATGGTCAACACTGCCGGAATCCCCAAACCCGAGGCCGCGATGATCAACTTCTTCGCCCTCCTGGTGTTCCTCTTCATGCAACCGGCCATGGGTGCGCTCTCGGACCGGATCGGCAGGCGCCGCGCTCTGCTGTCCTTTGCCATCGGGGCCGTGCTGTTCACCGTCCCCATCCTCGCCGCCATGGGCCGCACCAGAAACCCCTGGGCTGCCTTTCTGCTGCTGGTGCTGGCCTTGGCGATCCTCAGCGGATACACCGCCTGCGGCGCCATCGTGAAAGCGGAAATGTTCCCCACCCATGTCCGTGCCGTCGGCGTCGGGCTGCCCTACGCGATCGTCGGAGCGGTCCTGGGCGGGAGCACAGAATCAGTGGCCCTGGGGTTGAAGGCCGCCGGCCATGAAGGGCTTTTCGGCTGGTATGTGACAGGCTTCGCGACATTGACGCTCGTGGCCCTGATCATGATGAAGGGATCCTTCACGCGCAACACCATTGACGTGGAACCGGACGACGGTGTTCCCCGGCACGGCATCAGCGTCACCGGCGGCGCGCAAAAGGACTAGCCTCGGACACTCGTAGGGCCGGCTGGGACTGAGGTTTCAGCTGGCCTTCCGCGTGGGTGATCCGCCCTCTGGGCCGGCTCAGCCTGCGCGTGCGGGAACTGGCGGCAGCCTTGCCCTTCATCCCCGTCCGCCCAGACCGGCAGCAGCTGCCCCAGCGCGCCGGCTGGCCGCGAGAACTGCGCGAGCTGGCCGGCTCCTTCAATGCCATGGCCAGCGCCGTCACCGCGTCAACGGCAGCCCAGCAGCGTCTGGTGGCCGACACCGCCCACCAGTTGCCCAACCCCCTGGCCGCCTTGCAGCTGCGCCTGGACACGCTCGAAGGCCAGGTGGATGCAGCCAACCGCCCAAGGGTCCAGCGTGCCGGTACCGAGGCGGAACGCCTGAACGCCTGAACGCGATCCTGCGCGACCCGCTGGCCCTTGCCCGGGCCGAAACACCCGGCCCCCGTCAAGGAAAGTTGCGATGCCCGATTCGTGGCAGCCGGACGGGTCAACTTCTGGTCAACGACGGCCGAGAAAAAAGGCACTTCACTGACCCTGCGCGGGTCCGGCACCACACACCGGGTCTTGGCACAGGAGCACCTCGTGCAGCAGGTCCTGGACGTGTTGCTGGACAATGCGTGCAAGTACGCTCCGCGCGGGCAGCTAAGGGTCGGCGTGGCGGCGACCGGGCGCAATATCGTGGCCGTGACGGTGGCCGACTCCGGCCCCGGAGTCCGCTCAGCAGACCTGGGCCGACTGAGCGAAAGGTTCTTCCGTGGCGGAATTTCAGCTGACCGCGGCGCCCCGAATCCGCCCGGCACGGGCCTGGGCCTGGCCATCGCCGCAGCCCTGGCGGAAAACATGGGCGGCACGCTCCGCCTGTCGCAGACGCCCGGGGGCGGATTGACGGCCACGGTGGAAATCCCCGGCGTTCCCAACCCGGAATCCACACGGGAGGGGAGAACCGCATGACATCACGACATTTCACCGGCAGCTCACCCACCCGCCGTGGCTTCCTCACGACGACAGGCGCAGGCCTGGCCGCAGCCCTGCCGGGTGCACCCGGCAGGAACCGGTCAAAGTAGCGTTGGCCGGCGGACAGAATGGCGGCTTCTTTGCCGAATTCGCCCACCTCCTTGCCGCGGCGGCGGCATCTGAACCAGCGTTCAGGCTGGTCCCGTTGGAGACGCCCGGAACCCTCCAAAACCTTCAGCTCATGAGGGCGGGCCGCGCGGGGATTGGGCGGGCCCTGGCCGACGCCCTGGGCACGGACCTGGCTGGCCTGGCCGCCGTCGGGCGTGTTTACCAAACCTATTGGCAGCTCGCCGTCCCCCTCGGCTCGCCCATAAAATCGGTTGCCGGGCTGGCGGGGCGGACCGTGAGCCTCGGGCCGGCGCAGTCCGGTACGCGCTCCACGGCACTGCGCATCCTGGCGGCCGCCGGTGTTCGCGGCGGAGACTTCACCGAACGGCCCCTCGGCATCGCCGCGACCGGCTCCGCCCTGGTCACGGGCACGGTGGACGCTGCCCTGTTCGCCGGCGGCGTTCCGCTGCCCATAGTGGCCGGTTCAGCCGGCAACAAGATCCGCCTCATCGACCTGGGCGCGAAAGCCCTCCTGCTCCAGCGGCAGTACGGGTCCGTCTACCAGTCCACCAGCATCCCGGCAGGCGTCTACGGCAATGCCGGGGAGACTCGGACGGTGGGTGTCGCCAGCCTGCTGCTGGCCCGGTCCGACCTGACGGATGTGGTCGCTGGATCTTTGGTGGACATTTTGGTTTCACGATCCGCCGACCTGGTGCTGCCGGAATTCTGGGGATGCAGTTTTTGGACCCGCGCGCTCATCACCACGGCAGGTGTTCCCCTGCATCCAGGGGCTGCTGCCACCTACCGCCGGTGGCACGGCTAAGACGCCGCAAGGGGGCGTCAGGCGGGGGTGCGCTGGCCTTCTCCTTGGATCCGCGCGTCAAAGTGCTCCGCCAGCAATTCGCCCGCGTGGGTGAGGTGGTCTTCCATGGCGCCGCGTGCGGCGTTGGCATCGCCGGCGGTAAGGGCGTCCAGGACCTTTCCATGGTCCTCGACAGTGGCCTGTTGCCACCCCGGGATGGAAGCATAAAACATCCGGGGGACGTACCGCACCGTTAGCCCGAGCACCCACAGGATCTTGCGGGAGTCCGCCAGGTGGTTGATGATCCGGTGAAAGGCGTGGTTCTTTTCCTCCAGAAGCCCTGTGTCGTTCCGCGCAGCGGCCGCCATGAGTTCATGGTGGAGCGCCGAAAGTTCCGCCAGCTCCGCCGGGCCGACGCGCACGGCAGCGCGGCCCGCCAACTCACCCCCCAGAAGAGCCTGCGCCCGGAACAGGTCCCGAATGTCCGCCCCGGTCAGCGGCGCCACCTGAAAGCCGCGACGGGGAACCAATTCCAGAAACCCTTCAACGCGCAGCAGCTGCAACGCTTCCCTGGCAGGCGTGGTGGAAATGCCCAGCCGCTCACCGATCGTTTCCGGGCGCACCTGCGAACCCGGCCGCAACTCCCCGGACATGATCAGCGCCCGTATGTAGGCGGCCGCCTCGTCACTAAGTTGCGGGCGCCGCCTGCCCTGCTGAGTTTCCGTCATGGTCCGCCCGTTCTTCCTTCCACTGAAGTCCCCAGCTTAGCGAACCGACAGTTCACCATCTGCCGCATCGGCGGCCAGCTCGGCCAACACCTTCCCGGTGTGTTCCCCCAAGGCGGGCACCCGTCCCATTCGCACGGCGGATTCCCGTGATGTGACGGGTGGGAGGAGGCTTCGCAGGGGCCCCACGGGCGAGTCGACGTCGCGCCAGCGGTCCCGTTCCTGCAGCTGCGGGTGGTCTGCCAGTTCCGCCATGTTCCGCATTTGCGCGTTGGCGATTCCTGCCGCGTCCAGCCGGGCCAGGGCCTCGGCCACCGGCAGCTGGCCGAGCACCGCGTCAATGGCGGCGTGGAGTTCGCCCCGGTTGGCGACCCGCAGCGTGTTGGTGTGGAAGCGTGCGTCCACGGCCAGCTCGGGATCGCCCAGGGTCACCTCACAGAACTTGGCCCACTCACGTTCGTTCTGGATGCTGAAGAACACCGTCCCGTCGGCGGCCGCGAACGGCCCGTAAGGTGCGATGGTGGCATGCTGGGCCCCCGTGCGGGGCTGCTGCCGGCCGCCGTACTGGGCATAGAAATAGGGCTGTCCCATCCATTCGGCCAGGGCTTCGAGCATGGAGATTTCCAGCACATCGCCGCGTCCGGTCCCCCGCCGCTGGTACAGGGAGGTGAGCACGCCCGAGTAGGCGTAGCTGCCCGCGCAGATGTCGGCGATCGAGATGCCCACCTTTGCGGGTTCCTCCGGCGTTCCGGTGACGCTGAGCAGCCCAGCCTCGCACTGCACCAGCAGGTCGTAGGCCTTCTTGCTTTCATAGCTGCCGCCCCGCCCATAGCCGGAGATGGACACGTGGATCAACCGCGGATTCAATGCCAGGGCCTCGTCTGGTCCCAGACCAAGACGCTCGATGGCCCCGGGTGCCAGGTTCTGGACGAGGATGTCGGCCTTGGCCACCAGTGACTTGAGCGCGGCGAGCCCGGCGACGGACTTCAAGTCCAGGACCACCGATTCCTTCCCCCGGTTCAGCCACACAAAATAGCTGGCCATGCCGTGGACGCTTTCATCGTAGCCGCGGGCAAAGTCACCAGTGTCCCGTTCGATCTTGATCACACGCGCCCCCAGGTCCGCGAGCTGGCGCGTGGCAAACGGCGCGGCGACGGCCTGTTCCAGCGAGACAACCGTCAGCCCCTCCAACGGCAACATGCTCATGACTGGTCCTTCCGGGCGCGGGTGGCCGCAGCCGTGGCTGCGATGCGGCGGGCGCGTTCCACGACCGGGCGGTCGATCATTTCGCCGTTGACCTGCGCTGCGCCGTGGTTGGCGACGGCCAGTACTTCGGCGGCCCAGGCTGTCGCGGCCCGAGTGGGCGCAAATGCCGCCCCGACGGCGGCGAGCTGGGCGGGGTGGATGCACAACTTCCCGCCAAAGCCGAGCATCCGGGCCAGCCCGGCCTCGGTCGCCACGCGCGCCAGGTCCTCGATGGCAGTTGAGGGCGAGTCCAGCGGGGCGGCGATGCCGGCGGCCCGGGACGCGACGACGAGTACGCCGCGGGCGTAGTCCAGCGCCCGAGGATCGTCGGTGGCACCAATGTCCAGTGCGTAATCCACGGCGCCGAAAGCCAGCCGGGCGACGCCGGGGGTGCGGGCAAGGTCAAGGGCGTTGACCACTCCCAGCGCCGTTTCCACCAACGGTACGACGCCGGTCCCCTCCGCCACGGCTGCCGTCACCATGGCGATGTGGGAAGGGTGTTCGGCCTTGGGCAGCATGATGCCGCGCAGCCCGTGGTCCGGTGTGCGAGCGAGTTCGCCCAGCGCGGCCAGGTCCTCGGCAAACCAATCGCTGCCGGGCGTATTGACACGCACCAGCGCCCGAAGCCGACCCTCGGCTGCCGCGGAGAGGGCCGCGACGGCATGGCGCCGGGCCTGCGCCTTATCGCCGGGCGCGACCGCGTCTTCCAGGTCAATGATGACAGCGCCGGCATCCATGGCACAGGCCTTGGCGAAACGCTCGGGGCGGTTGCCGGGGACGAACAAAATGGTGACGGACGCTGCCAAGTCCACCTCCGGCGTCGTCCGCAGGTCAACGGCGGCGGGGGCCCTCATGCCTTGACCTCCACGGCCGGCAGCGAGGACTCGTCGGGACGGGACGAGGCCACGCTGGGCAGGTGTCCCCGGCGGTAGACCATGAACGTGCGCCGATAGCTGATCACGATGGCACCACCCTCGTTGAACCCCTCGGTCGCAACGGTGACCAGGCCCAGGTGCGGGCGCGACGCGGAGCCGCGGACGGAGAGGACCTTGGAGCGGGAGTAGATGGTGTCCCCCTCATAGACCGGGTGCGGCATGCGGACCTCGTCCCAGCCCATGTTGGCAAAGACGTTCATGGACAGATCAATGGTGGACTGGCCCGTCACCAGCGCCAGGGTGAACGTGGAATTGACCAGCGGCAGGCCAAATTCGGTCCCCTTGGCGAAGTTGGCATCCACGTGGGTCTTGGCCACATTCTGCGTCATCAGCGTGAACTGCTGGTTGTCGGCCTGTGTCACCGTCTTGCCGAACGGGTGGTAATAAATGTCGCCGACGGCAAAGTCCTCGAAGAGCCGGCCGGTCCACCCCTCGACGATCCGTAACTCCTTGACTTCAGTGCTGCGTGCCATTTTGTTCCTTCCGACGCGGGATCATCTTCGAATCCATCAATATATTATGTTCTTCAAAGAATCTTTCCATGAATGACTGTGATGTCAAGGACTACCGGCGCTAATATTCTACAAGCCTCCCTCTTGGCGCTTCTCAATATATTATGTAGAGTGACGTCAGAACAGTCAGCCGGACCATAATCCGGCCACTACAAGGAGGTAGCCATGGGCCCCCAAACCACAGACGTGAGCGCGACCGCGATACCAGCCACCGAGGAGCTGCGCCAAACGGTGCGCGAGCTCTGCAAGGGATTTGGCGATGAGTACTGGCGCGAATCAGATCAGCAACGCAGCTACCCCCAGGAATTTGTGGACACCCTGACCAACTCGGGGCTGCTGGCAGCACTCATCCCCACCGAATATGGCGGGCTGGGCTACGGCCTGACCGAGGCGAGCATCATCATGGAGGAAATCAACCGCTCCGGCGGGCACTCGGCCGCGTGCCACGCGCAGATGTACACCATGGGCGCCCTGCTCCGCCACGGCAGCGAAGCGCAAAAGGACACGTACCTGCCCGAAATTGCGGCCGGGCGGCTGCGCCTTCAGGCGTTTTCCATCACCGAGGACAAGGCCGGCTCGGACACCACGAGCATCGAAACGGGTGCAGTGCGCGACGGCGACGACTTCGTCATCACCGGGCATAAGAGCTGGACCAGCCGCATCGATGAATCAGACCTCGCATTCGTCCTGGCCCGCACCTCCCCCAAGGACTCCGCCGACCGCACCCGCGGCCTGACCTTGTTCCTGGTCGATCTGCGCCAGGTGCGCGCCCAGCAGCCGGAAACCCTGGAAGTGGTGAAGGTTCGCACCATGTTCAACTACGCCACCAACCAGGTCCAATATCACGGCATGCGGGTGCCGGCCTCGGCCGTCATAGGCCAGGTCGACAACGGCTTCCGCTACGTGCTCGACGGCTGGAACGCCGAGCGGATCCTGCTCGCCTCCGAGGCCGTGGGCGACGGATACTGGTTTACGCAGCGCGCCACGGACTGGGCCAACAGCCGCGAGGTCTTTGGCCGCAAGATCGGCTCCAACCAGGGAGTCCAGTTCCCGATCGTCGACGCGTACATGAAGATCCGCGCTGCGGACATGATGCGGTTCGAGGCCGCCCGGCTCTTCGACGTCGGCGAACCCTGCGGAGCCGAAGCGAACATGGCCAAGCACCTTGCCTCCGAGGCCAGCTGGGACGCCGCCAACGCCGCCTTGAACACCTACGGGGGCTACGGCTTCGTGGACCAATACGACATCGAACGCAAGTTCCGCGAAACCCGCATGTACCAAGTGGCACCCGTGAACAACAACATGATCAAGGCCTTCATCGGCACCAAGGTCCTCGGCCTCCCCCGGTCATACTAACCATGACAACCTCCAGCACAACCACCGCAGACGACGGCTCCACCATTGCCTTCAGCGTCGAAGGCGCCGGACCTGCGCTGCTGCTACTGTCCGGCCAGGGCACGGACCGGCGATGGTGGGACCGTGTTGTTCCGTCACTGGCGGGGAGCCACACAGTCATCCGCACCGACTACATCGGCACGGGCGCCAGCATCGCCGCACCAAAGGCGGAGTACTCCACCCGCAGGTTTGCCGGCGACGCCATTGCCGTCCTGAATTCCCTGGGCCTTGCGGCGGCGCATGTGTACGGCACGTCGATGGGCGGCAAGGTGGCACAGTGGATCGCGCTGGACCATCCGGAACGGACCGACAAGCTGGTGCTCGGCTGCACCTCCACCGGAGGGGCGTCCGCCGTCCTGATGGACCCTGCCACGGCCGAACAATTCGGACAATCGGGGCCGGAAGGAAACCGCGCCCGACTGCCCCTGATGTACTCGGCCGAGTGGCTTGCCTCGCACGAACCGAACCCCGCCGTCGTGTCGACACCGGGGACTCAGCTTGCCCGTATCGGGCATCGCCGCGCGAGCACCACGCACGACACATCCGCTCTCGCATCCCACATTTCGGCACCCACATTGGTGCTCCACGGAGCGGACGACGCCGTCGTGCCGACCGCCAACGGGCACCTGCTGGCCGACCTGATCCCCGGCGCCACCGTCCGCGTGTTCGACGGTGCTCGGCATGCATACTTCGAGGAACAACTTGACCAGGCGGCGAAAGCGGTGTCGGCCTTCCTTTCGGAGTAGAACCCGACCCTGACTTATCAGTAAGCCGCCTGCCAGGGCTCCGACACTAGTGAGGCTGAGTACCTGCGACCCATCCCTGGAGGGCTCCGAGCAGCGCGCTGGAAAGTCGGTCGCGTAACTCTATGCGTCCGATCTCCAGGGAAGCCGCCAGGTCCAGGACATCGCGTGGATCAAATATCTGGTTCCACAGGAAGAGCGCTTCCTCGCCCGGGACAGTGATTTTCAGTTCGCGACAAGCTTCGGCCAGAGGCCTCGACATCGCAGCCTCCTGCATCAGAATGTCAGGCGTCTTATTCCTGAGGCGCTGCATGTATCCGGTGCGGGACCGGGAATGGCTCATGGCTTTTCCATCTTTGAGAACCAGGTCAATCCAGAACAAACAAACTGTCTTGAGAAGTTGGATACCAGAATCGGTGCAGGCGTCGCTCTTGGCCACAACGGAGGAAATGACGGAACGTCGAAAGGACTCGACCACGTTATCTATTGTTCCGTAGTATCGGTAGATGGTCGCGGGAGATATGTTGGCTTCTTGGGCAAGCCTCCGCATGGACAGTGTTTCCGCTGATTCCGCCAGCAATTTTTGGGCAGCCTTCAGAACTTGCTCCTGGTTTCTTGAAGTGTCCTGCCGCGGAACGATGGTGGTCATCTGTGATCCAATGTTAGTGTTTTCCATCCAATTTGAGGATCCCGCCCAGGCGGGCGATGCCTTCATGAATGTCGTCCAACCCTACGGCAAAGGATAGTCTGACAAACCCTTCCCCCGCGGGTCCGAACTCCCTGCCCGGACGGACAAGGACGCCAGCTTCGGCGGCCGCGCGCGCTACCTCGACTGACGGCCTTGAGTCCGCGTACTTACAAAAATAGTAGAACGCTCCTTCCGGGCGAGTTGCGCGAAGTCCGTCTGTGTCGTTTAGTACGAGTTCCATCCTGATGCGGCGTTCCGCGTAAGTTTCGAGCATCCCGTTTGCGGCGGCTTGGCCCTCCGTGAGTGCCGTCAGGGCGGCATATTGGACTGCCGTATTTACGGACCCGTTGAACGTCCGGTGAACCGTGGCAGCCGACGAGATGGTGGAAGGTGGTCCGACCAGGTAGCCGACCCGCCAGCCTGTCATTGCAAACTTCTTTGAGAAGGTCTGGCACAGTATTCCCCGGCCTGCCAAGTTGACCCTGTCGAGTATTGAGATGAATGCCAGATCATCGTAAACGAGGTTGGCATAGGCTTCGTCGGACAGGATGGTGGTTTGCTGATCGACCGTGGCGGACTCGATGGCCATCCAGTCCGCGTCGTTCATGATCGCACCGGTGGGGTTGGACGGTTGACATACAATGACGAGCTTGGCATCACTGACCGCCTCGGCCAATGATTCGGGCTCGAGTCGCCCGGTGCGGTCGCGGGTGAAGGATTTCACGGTTCCGCCAGCGTACGCCACCAGGTCCCGGTAAAGGGAATAAGTCGGGTCTTCGATGGCTACCACGTCACCGGGTTGTACGAGGCCAAGGATGGCGGCAGCAAGTCCTGCCGTGCCTCCATGAGTTACGAGTACGTCATCCAAGGTAAGCGGGTTGTGAATGCGTCGCTCTTGCAGGGCAATGGCCTCACGCAGCGATATGAGGCCCAGCTGGTTCGAGTAATGAGTTTCGCCCCGGTTCAAGGCGTCTTTCATTGCGTCGCGGATGATTTTTGGGGTGTCAAAGTCAGGCTCGCCCACGGCGAGGGAGACCACGCCCGGTGGTGGGGTGGGGAGGGGCTTCCTCAGCGATACGTCTCGCACGCGTTGGATGGCATGGATAGTTTTGGGGCTTGGCATGTTCTTGGGATCCTTTATAGCACTCGTGAGAGGAAGTCTTGTGTGCGGGGGTGGCTTGGCTTGCGGAGCACAAGGTTTGGATCGCCCTGCTCGACGATGTAACCATCTGCCATGAACACCACTTCGCTGGAGACTTCGCGGGCGAAGGCAATCTCGTGGGTAACGACCAGCATGGTCATGCCGGAAGCTGCCACTTCCTTCATGACGGCGAGGACTTCGCCTACCAGTTCAGGGTCGAGCGCTGATGTTGGTTCGTCGAACAGCATTACTTTGGGTTTCATGGCAAGGGCCCTGGCTATGGCAACTCGTTGTTGTTGGCCACCGGACAATTGGGCAGGGTAGGCGCGGGCACGGTTTCTGAGCCCGACGCGTTCCAACAGCGCCATGGCCTCGTCGGTGGCCGCCGACCGAGACTGACCCAGAACGCGCAGGGGGCCTTCGATGATGTTTTCCAATGCCGTCTTGTGGGCATAGAGGTCAAATCGCTGGAAGACCATGCCAATACCCGCGCGCTGTTTCGCAAGTGCTTTTCCCGAGATTTCGCTGAGCACGTCGCCCTTGCGGGTATATCCGACGTAGTCACCGTTGACTTTTACAGCGCCACCCGTTGGCTGCTCGAGGTGGTTGATGCAGCGGAGCATCGTAGACTTTCCTGAACCGGACGGGCCAAGGATGGACGTGACAGAACCTGGCTTGACTTGAAGGTTGATGCCCTTGAGGACCTCCACCTTGCCGAATGATTTGTGCAGGTCGATAATCTCCACCATTGGCTTCATTCGTTTCCTCCTTGGGCAGCCTTGATCGAGGCGATTTGATCGCGAACGGCGTCTTCGCTGAAGTGAGTGAATCCTTTGCCGACACGCCGTTCGAGATAGTGCTGGCCAACGCTGGCGACGGACACGACCACCAAGTACCAAATGCTGGCGACGACAAGCAGGGGAATGACTGCGAAGTTCACGGCGTAGATGTCTTGGACGGCCGAGAGAAGGTCTCCACCGGAAATGAAAGCAACCAACGACGTCGCCTTGAGCAGGTTGATGGCTTGGTTGGCGGTCGGCGGCACAATCACCCGCATGGCTTGCGGGAGCACTATTCGGACCATGCATTGCGCTTCTGTCATGCCGGTTGAGAGCGCAGCTTCACGCTGGCCGACGTTGACGGATTGGATTCCGGCTCGGACAATCTCAGACATGTAGGCGGCTTCGTTCAGGGTAAAGCCCAAAACGGCGGCCACAAAGGCTGTGATGACGACGTTCGTGGACACCGACGCGGAGATATTTGTAAGCGGGATGCCGATGCCCAGCAGGGGAAAGAGAGCGGCTAGGTTGTACCAAAAGATGAGCTGGACCAGAAGGGGTGTCCCGCGAAAGAACCAGATATAGGCAAAGGAAACAGTCGAGAGGACCTTGTTCTTGGACAGGCGCATGACCGCGAGGACTGTGGCTAAAATGGTGCCCATGACCATGCAAATGACAGTCAGTACCAAGGTAGTGACAATCCCTTGGCCGACCTGGCCATTCCAAAGGTACTTCCAAACGGTCGACCACTGCATGTTCTTGTTTAGTGCCAGGCTCTGAATCAACAGAAACGCGAGCAACAACACTGCGACCGCCCCAACGACCTGTGCATAGTGCCGGCGTGGCGCAAGTTTCAAGGGAGAACTTTCCGACGCCAAAGGATCAGTGGTGAGTGCCGTCATTTTTTGGTCCCGTTGATTAGCACCTTGTCCATGGCCATCTGCGGTACTTTCCACTGGTCCAGGATCTTCTTGTAGGTGCCGTCGGCAATCAATCCGGTAAGTCCAGCTTCCAAGGCTGCCTGCAGGTCCTTATCTGCCGGGCGGACGGCAGCGCCGTGGAATCCTAGCGCGAAGGGGTCTCCCGTCATTTCGATCTTGTCCGGGACCTGCTCTACGTTGTAGCTGCCGATGGCGTAGTCGATCGCCATGGCATCCGTTCGCCCGTTTTGCAGGGCGAGCTGGGTTTCTGCACCGGTCGGGTACTGCTGGACGTCCATCTTGGCTTTGCCGTCGGCCGCACATTTCGCCGACTGCTGCTTGGCCAGTTCAACCGACAAGCTTCCGGACGGTCCTGCCGCGGACTTGCCACACAAGTCCGCCAAGGTTTTGATGCCCTTCGGGTTGCCTGCTGCTACTACTAGGATCTGTCCCGATTGCGTGTAGTCGATGAAGGTCACTTGCTTCTGACGCTCCACGGTGTCGGAAAAGTCCGACATGGCGACGTCAAACCGCTGGGATGCAAGACCGGTCACCATCGCCGCGAACTTGGTGTTCGTGACCTCCACCTTAAGTCCAAGCGACTTTCCCAGCGCATCCATGATGTTGGCCTCGATGCCTGTAAGCTTCCCCTCCTTGAGAAACAGGTACGGCGGGAGACTGGTTTCGCCTCCAACCTTCAACACGCCCGCGTCGCGAATGGCCGCAGGGAGCAGCTTACGGGCCGATTCGTTTACCTTGACGCTTGAAGTCAAGGCTGCGTTCTCAACCTGAACGGATGAGCCGGTGCCGGGTGTCTGCCCTGTCGCGGCCGTGCCACCGGTGCCGGGTGAGCAGGCCGAGACCAAGAGCGCGATGGCCAGGCATGGAACAATGAGTTTACTCTTTTGCATTATCTGTCTCCTGTGGGATTTTCACTTCATTGTGGAATTTCCGATTCGATGGTTAGCGGCCGATTGGGCGGGAAAACTCCCTGGACAATTCAGCCTCGTGCGCCATGACCTCCAGAGTGAGCCGGTAGACGTCGGCGGCGCTGTCAGCCGGAATGACAGCGACGCCGTCGTCGTCCGCCGCAATGATGTCTCCAGGTCTGACAACCACCCCGCCGACAGCTGCTTCCCTGGCCAAACGGGCGGGGCCGTTCTTGTATGGTCCAGAGGGGTTGGCGCCCCTCGCCCATACCGGGAATCTCATCTGCTCGAGTGTCGAGCGGTCACGGATACAGCCATCGATCACAGCGCCCACAACACCTAAGGTTCGGAGCTTGGTCGCCAGGAGGTCCCCAAGCAGCGCACGGGACAGGTCCCCTCCCCCGTTCACGACCAAGACGTCCCCTGGACGCACATGCTCCAGCGCAACATGGAGTCCGGCGTTGTCCCCCGAGCGAACCGTAACAGGGAACGCCGTACCGACGCAGGCCGCGCCGGACCACATGGCGTGGAGTCCAGAATCGCACATGCCCATTCTGTCCATGGCATCCCCGATGTTGGCCACCGGGAGGCCCTCAAAGGACCCGGTGTGGTCGGAACGCAGGAAATCAACGGGACCGACATCGATCATGCTCTGATCAATTTTCATGAAATAAGTCCTTCAGCCAACAATCAAAATGGTGAGACATCTGTCTCAACTGCGACAAGCGTCTCATGTTGTCTGGGTCACGTCAAGACCTAAAAACCTGAAATCTACGCTTGTCCGGAACGGCCAACTCTTACCGTTGGAGGTAGCAACCTTTCAGGGTTGAGACGATCACACATCGAGGTTCTGCCGCGGACGCGTGCCAATCACACGGCCTCCATGGCCATCCTTCTGTCGTTCGCTCACACGGCACTAAAAACTTGACTCATGCACCATCGTCAAGGTCGCCTCAAATGGTGGTCCGGCGTACGCTCCCGTGTCCATTTTGTCCGGGGCCAGGCCAAAGCACCTTTGACCAAAGGAGGCACCGAGTTGCTGGACGCCGTTGGCGGCTTCAGGGACGGCCGTGCAACAATTTCCCCATGGCAGCTCGACTTTACGACCTCTCCTCCTCATGGACCTTCCCGAACTCCCAGCAGGAAGTTTGGGACGTCATCGCCGATCCGGACATGTCCTGGCCCGAGTGGTGGCCGGGCTGCAGCTACGCCAGCCCGCTGGAGCGGACCGCAAACAAAGGCGCGTCCAACGAGGAACTGCTCCTCGCCACCACCGCCACGCTGAATTTCAAGGCCTCCCTCGGCTACACCCTGACCGTCTCCTACCACCCCACCGTCGTGAACAGCCCAGATGAAATAGCGTTCGACGCCGGCGGCGACCTCGAAGGCGAAGGCCGCGTAGTCCTCACCAGGACGGACAACGGCCACACCCGCATGGACATCGAATGGCGGGTGCGCCCCACCAGCCGCTGGATGACCTTCCTCAGCCCGATCGCCGCGCCAGCATTCACTTACGCCCACGCGGCCCTCATGCGAAAGGGCGAAACCGGGCTCAGGAACTTTTTGGCCTGGCGCTACACGAACAACCATGGCTGAATTTTCGCCCCGCCTCTGGCCAGCGCCCCGCAGCCGGATTTAGCATGAGGAGAACAGCGGTCCGGGACTGCCGCTGAACAGGGCTCAACGGGGAAGACGCATGGACATGCCGGGGAACACGGGCATCAACCACCCCACCCCGCCGCGCGGAAAAATCCCCCGCCGCACACCGGCGGGCGGCCGGCCCAAGGCGAAGACGTGAGCAAGCTACGAATCCGCCGCCAGGTCCGCCTCGCCAACCGCCAGCTGGACCTCGGCGAGAACCCGTCCCTGAACAGCATCCAGGCCTGGATTGAGGCCAGGCGCGGCCGCCCCATCACCATCGAAGAACTCCCCACCATGAAGGGCGACGACCTCTGCGGACTGTGCATGACCTACGAGGACTACATCTCCGTCGTGCATGCCACGCCGAAATCATCTTGGCACCTGCAGCAAATCATCCTGCATGAATTCGCCCACCTGATCCTGGGCCACTACCGGACCGCAACCTCCCTCGATCTCACGAAGCTGCCCGGATTCCCCGACACCCCCCTCCAGGTCCTCGGCCGGGTCAGCTACGAGGACGACGCCGAAGCCGCCGCGGAAATGCTCGCCGACCTCCTCAGCGCCCGCATCAACCACCACCCACCGGCGGCCCCCAACGACCCCGCCGGCTTCCACAAAGTCTTCGGCTAATGGACTACGTGCCCGCAGCGATGCTGTGGCTGCTCACCCTTATCCGCATCCCCACCGCCCGCGACAGGGAACGCGCCTCCGTGCTGCGCGCCACGTTCTTCGCCGCCGTCGCCTGCACCCTCTTCATCCCCGCCGTCTACATCGCCGCCGACCCGCTCCTGGGCGGACACAACCATGTGGGCCTTCTCCTGATTACCGCGATCCTGGCCGGCTTCTGGCAGTTCCACACCGCCACCGTCCTGGCCGCCATCACCAACAACGCACGACGGCGGCGCCACCTTGGGCGCGGACGGCTCGCTGCCGCCGTGGCCGGGGCCTGCGTGATTGCCGGCTTCGCCGCCAGCCGTGTCGATGCCACGAACCAGAACCTCCCCCTGGCCTACGGGAACCAGCCGGGCATGCAGCTGTTCCTCTGGGCCGGCTCGGCCTTCATCATCTGGGTATGCGCCGACGTCGCCCTCACCTGCCTGAAATTCCTGCCCAGGATGCGCAGCAGGACCTTCAAGTCCGGCGTCGGCGCCTTCGCCGCCGGCTGCACCCTCATGGCCCTGGCCCTAGGCAACCGCCTCGCCCTCGGACTCCTCGAGGAATCCCCCGCCCGCAACAGCACGGTGCTGGGCGGGCTGAACTGGTCGTTCACCATCCTGGAAACCCTGGCCGTGCTCCTGGTCAGCATCGGGCTCATGCTCCCACGCTTCCGTGAATCCCCAGGACTGCTCCGCCGAAACCTCCGCTCCCGCTGGCTCATGGCCCTGCTGACCCCGGCCTGGTGGCGCAGCAGCACCGAACGCAAATACCGGCTCCGCAACCGCTGGACCCCCATCCTGGACCCGGTCACCGGCCAGGCCACCGCGCACCTGCACCGCCGCGTCATCGAGATCCGCGACTGCCAGCTGCGCGGACTGACGCTCCTCCCCCGAGACCGGGTCCTCATCAGCCAGGCCGAACAACTTCTCCAGGGCCGTTAGAGCGCCCAGCTTGCGGTTGGTCACGTAGTTTTCGCCGCCGTCGTCCATGAACAGGTGTTACCGGCACCCGCCGGCCCCAACACCGGAGGCATCATGGAAAAGCTCAGCATCAAAACCCCTGACGACTTCATCGCCCTGATGGGACACAGCCTGGGCTTCTGGCCCCAGGAATCCCTGGTCTGCATGGTCCTGGACGGGCGCCGGATCGGTGCCAGCCTCCGCGTCAACCTGCCCTCCCCCACCACCAACACCGCCCGGTACACCGACCAGCTCCTGCACTACATCACCACCGACCACCAAGCCACCGGCGTCGTCTTCGGCATCTTCACCCACGCCCCCTGGAACCCCGGGGACCCGCGCCCCCACGAGGACATGCTCAACGAATTCACCCGGCGGCTGGGCGGCGAAGGCATCACGGTCCGCGACGGCTGGCTCATCGGCGAAACCACCTTCACCAACTACCTCCACCTGAATTCAGGCCGCCCCACCCAGCATTCTCTGGAGGGGATCAGGGGCAGCCAGCTCAACGCCGAACTCGTCTTCCGCGGTTCCAGCATCGACAACTCCCCCGGCTTCCACGTCCCCGTCACCGCGACCGCCGACCTCAGCCACGAAGTCCTCCGCCACTGCTACCGGATCGAGGCCATGAACCCACAGGACGCCACCGCCCAGGCCAGGGAGCTCTGGGGCAGAATGCTCGACGGCGGCGCCAACCCCACCGACGATGAAGCCGCCGAACTCATCGCCTACCTCAAATTCATCACCGTCCGCGACCGGCTCCTCGCCGACATCCCGGGCATTGATGAGAGCATGCGCGACCTCCTTCTGGGCCAGACTAGGCAAAGCCCCCACTGGCAGCGCGTGGACCGTGCCACCCAAGTCCTCTTCCACCTCTACATGCGCGCCGACGGCGTAGACGCCGCACCCGTCCTCACCAGCCTCGGCGTCATCCAATGGTGGGAAGGCCACGGCAGCAAAGCCCACGAGTGCTTCCAACAAGCCCTCGAGGCGGACCCCGACTACCGCCTCGCCCAACTCACCGACCACCTCGTCCGAGACGGCATCCTCGCCGACTGGGCCACCAACCGCCAAAACGCCTACCAACCACCCCACACCAGGGGACCCGAAATCGGCGGGATGGGGATGGCGTAGGCATCGGCAGTGAGGCGGACAAGCCGGCTGAACGTCGTTCGGCAAGGTAGACAGGCAACCCATCGAACCGACGAACCCCGCTTTAGGCCCGAGGACCGCATCACACTTTCCGTTTATGGCTTTTGACCTTTGTTCTTGTGGCACAGACGCAACAACGATAGCTACTATATTGCTGTTGCTTTTGCTTCAAACCGGTAGGTTTCAGGTGACTCGGTCGGAACTGCTGCACTGACTTTTGTAAAGTGGCCCTGAGGTGATCCAGTCACCACAAGAATGTCCGTCTCATTGCACACTGGGCTCATTACAGTCGCCCCTTTCCGCCCCGCAGGAGCTGATCACCTATCGGTGCCGGCCCAGCGGTATCCTATGATGGTCTGCAGGCCACCTAGGTCCGGGCCATATCTAGATGACTTCCGCTTGGCCAGATCCGTCGCAATGTCGGATGCACCAGCTCCGAAATCCGGATGGTCAGTGACGCCATTGGCGGTCGCAACGTCCCATCCCCGCGGCGAAAACTGGGGGTCCAATCACCGTTCGGCGCTCATAGGCTCGTTGCATAAGTATGTTTCCCCCTAGTTACAAGCTATGCAGCTCGTTACTAGGGGGAAATGGGAGAACCCGGATACATTGTGTGTGTCGGGACAAGGCCCCCGAGGGGTCCACCCCCCGATGCATAACAAGTCGCTAAGAACACAAGTTACGCACAACGCCATCTCAGTATATGAACTGTGGCTCCTTTTCGTAAAGTAACGCATCAAAGTCGTCATCATCCCAAGCAAAAGCAGCCAGGGCGCCGCTTTCGGTTTCTTCATCCGCGATACATCGCTTTAAGAATCGACGGGCCGACTTGGCCTGAGGCTCAGGAAGCTCCATCTCACCAATAAGCACTGCTCTGACCCAAGGCTTGTCAAGCAAGTCAAGCTTCAGCTTTGCCTCTATGAAAGGACACTCAAGAAGTGCGAGTAGGAACAGTTCCTGCGAAGCGTGCCTCTTGATGCGACCGCCTGGCAGGAACTCCCTAGAGAAAAGTGTATTGGCGAACTTCCCAGTAACACTCAAGAGTCTGGCTCTGTCCTGCTTGCTTGCTCGACCTTCAGCCATGAAGTATTTCAAAACAGAGAGCATTAGAAACACGCCCGCCTGGTTGGACTTCGGAGAGCGACCACGCTCAGCACATTCATCAAGACGCCCCGCCAGAGACACGACCAGTCCACTTGCACCAGAGAGGTCAAGATTACTTGCAGACGCCAGCGACAAAAAGTGGCAGAGTTCGACTTCACTTCCTGGCACATTAACAAGGCGTTGAATTGCACGAGTTACCGCGAAGTGAAGGAATTCGTCCGCTTGGTACTCTATGGTTTGGAGATCTCGGGGAGATAGCTTGGCATACAATTTTGACGATCTTCGGAAATCTCGCAACGCTCGAACAACCTTCATCGCGGAGGAAACCGACGGGTGCGAAAGGTACTGATAAAGCATGCTGTGAACAAAGCTCCATGCATACTCCGAAAGGGCCCTCGCCTTCTCCACGTCCTTGCATTTCGGGGCTCGCTTTGTCAGGAACTTCCGCAGGCGAAGTTCCACTTGACTCAACGATGCACCAACCGCTTGCGCATCGTTTTCCGAACCCACGAGCGCCGCCTTTAGATGTACGCTAACTTCTCGGATATCGTAATTTGGCAGCTTTCCCTTGAACGGCAGAGATTGCTTAAGGAACACCTTTAGCATCGCTTTCTTCAACGAAATCTCCGTCGTGAATGGTGTTACATAGTCCTTGGTCTTCGCCGTATTGAGAGTGAAACCCCCCTCAGCCAGCACTTCACTAATAACATTTGAAATCTTATCGATATCACTGTCTTCGCGAGTGAAAATAAAATAGTCATCAACATAGCGAAGTATTTCATAATTATCGGGTCTTAGGCCAATTTTATGTAGTCGATTTACAATTTCCAGATCAAATTTCTGAAAAATAATCTCGGCAAAAATTCGCGAGGCCTCTGGGCCCACACATATTCCATGAGTCTCTCCCCAATTGGCCGTTTGCATTACTTTGTCGAATGCGCGCCCAAAATCTAACTGGCTAAATGCAGTGGTGCCGCCCAGATGAGCTTTGCTGTGAGCATCACTACCTGTAGCCCATGCAAATGAATGGGTGTAAATGCTCTTGAAGCAATTCGAAACATCGACCCTCCGCAAGAAGCGCCAATGAGCTTCAAGCGCGTTCCATCTCTTAGAATCATAAAATTCACCCACAAATGCATATTTTTCATAAGCAAAGAAGGAGTTAAATGTACCGAGTCGTCTACCGGTGGTTTCAATGGGCACTGTACGATTCGGTCGATTCTCTTTGAATCGCGATTGCAAATGCTTTCCTGGCGAAGTGACTCTTGAAGGGAAGCGTAATGAAACCCTGCTGCGACCCGCGAAATATAGAATTGAGTCCTTGTGCGTCGAATAGGCGAGGGCAATAGCAACCTGGGACCCGAGCGCAAGGAGATCCAGCTGCCTAGTTCTCAACTGATCACGCCTGACCAGAAAAGACGCTGGTGCTCGCCATGTCTTAGAAACTTGCTCCGCGCTAATGGTCACGGTCCTTTTCAAGCTAGCACCCGCAAAGACCGGAACTTTATCACTTGCGCCGATCAAAGTAAGCAGAAGCAAATCCTTCCTGCTACTAGCCCGCACTCGGACTCCCGCAGTATTCGCCGTCACGAATCGACTGTCAAACCACTCATAAAGCCATGGAGATCCCGCCTCAAGCGGCATTTCAAACGGAAGGCACTCAGTTGCCAGCGCCCTGAGCCGCGATGCCCCACCTCGAACTAATTCCACAACAACCTCTGGATCCGTAGTCGCATTTCGTCGTCAAGATGCGGTTTTGCGTTGGACGCGAGAATTTTGGACGGCTGGACCGACTTCTGCCTCTGAATGCGCATTAGCTCATCCGCCCGCACAACTGGCCCTCCGCAGCATGGACAAATGGCACTGTTCGAATTGCCACGTAAGACGCTCCCGAGAATCGGCTTTGATCGATGAAAAGCGCTCTTGATTAGACTTTCTACTCTCGGCATAGATCCATTCACCTGGAGTACGTAACGCGCGCTGTAGCCGAGTCCCGTAACGATTCTCGGCGAGTCTTCGTCCCCCTTTGAGTGATGCTGATAGATCAGGTACTCGAAGCCTCCAAGAAATAGGTCCACATCTTGGGATCTACTCCAACAGACTTGATTCTTTCCAAACTGCTCCAGGCGACACAATGCCATTTCATATCGATTGAACTTATCTTCAGAAATATCTATGCCTTGAAGCTGTCCACTACCAGCATTAAATGCAAATGTATACCCAAGATAGGTTAGGTCAGTATTTATGTCAGACGGATGACTAATTTTTTCGGATTTTAGTTCATTTATTTTAAATTTAAGTAACCCCAGTTGTTCGGAAATTGTTTCTTGTACTGATACGATTTCGTTTCCATGGCACACAATTACAATGTCGTCAACATACCTTGCATATAGAACCGTGCGAGGGTGCTGTCGTAGTCGATTATCAAATTTTTCAAAATATATCTCCGCCAATACTGATGAGGAAGGCACACCTTGCGGCAGGCCCCGCCTTTGTCCATAAATTCGCTCGTAAGAATTCAATACTGATGCCACATGCTTGAGGACAAATCTGGGCACTCCGGCGTGGGAGCCTAACTTATTCATCAAGATTTCGTGGTCAATATTTTTGAAACATTCTTCAATATCTAGTTTGATTATCGACCGATTAGCTTGACTTGATCCTAGTGTAATTCGTAGAGCGTTAATTAAATTTCTGATTACGTGGTCTCGCCCAACGCTATGCACTCGGAATGCGCGCGTAAGAACCAGTGCAATATATCTATCAAAAAGCGTTATAGTTGGACGTCTTTTGCTGAAGGTAGTTATCTCACGGTCCGCACGAGGCCCTCGCGAAAGTCGAATCGTATCTGGTTGATTGAGCATGTAGTTCGTCACTCGATCTACCTGCTTCTGAAAGAATAGATCTTCAACATCTCGCTTGGAATTTAGAGCAGTTTCAAGCTCTGAGTTTAGTTCTTTCTGTTCTTCTTTATCATTTGACTCTATGATGGACCGGCGTAGGGCTACTATCTTTTCGTTAAAGTGGGCCGTGAGAACCGCATGTTCAGGCAAAATATTCTTCCGGCGTTGCTGCTTGAAGAATATCTGCTTCATATCCCTCACGGACGGAAAGACGTCTTTCACTCAGTTTCCGTCCCTGGATTTCCACCGCTCATTTCAGCAGCCTTATCTACGATTAATTTCATAGGCGCGTAGACCTATGTTGGTTGTAAAGTATATTCCAGCTCCGGGAGATCGGAAGCGATCCTTCCGGGATCATAGCAAATGTGAGCGTGGGCCGGTGGTAGGCAGACGTGCTGTCGAAATACTGTCCGTCCATCAGACGTTATGCACTCCGACGGGTGGATGAGACACGCACATTTCCGACGGGCCTGCCCGCTCAGCCCTCTCGCTCAGGCCTCTCATCGTCCGCGACCCGACGGAGCAAACGTTCGGCAAGCCCGATCGAGACCTTGTCGCTTATTGTCCGCGCCCGACCCAGTGCTTCACTACCAAAACGCTTCGTTGCATCGACGCCATCAGATCCTGATTCAAGGACCTTGTCGGTTGTTGTCCGTGCTAGACCAAAGGCATCACTACTAATGCGTTTGGTAGCGTCGACACCATCTGCACCCGTTTCGATCACTTTGTCGCGAACATCAACGACCGCCTCTACCCAAGTTTTGGCCTCGACAGATTGCTGGCCGTCCTCAATGCCGAGGCACTTGTGGAACTCATTCAGGGCAGT
Organism: Arthrobacter sp. SDTb3-6; assembly: GCF_013376095.1. Classification (GTDB taxonomy): domain Bacteria; phylum Actinomycetota; class Actinomycetes; order Actinomycetales; family Micrococcaceae; genus Specibacter. Next base: position 18,169 of record NZ_JAAMFN010000035.1, on the reverse strand, counting down.
TTCCACCTTATTATTTGACTGAACCACCGTCCGTGCTGTTGTTGGATGAAGGAGTACTTTCGTGTTGGCCCATCCAGCGGCAGCATTCATCTTTGAAAGCAGTTGCTCAGTTCTCCGCGTGATTTGATCAAGTCGATTCTGCCGAGCCACACGTAGGGCACGTCGATTACTATCAAGCTCCTCGGGAGAAGCATCCAGGACACGGTCAAGTTCAAGCACAGCCAGCGAGTCGTATAGCTGGAAGCACCGAGCTAGGACGGCAATCCACTCGCGAACCTTGGGCTCAGTTTCTTGCGCCGCCTTGGCGACATCACCTATTTTAGACTTTCGCTCCATCTTCTCTGCCAGCGCATCCATCTGCCGCAGCGCATACATCTGGGTGCTTGCGACGGTCAGCGACGATGCTTGCACTTTCGACCAGGTGACTTCGGACACCCTCCCGACTGTATCCCGAGTTGTAATAGCGTCATCGACAACTAGTCCAACCCCGATCATGTCAGCCAGCACGGCGTCTTTCTGGGCACGAAGGATGCCGTCGACTTTTTCATCGATAATTGCCAAGTAGTCCGTGATCTCGTCCATCTGCTGCTGCATGGCGGCCTGCGACATCAAGCCGGCGACGCTAGACAGCGCAGCAGGGTTGGTCAGAATCTGTGCGGGAGTCTTAGTTATTTCGAGGAGTCCTGAGATCTTTCCATTCTTCATCAGGACGGCACGGCGAACGCCCGCCTCCGACCCTTTCATAAGCTCAGTGGACTTTAGCGCTTTGGCTGATTTCTCGGTCAGCTTCACCCAGCGGCCAGCGTTCGCGGCAATCTCGGCACTGGCCTGTGCTGCTCCGGCCCCCGCAATGAGAGCCGACCCCAGCCTCGGCAACCCAAGGTCTTTCGACGGCAGGCCCTCCGATGCCAGAAAGCGCTCGATTGCTGCCGGATCACCGATGAGCGCTATGCCATTTTCATCACCAAACAGTTCAATCTCGTCGTCCAATGCAGTCTCCTCTGGCACGAATGGGAAAGTCCCAAATCTGGATAGAAACACTTCCACCTGATGCAGCCCACTGCACCACAAACAGCTTATGCCAAGGGCATTGCGTTTCTGTCAGCACAAGAGCGAACGGGGACGACTTGTGTAAGAATTTCTCGGCACAGCTCGGCGCGTGGCAGCTGCGATCATCGGGATAGCGTAGTCCTATGACGAATCCCTGGACCTCACTTCATGCTGCCTTGAATCTACCCAAGGGAGTGCTGACTTATGAGCACATTGTGCAGGCTGTTACTGCCGAAGTTGGTGAAGATGCGGGCCTGGATTGGAAGCGTGACCTGCCACAGCGGGGCAAGGTCCATGAAACAACCAAGGACATCGCCGCCATGGCTAATTCCGGCGGGGGAGTAATTGTTTACGGTGTCGCGGAGGACTCCGCCGGACGGGCGGAATCAATCAGTCCTGTGAGCGTCATTGAAGCTGATCGTCTTATGATCTTGTCAGCTGCCGCAGCTGCCCAACCCATGGTTCCAGGTTTGAAGCTGTACCCGCTGTCTAGTTCGGAGGAATCAGAAGTCGGGGTTGTGGTTGCCATCGTACCGGGTAGCCCCAATGCGCCGCACTTGGTTGGGCAGAAGCACCTGTACGGAGCCCCTGTTCGAAACGGTCCAACAACGATTTGGCTTGATGAGCGATCAATTGAGCGGGCCTACGCGGAGCGCTTCAGTCTTCGGTCATCGCGCAATGACTTGCTGGAGACCATGGTCGAGGACTTGAAGGATCGGCTTGATCTTCCGGATCAGACATGGCTACTCGGTGTAGCCACCCCGCTGGCACCAACCAGCAAGCACAGTGACGTGAACCGCCAAGAGGTCTATGAGATGTTGAAAGCTAGCCGCAGGCGCTCAGTTGAAATGACTCAGAAAGACGGCGACTTGGACCGGCCCCTTTCGAGAATCCGTCACAGTCCGGAGCGGCTGAAAGTTGGCCGGCGTCGCTTGATCGCTGAAACAGCCTTCATTGAAGGGCCCGATAATCGAAGCGAAGAAGCTCATGTCGAAATACATCACGATGGTTCCGTAGGCGTGGCCCTTAAATCAGATCAAGGCCACGAGACGTTCAGATTCGGTAGACCTAAAGAAATCCTACCAAAAGGTGAATATCAGGAAATTCTTGAGTGGACCGTAGAATCCTTCGCGGCCGACATCGTTTCCCTTGCCTACGAAGCCATGCAGAAGGGCCAGAATGCTGGAGCCTTCGGCCTCCGCATCGAAGCCACCCGAAGTGGCACTCAGCCCTTCATTCTTGTTGGGCCAAGACGATCCGGCGGAGTTCTTCTCGACCCATCTCAAGTCGGCCAAGACTACAGCGGCCGAACAATTCCAAGACTCCACCCAGTGGAAAGCGAAATCCTCCCAAGCGATACCGAAGAAGACCTCCTCGCCATTGCCCGATCAATGGCCCTTGAAATCATCGAACAGTTCGGAGCCGAATCACTGCACTATCTATCACTACCAACCACCACCTAGCACCTAGCCAAGCCACCGAGCGTGGCTGCACGCCGAGTTTCACGACTGCGAGCGCAGCAGGAATCCGTGCTTGGCTATCGGTCATGCAAGGGTGTGGCGGCTGGTGTCCGCGGCCGGGGTCCACCCGCGTGGTGTGAGGCCAATTCCTCGGTTTGGGTGTTTGTTACTTGGGTATTCATGACCGCCGCTACCAGCGTGTAGCGGCACGCCTATGGCAGTATTCCTAATTCCCTGAGTCGGCGGGTTAATTGGCCCAGACCTCGGGCTCAATTTCGTGGCCGTAGTCGGAGTAGCACAGTCTACGGGCGGCTTCGTCGACTTTGTAATTTTCAGGTGTGGGCAGGGACTTACACCGCTTGGGCTTACATTGGTATCGGTTTTTGGAAGTTCCCTGCTTGGACCGCCAAAATGGTGCCCTCATAACAAGATGCGGAGCGCTCCTCCGTTTACCCGTGCAACAATATCCCCATGGCCACCCGACTCTACGACCTCTCGTCGTCCTGGACGTTCCCGAACACCCAACAGGAAGTTTGGGACGCCATCGCGGATCCCAACATGGCTTGGCAGAATTGGTGGCCCGGCTGCACGCAGGGAAAGCCGCTTGAGCGGGAAACCGATGCTGGCACCACCAATAACGAGCTCCTCCTGGCATCAACAGCCACCCTGAACTTCAAGGCGTCGTTGGGCTACACGCTCTCGGTGACATATCACCCAACCCACGCTGAAACCCTGAATGAAGTCACGTTCGACGCCGGCGGCGACTTGGTCGGTGAAGGCCGCGTCCACCTGTCAACAGTGAACAACAAAACCCAAATGGACATCGAATGGCGGGTGCGCCCCACCAGCCGCTGGATGGCCTTCCTTAGTCCTGTCGCACGGCCCGCATTCACGTACGCCCACGCAGCGCTGATGCGCCGCGGTGAAGCCGGGCTCAGGGAGTACCTAGTAAGCCAAACGGACAAGAACTAAACTCACGTCTGGCCAGCCGCCTCGGACGGATCTAGCATGAAGTACGCGGTGAATCGTCACAGCCGCCGAAGCACATCGATCGGTCCGTCCATGTCCGTCCGCCAGCACCAACCCGTGGGGCACACAAGCACAGCGATTGCCCTGTGCGCCCATCAGGGCGGCCGTTTCCCCAAGGCCCGGCCATGACTAAGCGAAAGACCCGCAACATCGTGCAACGTGCCCTCTCTCAGCTTGAGCTTGGCGATCACCCTGGCCTCAGCTCCATCCAGTCCTGGATCGAGGCCAAGAACGGCCGCCCCATCGTCATCGGGGAACTCAGTACCCTGCGTGGGAACGATATTTGCGGGTTTTGGTTCCTCCACGATGGAGTTGATTATGTCTTGCATGCCCCACTCAACTCGTCGTGGCATCGGCAGTACGTCATCCTGCACGAGTTCGCCCATCTGATCCTTGGACACCGGTGCACCCCGACCTCACAGCTGATGGTGGACCTCCCCGGATTCCCGGGAGGACCAATACAGGTACTGGGCCGCACCAGCTTCGAGGATGAGGACGAGGCAGCAACCGAGCTCTTGGCCGGCCTCCTGATGGAACGTGTCTCCCGCTCTCAGGATCTTCCGGCAGACCCTGCAGGCTTCAGCAAGGTCTTCGGATAATGGAATACGTGCCGGCGGCCATGCTGTGGCTGCTGACGCTCGTCCGGATCCGCACGGCCTTGGACAGGGAGCGCGCCCCCGTCCTGCGCGCCACGTTCTTCGCCGCCTTGGCCTGCACACTGTTTATCCCTGCCGTCTACAACGCGGCCGATCCCATCCTCGGCGGCCGCAACCACGTCGGACTGGCCCTGGTCATAGCCATCATGGTCAGTTTCTGGCAATTCCACACCGCCACGGTGCTGGCCGCCATCAGTGGCCAAGTACGACGGCGGCACCACCTCGTGCGTGGACGCCTGGCCCTCGCTCTGGCTGGCACGTGCGTCGTCGCCGGCTTCTTCAGTAGCCGTGTGGATGTGACCAACCAGAACCTGCCCTTGGCTTACGGCAGCCAACCAGGCATGCAGGTCTTTCTTTGGATGGGCTCGGCGTTCATCATCTGGGTCTGCGCCGACGCCGCCCTGACATGCTTTCGGTTCCTTCCCAGGATGAGAAGCAGGACGTTCAAATCGGGCTTTGGTTGTTTTGCTGCAGGGTGCATCTTCATGGCGCTGGCGTTGGGAAACCGGCTCCTGCTCGGAATGCTCGAGGCCTCCCCGGCCTACGGAAACCCCTGGCTTGGCGTGCTGAACTGGTCCTTTGCCATTCTTGAAACCCTGGCCGTAATCCTCGTTAGCATCGGCCTCGTGCTGCCGCGTTTCCGCGAATCGTTGGGACTCCTGCGGCGCAATATCCGCTCACGGTGGCTGATGGTGCTAATGACTCCTGTCTGGCGGCGCAGCAGCACCCAGCGAAAATATCTGCTCCGCAACCGCTGGACACCCCTCCTTGACCCCGTTGCACGCCGGGTCACAGGCCATCTTCAGCGCCGCGTGGTCGAGGTCCGGGACGCCCAACTGCGCGGCTTGACGCTACTCCCCCGCGACCGAGTCCTCGTCAACCAAGCCGAACAGCTCCTCCAAGGGCACTGAAACGACACCCGCCAGAGCCCGGTCATGTAGTTAGCGCGCCTCCCAACCATGAATGTGTGTAGTTGGCATCAGCCAGCTGCACCGCCATGTGGAGGCATCATGGAAAAGCTCAGCATCAAAACCCCTGACGACTTCATCGCCATGATGGGCCACAGCCTGGGCTTCTGGCCACAGGAAAGCCTGGTCTGCGTTACCTTGGACGGTCGCTGCATCGGCTCCACCCTCAGGGTGGACCTTCCGGCGCCAGGCGCTGACACCAATCACTTCGTCGAGCAGATCCTGCGCTACGTCGCCACTGACAGGGAGGCAACCGCCGTCGTTTTCGGCATCTTTACCCACGCCTCCTTGAACCCTGGGGAAATTCGTCCGCACGAGGACGTGATGGCGGAGTTGACCGAGAAGCTCGGCGAACAGGACGTCTTCGTCCGGGATGGCTGGGTCGTTGGAGAAACGACCTTCACCAACTACCTGCGCATGGGCGACGACTCAACGCCCAGCCATTCGCTGGACCGGATCCTGTCCAGCGAACTCAACGCCGAGCTCGTCTTCCGCGGATCCAGCATTCAAACTTCCCCCGGATTCCACATCCCGGTCATGGCCCGCCCGGCCCTCAGCACCGAAGTGATGCGGCACTGCTTTCGAATCGAGGCGATGACCCCGCAGGCTGCCACTGAAAGGGCGAGGACTCTCTGGAACAAAATGCTCGACGGCGGCAGCGAGCCTACCGACGACGAGGCCGCGGAGCTCATCGCCAACCTCAAATTCATTAGCGTCCGGGACCGTCTCCTCGCCGATATCCCCGGCATCGACGACAGCATGCGGGATCTGCTTCTGGGCCAAACCAAGCAAAGCCCCCATTGGAAGCGCGTCGACCGCGCATCAGAGGTCCTACTGCAGCTCTACATGCGCACCGATGGCACCGACGCAGCTCCCGTACTGACCAGCCTCGGCGTCATCCAATGGTGGGAAGGCCACGGAAGCAAAGCCCACCAATGCTTCCAACGTGCCCTCGAAGCAGATCCGGATTACCGTCTGGCCCAACTCACCGACCACCTCGTCCGCGACGGCATCCTCTCCGACTGGGCCACCAGCCGGCAAACCGCCTACCAGCCGCCGCACACCCGTGGGCCGGAAATCGGTGGAATGGGCATGGGGTAGCCGGCCCCGTGTATCTCTAATGGGTAGCGGCAAGCCGTCAACAAGCTGGCCACCTTAAGTCCCGTCTTGGGAAGGAACCCGTCGCCATGAGCATCGTCCGCGACGAATACACGAACATCGTCAACGTGAACACCCACAAACAAACCAACACCCACGCCATCCTCTCGGCCACGTCATTGACACCACCATGGTCCCCATGAGCCCACCGGGGTCAAGCGTGCCATCTCCTGGATCGCTCGGCCCAGCGTACCGCGAAAGACCTTGGTGGCTATCAAAGGAACAAACTCCTGTGGTTGAGGCTGCTCCGCGCCCTGCGGCAAACGAAGCTGGACCTGTGCCAGGGGCGCACCCCGCGCCGGGCCTCCCTTGCTGGCCCCGGAAAGTCCGACGACATTGACCTGTGCTGAGCACTTCTGCGCTCCATGGCTGCTACACATGCGCGGCCCCATATCTCCCTCTCGGAGGGCGGCATGCGACCACTTTCAGAAATTGCTCCCAGTCGAACTTCCGCGGCTTATCCTGGGATGGATTATCCGAGAGCCGGGTCGACGATTCACAATTGCAGGGCGCGGGCTTCCGGAATCGGGTCGGGAACCCGCCGTCTTGCCTTGGCGCCTTGACGGCCGCCCGGAGTCTTGGCCGTCTTTTTTCCTGCGCCGCGTTCAAGTTTCCGCGTCAGTAGCGTCAACCCGAGGTTAATGATGATGTAGATGACGGCGATAATGAAAAACAGCTGCAAGGGGTTGCTCAGGGATTGGATGGCTATTTGTCCACGTCGGAGCAGTTCTTCATAGCTGATAATGAAACCGAGTGACGTTTCCTTGACCACCACAATGAGCTGACCGATCAGAGCCGGCAGCATCATGCGGAACGCCTGGGGCAACAGAACCAGCCGCAGCGTATTCCAACTGGACAGTCCCAGAGACTGTGCGGCCTCCTTTTGCCCACGAGGAAGTGCCTGAAGTCCCCCTCGAAGGATCTCGGCAATGACCACGCCGTTGTAGAGCGTCAGCCCAATGACCAGGAAAGTCATGGTCGAGAGTCCGATTCCAACCTCTGGCAGGACACGCGCTACGAAGAAAATAAGCAGCACCACGGGGATGCCCCGGAGTACCTCAATGACCGACACCACGAACCAGCGGTACCACGGCCTTGAAGTGACACGGGCCAACGCCATGGCCGTTCCGAATAGCAGCGCGCATACGATGGCCAGCGCGGCAACTATGAGTGTGTTGACCAGTCCACCGGCGAGGAATGTCCAGAGTGGCCCGAAATTGGGGTTGCTTGGATTGACCAGCGGACCCCATTTTTCTTCGCTGAGTTGTCCTTCAACCGCCAATTTCTGGCCTATTAGGTAGAGTACGCCCAGCGCCACGGCGGCGAAGGCCGCACTGTACCAGCGCACTCGCCGGTTGCCACGGGGTCCGAGTGCATCATAGAGGAAGCTTGAGGAGCTCATCGAAGAATCGCCACCTTGGTTTCGATCAGGGACAGAATGCGCCCAATGGGCAGCACGAGCAATAGGTAGCCGGCTATGACGCCGGTCAGTACGGGAAGCGCCGACAGTCCACGCGCCGCGGTTAGCGTGTCGGCGACGGCGAAGAGGTCCTGCCCGACACCGAATGCCCCGACAATGGCTGAGTTCTTGATGAGGTAGATGATTGCGTTTGTCATGGGCGGCAACGACGAACGGAGGGCCTGAGGCAAAATTACCAGGTTCAGGCTCCGCATGAAGGAAAGCCCAATGGACCTCGCTGCTTCCGCCTGGCCCGCGGGGACAGCGTTGATCCCGCTGCGAAGGGCCTCGCAGACAAAAGACGCCGAATAGAGCGCAAGACCAATCGTGCCGAACCAGAAATATGATCCCTTGATGCCGATCTCCGGCAGACCGAACGCCATGAAGAACAGGACAACGGTGAGGGGGCAGCTCATAAATATGGTTACCCATGTCCCGCCGAGGGAGCGCAGGAAGGGAACGGGCGACACGCGTGCCGCGGCCAGGAGGATGCCAAGGGGCAACGCGCCGAGTAGGGCGTAGAAACAGATCTGGACGGTGCGCAACCAGCCCTGCGCAAATAGATCAAAATTGTCGACGATGACGTCCATGGGCGGACCCTTTCACCTGGGTTGGATGATTTTTGGGTCAGGAGCAGGGCGCGGGCTCAGGGAGCTTGGCAACGGTTTCCAGGCCTTTGCCCGCAGTTTCCTTCCACGCGCGCTCGTAACTGCCGTCGGCCGCGGCCTCCTTGAGCGACTTGTTGACGAACTCGCAGAACTTGATGTCACCCTTGGCCATTCCGACACCGTAGGGCTGAACAAAGAAGGGTTTTCCGATGACTTTGTAGGTGCCCTTGCTGCTGGCGGCCATCCCGTCAAGGATCGAATTGCCGGCCGTCATGGCATCCACCTGGCCGGTTCGCAGCGCGTCCTCACATTTGCTCAGAACATCGAATTCGACCATCTGGTTTGTCGGATCGGCCAGGTACGGCTTGATTTTGTCCCCGTCGATTGAGCCGATTCCGCCGCACACCTTGAGTTTGGCGTCCTTGAAGGACTCCGGCCCGCTGATTGCACTGTCGGAAGCCTTGACCATGAGGTCGCTGCCGGCAAGATAGTACGGGCCGCCGAAACTGACTCGTTTGCGTCGTTCATCGGTGATGACATAGGTGGCCGTGATGATGTCGACCTTGTTCTGGATTATTGATTCCTCCCTGACTTTGGAGGGTGTTTCTACCCACTGGATCTTGTCCTCTGGGATTCCCAGCTTCCCGGCGATGATCTTGCCGATCTCGACGTCGAAGCCTTCAGGCTTGCCGCTCAGTCCCTTGAGCCCGTAACCGGGCTGGTCGAACTTTGTACCGATCCGGATCGTCCCGGCCGTGGCAAGCCGCTCCATGGTGGTACCCGCTGCGAAGGTTTGCTTTTCGACCTTGTTGGCCGCTGCCGTGGTGCCTCCACACCCGGTGAGGGCAAGAGCCCCGAGGACGATCATTGAAATAGTGAGGCGTTGTGTCTTCATAAGAAACTCCATTGTTTTTTGCGGACATTGTTTACTGCCGGACTGCTCCGACGGGTGGCTGGTGGGTAGTAGAAGCCGACCGATTCAGTGGACAAGGATCTTTGACAGGAAATCCCTTGCCCGGTCTGTTTGCGGGTTGTCGAAGAACTCCGTTGGCGAAGCCTGCTCCACGATCGCCCCATCCGCCATGAACACCACTCGATCTCCGGCGCGTTTCGCGAACCCCATTTCGTGGGTGACGACGACCATCGTCATACCGTCCTGGGCCAGCGCTGACATGACATCAAGCACTTCATTGACCATTTCCGGGTCCAACGCTGAGGTCGGTTCGTCAAAGAGCAGAACGCGCGGGTTCATGGCCAACGAGCGCGCGATGGCCACACGTTGTTGCTGACCGCCTGAAAGCTGCGCCGGCAGTTTTGTCGCCTGAGCTCCGACCCCTACCCGTTCAAGGAGTTCCATTGCTTGAGCGCGGGCCTTGGCCGGCGAACACTTGCGTACGTGGATGGGTCCCAGGGTGACGTTTTCAAGCACGGTCTTGTGGGCGAAGAGGTTGAAGGACTGAAAGACCATGCCAACATCGGCTCGGTGGGCGGCCAGCCGATTTCCCTCGACTGGTACTGGGGAGCCACCCAGTTCGATGCTTCCGGAGTCTATGGTTTCAAGCCGGTTGATCGCCCGGCAAAGGGTTGATTTGCCGGACCCGCTCGGCCCAATGATGACAACGACTTCCCCCTCGGCGATGTCGAGGTCGATTTCCTTGAGCACATGGAGGGACCCAAAATGCTTGTTCACTCCGCTCAAACGAACGATCGGTCCCGCAACGGCCTTTTCGGCCACGCGGGGGCCGACACCCACTGTAGGCGTGTCGGCGGGTTCGGCGCCTTTGCTGAACATAGTCATGACCCTCCTAGAAACTGAACTACTCATTTGACTCACAATGTGATTCCCCGCTCACTGTGATTCACGCTACATGAACCAAAGAAAAATTACAATGTAAATTCGATCTCACAATGTAGGTTACGAAAATGGGACTGGAAATGGCTGTGCGAATGGGACAACGACCATCGAAAGATGGACAGGGTTGAAAGCCGGCAGCCCTAGATCACTGTGAGCAGCTACCGTCGCGGATCAGGTAGCCGGCCACCAATGAGACGGGTCGCTTCCTCTGCGGACTTGAGCAGCAGTTCCACGGACTCGCGGCAACGTTCCCAGGGCATCCTCAACGTTGGGCCGTGGATGGACAGTGCCCCTTGCACTTCCGACATGGCATCGAAAACTGGAGCCGAAATCCCGGACGCGCCGTCCTCCCGCTCCCCCACTGTGATGGCGAAGCCGCAAGACCGGGTTTCCTTGATGGCCAGCTGCAGTTGTTCGGTGGTTCTGCCTGGCGCATCGCCGACCAGGGGCATTGGACGCTCCAGGACCCGGGCCTCCAGGACAGGATTCCATGCCATGAGCACCCTTCCGGAGGATCCGAGATGCAGGGGCAGTATCTTGCCCACGTGCATTTCCCGACGCAACAAATGCCTGGTCTCGGCCATCGCGACACAAACGCGCTGCCCCTGTTCTTCCCGGAAATAGCAGGCTGTCTCCCCCGTACCATCCCGGAGCGACTTCAGAATCGGCGCAATGATGCTTAGGGTGTCGGCCCCTCTCTTTGCCGGCGCGGCCCATGACGCCATTTTGATGCCGACGCGGATGCCTTCCCCGTCCCTGTCCAGGAATCCCTGGTCCACCAAATTGGCGACCAAGCGCTGAAGGGTCGATGTCGGAAGGCCAGTCCGGCTCCGAAGGTCACCGAGGGTAAGGGAGGGCTCGGAGAGGGAAAAGGCGTCCAGGATCTCGGTGATCTTCCCCAGCACGAGCAGTGGCTTGTTGGGAACCGGCGACGCATCTATAAGGGCCATGCTACAAATCTACCTTTGAGCCCGACGTCAATGACTGCGCCCTGCCAATACGGAGGTGCGATTGGACCGAGCCGCGGCCGTAGTCTAACGTCAGTCCCATGTCGGCCGCCGAGAATTCCACGAAGTCCACCGGCAATGCCTTGCTTGTCCTTGGTAAGATCTCTTCGATCTTGGACGCGTTCTCGCTCTCGAGCCCGGTGTTGTCGCTGGGCGATATTCGCGAGTCCACGGGCCTGCCCACTTCCACAGTTCAGCGACTTGTCACGAATTTGACGTCCCAGGGTTTCCTGGATCGGGACGAGGATGCCTATCGCATTGGCATGCGCATGGCGTACTGGGCTGCCCCGGCCACGCGCGGTGTGGAGGTTCTGGACATAGTCGGTCCCTTGCTCAAGAAATTGAGGGACGCCACTGGCGAAACTGCCTGCTTCTTCAAGACCGAGCAGCGCGAGCGCATGTGTGTCGCCCTGGCGGAAACGCACCATGCCCTTCGGCGGGAGATGCATCTTGGCAAGGTCCTCCCGCTCCACGCGGGTTCTGCCGGCCGTGTCCTCCTGGCCTGGGATGCTCCGCTGATGGACGCCATCGTACGCGATCCCTTGGAGTCGATCACCGATGCGACAATCACTACTTCGGAATATCTGGTTTCTGCGGTGAAAAAGACCCGGACCGACGGATATGCCATCACAGTGGGCGAGCGTGAAGATGGAGCCTCCGGTCTTTCGGCTCCGGTTTTCGACTCCAGGGCCGAGTTGGTGGGGGCGGTGACCGTCAGTGGCCCCACTCTGCGTATGCCGCTGAAGACCTGCCAGGCATGGGTGGAACCTCTGCTTGCAACAGCCGAGAACATGACGAGGCTGATCAGCGGCAGGTTCCCCGGCGAGGCGTGACGACCACCATGAGCATCGGCCAGCGATGATCATGACCAGGCGGGGAGATTCACCGGATGCGGGAGCGTGCGGCCTTCAGCCATGGCGACGGCGTTCAGGGCGCACAGTCGGGCCATCTCCCTGCGCACAGCGACGGTGGCGCTTCCCACATGAGGCAGCAGGACAGTGTTCGGCAACGCGGCCAGCCCGGACGCCAGCCTCGGTTCATCCTCAAATACGTCCAGCCCGGCACCGGCGATGACACCCTCTCTCAGCGCATCCACCAAGTCCGCCTCGTTGACGATCGGCCCGCGGGCGGTATTGATCAGGATCGCGCCGGGCTTCATTCGATGCAGCACGTGGGCATCCACGAGGTGTCGTGTTTCCTCAACCAGCGGCACGTGAAGGGAGAGGAAGTCGCTGCGTTCCACAAGCTCATCCCACCCCGCCTGCCGGATCTTGCCGGCAAACTCGCCGAGTTCCTCCTCGCCTACCGGGCGATCCCCCGGAGGCCGCGGCGCGAAGAGCACGTCCATCCCGAAACCGAGGGCACGCCGGGCCGTGGCACGGGCGATCCGGCCAAAGCCGGCCAATCCCAGGACAGCACCGGAGACATCCCGTCCTAGAAGCAATTCGGGTTCCCAGCCGCGGAACTGGCCGGTGCGGACCAAATTGTCGGATTCAACCACACGGCGCGCGGTGCCGAGGATGAGCAACATGGCAACGTCCGCCGTCGCATCCGTCAGCACACCGGGGGTGTTGCCCACCTGAATGCCACAGCGGGCAGCAGCAGCAACATCAATGTTGTTGTACCCGACCGCGTAGTTGGACACGCCCCGCAGCTGCGCACGGGCCAAAAGCGGCGCGTCAATCACGTCGCGCAGCTGGGTGAGAACGACGTCGAAATCACCCGAGGAACACAAACCCGCAAGCGTCGGGTAGTCGGGAGGTTCGGGCAGCACCGTGACCTGGCCGGCGTCGCTGAGCAGTTTCAGTCCGGGATCCGGGATGGCGGTAGTGACCAGGAAGCGGTTGCCCATATTCAGTTCCCTCCCATGCCGCAGGACATGTTGTCAGATGAAGCATCCTCCGCCGGGATGACCCATGCGAAGGCCGCCGCGTTGGATCGGGCACCCTGTGCCGCCTTGGATCGGTTGGGTTCACCTAATTCCGCGAGCAGCTTCTCGGACAAAACCACCAATCCGGCGAACCTCTCTGTGGTCAGCCAGCCGGGGCGGGTTGCAAACAGAATGTCCTCGGTGGACGTGTTTCCGCTGGCGCCCGGCGCAAAGGGGCAGCCGCCCAGCCCGCCCAAGGCGCCGTCCACCATGGATGCACCGGCCCTGATTGCTGCAATGGTGTTGGCGACGCCGAGTCCCCATGTGTCATGCCCGTGATAGACGATCCGCCGCGCCGGGGACTCTTCGCGGACGCGCCGAACCAGGCCGGCGACCTGGGCGGGGATCGCCTGGCCAAGCGTGTCGCAGAACACGATGTCGGCGGTGCCCTCCGTGCGTGGATCGTTGGCGATGGCCAGGATCCGGTCCTCGGGAACCATTCCCTCAAAGGGACAGGTGAACGCGGTGGCAATGCACAGTTGCACCTGCCCGCCAACGGCCCTGGCATGTTCCATCGCCTGCGGCAACGCGGCAAGGCTTTCATCCGTGGTGCGGCCGATGTTCGCCTTGTTGTGCGAGTCTGATGCCGAGAGGCAGTACTGAAAATTTCGGGCACCGGCAGCCGCAGCCTTGGCAACGTGTCCGGGGGTGGCCACCCAGATCCAGCACTTTTCCAGTTCCCCGGGGGTGAGGGCCTGGACCACTTCCAAGGTGTTGGCCATGGTGGGGACGAGATCCGGTCGGGCCATGGAGCCCAGTTCAATGGCAGGCACGCCCAGTCGCAGCAGCTCCCGGACGGTCTGAAGTTTCTGTTCGGTGGTTAACAGCTTGCCGGTGAGCTGCAGGCCGTCCCGCAGGGTGACATCCCTTAGAATAATCTGGCTCGTGTCCGTGTCCGCGGAGTCGAATGGCTGATGGTTCATGGCTGAAGTGCCTCCTCGCGGCCCGATGCCGCATTGATCTCTTCGTCGTCCATTTCAAGGAGTCCGGAGAGAATTTCTGCCGTGTTTTCCCCCAGATCGGGGCCCAGGCTGCGGATGGGCAGCGATTGGCCGCCGATGACCGGAACAATTCCGGGGAACCCGACACCGGTCAGTATCTCCTCGCCGGTGGAAACGTCAAATCTCTGGATCATGTTCCGGGCAGCGTATTGGCTGTCCGTGCTGATATCCGCCGCCGTGAATATGGGCCCGGCAGGAACACCGGCGGCATCAAGTGCAGCCAGCGCGTCTGCGGAGTCAAGGCCGGCGGTCCACGCACCGATGGCGTGGTCAAGTTCCTCGCGTCGGGCCCAGCGGCCGGCATTGCTCTGCAGTGTCGGGTCAGCTGCCAGATCAGGGCGCCCAATGGTGTCCATGTAACGCTGGAAGATGGAGTCCCCGTTGCCGGCCACGACGATGCTCGAGCCGTCCCTGCAGAAATAAGCGTTCGATGGGGCAATCCCTTCCATGCGGCCGCCGACGCGCTGCCTTTCCACGCCATAGGCCTGGTAGTCCGGGATGAGTGATTCCATCATGGAGAACATGGCTTCATTGAGCGCGACATCAATGATCCGCTCCGACAGCGGCACGGTGCCGGCCGCATCCCGCCGTCGGGCATTCCTTTGGTAGAGGCTCATCACGGACCCGAAGGCGGCATAAAGCCCAGCGATGGAGTCGCCGATTGATACGCCCACGCGGACTGGCGGGCGGTCCGGGTCACCCACCAGGTTGCGGAACCCTCCATAGGCCTCGGCGACGGCGGCAAACCCCGGACGCGCCGACAGCGGACCGGTCTGTCCAAAGGCGGAGATGCGGGTGATGATCAGTTCCGGGTTGGCTTCATTGAGCGCGTTCGGGCCCAGTCCCCATTTTTCGAGTGTCCCCGGGCGAAAATTTTCCAACAGGATGTCCGATTTCGCGGCCAGCCTGAGCGCGGCCCGCTTCCCGGCCTCGGTGCGAAGATCGAGCACCACGGACTTCTTATTGCGGTTGATCGTGCGGTACAACATGGACGTGTCACCCTTGTGCAGGCGCCAGTTTCGCAGTTCATCACCGGACCCTGGCCGCTCCACTTTAATGACCTCCGCACCGAAATCAGCGAGCATCCGACCAGCCGTGGGTGCGGCAATGTAGTTTCCCAGCTCAAGGACGCGGACGCCTTCTAGCGGAGCGATGCGTGTCTGTGTCATTGGTTCGCTTTCTGTACGTAAACGTGTGCGTATCGCGTGAAGATTCATCGGCGTTGCCCCGGCGAGGAGCGGCCCATTCCCGCTGCGGGGCAGCAAGGACTGACCGGTCGTTGGTCCCCCCATGAAGTCGCCGCGATGGTGCCTTATATGGGAGCGCCAAGATTGATACTCATAATATGAGATGAAACTCATAATGTAAACCAGACGGTTCGATTGGCTCTATTGGCTGCCCGCGAATAAGGCATTGGATGTGAAGGACTACCCGGGCTCTTAGCTCGCCACAGTGGTTTCCCGCGTTCGCCGCCATACTGTCACGATGGACTTGCGGACGGATGTCGAGTTGGCCGCTCTATTGGCCGCTTCAGGGGCGTGGATGTCGGCGGAGCAGGCGGGGCACCCTTGGTGTCGGCTGCTCCGGAATTACGCCGATGAAAAGAACTGGCGGTCGGCTATCTGGGCACGACTCCGGCATCATGCGCTCACGGATTGGGCAGCGCCTTCGGAACCTCACTGCTGTCCAGCACTGGATGGCCCCGTCCCGGCGTCGGTGCGACTCGGTGAATACCCCGCGTGCATGCTGCCATTCCGGCAAGGTAGGCACCAATCCCGGCGCACGCATCGGCCCCGGCGCACGTCGGCGCTGACAGATCCGGAGCAGGACCAGTTGATAGCGCGGGCACGGGCGGTATCGGGCTGCACGCCGTTCGCGGCCCCTGCATGGAGGTGCCGGATTGCGTCATCGGTGGTATGCCGGGCCGGTCGGGGACAGTCGACGCGCAAGTTCACTGTTGGCCGCGAGTTCAGGGGCGCGACAAGTGGCGGGGCTCCCCGCCGACCGGGTGATGGAAATGTTTGACGCCGCCGGAGCGCCTGGCGCGCATCGTGCGCTGCCAGCGCTCGGCATGGCATGGGACTGGATATCACCAAGACGCCCATGGACTTCGGGCACGCGGGGGTGGTCCAGACCAGACGCGGAAAAGAGAAAATTCGGGTCAGCGGCAACGCCGAAAACCACCTCCACGTCGAACTTGACCTCAACAACCCGGCGGACGCCTGCGATGGCATAGCGGACACGAAGACATTGCCCGCCCGCGCCAGGGGACCGGGCCGTCGACCGGGAAGCAGGCGTCAATCAATTCGGGTAGCAGAACATGCCGCCCGCGACGTCGGGGGCGGGTCCGGTGACAGGGAACAGGCCGCTCAGGGCTCCGATGACCGGGTGCAGGACATGCGTGACGCCGGCAAAGTCGTTAGCGCGCATTCTGTGCGGCCTGCGCCAGATGAGGCGTGGGGATGGACATCACCACAGCAGCCCTGGCCACCGGGCACGCAGCGGCGGCTCGCGGCCTAACCCCGACAAAGGAATTTTGGGCCCTCAGCGATCCCGAAGACCCGGCCAACGCCTGCGGTGGCGTCGCGACCATGAAGGTTCTGTTCGCCCTCTGCGGCGAAGGGTGCCGCCGCCAAAAGAACAGTCGCCGAGCGAGAGCGCAACGGACATCCAGGTCCACGACGCCGGATTGGCGCTCACGGCCCCGGCGGCCGGGGCGGGACCGGCGGCCGAGGCGGGACCGACGGCCGGGGCGGGACCGACGGCCGGGCGCCGGTGCTTGCGCTCAGCGCCCAAGCGCTGCTCCTTGCGGCGACATGCCGCTCCTGCAGCCAGCCGGGGCGGGGCCGGCGTCGACGGGAAGCAACCCGGCGCCATATTCGCGGGGTCTTCCTCGGCCTTCCTCGACCCTCGAGGCGGTGCGTGGGCAGGTCAGGGGCGGGGCAGTCCCAGCAGGTCCAGGGTCGTCCCACCGGCACGGATGGCGTCGCGCATTTCATCTTCCTTGGCCAGCCGTGCCTCCGATGAGGCCAGTGCAGTGGCCAGGTCGTCTGCATGGATTCGGACCAGTCCATCGGCGTCGCCGACCAATACGTCGCCGGGGTTGATCAGGACCCCGCCGACAGTAACAGGGATGTTGATCCGTCCCTTCTGGACCTTCGTTGTCTTTCGTATGCAGACGCCCCGGGTGAAGACAGGAAATCCTGCTGTGATGATGTCCTGGCTGTCACGGACGGCGCCGTCGATAACCAGCCCTGCGAGTCCGCGTTCCTGGGCGGCCAGGGTCAGCACGTCGCCCCAAGGGCCGGCCTGCGTGTAACCCTTGGCGTCGACGACGAGAATGTCGCCTTCGCCAGCTTCGAGGAGTGCGAGATGAATGAACCAGTTGTCGCCAGGCTCCAGTTCCACGGTCACGGCGCGACCGGCAATGCGTGAACGAGGGTCCAGTGGCTTGATGGTGGGGTCGACGGCGTCGCGCTGTCCGTTGGCCTCGTAGACGGTGGCAGCGCCAAGTTCGGCGAGTCGGTCAAAAATATTGGTGCCGGTGGTGGTGATGCTCATGCCGTGGGCTCCTTCTGGGAAGATGCGGAACTAGGGGTCGGGGAGTACCCCTTCGAGGGCACCATGGGAGTGCGCAATGCAATCTTCGAATGCCGGTTCATCAGCAGTGCGATCGCGGAGGCGAGGAACGAGGCGACGGCAAGTGCCGTCAAGGGGACGGCGAATCCCCCTGTGGCATCCTTGAGCACCCCGGTCATCCAGGGGCCAATGAGCCCACCCATTTGGGCCAGGGTGTTGATGAGGGCGATGGCCTTTGCCCGCGCAGCGCCGGCCAGGAATTCTCCGGCCAGGGTCCAAAAGACGCCGAGCCCGCCCCAGATGCCGCCGGCTGCAAGGGTCAGGAAAATGAAGGCCACGACCGGGTTGGGACTGTAGGCGCTGGCCAGCAGGCTGGCTCCGCCCACAGCCAGGGGAACGGCAAGATGCT
>NZ_JAAMFN010000034.1 GCF_013376095.1 Arthrobacter sp. SDTb3-6 | reverse complement strand
GGGCGCGGGCCGGCCGCCCCGCTCCACTGTGTTTTTAACAGGCAGCTTTTTAACAGGCAGAGTTTTTAACAGGCAGCGTGTGACACGCTGCCTGGCGCGTGTGGCAGCCAGCGCCCAACGCGGCCTGCCGGCGTCGGCGCCGCCAAAGAGGCGCAGACTAGAATGTAACTGCGCAACGGCAGTACTAATCAAGGAGATCCCATTGGCCAGCTTTGTTGACCGGGTTGTTTTGCATGTATCCGGCGGGACAGGCGGCCATGGCTGCGTTTCTGTCAAACGCGAGAAGTTCAAGCCGCTGGGCGGGCCCGACGGCGGCAAGGGCGGGGACGGCGGGGACGTCATCCTGCGCGTGAGCGCCCAGACCACCACCCTGCTGGACTACCACCACGCCCCCCACCGCAATGCCGGCAACGGGGGCCCGGGCATGGGCGATTGGCGCGACGGCAGGATTGGCGAGACCCTCGTCCTCGACGTGCCGGACGGCACCGTGGTCAAGGACAAGGCCGGAACGGTCCTGGCCGACCTCGTGGGCGTCGGCACCGAGTACATTGCCGCGGCCGGCGGGCAGGGCGGGCTGGGCAATGCGGCCCTGTCCTCCCAGAAGCGCAAGGCCCCCGGCTTCGCCCTGCTCGGCGTGGAGGGGGACCAGCGGGACATCGTCCTGGAACTGAAGTCCATCGCCGACATCGCCCTGGTCGGCTTTCCCTCGGCCGGAAAGTCCAGCCTGATCGCCGCCATGTCCGCCGCACGGCCCAAGATTGCCGACTACCCCTTCACCACCTTGGTGCCCAACCTCGGCGTGGTCCAGTCCGGTGACGTCCGCTTCACCATCGCCGACGTCCCGGGGCTGATCGAGGGCGCCAGCGAAGGCAAGGGCCTGGGCCACAACTTCCTGCGCCACGTGGAACGCTGCGCCGCCCTGGTCCATGTCCTGGACTGTGCCGCGCTGGAACCGGACCGCGACCCCATCTCCGACCTGGCCGTCATCGAGGCGGAACTTGACCGCTACGCCGTGGACATGGGCTTTGCCGGCCCCGACGGCGAGGTGGTGCCACTGAACGCCAGGCCGCGCCTGGTGGCGTTGAACAAGGTGGACGCCCCGGACGGGCGCGACATGGCCGAGTTCGTCAAGGGCGACCTGGAAGCCCGCGGATACCGCGTGTTCGAGGTGTCCGCGGCCAGCCACGAGGGCCTGCGCCAGCTCGGCTTTGCCATGGCCGAGATTGTCCAGGAAGCCCGCGACGCCGTGGCCGCCGCCCCCGTCAAGGCCGCCCCCGTGGTGCTGCGGCCGCGCGCCGTGAACGCCACCCCGTTCACGATCCGCCGTGAAGAAAAGAACCTGGAGCCGCTGTTCCGGGTCATCGGCGAAAAGCCCGAACGCTGGGTCCGCCAGACCGACTTCCAAAATGAGGAGGCCATCGGCTACCTCGCCGACCGCCTGGCCAAGGCAGGGGTGGAAACAGGCCTGTTCAAGGCCGGTGCCACGCCCGGTGACACCGTGGTCATCGGCGAGGACGACGGCATGATCTTTGACTGGGAACCGACCATGATGGGAGGTGCCGAGCACCTGGCCGCGCCCCGCGGCACCGACCTGCGCCTGCTGGACCTGGGCGACCGGCCCACCCGCGCCCAAAAGCGTGAAGAGCAGCAGGAACGCCGCGACGCCAAGGCCGCCGCCCGTGCCGAGCTCGAAGCCGAGCGCAAGGCCGGCATCTGGACCGAATCGACCAACCGCAAGCACGCCAGGGACGCCGTCATCCAATCCGACCTTGACGCCAACGGCGGTGCATCGGACGACGATGAGCTCTAGCGGGCTGGCCGCACGGGCCAACGCCGGCACCCGCCGGGCGATCGCCTCCGCGGCAAGGATTGTGGTCAAGGTGGGTTCCTCGTCGCTCACGTCCGTGGCCGGCGGCATCTCCGAGGTGGCGCTGAAAAACCTGGTCGACGTGCTGGCGCGCCGTCGCCTGGAGGGCACCGAGGTCATCCTGGTCTCCTCCGGCGCCATCGCCGCCGGGCTGCTGCCGCTGGGCCTCTCGCGGCGCCCCAAGGACCTGGCCACGCAGCAGGCGGCGGCCAGCGTGGGCCAGGGCCTGCTCATGGCCCACTACAACCGGGCCTTCATCAGCCACGGCGTCACGGTCTCCCAGGTGCTGCTGACCTCCGAGGACCTCACCCGGCGCAGCCAGTACGTCAACGCCCACCGTGCCCTGGAACGCCTGCTCCACCTTGGGGTGGTGCCCGTGGTGAACGAAAACGACACCGTGGCGACCCACGAAATCCGTTTCGGCGACAACGACCGCCTGGCCGCGCTGGTGGCCCACCTGGTCAAGGCCGACGCCCTCGTGCTGCTCTCCGACGTCGACTCCCTGTACGACGGCCCGCCCGCCGACGGCGCCCGGCGCATCAGCCACGTGGATTCGCCCGAAGACCTCGAAGGCATTGTCATCGGCAGCGCCGGCAAGGCAGGCGTGGGCACCGGCGGCATGGCCACCAAGGTCCAGGCCGCCCTGATCGCCGCAGAGACCGGCATCCCGGCCCTCGTCACGTCCACCGAAAACGCCGCCGCCGCCCTGGCCGGGGACGACGTCGGCACCTGGTTCAGCATCAACGGCAGCAAGCGCCCCGTCCGGCTGCTGTGGCTGGCCCACCTCGCCGACATCCGCGGGCGCCTGGTGCTTGACGACGGCGCCGTCCGTGCCGTGTGCGAACGGCACAAATCGCTCCTGCCCGCCGGCATCACCGCCGTCAGCGGCGACTTTGAGGCCGGCGACGCCGTGGAGCTCGCCGACTCGGCCGGCACCGTGGTGGCCCACGGCCTGGTCAACTACCAGAGCGCGGACCTGCCACAGATGCTGGGCCGCTCCACGAAGTCGCTGGCCAGGGAACTGGGCCGGGAGTACGAACGCGAGGTGGTCCACGTGGACGACCTCGTCCAGGTCCACGCCTGAGCACCCCGCCGGATGGCCCGCTGCTTGCCTTCCCCATGGGGGCCGGCCGGCCGCCTGTGGAGCGGGCCGCGTAACGTATGCCGCCGTGCCCTAGACTGGTGGCATGAGCGAGCAGATTGTTGAACAGATGACGGACGCCTCGGACGGGAACGCGTCGGCGGCCGCCGCCGAGGTGCGCGGCATCACCGAACGGGCACGCCGCGCCTCGCGACGCATGGCCGGAGCCAACCGCGCCTGGAAGGACAGGGGGCTGCGCGCCATTGCCGCGGCCCTGCTGGAAAACCAGGACAACATCCTGGCCGCCAACGCCAAGGACGTGGCCGCCGGGCGTGCCAACGGGACCTCCGCCGCCATGCTCGACAGGCTGTCACTGACCCCCCAGCGCATCGAAGGGCTCGCAGCGGCCCTGGAAAACCTCGCCACCCTGCCGGACCCCGTGGGGAACGTGGTCCGCGGCCAGACCCTGCCCAACGGCCTGCGCATGCGCCAGGTCAATGTCCCGATGGGCGTGGTGGCCGCCATCTACGAGGCCCGGCCCAACGTCACCGTGGACATCGCCGGGCTGGCCCTCAAGAGCGGCAACGCCGTGATCCTGCGCGGCGGCACCGCCGCGGCGCACACCAATGAAGCGCTGCTGGACATCCTCCGCGACGCCCTCGACTCCGTCAAGCTGCCGGCCGACGCCGTCCAGTCCGTTGACAAGTACGGCCGTGAGGGTGCCAACCTGCTCATGAAGGCCCGCGGCCAGGTGGACGTGCTCATTCCCCGCGGCGGGCGCGAGCTCATCCAGACCGTTGTGCGGAACTCTGCCGTTCCGGTCATTGAAACCGGCGAAGGCAATGTGCACATCTTCATCGACGCCAGCGCCAAGGAGGAAATGTGCGTGAACATCCTCCTCAACGCCAAGACCCAGCGCCCCAGCGTCTGCAACACCGTCGAGACGCTGTTGGTCCACAAGGACTCCACCGTGGCCCCGGCCGTCCTGAAGGCCCTGTCCGACGCCGGGGTGCGCCTCCACGTGGACGGGCGCATCGCCCCGCTGGTCCCCGCCGGGGCAACCAGCTTCCCGGCCACCGACGAGGACTGGGCCACCGAGTACATGGACCTTGACCTGGCCGTCAAGATGGTGGACTCGCTGCCGGAGGCCGTCGCGCACATCCGCCAATGGAGCACGGGGCACACCGAGGCCATCCTCACCAACGACCTCGCCAACGCCGAGACGTTCATTGCCGAGATTGACTCGGCCGCCGTCATTGTCAACGCCAGCACCCGCTTCACCGACGGCGGGGAGCTGGGACTCGGCGCCGAGGTGGGGATTTCCACCCAGAAGCTC
Organism: Arthrobacter sp. SDTb3-6; assembly: GCF_013376095.1. Taxonomy (GTDB): domain Bacteria; phylum Actinomycetota; class Actinomycetes; order Actinomycetales; family Micrococcaceae; genus Specibacter. The sequence goes on along the minus strand of NZ_JAAMFN010000034.1, from coordinate 42,190 downwards.
CACGCACGGGGCCCGATGGGGCTCAGCGAACTGACCACGACCAAATGGATTGTCCAGGGCGAGGGGCAGGTCCGCGGCTGACAACGGGGTCCCGGAACCGGGAAATCGGCCCGGACAGCGTGGCCGGTGCGGCAGCGGCAGCGGATACCACGTACCATTAGAGGGAATCCACGCAACGAACGGCAGGGTGCACTTTTCAAGGGCATCCGGCCACCAACCCTAGGGGAGAAATAATGCTGACCCAGCTTGCCGGCGTCGTCCTTGCCGAAGCAGCCGCACATGAAGAGCCGTGGCCGTTGATTGCGCCTCCGTATGTGATCGGCGGGACCGTTCTGGCCATCCTGCTGGTGCTGATGTTCATCTGTGTTTCCTTCATGAACCTCGGAAACCGCCATGAGCCCGTTGAGGCTGCGGACAACCCCCACAAGCAGCACACCAACAAGCACATGCACCACGAGGGCCAGGTGTCCTCCGATCACTGAGGACCCGCGCACGCTGCCCCCTGCAGGGGGCAGCGGCGGCCGTCTCCGGGTTGGAGTCATGGGTGGCACGTTTGATCCAATCCACCATGGACACCTTGTCGCAGCCAGCGAGGTTGCGAGCGTCTTCAAGCTGGACGAAGTAATTTTTGTGCCCACGGGGGAGCCGTGGCAGAAGGCGAAGCGAAAGGTCAGTGCGGCCGAACACCGCTACCTGATGACGGTGATTGCCACCGCCGCAAACCCCCAGTTCACCGTCAGCCGGGTTGACATTGACCGGCCGGGGCCCACCTTCACCATTGACACGCTGCGCGACCTGAAGCGGATGCGCCCGCAGGCGGACCTGTTCTTCATCACCGGTGCGGACGCCATGGCGCAGATCATGTCATGGAAGGACAACGAGGAATTGTGGAACCTGGCACACTTCGTCGGCGTGACCCGGCCGGGTCACGTACTCGACGACATGGGCAGGTCCGACGTAAGTTTGTTGGAAGTGCCCGCCATGGCCATCTCGTCCACGGACTGCCGCACCAGGGTCAAGGAACACAATCCGGTCTGGTACCTGGTGCCGGACGGGGTGGTGCAATACATTGCCAAATACGGGCTGTACGTCCAGCCGGACAGCGATACGGGCGCAAGGGCCCTGCCGGTGACTTCTAGTACTGAATGAGTAAGTGATGAGCAAGGATCAGGAGCCGGTTCGCAGCCGCAGGCAACTGCGGGAGGCGAACGTGGCGCAAACGCAGGGCGCACCGGGGAAGGCCCCGGTGCCCATTGTGGCTGCCCCCTCGACCGCCGATGTGGAGCGCCGCGGCCGGCGTACCCAACCCGGTGCGCCTGTTGATGCGGGAGCGAAGGGGACGCCCGCGGCCGGGGGACCCGCACCAAGTGCTGCGCAGGCCACCCCCGCCAACCGCGGTGCCGCACCCGCCCCGCGCGAACGCCAGTCCCAGACCCGCGCCCGTGACCGGGCGGCCCTGCGGGCCTACAAGGAGCTCGTGGACGCGGCGCCGGCGCAGCAGAATCCGCTTCCCTCACGCCGCGCCCTGCGCCAGGCCCAGCTCGACGCCGAGCGCGCGCCGGTCACCAGCATCACCCCCGTCGTCCAGCCCGCCAAAGCGCCCGCGCAGGCCAAGGCCGTGCCGCCCACCGCACCCGCAGCCGGGCCGGCAGGACCTGCCCGGCCCGCAGCCACCGCCGCCCCCAAGCCTGGCGGCAAGCCTGCCCCGGGGACCGTGGGCAAGCCCGCCGGTGCGCCCGCCGCCAAGGCCGCCCCGGGAGCCGGAACAGCAGCCCCTGACGCCGCAGCCCCCGGGAACGAGGCGCCGCACCGCGCCCGCATGGGCCGCAGGGCCTCCGCCGCCGCCCCGGACTCGCCGGCGCCCGCCGCCGGGACGCGGGGCGCCGCCCCCACGGCGGGCCGCCCGCCGGCCCAGCGCCCGGACACGGGTGCCCTCCCGGCCCGGCAGAATCCCGCCACCGGTTCGGTCCCGGCCCAGCGCCCGGCCCGGCCCGTGCCGGGAATGCCCTACCCCTCGGTCTCCGTAGGTCCCCGGACACCCTCCGGCCAGGCGCCGAGCACCGAGGAACTGCGTCTGTTGGCCGAACAGCGGGCACAGTCGGACCGTGCCGCCATCCTGGACCAGCGCGCCCAAGCCCGCGAACGGCTGGCGCAGGAGAGCGCAAAGTCCCGGCGCGAGCCGGCCGACCCCACGGCCACCAACAACTTGGCCATGGTCACACCCATCGAGTTTGTCGAGGTGCCAGGGGCAGACAGGCCCGTCATGCGCCCGCCGTCGACCACCCACGTGCCCATCGTCACCCGTTCCACGCCCAGGCTGGCACCGTCCCGCAGGCCCCAGGCCGGCAAGCAGGCAGCCGGCAAGGCGGCCGCGGGTAAGCCTGCCGCAGGCACAACAAACCAAGCGCCGGACCCCAACGCGGAGCGTTTTGACGCTGCCCTGGCCGCCCGGTCCGTGCACCGGCCGGGGCCGGGCAGCCGCCCGCTCACGGGAGGGCGCAGCGGCACGCTTCAGCGTGCGGAGGCGATGGCCGGCGTCGTCCGTCCAGGGGCGGCGGTGCAGGCGGCTGCCGTGACCCGGACACAGATGCCCCCCATGCCCGCCGACTACGCCCACGGGCTGGAGCCGCTGGACGCCGTCACCGCCGGCCTGGGACGCACCCAGCGCAACCTGCTCATCCAATGGGGCAGCATCATTCTTGGCGGTGCGGCACTGGTTGTCGGTGCCGTCATGTTCATCACCGCGCTGGCACACTAGCGCCGGACCGACCAAAGGACAATTTAGTGACCGCAACACAACACTCGATCGAGGTGGCCCGGGCAGCAGCGCGGGCGGCGTCGGACAAGCTCGCCCAGGACCTCATCGCCCTGGATGTGAGCGACCGGCTGGCCATTACGGACATCTTCTTCATCGCCTCCGCCCCCACCGAACGCCAGGTCAACGCCATCGTGGACGGCATCGAGGACGAGCTGCACAAGTTTGACTTGCGCCCCGTACGCCGCGAAGGCCGCTCGGGGGGACGCTGGGTGCTGCTGGACTACGCCGACATCGTGGTGCACGTCCAGCATGAGGAAGACAGGATCTTCTACGCCCTGGAGCGCCTCTACGCCGACTGCCCCGTGGTGGACCTGCAACTGCCCGAGTCCGATCCCTCGGTCAAGCAGGACGCCGCCCAGGGTGTGGACGCCGGGTAGTTCCCATCAACACCGAACCTGGGGCGTCCGCCGTACCGGAGCCCGCCGCCGCACCGGGGCAGGAGCCTGCCCTGCGGACACCGGCACAATCCGTCCTTCAGCCCGCCGGCCCACGCCGCAGGGTGATCTTTTGGCGGCACGGGCGCACCAGCTGGAATGCGGCGCGGCGTTTTCAGGGCCAGAGCGACATCCCCCTTGACGAGGTGGGCGCCGGCCAGGCAGAGCGCTCCGCGGCCTTGCTGGCCGGCAAGCTGGCCGCCCTGCCCGGCCCGGGCGCGGTAAGGATTGTCTCCTCCGACCTGTCCCGGGCCTTCGCCACGGCGCAGGCCCTTGCGTCGCTGACCGGGGAAGCCATCACGGTGGACGCGCGCCTGCGTGAAACGTACGGCGGACGCTGGGAGGGGCTCGCCTTCGAGGAGATTGAGCGGGCCTATCCGGCGGAGATCAAGCTCTGGCAGCTCGATGAACCCAACGTGCGCGCGGGCGGCGGCGAGACCAGGCGGGAGGTGGCCGGGCGCATGGTGGCGGCCATCCTGGACGGGATTGACGCCATGCCCGAAGGCGGCACCCTGGTGGTGGCCACGCACGGCGGGGCCACCCGCGTGGGCCTGGCCAAGTTGCTGGGACTGCCCGAGGAACTGTGGCGCACCCTCTCGGGGCTGTCCAACTGCCATTGGTCCGTGGTGGAGCAGTCCCAGCCGTCGCTGGCCGGGGCCAGCGAATGGCACTGGCGCCTGACTGAACACAACGTGGGCACCCTGCCCCAGCCGTTCGAGGCGCCCGAAGACCTGGCCGAACCCGTCGAGGATTAGCTCCATGACGGGCCAAAACCGGAGGGGTTCCGGGGGATTGCGGCCCGATTTGGCAACCTGAAGAAACGTGTTCTAGGATAGACAAGTTGCTTCGGCCAAGACCGAAAGGTCAAGGAAAAAGCAAGTGTTTGGGGCTGTGGCGCAGCTGGTAGCGCACCTGCATGGCATGCAGGGGGTCAGGGGTTCGAGTCCCCTCAGCTCCACCAAACACACCACGGAATCCGGGGTGGTTTGCAATTGAATATCCAATGTTTGGGGCTGTGGCGCAGCTGGTAGCGCACCTGCATGGCATGCAGGGGGTCAGGGGTTCGAGTCCCCTCAGCTCCACCAAATCAAGGAAGTCCGCATGCTGTCCCCGGCATGCGGACTTTTTTGTCTGCCGCGCACCGGGTGCCGTCACCGGCATCGCTGCAAGCCGTAGCGCCGCCCGCCGGGGCGCGCATTCAAACAATGGAAGAATGGTGGCCATGTGCACTTGCGCCCCGGCCGGCCCCCGGCACCCCAACCAGCGGCTTCCTTCCCCAGCAGGTTCCCCCCGCCCGGTGCCTGCCGTGAGGTGCCCCTGCAACAGCGGCGACACGCTTGAGGCGTGTTGTGGAAGGTTCCTTGACGCGCCGGCCGGCACACGGTTTGCCCCCACGGCCGGGGCCCTCATGCGCTCACGCTATACGGCCTTTGCCACCGGCAACGCAGCGTACCTGCTGCGCACCTGGCACCCGGACACCCGCCCGGGGAGCGTGGGCCTGGACCCGGGCCAGCAGTGGTACCGGCTGGACATCCTTGACACCGTCCGCGGCGGCCCCCTGGACCACGACGGCATTGTTGCGTTCCGGGCGCACTTCCGCGCCGGGGGCGCCCGGGACAGCCTCCTGGAAACCAGCCGTTTTGTGCGGATCGGCAGGCAGTGGCTGTACGTGGACGCCCTGTAGCTCCGGGCGTCAGTCCTCTTCGGCGGTGCCCCCGGTGTCGGTGGAGCGGCCCGTCTCGGGGTTGCGTCCGGTCTCCGGGGCTTCGGCCAGCGCCCGGCGGGCGTGCAGGATGTCGCCAATGAACCAGTCGTAGAGGATGACGCCGACCACGCCGCCCACGAGCGGGCCGACTATCGGCACCCAGAAGTACCAGCTGTACGCACCGGGAATGCCGCTTGCCGTCCCCGGCAGGGCCACGTCGCCCCAGCCGGCCATCCAGGCGAACAGCCGCGGCCCAAAATCACGGGCCGGGTTGATGGCGTATCCGGCGTTGGCACCAAAGGACATGCCGATGGCCGCCACGGCCAGGCCGATCATGAGCGGCGCCATGCTGGCCTTGACGGCTGCGTTCCGGGCGTCAACGATGGCCACGACGAGGATCACCAGCAGGGCGGTGCCGACCACCTGGTCGATGAACGGGATGGTGAGGTTGCCGTTGAAGTAGGGTGCCGGGAAGGTGGCGAAGATGGAGAAGGTGATGAAGCCCTTTCCGGAGTCCCTGGGCTGGTCCCCAAGGGCCTTGTTAAACGCGTCGATGGCGTTGTAGTACACCAGGTACAGCAACGCGGCGGCGGCAAACGCGCCCACCACCTGGGAGACGATGTAGGGAATGACCTTGTTCCAGGCGAATTTCCGCCGAACGGCGAAGGCCAGCGTGACGGCAGGGTTGATGTGGGCCCCGCTCACGCCGCCGGCCACATAAACGCCCATGGTCACGGCCAGGGCCCAGCCCCAGGTGATCAGCAGCCAGTCTCCGGCGCCTTGGAAGAAGATGTTGGCGCCGGCGGTGCGCCCGCTGCCAGGCAGTGCGGCCACGGCCATGGCGACCACACCGTCGCCAAAAAGTATCAGGACGAAGGTGCCAAGAAACTCGGCCAGGCATTCGCCCCACAAACCGCCCACACGCTTGAGCCCGCTGCCGTTGCGTACGGTGTTTCGCAGTGGCGTGATTTCGCTCATGGTAACCCCTTAAGTCGTCTTTGACGGCGACATCGCTGTTGACTTGAGTGCTTGAGTGACTGATTTGATTCTAGGACGGATGTGATGTATTGCACATGTCGACTTTGTCACACGGGGCCGGGCGGGCGGCGCGGCTAAACTTGGTGCGGGCCCCGGCGCCGGGGCCATTGTGAAGGGGCACCATGAGCAGCATGCAGGATCCCGGCCCGGGCGGACCGGCCACCGCGAGCTTTGATTTCCCCGCATTGCGGCGCTTTCCGGACATTGAGGCCCCCAACCTTTACGCGCACGACGCCACGGATGAGTTGATCCTGGCCGGGGCCGCGGACCGCCTGGCGGCACTCGCCGGCACACACGACGGCGGTTCCCTGGCCGTTGTGGGCGACCGTTACGGTGCGCTGGCCCTGGGCGCGGCGGCCCGGCACGGCCTGGCCGGCATCCGTGTCCACCAGGATGCGCTGTCCGGTGAGCTGGCAGCGGCCAACAACGCCGAACGGCTGGGGCTCGGAGGCCGCCACGTGTCCATGCCGCTGGTGCCCGGCCTGTTTTCCGGAGCCACGGTGGTCCTGTGGCAGCTGCCGCGGAGCCTGGACGAGCTGGCCGAGACGGCGGCACTGATCCGCACCCACGCCGCACCGGGCGTGCAGGTGGTGGCGGGCGGACGCGTCAAGCACATGACCCTTGCCATGAACGAGGTCCTGGGCAGCCACTTCCACCACGTAGTGCCCGGCCGGGCCTGGCACAAGTCCCGCCTGCTCATGGTGGACGGGCCGCGGGAGGGGGTGCCGGCACCGGACTTTCCGCGCAAGGAGTTCAACGCTCACCTGGGCCTGTGGCTGTGCGCCCACGGGGCAACGTTCGGCGGCACCAAACTCGACCTGGGCACCCGCTTCCTGCTCGACTTCCTGCCCCGGATGCGCCCCGCCGCCACCGCCGTCGACCTTGGCTGCGGCAACGGCACCATCGCCGCGGCCTTGGCGACGGCGCGCCCCGGGTTGCAGGTCTGGGCAACGGACCAGTCGGCCGCTGCCGTGGCCTCTGCAGCGGCCACGGCAGCGGCCAACGGGCTGGGGGCGCAGGTCACGGTGGTCCGCGACGATGCCCTGGCACGCTTCCCGGCCGGTTCGGCGGAGCTGGTGGTGCTCAACCCGCCGTTCCACGTCGGTGCCACCGTCCATGCCGGGATCGCACTGAAGCTCTTTGACGCGGCGGGCCGGGTCCTGGCGCCCGGCGGCGAGCTGTGGACCGTGTACAACCGGCACCTTGACTACCGCCCCCAGCTGCAGGGCCGCGTGGGTGCCACGGAGGTGATGGGGCGCAACAGCAAGTTCACGGTGGCGCGCTCCGTGGCCGGCTGGGGATCCCGGGGCTGAGGACCCCGGGCCGTGGCGTGCAGCACAGCCTTCATGCGAGGAGGTAGTGTTTCAGCGGAGGGAGTTGGGGCCTCGCCGCCAACCCGTTCCGTCATTCTCAAGGAGTCAATGTTGGGTGTTCCCGAGGCCACGGCGCCGCAGCGGCGCCGCGGCACCAACCTGCCCAAAATGGGCGATTTCAACCAGGCCGTCATCCTGGACTCCATCCGGCGCTCGGCGGAGGGGCTGAGCCGGGTGGAGCTGGCAGGATCGGCCGGGCTCGCCGCCCAAACCGTCTCCAACATTTGCCGCCGGCTGCTCGATGCCGGGCTGATCATGGAGGCCGGCAAGGAAGCCTCGGGCCCCGGCAAGCCCCGCACCATCCTGCGGCTGAACCCGAAGGGGATGTTCGCCGTCGGCGTCCACATCGACCCGGCCGTCACCAGCTTCGCCCTGGTGGATGCTGCCGGCACGGTGGTCGAATCCCTGGAGCAGCCCACCGACCTTGACAGCGCACCCGAAGCCGCTGTCGCCGCCATGGGTGGGCAGATCCGGGCGATCATTGAGCGCTCCGGCGTCGACCAGCTGCGCATCGCCGGGGTGGGGGTGGCCACGCCGGGCCCCATCGACGCGGCCAGCGGCACCGTGGTGGATCCGCCGCACATGCCCGGCTGGCTGAGGGTGCCGGTGCGCAGCATCCTGCAGGAGGCCACGGGGCTGCCCGTCGTCATGGACAAGGATGTTACGGCCGCCGTGGTGGCCGAACTGTGGACCGGGGCCACGGGGACCGCGGCAAGCCTCGTCTACATCTACATCGGCACGGGCATCGGCGCCGGGCTCATCCTGGGCGACGAGGTGGTCCGCGGCTCCTCGGGCAACGTGGGCGAGATTGGCCACATCATCACCGACCCGGACGGCGCGGAATGCGACTGCGGGCGCCGCGGCTGCGTCAAGGCCACCTGCATGCCTGAAACGCTTGTGGCCGAAGCCCGGGCGCTGGGCGTGCTGCCCGCAGTCGACCCGCAGAACCCGGCCGGACTGCAGGCGGACCTGGCTGCCGTCGCGGCAGCCGCCCAGGACGGCAACGCCGGTGCCGCCGGCGTCCTGGCCCGCTCCGCCCGCCGCATGGCCGGCGTCGTCTCGGTGCTGGCCAGCCTGCTGGACGTGGAAAGGGTGGTCTTTGGCGGGCCGTTCTGGCCGCCGCTGGCCGCCACCTACCTGGCGCAGGTGCCGGAAATCGTGCAGCAGCTCAGCGTGACCAGCGACGTCCACGCCCTCGACATCGCCGGCACGCAGCTGTGCCCCGGCGAGGAGGCCGTGGGCGCGGCCTGCCTCGTCATGGAAAAGACCTTCAGCCCCAACGCGGCCCGGCTGCTCCTGGACGCCAAGGGCTGAGGCTCCTAGTCCGAATCCTCGCGGACCTGCCCAAACGGGATGGCGTCATCCAGGTGCGCCTGGACGCCGTGCGGCAGCTGGACCACCTTCACCCCGTGGAGCTGGTCCGCCGCCGACTGCCGCAGGATGGGCAGCACGGTTGCCGTGAAATCCTCGTCCTTGCCCTCAAGGTACGCCAGGTATGACTCTGGTAACTGTTTCATGACCCCACAGTAGCGCCGGCCCGGCGGGGTGGACAGGGCCTGGCGAAAGTTCTTTCGACAGTGTGCGCAGGCATTGAAATCCGTACTTAATTCGGTTACACCGCCTGCCATGGCCGGTCCACGGTCCAAATTATTGGTCACAATCGGTAAAAAGCAGGAAAAATTCGGCATCCGCCTTGTCGCCGGCCGTTTGGCTGCATAGTGTTGGCAGTGCGTACTTTTCTCAACGTGTGTCAGCGACCCTTCGCATGAGCAAGGGTGTGGGTGCCCCCATGTGGGCCTGACATTTGCTTGACGGAACACCGCCGCGCATTGCACCCCTCGTGGGTGCAGCGCCGTGTCTCCGCCGCCACTTCAACGACAAACCGTCCTGCCCCGGTGTTCTAGGCACCACAGGGTTGGGCCGACCCCTCGCCAAGGAACAGCAAATGTCCCCACCCCCTCCAGCACTGGCGCCCCCTGGCGCAAGTGCACCCATCGCGCTCTCCTACGAGCTCTTTCCACCCCGCAACCCAACGGCCTCGGCGTCCCTGTGGGACACCATCCGCGAACTTGAAGGAACCAGGCCGGACTACGTCTCCGTCACGTACGGGGCCAACGGCAGCAACCGGGACACCGCGGTCGAACTGCTCAACCGGCTCCTGACCGAAAGCACCCTGCGGCCGCTGGCCCACCTGACGTGCGTCGGCAACACGGCCGCCGAGCTGGCCGGGATCATCTCCGAACTGCTGGACCACGGCGTGCGCGGCATCCTCGCCCTGCGCGGGGACCTGCCCCGCGACCCCGCCGGGATTCCGCAGGCCGGATCCCCACGCTACGCCCAGGACCTGGTCGAACTGATCCGCCGCGTTGAGCAGGGCCGGTCCGCCCTGCTGTGCGCCGGCCGCGTGGCCATCGGTGTCGCGGCCTACCCGGCCAAGCATCCGGAGTCCCCGTCCGTGGAACACGACCTGGAAGTGCTGCTGGCCAAGCAGCGCTCCGGTGCCGACTTTGCCATCACCCAGGTGTTCTTCCACGCCGAGCAGTACCGCGACCTGGTGGTCCGCGCCCGCCGGGCCGGCGTCACCATCCCCCTGATTCCCGGCGTCATGCCGCTCACCAGCCTGCGGCGCCTCAAGCGCCTGGCCGAGCTGACCGGCGTCGAGCCCGCCCCGGGGCTGCTGGACGCGCTGGGGCGCGCCGCCGACGCCACCGCGGCGCGGCGGATCGGGGTGGCGGCCACGGTGGACCTGGCCCGGGCCGCACTCGATGCCGGGGCGCCCGGCATCCACCTGTACACCTTCAACGAACACGCCGCCGCGCTGGACGTGCTGGACAAGCTCCAGCTGCCGCGCCCTGCGCCGCTGCGGCGGCCGGCACAGCCTGAACTTGTGCGGGCATAAAACCCTTTGTGCACCCCCGCCTTGGCATTGACAACCCATTTACCCTAAGGAACCTCCCATGAGCAACACCCCCGCCTTCCCCGCCGCCTCCCTGCTTGGCTACCCGCGCATCGGCCGCCGCCGCGAACTGAAAAAGGCCGTCGAAGCGTACTGGACCGGCCAGATCGATGAAGCCGCCCTGGACGCCGCCGCCCGCGACATCCAGCTCGGCGCCGCCCGCCGCCTCCTGGACCTGGGCCTCACCGAAGCCGCCGCCGTCCCCGGCACGTTCTCCTTCTACGACCAGGTGCTCGACGCCACCACACACGTCGGCGCCGTCCCGGCCCGCTTCGGCGAGCTGCGCAACGCCGCCGGCGAACTGGACCTCAACGCCTACTTCACCCTGGCCCGCGGCACCAAGGAACAGCAGCCACTGGAAATGACCAAATGGTTCGACACCAACTACCACTACCTGGTGCCGGAAATCGGCCCGGAAACCACCTTCTCCGTGACATCCAACCGCATTGTGGAGCAGTTTGAGCTGGCCCGGGCCAACGGCATTGAGACCCGGCCCTACCTGGTGGGCCCGGTGACGTACCTGCTGCTGAGCAAGGCCTCCGACGACGCGCCGGCCGGCTTCTCACCGCTGTCCCGCCTGGCAGACCTGCTGCCCGTGTATGCCGAACTGCTCACGCGGCTGGCGGCAGCGGGCGCCACCTGGATCCAGCTGGACGAGCCGGCCCTCGTTGCCGACCAGGACGTGCCCGTCGCGGAACTCCAGGCCGCCGTGGTTCGGGCCTACGAGGTCCTGGCCTCGGCGCCCGAACGCCCGGCCATCCTGGTCTCCACCCCCTACGGCGCACTGGGCGAACTGCTGCCGACGCTCGCCGCCACCGCCGTCGAGGCCATCCACCTCGACGTCTTCAAGGGCGCCCTGCCACCCGCTGCGGACCTGGCCCTGCTGGCCGGCAAGACCGTGGTTGCCGGCGTGGTGGACGGCCACAACATCTGGCGCAACGACCTGGCTGAATCCGCAGCCAGGCTGGATGCGCTCAAGGCCGCCGGCCTTGTGGTGGCCGTCTCCACCTCGACCTCCACGCAGCACGTCCCGCATGACGTCGAGGAGGAGACCGAGCTTTCGGCCGAACTGCGCAGCTGGCTGGCATTCGCTGACCAGAAGGCCGGCGAAGTGGTGACGCTCGCCGCCTATGTGGGGGACCCGGCGTCGGCCGCCACCGCCATTGCCGAAGCCTCCGCCGTGATCGCCTCCCGCGCCGCAGCCACCGGCGTTAAGCGTCCCGCCGTGCGCGCCCGGCTCGCCGCCCTGACGACGGCGGACTTCAACCGCTCCGACTACGCCGTGCGCGAGGCGGCGCAGCTGCAATCGCTGCAACTTCCGCCGCTGCCCACCACCACCATCGGATCCTTCCCCCAGACAGGCGAAATCCGCGGCGCCCGCGCCCGCGCCCACAAGGGCACCATCACCGGCGAAACCTACACGCAGCTGATGAAGGACGAGATCAAGCGCGTCGTGGGCCTGCAGGAGGAGCTCGGCTTTGACGTGCTGGTGCACGGCGAACCCGAACGCAACGACATGGTCCAGTACTTTGCCGAAAACCTGGAGGGCTTCGACGTCACGGTGCACGGCTGGGTGCAGTCGTACGGCAGCCGCTGCACGCGCCCGTCCATCCTGTGGGGCGACGTCACCCGCGAGAAGGCAATTACGGTGGAATGGGCCGCCTATGCGCAGTCGCTGACGGCCAAGCCCATGAAGGGCATGCTCACCGGCCCCGTCACGATCCTGGCCTGGAGCTTTGTCCGCGACGACCAGCCGCTGGGCGAGACCGCCAACCAGGTGGCCCTCGCACTGCGGGACGAGATCGCGGACCTCGAGGCGGCCGGCATCAAGGTCATCCAGGTTGACGAGCCCGCCCTGCGCGAGCTGCTGCCGCTGCGCCGCGCCGACCAGCCCGACTACCTGGACTGGTCCGTGAACGCCTTCCGCCTGGCCACCGCGGGCGCCGCCGACAGCACCCAGGTCCACACTCACCTGTGCTACTCGGAATTCGGCGTGGTCATCGACGCCATCGATGGGCTGGATGCCGACGTCACCTCCATCGAGGCCGCCCGCTCGCGCATGGAAGTTGTCAACGACCTGGAAAGCCACGGCTTTGGCCGCGGCGTGGGCCCGGGCGTGTACGACATCCACAGCCCCCGCGTCCCCGGCCAGGCGGAGGTCGCCGAACTGCTCGGCAAGGCGGTCAGCCACGTGCCCGCCCGCCAGCTCTGGGTCAACCCGGACTGCGGCCTGAAGACCCGCGGCTACGCCGAGACCGAGGAGTCCCTGCGCAACCTGGTCGCCGCCACCCGGGAGGTCCGCGCCCAGCTGGTGTAGGCACCCGGGCCTGTCATACGACGGCGGTCCGTGCCTCCCGTGGGGGAGTCACGGGCCGCCGTCGTGCATTCACGGGCCTAATGGGCCCCGGGCATTCAGCAGGGGCGCCGCCTCCCCAGCCGGTGCCGGCATGGCAGTTGTGCACAGAACGGGGGACGGGGGCTTCCGGGCCGCACCGCGTGCGGCAATGTTGGATGGCGGGTGGTTCGTGAACCGCAGGGAACCAAGGAGGTGTGCGGCGTGGAGGTGCCTGGGTGGCTGGAAGAAGCGGGCTGGGACGGCGGGGGAGCCGGTGTTTCCCCGGTCGGTGCCGCCGGTGCAGCACAAGAGGCGGACGCGTGGTCCCTGCCCGGTTCGGCGGCCGCCCTGGTGGAACATGCCCGCCACTTCACCGCGGCCGTGGCGGAGGGGCTCGGCGCACCGCTGCTGGAGCTGACGGACCATCAGTTCGCGGATGCGGTGCAGCTGGCAGCCCAGGCCCGCCCCGGGGACCCGATTGCCGTGGACGGGCAGGTGCGGGACGCCGTCGGCGCCGCAGGTGCAGCCTTGATAGATGCCATCCGGGAGCTGGAAAACGTCAAGAACGCGGCAGCCGGGGCCCAGGCGAAGGCCGAGGTCTTGTTCGGGGTCATCGAAGCGACCCGGCAGGCGCAGCTGGGGATCAGGGGGAGTGCCTTGGGCAGGGGGACCGTGTTGGCCGTGGCACTGGCCCGCAGGGAGTCCCAATGGACAGCCGGCAGGCATGTCGCCTCGGCCACCCGGATTGTGCGGGAAATGCCCCGGACGCTCGAAGCATGTTCGAACGGCGTTCTAACAGAGCGCAGGGCTGCCATCATTGAAGCGGGCACCGAATTTCTCACCCCGGACCAGCGGCACGCCGTGGACGAGGCCATTGCCGGTGACGCGGCGACGCTCGAATCCATGGGGGACAGGGAACTGGATGCCGCCGTCAAGCAGATGGCGTACGAGTTTGACTGCAACGCTTTCACCAAGCGCCTGCACAAGGCGGAGTCGGAACGCCATGTCAGCCTGAAGCCGGAGGCGGACGGCATGGCCGCGTTGAAGGCCTTCCTGCCGCTCAAGCAGGGGGTGGCAGTCCTGAAGGCACTGAAAGCCGTGGCGGACTCGGCCCGCAATGCCGGGGACAAGCGCACCCAGGGGCAGCTCATGGCGGACGTGCTCACACACCGGCTGCGGCAGCACCTTCCCTGTCAGGGCGCAGAGGGCGCACCGGAGAAGAAACCACGGGCAGCAGGGGACAGCGGATGCCTCACGGCAGGGGAGGCCGAAATCCACCTCGACCTGATCATGACGGACAGGGCCTTGTTCGACGGCGCGGACGACCCCGCGATCCTCACCGGCTTCAGCCCCGTTCCCGCGGCCGCCGCGAGGGCAATGGTCACCAACACGGCGGGCCAGGCACAGGTATGGTTGCGACGGCTTTACACGCATCCGGAATCCGGCAGCCTCATGTCCATGGATTCCCGGAGCAGGCTGTTCCCCGAGGTCATGAAGCGGTTCCTGTTCGACCAGGACCAGTTCTGCGCCAACCCGTGGTGTGGCGCGCCCATCAGGGACTACGACCACATCAAGTCGTTCATGGCGGGAGGCTCCACCACCGTTTCCAACGGCCAGGGACTGTGCCAACGCTGCAACCTGGCCAAGGAAGTGCCCGGATGGAGCAGCGAGGCCGCCACCGGGGCCGACGGGCGGCCCGTTACCGTCACGCGGACGCCCACCGGCCACAGCTACAGCTCGGCCAAGCCGGTGCTGCCGGGAACGGTCCGTCGTGGCAGGCCCCCGGGGAGTGCAGCCTCCACCGCCTCCGATCCACCAGCTCAAGGGCCGTAGCACGGGTACATTGAGACCATGAGCACACAGGCATCCCGCCCAGGGAGCATCCGCGACGCCGTCACTGCCGCGCGGTCACTGTTCGCCACGGGGGCAAGCAAACCCCTGGCCTGGCGGCTGGACCGGCTCAAGGCAATGAACCAAATGCTCCTGGACCATCGGGACGACTTCAGCTCCGCGCTCGCAGCCGACCTCGGCAAGCATCCAGCCGAGGCCTGGCTGACAGAGATTGGCTTCCTCACCGCCGAAATCTCCCACACCGCCAAGCATCTGCAACGGTGGCTCGCGCCGCAAAGGGTGGAGGTCCCGCCGGCACTCCAGCCGGCCAAGGCCCACACCGTGCTCGAACCTTTGGGCGTTGTGCTGGTCATTGCACCGTGGAACTACCCCATCCAGCTGCTCCTGGCCCCCGTTATCGGTGCGCTCGCAGCCGGTAACACGGTGGTGGCCAAGCCGAGCGAAATGGCGCCCGCCTGTTCCGCCGCCCTGGCGCGGTGGGTCCCTGAGTACCTCTCCGGTGCCGTCACCGTGGTGGAAGGCGGGGTGCCGGAAACCACGGAGCTGTTGGCGGAACGGTTCGACCATATTTTTTACACCGGAAACGGGCGGGCGGGACGGATTGTCATGGAGGCCGCGGCCAGGCACCTGACCCCGGTGACCCTGGAACTGGGCGGCAAGTCCCCGGTGTACATTGACGACACCGTTGACATGAAGGCTGCAGCTGCACGAATTGCGTGGGGGAAGTTCATGAACGCGGGCCAGACGTGCGTGGCGCCGGACTACGTCCTGGGCACGCCCGGTGCCCTGGCCCGGCTGGCCAGGGAGCTTGGCAAGGCCATCCTGGCCCAGCACGGGGATGATCCTGCCCACAGCCCTGCCTATGGACGCATGGCCACCGACGCCGCCTTCGCCCGTGTAGCCGGGATGCTGGAACAGGACCTGAGGCACGGGGAAGGTTCCCGGCTGGTGATTGGCGGACGCCATGAGGCAGCCACCCGGTACATCGAGCCGACCGTGGTCCATGTGGGATCCGGCGCCGCACTCATGAAGGAGGAGATCTTCGGGCCCGTCCTGCCACTGGTCACCGTGGAGTCGGCGCAGGACGCCATCAACTTCATCAACGTCCGCGACAAGCCGCTGTCGTTGTACGTCTTCAGTTCAGACACCGGCGTGCGGGCGGCCTTTACGCAACGGACGTCATCCGGCGCGCTGAACTTCGGCGTGCCCGTGGCCCACCTTTCAGTTCCAGGACTGCCCTTTGGCGGGGTGGGGGCCAGCGGCATGGGCAATTATCACGGACAACATTCAGTGCACACCTTCTCCCACCGGAAGCCTGTGCTGGACAAGCCGCTGTCGCCGGACACCCTCGCCCTGGTCTATCCACCCTATGGTGCCTTGAAGCGGCAGGTCATCACGCGCCTCGTGGCCCCTGCGAAGAGACGACTGCGCGCCAGGTAGCATGCCGGCTGCGGCACGGCGTCGATCCAGCATGGAACGTGTGCCTATGCGGGAGTGTCCAGCGAGCTGGTGCGTGTCAGTTCGCCGAGGATGCCGGATATTTTGTCCATGAACACCTCGGTCCGCGGCGTGTGCCCGTCATTGATCAGCAGGGCGAATATATTGCGCGCCAGGCGGATTTCCGGGACGTCGAGCACCACCACGTCATCCGGCCGGCGGGTCAGCGCCAATTCCGGGACCAGGGCCGCGCCCAGGCCAACGGAGGCCAGCTGCAGGCTGGCATTGAAGTCGTCGCTGTAGGCCGCCACGCGCGGATGCAGGTTGCAGCTGGCAAAAAGCCGCTCGATCACCGTCGCGTCGGAGGTGCCCGGGTGGTGCATGATCCAGGGCATGTCTGAAAGTTGTCCCGCTTCCACGCTGGCGCCGGGTCGGATGCCCCAGGACTTGGGCAGCACGACGCGGAAATTGTCGTCGCCCACCCACTGCCGGTTGATCGTGTGCGGCCACGCCAGCCCGGACTGGCCCACCTGGTAGACGAGTGCGACGTCCAGTTCGCCGCCGCTGCGCAGCCCGGAGATGGTTTGCTGCGGCTCGCCCACCGAAACGTGGAGATTGATGCCCAGGCCGGGCCAGTCGGGGCTGCGCAGCAGGCGGGGGAGCACATATGTTGCCAGCGACGGAAAAATGCCCAGCCGCAGTTCCTGGCTGGTTCCCTGCTCCGTGCGGGCACTGGCGGCCAGCAGGGCATCGATGTCGGTCAGGACCTTGGCGGCGTGCCGGCTCATCACCAGCGCGGCTTCCGTCGGGGTGACACTGCGGGCGGTGCGCTGGAAGAGGGACACGCCGGCGTCGCGCTCCAGGGCCGACATCTGCTGGGAGACGGCGGACGCCGTGTACCCCAGCACGGTGGCGGCTGCGGCAAAGGAACCGCGGCGGACCACCTCCAGCAGCGTCTTCAGGTGGATCGGGTTGATCACTCCATGTCCCTTCCCGCACCGCGCAGGGCGCCCGGTGATTTCGCGCAGCGACGTCTTCGCTGGGCCGGCCGGTCCTGCAAGCATATGTGCGCCGTGCCCCGGTCCACACCGTCCCGCACACCTTGCGGCACGACACGCCGGACCCGCACGACACGCCGCCTGGATTTAAGTGCTCAACTACTCCACAGCCTGTGGACAGAGGGACCTTAAACGTTGGAATCCTGCGCTTTTAATCCGCCGGGCCTGTGGACTACCGGTGCATAAAATGACATACTTGTAATACATCATCTTGGGGTCGTTCCCGGGAGCGTGCACTACATGTAGTATCGAGTACAGCAATTCAAGCAGTTCGGAAAGTCATCCGGAACGCTGGCGAGGCCAAGGGCAACAGCTGTCAGGCCCCTCCGACAGCGGGCGCGCCGTACGCGGGACGCGAATGCCAATTCCACACCGTTTTTTATGACAAGGGGACCTCGATCATGACCGTCACGGTTTACACCAAACCCGCCTGTGTTCAGTGCAACGCCACCTACCGTGCACTGGACAAAAAGGGCATCACGTACCAAAGCGTGGACATCACTGAGGATCCCGCGGCGCTGGAACGCCTGCTCAGCCTGGGCTACCAGCAGGCGCCCGTCGTGATTACGGATGCCGACCACTGGTCCGGCTTCCGTCCGGACAAGATCGCCGCCATCGCCCAGGCCGGTGGGAGCGAAGCGTCGAACGTAGCTTGAGTTCCGGCGGGCCAGGTGCCTCCCGGACCACAAAATTTCATGTGCCGCATGGGCACAAGGGTGGGGCTGACCGTCGAATGGTCGGCCCCACAACAGCAAGGAAACACACCAGGAAGCGATGACCATGTCAGCCGTTGCAGCAACACCAGCTGCGAGCCGGGAAACCGGAAGGCATACCGGCAGCAGCCTGATCTACTTTTCGTCAATTTCCGCCAACACGCACCGCTTTGTTGGCAAACTCAACATGGAGGCGGCGCGCCTGCCGATCCACACCCGCGAGGACACCCTGGTGGCGCATGCGCCATACGTCCTGGTCCTGCCCACCTACGGCGGGGATTCAGGGCACGGAGCCGTCCCCAAGCAAGTCATCAAGTTTCTCAACGTACCCGGCAACCGGGCACTGATCCGCGGCGTCATCGGCGCCGGCAACACAAATTTTGGTGAAACCTACTGTCTGGCCGGGGACATCATCTCGGTCAAATGCCAAGTACCGCATCTCTACCGTTTTGAATTGATGGGCACGTCGGATGACGTGGACCGCGTTCACGAAGGATTGGAAGAATTTTGGACACGATTGTCTCAGCAGCAGACGCAGCCGTGAAGTCGAACAAGGACATGCCGGCAGCATGGGAAGGACTCGGTTACCACGAGCTGAACGCCATGCTCAACCTGTACAACTCCGAGGGCAAGATCCAGTTCGACGCCGACCGCGCCGCCGCCCGCCAGTACTTCCTGCAGCACGTGAACAACAACACGGTGTTCTTCCACGATCTGGAAGAGAAACTGGACTACCTGGTCAAGAACGAATACTACGAGCGCGAAACGCTTGACCAGTACACGATGAACTTCATCCGCGACCTCTACAACCACGCCTACAAGAAAAAGTTCCGCTTCGAGACGTTCCTGGGTGCGTTCAAGTTCTACACGTCCTACACCTTGAAGACGTTTGACGGCAACCGGTTCCTGGAGCGCTACGAGGACCGCGTCTGCATGGTGGCCCTGCACCTGGCCCGCGGAAACGAGCAGCTGGCCGTCAAGATGGTGGACGAAATCATCGAGGGCCGCTTCCAGCCCGCCACGCCGACATTCCTGAACGCCGGCAAGAAGCAGCGTGGCGAATTGGTCTCCTGCTTCCTGCTGCGCATCGAGGACAACATGGAGTCCATCGGGCGCTCCATCAACTCGGCCCTGCAGCTGTCCAAGCGCGGCGGCGGCGTGGCCTTCGCCCTGACCAACATCCGCGAGGTGGGCGCCCCCATCAAGCAAATCGAGAACCAGTCCTCGGGCGTGATCCCCGTCATGAAGCTCCTTGAGGACAGCTTCTCCTACGCCAACCAGCTCGGTGCCCGCCAGGGTGCCGGGGCCGTGTATCTGCACGCCCACCACCCGGACATCAACCGCTTCCTGGACACCAAGCGCGAGAACGCCGACGAGAAGGTGCGCATCAAGACCCTCTCGCTGGGCGTCGTGGTTCCGGACATCACCTTCGAGCTGGCCAAGCGCGACGAGGACATGTACCTGTTCTCCCCGTACGACGTCGAAAGGGTCTACGGCGTGCCGTTCTCCGACATCTCGGTCACCGAGAAGTACTACGAGATGGTGGACGACGCCCGCATCAAGAAGACCAAGATCAAGGCCCGCGAGTTCTTCCAGACCCTCGCCGAGATCCAGTTCGAGTCCGGCTACCCGTACATCATGTTTGAAGACACCGTCAACCGGGCCAACCCGATCGACGGCAAGATCATCATGAGCAACCTGTGCTCGGAAATCCTCCAGGTTTCCGCGCCCACCAGCTACCACGACGACCTTTCCTATGACGAGACCGGCAAGGACATTTCCTGCAATCTGGGCTCGCTGAACATCGCCAAGACGATGGATTCCCCGGACTTTGGCAGCACCATCGAAACGGCCATCCGCACGCTGACCGCCGTCTCCGACATGTCCCACATTGCTTCCGTCCCCTCCATCGCGAAGGGCAATGACCAGTCGCACGCCATCGGGCTGGGGCAGATGAACCTGCACGGCTACCTGGCCCGCGAGCGGGTCCACTACGGCTCCGAAGAGGGCCTGGACTTCACCAACATCTACTTCTACTCCGTGCTCTACCACGCGATCCGGGCCTCGAACCTGATCGCGAAGGAGACCGGCTCGACCTTCGCTGGCTTTGAAAAGTCCAAGTACGCCTCCGGCGAGTTCTTTGAGAAGTACACCGAGCAGGAATGGATTCCCCAGACCGCCAAGGTCGCAGGATTGTTCGAAGGCATCCACATCCCCACCCAGGATGACTGGCGTGAGCTGAAGGCGTCCGTCATGGAGCACGGCATCTACAACCAGAACCTGCAGGCCGTCCCGCCCACGGGTTCCATCAGCTACATCAACAACTCCACGTCCTCCATCCACCCGGTGGCGTCGAAGATCGAAATCCGCAAGGAAGGCAAGCTGGGCCGGGTGTACTACCCGGCCCCGTACCTGACCAACGACAACCTGGATTACTACCAGGACGCGTACGAGATCGGCTACGAGAAGATCATCGACACGTACGCGGCCGCCACCCAGCACGTTGACCAGGGCCTGTCCCTGACGCTGTTCTTCAAGGACACCGCCACCACGCGCGACATCAACAAGGCCCAGATCTACGCCTGGCGCAAGGGCATCAAGACCATCTACTACATCCGTCTCCGCCAGCTCGCGCTGGAAGGGACGGAGGTGGAAGGCTGCGTTTCCTGCATGCTGTAGCAACCGTTGTGCCTAGCCATCGGATGGATCCTGGCTTGAAACAGCAAAACTGAAGAGCACGACGGCGGGCGCCTCCCGCCGTCGTGCCTTTGGCTTAAGATTGATTAGGCCCCCGGGCCCCAAGATTTAGTGGAGAGAGAAGAGCGATGACACCGGAGAAGCTGAAGTTGGCGAGCCATGTGAAGGCCATCAACTGGAACCGCATCGAGGACGAGAAGGACGTGGAAGTCTGGAACCGCCTCGTGAACAACTTCTGGCTGCCCGAAAAGGTGCCGCTGTCCAACGACATCCAGTCCTGGGCCACGCTGACCCCGGACGAGCAGCTGCTGACCATGCGCGTGTTCACGGGCCTGACCCTGCTGGACACGCTGCAGGGCACCGTAGGCGCCGTCTCGCTCATCCCGGATGCCATCACCCCGCACGAGGAGGCCGTCTACACGAACATCGCATTCATGGAGTCGGTGCACGCCAAGAGCTACTCCTCGATCTTCTCCACGCTGTGCTCCACGAAGGAAATCGACGAGGCGTTCCGCTGGTCGGTGGAAAACGTGAACCTGCAGAAGAAGGCGCAGATCATTGAGTCGTACTACTACGGCGACGACCCGCTCAAGCGCAAGATTGCCTCCACGCTGCTGGAATCCTTCCTGTTCTACTCGGGCTTCTACCTGCCCATGTACTGGTCCTCACGCGCCAAGCTGACAAACACCGCCGACCTGATCCGCCTGATCATCCGCGACGAGGCAGTGCACGGCTACTACATCGGCTACAAGTACCAGAAGGGCCTGGAGGGGCTTTCCGAGGAGCGCAGGGCCGAGCTGAAGGACTACACCTTCGAGCTCATGTACGAGCTGTACGAAAACGAGGTCCAGTACACGCACGACCTCTACGACTCCGTGGGCCTGGCCGAAGACGTCAAGAAGTTCCTGCACTACAACGCCAACAAGGCCCTGATGAACCTGGGCTACGAGGCCATGTTCCCCTCCGCCGTCACCGACGTGAACCCGGCCATCCTCTCGGCCCTGTCCCCGAACGCGGACGAGAACCACGACTTCTTCTCCGGCTCCGGCTCGTCGTACGTGATTGGCAAGGCCGTCAACACCGAAGACGACGACTGGGACTTCTAGCCCTTGTCCACGCCTGAGCCGCCACAGCCCGGCTGGTCAGCCGCGGCAGCCCGGTTCGTCCGGGACGCCGCGGCTGTGGTGCGTCCCGGCCACCTCAGCGGGCCCCGGGACCCCGGCGACGCCTGGGTGGAGGGGGACCAGGGGAAGTTCTGGGGCCGCTTTGGTTCCGCCGGCCTCCTGGTGTCCGACGCCGGACGCGGCGTCCTGCTGCAGCACCGGGCGGTCTGGTCGCACCACGGCGGCACGTGGGGCCTGCCCGGCGGCGCCCTCCACGAAGGCGAGGCCGCCGTGGACGGCGCATTGCGCGAAGCCTGGGAGGAAGCCGGCGTGCCCCGGGAAAACGTGGAGCTGCTGTTCACCTCCGTGTACGACGTCGGCTATTGGCGCTACACCACGGTGGCCGTGGCCGCGGTGGTCCCGTTTGAGCCGGTCATCAGCGACCCCGAAAGCCTGGCCCTGGAATGGGTTTCGTTTGACGATGTTGCCCGGCGGCCGCTGCACCCGGGGTTCGGCAGGGCCTGGCCCGGGCTTCGCAGCCGTCTGGGATCCTAGCCGAGTCCCAGCAGTTCAACACTCCGTTGCCGCATGTCCATCTTGCGCACCTTGCCGGTGACGGTCATGGGGAATTCGTCCACCACCAGCACATAGCGCGGCACCTTGTGGCGGGACAGGTGCCCCTCGCAGAAGGCGGCCACGCCGGCCGCATCCAGGGGAGCGGCGCCGGGTTTCATCAGCAGCCAGGCGCACAGCTCCTCGCCGTACTTTTCATCCGGGACGCCGATCACCTGGACGTCGGCGATGTCCGGGTGCGAATACAGGAACTCCTCAATCTCGCGCGGGTACAGGTTTTCCCCGCCCCTGATCACCATGTCCTTGATCCGGCCCACAATGTTGACGTAGCCGTCGTCGTACATGACGGCGAGGTCTCCCGTGTGCATCCACCGGGCCGGGTCGATGGTGGCGGCGGTCTTCCCAGGATCGTTCCAGTAGCCCAGCATGACCGAGTAGCCGCGCGTGCAAAATTCGCCGGCCTCCCCGCGCGGGACGGTCAGCCCGGTCGCCGGATCCACGATCTTCACTTCCAGGTGCGGGTGTACCCGGCCCACGGTCTCGGTGCGGTGGGCGACGTCGTCGTCCGTCTGGGTCTGCATCGACACCGGCGAGGTCTCCGTCATGCCGTAGGCGATGGAGACCTGTTCCATGTGCATGTCCGTCATGCAGCGCTTCATGACCTCCACGGGGCAGGGCGAGCCGGCCATGATGCCCGTGCGCAGGCTGGAGAGGTCGTAGGAGGCAAAGTCGGGCAAATTTTGCTCGGCAATGAACATGGTGGGCACGCCGTACAGCGTGGTGCAGCGCTCGTCCTGGACCGCCCGCAGCGTTGCGGCCGCGTCGAAGGAGGCCGCCGGAATGACGATCGCCGCCCCGTGCGAGGTGGCGCCAAGGTTGCACATGACCATGCCGAAGCAGTGGTAGAACGGCACCGGCACGCACAGCCGGTCCTCCTGCGTGAACTTGATGGTTTCGGTGACGAAGTAGCCGTTGTTCAGGATGTTGTGGTGGCTGAGGGTGGCCCCCTTGGGCGAGCCCGTGGTGCCGGAAGTGTATTGGATGTTGATGGGTTCGTCGGTGCCCAGGCCAGCCATGGCACGTTCGACGGCGTCCGCCGGCACCACTTCCCCGCCCGCCACCAGCGCATCCCAGGAGGCGGTGCCAATGTAGACCGTCTCCGTCAGTTCGGGGCACTCGGGCCGGATGGCGTCGATCATGGCCGCATAGTCGGAACTGCGGAATTCCGGCAGCGCCACGATCATGCGCATCCCGGACTGCCGCACGGCGTACTTCAGCTCGTGCTGGCGGTAGGACGGGTTGACGTTGACCAGGATGGCGCCAATCTTGGCCGTGGCGTACTGGATGAGCACCCACTCGGGCACGTTGGGCGCCCAGATGCCCACACGGTCGCCCTTGGCCACCCCGGCGGCAAGGAGCCCCCGGGCCAGGGCATCGACGTCGTGGTCCAGCCGGGCGTAGCTCCAGCGGCGGCTGGACGGCACGTCCACGAGGGCCTCACGGTCCGGAAAGCGGGCGGCGGTGCGGGCAAGGTTGGCCCCGATCGTGTCGCCCAGCAACGGGATGGTGGAGGTTCCGGAGGTGTATGAGGCTTGAACGTCGTTGGTCATGGTTTGATGGTAATGCCCGAAACCGGTTAATGTGCACTAACTCACTGGGGAACTTTTCGCGGCCGCAGGACCGGGCAGCCGCTCGGGCAGGAAGCCGCGACCCACCAGCCTGGCCACGACCGGGCGGGCGGCCTTTGAGCCGAGCGTTGCCAGGCGCGCCTGCCAGGGCGCCATCTCCCCATGTTTGGCCGACGCCGCACCGGAGATGGCCTTGTGGACCTGCTGCTGCAACGGCTGCATCAGGCGCACCGGCCACTCCCGCCGGCCCTGGAACTGCCGCATGGCCTGGTCCACGGCCCGGCCCGCCAGCAGGGGCGGGGCCAGCAGCCGGGCGGCAGCAACGGCGTCCTGAACGGCGTAGTTGACACCCACGCCGAAGACCGGGCTCATGGCATGGGCGGCGTCGCCGATGCACAGCAGCCCGGGGGCCGACCATTGCCTGAGACGGTCCAATTGCACGGACAGCAGCTTGACGTCCTCCCAGTCGTGGAGCGATTCCACCGCCTGGGAAAGGAACGGGGCACTCGTGCGGACCTGCCGGCGGAAGGCCGCCAGCCCCTGGGCCCGGATCGCTTCAAAGCCGCCCTTGGGGATCAACATGCCCATTTGGTAATAGTCCGTGCGCGGGATGGTGATGAGCAGGGTGCCGTTGCGCAGGTACCCCAGCGTGTCCGGCGGCGGCGACGGGGGAGTGGGGAGCCGGAACCACAACACGTCGATGGGAACGCCCAGCCCCTCCGGCTGCAGGCCAGCGGCCCTGCGGGCCAGGGAGTCGCGCCCGTCGGCTGCCACGGTCAGGGTCGCGTTGATCCGCAACGGCCCGCCCGGGCCCTGTGCCAGGACGCCGGTGACGGCGGCACCCGGGGCGTCGTGGAGCAGCCCGGTGGCCGTGGTTTCCATGAGCAGCTTGAAGTTGGGCAGGGTCCGGGCCTCCTGGGCCAGGAGGTCCAGAAAGTCCCATTGGGGCATCAGCGCAATCCGCCTGTTCGGCCCCCGCAGGGTCCTGAAGTCGACCAGCGTCAGGCGCGTGCCGCCCACCACGATGTCCAGCGTGGTGATGCTGGTTTGGGGAATCCGCAAAAACATGGCACGCAGCCCGAGCCCGTCGATCAAGTCGAGGGTGGAGGAATGGATGGTGTCGCCGCGGAAGTCCCGGAAGAAATCGGCGTGCTTCTCCAGGACGGTGACGTCCACCCCTGCCCGGGCCAGCAGCAGCCCCAGCATCACGCCCGCCGGTCCCCCACCCACAATGCAACACGTCGTCTCCCGCGTGGTTTCCTGCATCAGGGGCCTCCGGTCTGGGCGAAACGGTCGGTGTCCTTCGTATGCTACGCCGCGGGGCCCGTTCCAAACAGGGCGGACAACCCGGCTTACAGGCGGCGGAACCCGGCCTGCCCTCCACAGGAAGACCCGTGGCGCGCCCCGTCCGCTGTTCCCGTCTGCCTGCCCGGTGGGCCTCGCGGAAAGGCGGGCCCCGGCCCTGTGGGGGTCCTTCCCCTGGCCGGATGCGAAGGGACCCCGTGGATTGGGGGAACCAACGTTTGCCCGGGTATCCTGATGGCGTGGCGCCTGGTCCCGAACATGGGCCGGGCCGATTTCCTGGCTTGGTGGGGGTGGAACACGCATGATGGACACCATTGGCTCCCTGCCGTTCATGTGGGCCTACCTGGTGTTGTTCGTCATCGTGATGCTCCGTTCCAACGCCACGTACTGGGCCGGGCGCGGCATCGCCGCCGGGGGCCGCCGGACCAGGCTGCAACGCTACCTTGATTCTCCCTCCGTGGCCCGGGCTGAAAAGGCCATCGCCCGGTGGGGCGCACCCGCCGTCAGCGCCAGCTTTTTGACCATCGGCTTCCAAACGGCCGCCAACCTCGCAGCCGGGGTCGGGCGCATGCCCCTGCGCCGATACATCCCCGCCACCGTGGTGGGCGCCATGGCGTGGGCGGCCATCTACGCCACTGTCGGCCTGGCCGCCTTCGACGCCGCCCTTGCCGCCGCGGCAGGCTCCCCGGTTGCCCTCGTTGCCCTGCTGGCGGCCGGCGGCGCCGCGCTGGTGGGCATCCACCTCTTCCGGGTTTCCCGCCGGCGCAGGCTGGACCGCGCCGCCGTCGCCGACTGCCCGGCCCTGAATCCTGAACCCGGCGCGGCACGGTCTTTGACCCAACCGTAACGGCGGTAAAGTCTTAGCCATGCAGGAAACCACCACGGCCACCCAAACACAGGCTTACTACCGGCATTTGGGCGGCAACCTTTATGCGTCCACCGTCCACGCACAGGGTGCCTGGAACGACCACGAACAGCACATGGCCCCCGTGACAGGCCTCATGGTCCGGGCGCTGGAGCAGTTCCAGCCCCGCGCGGACATGCGCCTGACCCGGTTCAACTTTGACATCCTCGGCTTGATCCCGGCCGGGGAGTTCAACATTGAAACCACCGTGCTGCGTCCCGGGCGCACCATCGAGCTGCTGCAGGCGGAGCTGGTGGCCGGCGGCCGGACCGCGGTGCGCGTGACGGCGTGGCGCATGCTCACCCTGGACACCACGGCCGTGGCGGCCCTGGAAGACGAACCCTTCCCCTCGCTGGAGGAATCGGAGCGCTGGCACGGGCTGAACGTGTGGCCGGGCGGCTTTATTGCCTCCCTTGAAGGCCGGAACATTGCAGGCCACCGGCCCGGCCGCGGGCGAGCCTGGCTGCGCACCCCCCATGACATGGTCGACGGTGAACCCACCTCGGCGCTGGTGCGCCTGATGGGCCTGGTGGACAGCGCCAACGGCATTGCCGCGCGCGTGCCCCCGGGACAGGGCAGCTACATGTTCCCCAACGTGGACCTTTCCGTGCATGTCTACCGGGAGCCCACAGGGGAATGGCTGGGACTGGATACCAAGGTCACCTTTGCCGGCGACGGCATCGGCCTGACATCCTCGGTGCTGCACGACGAGGAGGGCCCGTTCGGCCGCGCGGAGCAGATCCTGACGGTGCGTCCCATCCCGCACGCCGAGTGAACCGCTTCCTCGCCCCCCGGCTGGCCGTCCACCGCCAGGTGGAGTCGCTGGGTGCCGAAGCCGACCTCAACCGCGGCCTGGACCTGCTGGCGGACGTGAAGGCCGGGCGCCTGCCCGCCACGCTGCGGCTCTACCGCCCGGAACCCACCGTGGCCTTCGGCCAGCGCGACACCCGGCTGCCCCGTTTTGCGGAGGCCCGCGAGGCGTCCCTGGCCCGCGGCTTTGTGCCCGCCGTCCGTCGGGCCGGCGGGCGCGCTGCCGCGTACCACCAGGGGACCCTGGTGGTGGACCACATCCAGCCGCAGGAGGATTCCATCGCCGATGCGAAGGCGCGTTTTGGTTTCTTCGGTGGGCTGTTCACCGACGCGCTGAGGTCCCTCGGCGTGGATGCCGGGGTCGGAGAGATACCGGGGGAGTACTGTCCCGGGGAGTTCAGCGTGTTCGGCCGGGGGGCGGCCGGCCGCCTGAAGCTGGTGGGCACGGCCCAACGGGTGGTTGCCGGCGCCTGGCTGTTCAGCTCGGTGATTGTGGTGGAAAACTCCGCCCCGATCCGGGAGGTCCTCGTCGACACCTATGCCGCACTGGGCCTGGATTGGGACCCGCGCACGGCGGGGGCCGCCGAGGACCTGGTCCCCGGCACCACCGTCGACGCCGTGGAAGCCGCAGTCCTCGCGGCCTACGGCTCCCACGTCCAGCTTGCCTGAGCAGCCGGTCAGCTGATCCGGCCGGCCTCCGCGCCAACAGTCGTGGAGTCGCCGTGGCCGGTGTTGACCACGGTTTCGGCCGGCAGCACCAACAGGCGCCCGGCAATCGAGCGCAGGATCGTCGGGTGGTCGCTGAAGGACCGCCCCGTGGCCCCGGGCCCGCCGTTGAACAAGGTGTCGCCGGAGAACACCGTGGCCAGGGACCCCGCGTAGAAGCAGGTGGAACCGGGGGAGTGCCCCGGTGTGTGCAGGGCTGTCAGCTGCGTGCCGGCAACCTCGAACACCTGTCCGTCGGCAATGGGGCCGTCCGGGGTGGTGCCCGGATAGATGTCTTCCCACAGCATTTGGTCGGCCGGGTTCATGAACACCGGCGCCCCGGCCAGCGCGGCGAATTCGCGGGCATGGCGGATGTGGTCGTCGTGGCCGTGCGTGAGCAGCACGGCCTTCACGGTGCGCCCCGCCACGGCTGCCAGGACGGCCTGCGGGTCGTGGGCGGGGTCGATCACGAACACCTCGGCGTCATCGCCCACGATCCAGACGTTGTTGTCCACCTCCCAGGTGCCGCCGTCGAGCGAGAATGTCCCGGAGGTGACCAGCCGGTCAATGCGCGCGGCCATCAGAGCACCACGACCGACCGCAGCACGGACCCTTCGCCCATCTTCGCGAAGGCCGCCTCGACGTCGTTGATGGTGATGCGTTCGGTGACAAAGGCGTCCAGGTCCAGCTTCCCCTGCTTGTACAGGTCAATGAGCATGGGGAAGTCACGCGAGGGCAGGCAGTCGCCGTACCAGGACGACTTCAGCGACCCTCCGCGGCCAAACACGTCCAGCAGCGGCAGCTCCAGCTGCATGTCGGGGGTGGGCACGCCCACCAGGACCACGGTGCCGGCCAGGTCACGTGCATAGAACGCCTGCTTGTAGGTTTCCGGGCGCCCGACGGCGTCAATCACCACATCGGCGCCGAAGCCGCCGGTGAGTTCCTGGACGGCGGCCACGGCGTCCTGCTCCGACGAGTTCACCGTGTGCGTGGCACCCAGCGTCCTGGCCATCTCCAGCTTCCGCGGATCACGGTCCACGGCGATGACCGTGGTGGCCCCGGCCAGCGCGGCACCGGCAATCGCCGCCGAACCCACGCCGCCGCAGCCAATGACGGCCACGGAGTCCCCGCGCTTGACCCCGCCGGTGTTGATTGCGGCACCGAGCCCGGCCATGACGCCGCAGCCCAGCAGCCCGGCCGCCGCGGGATCGACGTCGGCGTCCACCTTGGTGCACTGGCCGGCCGCCACCAGGGTCTTTTCAATGAACGCGCCGATGCCCAGTGCGGGCGAGAGGACGGTGCCGTCCTCCAGGGTCATCTTCTGGGTGGCGTTGGCCGTGTTGAAGCAGTACTGCGGCTGGCCCTTGGCGCATGCGCGGCAGGTGCCGCACACGGCCCGCCAGTTGAGGATCACCCGGTCCCCGGGGGCCACGTTGGTCACATCGGGCCCGACGGCGCTGACCACGCCCGTGGCCTCGTGCCCCAGCAGGAACGGAAAGTCGTCGTTGATGCCGCCCTGCTTGTAGTGCAGGTCGGTGTGGCACACACCGCTCGTGAGGATGTCCACGAGGGCTTCCCCCGGGCCGGGATCCGGGACCAGGATCGTCTCGATCGTGACGGGGGCGTCCTTTGACAGGACCACGGCGCCTTGAACTTTGTGAACCACTTGCTTGCTCCTTGGGAAAGATGAATGTGCCATGGCTTGTCTATCATGGGGGCCGTTAAAAACCCATCGCCGCCGCGGCCCGTGACATTCGGGATTGCGGCGGCGAAGCGGAAAACTCGGTGGGGGATGCGCCCCGGCGGCTATACGCCCAGTTTTTCCATGACGTCATTGAGCGAGGGATTGGTGGCGGAGGAGCCGTCCGGGAAGATCACGGTGGGAACGGTCTGGTTGCCGTCGTTGAGCTTTTCAACGAGTTCGGCCGTGCCGGGCGTGTCCTCGATGTTGATTTCCGTGTAGCCGATCCCCTTGGCGTCCAGCTGCTTCTTCAGGCGCTTGCAGTAGCCGCACCAGACGGTGGAGAACATGGTGATGGTGCCGGATTCGGGCGTGTACTGCAAGGCGGGCTCCTGACGGTCGGGGAGGGGCGGGCGCACGCTGCGCCACGCCTGGGCTTCAGTAGGCACAACGCTACCGCCTGTCCGGGGTATTCCCGGTGTGGCGGGCCCGGCCTGTGGCACGATGGAGCCATGTGCGGAAGATACGTCATGGCCCGGGCCGTGGGCGACCTCGTGGCCGAACTCGAAGCCGAGGCGGATGCGAACCTGGAGTTGCGCGCCTCCTGGAACGTGGCCCCCACCACGGACGTGCCCATAGTGCTTGAGCGTCTGCTCGACGGCGCGGTCCACCGGCAGGTGCACGTGGCCAAATGGGGCCTGGTGCCGGGCTGGGCGAAGGATCCTGCCGTCGGGGTGCGCTCGTTCAATGCCCGCAGCGAGACCGTCCTGGACAAGCCCACGTTCCGCACCGCCACCAGGAAGCGCCGCTGCGGGGTGCCGGTGGAGGGCTATTACGAATGGAAGAAGCTGCCGGATGGCACGAAGCAGCCCTATTTCATTCACCGTCCGGACGGGGCACTGACCACCTTCGCCGGCCTCTATGAGTGGTGGAAGGACCCGGCCAAGGCGGACGGTGACGGGGACCAGTGGCTGCTCTCCTGCACCATCCTGACCATGGCTGCCCCGCCCGACGGCGAACTGGCCACCCTGCATGACCGATTGCCGGTGCCCCTGGGCCGCGACGGCCTGGCCGAATGGCTCAATCCGGCGGCAGGGGATCCTGCCACCCTGCTGGACGCGGTCCTGTCCGGGGCCTACGGCATTGCCGCCGGATGGCAGTTGGACCCGGTGGGTGCGGCCGTGGGCAACGTGCGCAACGATTCGCCTGGACTGACGGCACGCATCAGCTAGCCGGCGTGCCGGGACTCAGGACAGCGCGTAGAAGCACACGGCAAGGGCCGCAACGAGGAACGCTTCAAAAACCCCCAGCACGCGCGATGGCCGCTCCGATGCTTTTCCGGGTGTCGCGAAAGCACCCAGCAGCCAGCCCACGCAGGCCAGCAGCAGCACGATCCAGGCAATGACGTGTTGAATCAGGGTGCCCAGCTGCCGGGCGGCCGGGTGCGGCCCCAGGGCGCCAGCCAGGGAAACGGCGGCCCAGGTGGCCACCACCGTGATGATCAGGTGGTACAGGGCCCGCCCCCTGCCCGCACCGGAACCTGGGGCCGCACCGTCAACCGGACCGGCCGGGGAGGCCGCCCCGGCGTGGGGCGCAGGGACGGCAACGGGGGCCGGCGCCGGGGCGGCCACACGGTACAGGAACCACAGCGCAACCGCCCCCAGAGGCACCAGGACCGCCAGGCCGGCGTCGTGCCAGCCGAGGAACACTGCGGACGGAACGAGCGCGGCTGCCCACACGGCCAGCGCATCCACGCGGGCCGCCGCCCGCCCGGGGGGCCGGCCCCCGGCAGGGAGCCGGCGGGGTGCTGTGGCCAGCACGACGCCCAGCACCAGGGCCCCGGCAAGCAGTGCGGCAAGCAGCAGTTGGATCAACACGTGGGCACCTTTACTTGACGCATGTCACTGAACCGCCCTGAAGGGCGCCGGTCCAGTCGGAATAGGTGGTGGTGGCCGGGGTCTTGGCTGCCTTGGGGGCAGTGCCCGATGACGGCGCGTTTGCGGCGCTTCCGGACGGGGAGCCGGACCCGTGTGAAGCTCCGGACCCTGAGGAAGCGCTGCCGGCGGGCTTGGAATGTCCCGGGGTTGCGGCCTTCGCGGCGGGCTTCCGGGCCGGGGAGAGCAGTTCCTTGACGGTCGCCTGGACCTGGGCCACGTCGACCGTGTTGATTGATTCCCCCGTGGGGGACGTCCCGAAGCCGGTGATCGGCAGGGTGGTGAAGGAAATGTTGCCGGAGGTGATGGCGCCGGCCTGCCGGGCCATGTCCAGCAGGTTCAGCCCGGAGTCCACCACCAGGTTGCTGCTGACGGCGGACAGCACCGACTGCATCTTGGGGATGTCCGTAAACGTGCCCGCCTGCTTGAGCTGGTGGATGACTGAGACGATGAACGCCTGCTGGCGGCGCTCCCGGTCCAGGTCGGTGAAGCTGTAGTTCGGGTTGGTGGTGTCCCGGCGCTGGCGGACGAAGGCCATGGCCTGCTTGGCGTTGATCTGCTGCACGCCCTTGACGAAGTTGGCGCCCGAGTATGTGTCCTGGGTGGCCTGGTTGACGCAGACAGTGATCGGGGCCACGGCCTGGGCCACCTCATAGAAGCCCGCCATGGTCACCTCCACGAAGTGGTCGATGTGTACGCTGCCCAGGAACTGGGAGACCGTCGCGATCTCGGCCCTGCGCCCGGCCTCCCGGGCCTGCTGGTACGTGGCCTGGTCGTTGGGCTTGCCGGCGGCCAGCAGTGCGGTCTGTTCGGCAGCCAGCCCATAGCCGTAGGCTTCCTTGATCTTTGCATGCAGGTCCTGGCCGGGAATGCCGGCGAGGTGCACATAGTCGTCGCGGGGGATCGACATGGCCGTGGCCTTGGAACCGTCGGCCGGAATGTGCACCAGCATCAACACGTTGGCGTTGTAGCCTCCGGTGCTTTGGTTGCCGGCGTCCAGGGCGCTGTAGACGGCAGCGGAGAGTGGTTTGCCCTTTTCGTCAACACGTGAGTCGAGGCCCATCACGAGGATGTTGGTGTCCTTGGTCAGCTTTGCCACCGATTGGGCCCCGTCCAGGGCCCGGGAACGCAGGATGTTGTCGTTGGCCTGGACCACGGTGGCGACAACGAAGGCCACCGCCACCATCACGGCGGCCACCACCGCCGCCAGCACCGCGAGCGTGATCCGCCGACGGCGCAGCCGCCGGCGGTCACGCAGAATCAATTGCTCGTACAGGCCCATGGCTTTGCTCCTTGCCGGTGCCCCACGCCCGGTGAATCCTTGGCCCTCACTGCTCCGGGCCCCGGCTCCCATCGTCACACGGCGCGCCTGGCGGCCAGGCCCAAACGGCCCAATTTCCCGGGAAGTCCCAGCGGATTCACAGCCGCGGGCAGGGGCGGCCGGGGACGGCCGCGTGCGGTTCCCGACAGGTGCCCGCCCGCCCTGCCATACTCAAGGCACGGGCGCACACATCGTGGCTGCGCTGCGGAGGGGAGGGCGGGGGACATGTGCCGGCTTTTTGGGCTGCATGCAGGCAGGGACGCCGTCACGGCCACGTTTTGGCTGCTGAAGGCGCCGGACAGCCTTCAGGCGCAGAGCCACCGCGCCCCGGACGGGACGGGGATCGGCGTGTTCAACGGCCCGGGGACGCCCGTGGTCAGCAAACAGCCCATGGCCGCCTGGCACGATGCCGCCTTTGCCTCGTCGGCACGGACCCTGGAGGGCACCACCTTCCTGGCGCACGTGCGGTACGCGTCCACCGGGGCGCACACCCTGGAAAACACCCACCCGTTCGAACTCGACGGGCGGCTGTTCGCGCACAACGGGGTGGTGCACGGCCTGGACCGGCTGGACGCGCGCATTCTTGAACGGGGCGGGGCGGGGCTTGTCCGCGGTGAAACGGACAGCGAGCGGCTGTTCGCCCTCATCACGGCCGAGACGCGGCTCGCCGGGGGCGACCTCGGCGCCGGGCTCGCCGCGGCCATGGCGTGGGTGGTGGCGGCGCTGCCCGTGTACAGCCTGAACCTCATCATCACGACCGGCACCGGCCTGTGGGCGCTGCGCTACCCCGAAACCCATGGGCTTTACGTCCTGGAGCGCCGCCCCGGCGGCCACGGGCGCGGTGCCCAGCTGCAGGCCGGCAGCCCCCGGATCCATGCCCACAGCCCAAGCCTCGCCAACCAGGCGTCCCTGGTGGTTGCCAGCGAGCCCATGGACGCCGACCCCGGCTGGCGCCTGCTGGGTTCGGGGGAGATGCTCCAGGTGGACGCGGGACTGGCAGTCACGTCAACGTTCCCGCTGCCGGAGCACCCCGCATTCCCCTTGGCACTGGCAGACCTTGGCAGCGAGGCTGCCGCGTCGCAGCACCCGCACGCGGCGGGAGCGGCCTAAAAACCGGCCGGGCCGCGGCAGGGCTCAGACCGTCACGTGCCCGGCGTCGTCCACGGCCCAGGTGGGGTTGTAGGCCACTTCCCAGCGGAAGCCGTCCGGGTCGGCGAAGTAGCCGCTGTACCCGCCCCAGGGCTGCTGCCTGGGCGGACTTGCGACGTCGGCCCCCGCCTCCCGCGCCTGGCCCACCACGGCGTCGACCTCGGCGGGACTGCTCACATTGTGGCTCAGCGTGAGGGCGGCAATGTCAGCGCGCAGCCCGTCTTCCGGGACCCCGAGCTCGGCGGCCATCTGGGCGCGCTTCCACAGGGACAGGACCAGGCCGTGGTTGACCTGCAGGAAGAGGACGTCGCCGGGCACCTCCAGCCGCGGGGTCCAGCCCAGCCCGTCCACGTAAAAGCTGCGGGAGCGGGCAACATCGCGGACTCCCAGGGTGATGAAGTTCAGCCGTTGTTCCACGGTCCCGGCAGCCTAGTCGTCGCTGTCCTCGGGGGTCCACCGGCGGAAGTCGAGGGACAGGTAGAGGGCCAGTGCGGCCGAGTTGCTTTCCTCCACGCGCAGGGCCACCTCCTGGTGCCCTTCGTTGAACAGGGTGTCCATCGTGGCCAGGACCAGGTCCTCGGCCAGCCCCTGCCGGCGGTGGTTGCGGTCCGTAATGAGTTCAATGATGAACGGCGACTCGGGCGTGTCGTCACCCAGGGCGCGTTCGACGACGAGCACCGCGGCCACGATCCTGTCGTTTTCATCCAGCGCCACGTGGGACGCCTTGGGCAGGAACTGCCCGTACTTGCCGGCCAGCGAGGCACGCATGTTGTCCATGGCAACCTGCAGCGTTTCGCCCGCCAGGCCCGGGTCATAGGCGGTGAAGTAGAGCTCCCCGAGCCGGGGGAGGTCGGAATCCTCCACGGTGCGGGAGGCGGTTTTGAGTTCCCGCTCAAGCGGCGTGGTCCTGGCGATGAGGGTGACCATGTCTGTCATGGAACGCTCCTTATGTCGTTGCGGGGCCAACAGTGCAAGGTGCACCGGGGATCCGGCGGATCCCCGGTGCCGGTGCCGTGGCAGGTAATTGCTTAACGTACGGCGGGGCCGGTAAATGCCCGTCCGAGGCGAAATTCTTCCCAATTGGCGACTTTCTTGCCGCGTGAAGTGAGCGTACACTACATTTATTAGAATATATTTCCTAGTACTAAACGGGCGCCATGTACATGCTGCATGGCGCGTGGTGTGGCAGGCGGAGGTGGCAGGCACGCATGGGCACTTTCAGTGAAGGCATCGAGGTGGTGGAGACCGCCGCCGGGCTGCCGCTGCACCTGGCCTGGCGCGGCGGGCGCTACACGCTCGCCGCCGAGCCCCTGCGCTGGTACCGGCGGCGCAACTGGTGGGATGAGGAAACCCGCGCCGCCCCGGGAACGGGGGCGGGCCTGGTGGACAGGGAAATCTGGCGGGTGCAGGTCCGCCGCGACGGCGGATCCCGCAACGCACCGCTGCTGACCCTGGACCTGGTCAGGTACCTGCCGTCCGGCCGGTGGCGGGTCATAAAAATTCACGATGCGTTAACCGAAACGGTGGAAGAGCTGGAACCCGGTGCCTAAGTTTGTGCATTTGCATGCCGCCAGCGCCTACAGCGCCCACTACGGGGTTTCCTGGCCCGATGACCTGGTGCAGGCCGCAGCCGCCGACGGCGCCGACGCGCTGGCCGCCACCGACCGCGACGGGCTCTATGGTGCCATCAAGCACGTCCAGGCCTGCATGGCTGCCGGGATAGACCCCATCCTGG
The DNA here is from genome assembly GCF_013376095.1 of Arthrobacter sp. SDTb3-6. GTDB lineage: Bacteria > Actinomycetota > Actinomycetes > Actinomycetales > Micrococcaceae > Specibacter. The sequence goes on along the minus strand of NZ_JAAMFN010000034.1, from coordinate 6,927 downwards.
GCGTCGACCTCGCCATCCTGGACGACGCCGGCCAGGGAAGCGGGGCGGGCCCGTCCCGTTCCCGCCCGGCGCCCGTGGAGACCGGGCGGGTGGTGGTCCTGGCCCACGGCGGCCGGGCGCTGCGTGCCGGTGCGGGGTATGCGGCCCTGTGCCGGCTGGTCTCCGCCGCGCACGCCCGGCAACAGGGCCCCGTGGGCCTGACCCTGGCGGAACTGGCCGGCGGCGTGCTGGACCCGGAAACCGGTGAACCGGCCCTGACCGTGCTGGTGGGCCCGTTCTCCGACGTCGCCGGGGCCATGGGCGGGCGGCGGTACCTGGCGCCCCGGACCAGGTTTGCGGCCTGGCTGCACGCGATGCCGGCCGGCACCCTGGCCGTTGAGGTCGTGAGCCACTTCAGCGAGCCCGGGGGACCCTTGAGCACCACCCGCGCGGTGCGCATGCTCAAACTGGCCGAGGAATTTGGCGTCCCCGCGGTGCTGGCCAACGCCGTGCGGTACTGCACCGCGGACGACGCCCCCACCGCCGACGTGCTGGACGCCGCCCGGGCCATCACCCCCCTGGGCCGGCTGCCCGGCCTCCAGCCCACGGGGCAGGGCTGGCTGAAAAGCGGTGCGGACATGCACCGGGCGGGGCGGGAGATTGTTGGCCAGGGCGGCTACGGCACGGCGGAACTGGAGCAGCTGTGGGCCAACACGCTCAAGGTGGCGGACAAGTGCCGGCTGGATCCGGCGGCGGACCTGGGCTGGAAAAGGCCGGTCACCCCCGAGGCGGCCGTGCTCGGCCTGTCCCAGGCCCCGGCCAGGGAACTGTGGCAGCGGGCCGAGGCCGGGCTAAGCCTGCGCTTCCCCGGAATTGGCGGGGGCAGGCTGGCCGCCGTCCGGGACCGGCTCACCATGGAAATGGACACCATCAACGACCTCGGCTTTGCCTCCTACTTCCTGACCGTGGCCGAGGTCTCGGAGATGATCCGCGGCATGGGGGTGCGCCGGGCCGCGAGGGGGTCCGGGGCGTCGTCGCTGGTGAACTACCTGTTGGGCATCAGCGCGGTGGACCCCATCGCCAACGACCTCCTCTTTGAACGCTTCCTCTCCCGGGACCGCTCCACGCTGCCGGACATCGACCTCGATGTGGAAAGCGCCGAACGGCACAACGTCTACCACCGCATCTTTGAACGGTTCGGTCCCCGGCGCGTGACGCTGATGAGCATGCAAAACGGCTACCGGGCCCGCGGGGCCGTGCGCGACGCCGGGCTGGCCCTGGGCATGGACCCGGAGGACGTGGACGGGATCGCCAAGCAGTTGTGGCGCTTCTCGGCACGCTCCTTCCGGGAGGCCCTGGTGGAAAAGCCGGAGCTGCGCGACTTTGCCGCCCGGGTGGAGCAGGCCCACGAGCTGGGCGGCGGCACGCAGCTGGACCTGCTGGTGGACCTCACCGAACGGCTGGACCGGCTGCCCCGGCACATTTCCATGCACCCGTGCGGGGTGATCCTGGGCGATGCCACCCTGCTGGACCGCACCCCGGTGCAGCCCAGCGGGCTGGGCCTGCCGATGAGCCAGTTCGACAAACACGACATGGACCCGATGGGCATGCTCAAGCTGGACGTGCTGGGCGTGCGCATGCAAAGCGCCATGGCCTACGCTGTGCGCGAAGTGGTCCGGCTGCACCCCTCCAAGGCGGAGGTGGTGGCTGCGGGGCGCCACCCGGCGGGCCCCGACGGGCGGGGCCCGGACTACGTGGGGGAGGACGGCCGGATTGACCTTGACGCCGTCCCGCTCGACGACGAACCCACCTTTGAGCTGATCCGCAGCACCCACACGCTGGGCTGCTTCCAGATCGAATCCCCGGGCCAGCGCGAGCTGGTGGGCAAGATGGCCCCGCGCGAGTTCAACGACCTCATCATTGACATCTCCCTGTTCCGCCCCGGCCCCATGAAGTCGAACATGGTCAAGCCCTACCTGGAAAACCGGCACGGCTTTGCCCCCGAACACTATGCGCACCCGGATCTCAAGCCCGCCCTGGCCGAAACGCACGGGGTGACGGTGTTCCACGAGCAGGTGCTGCGCACCTTCCACGTCATGACGGGCTGCTCCCTGTCCCACGCCGACGAGCACCGACGCCGGCTGGGCAATCCGGAGCAGGAACCGGCCGTGGAGGCCTTCTTCCGCACCAGCGCCCGCGCCAAGGGATACGGCCCGGAGACCATCGAGGAGGTGTGGGAGACGCTGAAGGCCTTCGGCAGCTTCGGCTTTTGCAAGGCCCACGGCGCCGCCTTCGCCATGCCCACCTACCAGTCGGCCTGGCTGAAGGCCCACCACCCGGCGGAGTTTTTGGCCGGGCTGTGGGAACACGACCCCGGCATGTACCCGCGCCGGCTGCTCGTGGCGGAGGCCCGGCGGATGGGCATCCCCATCCTGCCCCTGGACGTGAACGCCAGCACCGGCTCCTACCGGGCCGAACGCACGCGGGCCGTTCCTGGCGGGAGCGGCGGGAACAGCGGCGGAGCAACGGGCGGCGCAACTGGCTGCGCAACGGCCGGAAGGGAAGCGGCCGGGGAGGAAGTGACGGGGATCCGGCTGAGCCTGGCGGACGTGTACGGGCTGTCCGGCACGGAACTGAAGCGGATTGTGGCCGGGCAGCCCTACGACTCCCTGGCGGACCTGCGCAGCCGGGCCCGGGTGTCCCGGCCCGTCCTGAAGCGGCTGGCCCAGCTCGGTGCCCTGGACTCCCTGCAGCGCAGCGCCCAGCAGGCCACCGGCAACACGGCCAACCGGGCGGACCTGGTGGCCCATGTCAACAGCCTGCCGGCACCGAAATCCGGCAGGCACAACGAGCCGATGGAAGGGCAGCTGCACCTGCCGCTGGGGGAGTTGGAGCTGGGCACCCTGCCGGCCAGGCTTCCCGCACCCACCCAGGCGGAGACCGTGCGCACCGAGCTGGACCTGCTCGCACTGGACGCCAGCGCGCACCTGATGGACAGCTATGCCCCGCTGCTGGCCGAACTTGGCGTGACGACCTCGGACCGGCTGCTGGGGCTGCGCAACAACTCCGAGGTGCTGGTGGCCGGGGTGCGCGTGGCCACCCAGACCCCGCCCATGCGCGGCGGGCGGCGCGTGGTGTTCATCAGCATCGACGACGGCACCGGCTGCGTTGATGCCACGTTCTTCCATGAAGCCCAGGACCGCTCCGGTCCCTTGCTGTTTGGCACCCGGATGCTGCTGATCCGGGGCCTGACCCGGCGCACCGGCCCGCGCGGCATCAGCCTGCAGGCACTGGAGGCCTGGGACCTGGGCCGGCCGGAAACCCTGCCGGGCCCGGGCTGCCTCCAGGACCCGCGAAGGCCGCAGGACTCCCGGCACCCCGCGCCGGGAAAGCCGGAACCGACCGTCGCCGGCCTGGCCCGGCTCATGGAGTCCGAGGGATTGGACCACCGGACCGGCCAAGCGGCGCCGGAAGGTGCGTGCCCGGCCGGGTTGGTTGGCGCTGCGCGAAACCGATACGATCAAGGAGGCCCACAGCAACCCCCGTATGTTGCTTGGACAAGGGGCCATACATGACAAATCAAGGAGTTACCCGTGCCAGTGGATACACAGATCACCATTAAAGTCGACGGCGAGACGACGACGGTGGCCACCGGCACCACCGGTGCGGAACTGTTCTTTGACCGCCGCGAGGTTGTCGTGGCCCGCGTGGACGGCGTCCTGACGGACCTGGCCACCCCGCTGGCCGACGGCGCCGTCGTTGAACCCGTCACTGTGGACTCCCCGGACGGGCTGAACGTGCTGCGCCACTCCACGGCCCACGTCATGGCCCAGGCCGTGCAGCAGCTGCGCCCCGACGCCAAGCTCGGCATCGGCCCCTACATCACCGACGGCTTCTACTTTGACTTTGACGTCGCCGAGCCTTTCACGCCCGAGGACCTGAAGACGCTTGAGAAGATGATGCAGAAGATCGTCAACCAAAACCAAAGGTTCGCCCGCCGCGTCGTCTCCGAGGCCGAGGCCCGCGAAGCCATGGCCAACGAGCCCTACAAGCTGGAACTGCTGGGCAAGGCTTCCGACGCCGACACGGCCGGCGAAGGGGTCAACGTCGAGGTGGGAGCCGGTGACATCACCATCTACTCCAACATTGACCGCAAGAGCGGGGAGGAGGTCTGGTGCGACCTGTGCCGCGGCCCGCACCTGCCCAACACCAAGCTGATCTCCAACGCCTTTGCCCTGACACGCACCTCCGCCGCGTACTGGCTGGGCAACCAGAAAAACCAGCAGCTGCAGCGCATCTACGGCACGGCGTGGCCCACCAAGGAGGCGCTGAAGGCCTACCAGGAACGCATCGCGGAGGCCGAGCGCCGGGACCACCGCAAGCTCGGCGTCGAACTTGACCTGTTCTCTTTCCCCGACGAGCTGGGCTCCGGCCTGCCCGTCTTCCACCCCAAGGGCGGCATCATCCGCAAGGAGATGGAGGACTACTCGCGCAAGCGCCACGTGGAGGCCGGCTACGACTTCGTCTACACCCCCCACATCACCAAGGGCCACCTGTACGAGGTGTCCGGCCACCTGGACTGGTACAAGGACGGCATGTTCCCGCCCATGCACGTGGACGCCGAACTCAATGAGGACGGCACGGTGCGCAAGCCCGGCCAGGACTACTACCTCAAGCCCATGAACTGCCCCATGCACAACCTGATCTTCCGCTCCCGCGGACGGTCCTACCGCGAACTGCCGCTGCGCCTGTTCGAGTTCGGCTCGGTCTACCGCTACGAGAAGTCCGGCGTGGTCCACGGCCTCACCCGCGTGCGCGGCATGACACAGGACGACGCCCACATCTACTGCAGCAAGGAGCAGATGAAGGACGAGCTCACCGAGACGCTGAACTTCGTGCTGTCCCTCTTGAAGGACTACGGGCTGAACGACTTCTACCTGGAGCTCTCCACCAAGGACCCGGAAAAGTTCGTCGGCTCCGACGAGGTCTGGGAGGAAGCCACCCAGACGCTGGCCGACGTTGCCACGGCTTCCGGGCTCGAACTGGTGGCCGATCCCGGCGGCGCGGCGTTCTACGGACCGAAGATCTCCGTCCAGGCCAAGGATGCGCTGGGCCGCACCTGGCAGATGTCCACCATCCAGCTGGACTTCAACCTGCCCGAGCGTTTTGAACTGGAGTACCAGGCGGCCGACGGCACCCGCCAGCGCCCGGTCATGATCCACCGCGCCCTCTTTGGCTCGGTGGAGCGCTTCATGGGCGTGTTGACCGAACACTACGCGGGCGCTTTCCCGGCCTGGCTTTCGCCCGTCCAGGTGGTGGCCATCCCGGTTGCCGAGGCATTCAACGACTACATGTTCGACGTCGTGGCCAAGCTCAAGCAGCAGGGCATCCGTGCCGAGGTGGACACCTCCAGCGACCGGTTCCCCAAGAAGATCCGCACGGCCAGCAAGGAAAAGGTGCCGTTTGTGCTGATCGCCGGCGGCGACGACGCCGACGCCAACGCGGTCTCCTTCCGCTTCCGCGACGGCAGCCAGGACAACGGCGTGGCCGTTGACGAAGCCGTGCGCCGCATCGTTGAAGCCGTCAGGAACCGCACGGCGTGAGTGAACAGGGTGTGGCGTCCATGCAGGACGACTTTGAGCTTCCAGGTGTGCCGGATGCCTTTCAGCGGCTCTGGACGCCGCACCGCCTGGCCTATGTCAAGGGCGGGCAGGAGCAGGTCACCGGCACGCACAACTGCCCGTTCTGCGAGGCCCCGGGGCGAAGCGACGAGGAATCCCTCATTGTCCACCGCGGCAGCCTGGCCTATGTGGTGCTGAACCTGTTTCCGTACAACCCGGGCCACCTGCTGGTGTGCCCGTACCGGCACGTGCCCGACTACACGGACCTGACCGTGGCCGAGACGGCGGAGTTCGCCGAGCTGTCCCAACAGGCCATGCGCGTGTTGCGGGCCGTGTCCAACCCGTCGGGATTCAACCTGGGGATGAACCAGGGCGTCACGGGAGGTGCAGGCATTGCCTCTCACCTGCACCAGCACATTGTGCCGCGCTGGGGCGGGGACGGAAACTTCCTGCCCATCATCGCCGGGACCAAGGCCATCACCCAGACCCTCGGAGACGCGCGTGGGCAGATCGCCGGCGCCTGGGGCGGAATCGGCTAGCAGGCACCTACCAGGACGAGGAACCATCAATGCTGAACAAGTACGCCCGCGCGCTGTTCGCAGCCATCTTTACACCGGTTGCGGCGCTGCTGGTGCGCCTGAAGGTGTCACCGGACGCCGTCACCATCATCGGCACCCTGGGCGTGGCGGCGGGCGCCCTCATCGGGTACCCCATGGGGCAGTTGTTCTGGGGCACCGTGGTCATCACGGTCTTCGTCTTCTCCGACATCCTCGACGGGCTCATGGCCCGCATGCTGGACCGGTCCGGCAAATGGGGGGCCTTCCTGGATTCCACCCTTGACCGGGTGGGCGATGGCGCCGTCTTTGCCGGGATCGTGGTCTGGTTCTACACCGGCGGGCACAACCACTTCATCGCAGCCATGGCCCTCACCTGCCTGGTCCTGGGCTCAATCGTTTCCTACGCCAAGGCGCGCGCCGAGGGCCTGGGCATGACGGCGAATGTCGGCATCGCCGAGCGCTCGGACCGCCTCGTGGTGGTGCTCGTGGCGACCGGGCTGGTGGGCCTGGGCATCCCGCAGGCCGTGCTCGCCGTCGTCCTGGTCCTGCTGGCGGTCGCCAGCCTGGTGACCATCATCCAGCGGGTCGCCACTGTACGCCGCCAGGCGCTGAACGGCAATCTGCCCGCGGGGCGTTGACACGGGTTTCAACGCCGGCCGCTTCCGGGAATAGAATGGGCGTACCCGTGTGGCATGCCACGTTCGCGGGCAGAAAATTTTTCGTTCCTTCCCAGAGGGGTTTTTGTGTCTACACCCGATGTAACACCGGTG